>NZ_PAQR01000006.1 GCF_002709775.1 Thalassospira sp.
GAGCGCTGCCTTGCGACCGGATTGCCCCAGAACGTCGCCAAGATGAAGTAAACGCATTGTGCTTCCTGTTTTGCGTCAGCCAGCAGGCAGACATGTTTCGTTTAATGCACCCTGCCCCGGGACGCATGACCGGCATCACGAAATGGAAAAGGGAATATAAGCGGGAGCCACCGCTGCCGTTGGCCATTTGGTAATTCCTCGTGACCTGCAGGTGCAGGTGGGCGCCGTATAACCAGACCACGGCCTGGCAAGGGACAGCTCCCTAGAGAAATGAGCATCGGCCCCGGGAATTAGCGAACCTGACGAACAGGGCAGCCCCCTTGATGCTGGGTTCTTGATCGCCGCGAACGGCGCATCGCAAACTGTCAGCGACCGGAACTTAGTCTTCGACCATCGGAATTTCAAGTAGATTGCGCGAATTCAGGCCTTCGGAAACGCAGCCATGCAGTCGGCGAATAACCGGGTGATCAGTCTTTGTTCAGGCGATCGGCAAGTGCTTCGACCCGTTCGGCCATGCTTTCGATATTGTCCGCAAGCGCATCACTTTCAGCAGCCGAGATACTTCCGGCCTCGGCCGCCGGGCTTGCCGGCTTTTCGAGCTTTTCATGCGCCATGCCGAGTTCATCGGCAATCAGAAGGCTGGTCATGACCAGAAGGCGCTGTTCACCGATTTGGCCAACCGCATCGGAGATTTCCTTGACCCGTTCGTCAACATAACCGGCAAGCGCGTGAATGCGATCTTCCTGACCGTCGTCGCATGCGATGTCGTAGCTGCGACCGTTAATGCGAATGGAAACCTGTGCCATGGGTTACGCCTGTTTCTTTGCGGGTTCTTCATCAAGGACGAGTTTGAGCTGATCAACAGCGCCATCAAGGCGGTTTGAAACCGTCTCGGTTGTGCGGCTCAGTCGGTCGTAATCTTCGCGAAGGGCCGAAAGCTGTCCGCGCAGGGCGTCGACCTCTGCCGTGTCAGCGTTTGCGTTCTGGCTTTTGGCGTCGATTGCCGACTCCGCAACCGTTTCCAGACGTTCCAATGCTGCTTTCAGCCGATCACTTGCCTGTTGCAACCGCGACATGATCCTACCCGAATGTTTGCTGTTTACCCAAATTGCGCAGACATGACCTGTCTGCTGCGACTCATCTGATGGCGATCAGACCCATCGAAGATGTCATGATCATGGCTGATTTAACATCACAGATTCCGATCAACAACCGTTTTGCCCGATCACGATTGCATCCGAACGCCTCAAGCAGCAGGCGCACTTGGGGAAAATCAGGCGGTATGCGCCCAAACAGATCAGCAGAACCCACAACTGGACACGGCAATTGCCAGTGTGATTAATCTGAATCCGGATAACTTGGCAGTTTTTCGATAGAAGCGGTTGACGTATGCCCCCTGTAAGGGCATCTTCCGCGCGAATTCCGTTAATAAATGGAAAAGTGTTTTCATCGCCCGACCGCGAAACCCCCAGGAACCGCATCACATGACGACGCAAGCAGAACACAACCGCATGGCCAATGCCATCCGCTTCCTCTCGGCAGACGCTGTTGAGAAAGCCAAATCCGGTCACCCGGGCATGCCGATGGGCATGGCAGATGTTGCGACTGTTCTTTATACCAAATTCTTGAAATTCGATCCGAAGCACCCGAACTGGCCGGACCGCGACCGTTTCATCCTGTCCGCAGGTCACGGTTCGATGCTTCTTTATTCGCTTCTGCACCTGACCGGGTACGAAGACTTCGATCTTGATCAGATCAAGAATTTCCGTCAGATGGGCTACCGCACCGCGGGGCACCCGGAATTCGGTCACGGCGAAGGCATTGAAACCACCACTGGCCCGCTGGGTCAGGGTATTGCGACCTCGGTCGGTTTCGCCCTTGGCGAGCGCATCATGAATGCCCGCTTCGGTGACAGCGTTGTTAATCACTACACCTATGTGATTGCTGGCGACGGTTGCCTGATGGAAGGTATTTCGCAGGAAGCCATTTCGATGGCCGGTCACATGAAACTGTCGAAACTCATCGTTCTGTTCGATGACAACGGCATTTCGATTGATGGCCCGACCTCGCTTTCGACCTCGGAAGACCACAAGAAGCGCTTTGAAGCTGCTGGCTGGGACGTTCAGCAGATTGACGGCCACGATCCGGCCGCGATCGAAGCCGCCATCGCCAAAGCCAAAACCACCAACACCCCGTCAATGATTGCCTGCAAAACCCAGATCGGGTTTGGCGCACCGACCAAAGCAGGTACCTCGGCAACCCATGGCGCGGCACTTGGCGCCGAAGAACTTGCGGGCATGCGCAAGAAGCTTGAGTGGGATTACGAGCCGTTCGACATTCCGGCCGATATCCGTGATGCATGGCTTGCTGCTGGCGCACGTGGTGCGGATGACTTCAATGCATGGGGTGGTCGTTTCGAAAGCCTCGAAGCAGCCCTTAAGGACGAGTTCGAGCGTCGTATCGAAGGCAAGCTTCCGGAAAACTGGATCGAAGCCTTCAACGACTACAAAAAGCAGATCACCGAAGACAAGCCGAAGGTCGCCACCCGTAAAGCATCCGAGAATGTTCTCGAAGTGCTGACCAAGGCGATCCCGGAAATGATCGGCGGCTCTGCCGACCTGACCGGTTCGAACAACACCAAGACCAGTGTTCAGGCACCGATCACCGCCGATGGCGGCTATGAAGGTGCGTATATCTATTACGGTATCCGTGAGCACGGCATGGCAGCAGCCATGAACGGTCTGGCGCTGCATGGTGGCGTTCTGCCTTATGGCGGCACCTTCCTGGTCTTCACCGACTATTGCCGCCCGGCGATCCGTCTTTCGGCCCTGATGAACCAGCGCGTTGTTTACGTCATGACCCATGATTCCATCGGTCTTGGCGAAGACGGCCCGACCCACCAACCGGTCGAACATGTTGCATCGCTGCGTGCGATGCCGAACGTGACCGTGATCCGCCCGGCCGATGCGGTTGAAACCGCCGAAGCATGGGCACTGTCGATCACCAACGAAAGCGGCCCGACCGTTCTCGCACTTACCCGTCAGAACCTGCCGGTTCTGCGGACCGACTACCGTGAAGACAACCTTGTCGCACGTGGCGGTTACGTGATTTCCGATTGCGATGGCGACCGCCAGGTCACCCTGATCGCGACCGGTTCGGAAGTCGAGATCGCAGTTGACGCGCAGGCGAAGCTGAAAGCAGACGGCATCAATGCTGCTGTTGTTTCGCTGCCGAGCTGGGAACTGTTTGACGCCCAGTCGCCGGAATACCGCAAGGAAGTCCTGGGCAGCGCACCGCGCGTTGCCATCGAAGCCCTTTCGGTCTTTGGCTGGGAAAAATATGTTGGCGANAACGGCAAGGTTNTCGGCATGCACGGATTTGGTGCCTCGGCACCGGCCCCGGTNCTTTACGAGCATTTCGGCATCACNGCCGANGCGCTGGTCAAAGCGNCCAAGGAACTGGTTTAATTTACAGGGCCGGATCGGTAACATGCCGATCCGGCCTTTTTTCTATGGGTTCTTGTACCCTAAGCCGTGATTGATACTCCCCAGGTACCAATCATTATAATTTTGGAGGGATGAATGGCTATTCGCGTAGCGATTAATGGTTTTGGCCGTATCGGCCGTCTGGTTCTGCGTGCAATCGTTGAAAGCGGCCGCACCGATGTTGAAGTTGTTGCCATCAACGACCTGGGTGACGTCAACACCAACGCACATCTTCTGAAATATGATTCCGTTCATGGCGTTCTGGCCAATGACGTCAAAGCCGAAGGCGACAACCTCGTCATCGACGGCAAGACGATCAAGGTATGCTCAGAGCGTGACCCGGCGAACCTGCCGTGGGCCGACCTTAAAGTCGACATCGCATTCGAGTGCACCGGTATCTTCCTTGACGAAGCCGGTGCTGGCAAACACCTGACCGCTGGCGCCAAGCGCGTTCTGATTTCCGCCCCGGCAAAGGGTGACATCAAGACCGTTGTTTACGGTGTTAACTCCGACACCCTGTCGGCAAGCGACATCATCGTTTCGAACGCATCCTGCACCACCAACTGCCTGGCACCGGTTGCAGATGTTCTGAACAAGACCGTTGGCATCACCAAGGGCTTCATGACCACTGTTCACGCCTTCACCGGCGATCAGAACACCGTCGACAGCCTGCATAAAGACCTGCGTCGTGCACGTTCGGCATCGCTTTCGATGATCCCGACCTCGACCGGTGCAGCCAAGGCTGTTGGCCTGGTTCTTCCGGAACTCAAAGGCAAGCTTGACGGTACCGCGATCCGCGTCCCGACCCCGAACGTTTCCATGGTCGACCTGACCTTCGTTGCGGGCCGTGACACCACCGTTGATGAAATCAACGCAGCGATCAAGGAAGCCGCAAACGGTCCGCTTAAAGGCGTTCTTGGCGTTTGCGAAGCACCGCTGGTTTCGGTTGACTTCAACCACAACCCGAACAGCTCGACCTTTGATGCCACCCAGACCCAGGTCATGGACGGCAACTTCGTTCGTATCCTGTCCTGGTATGACAACGAGTGGGGCTTCTCCAACCGTATGAGCGACACCGCTGTCGCCATGGCGAAGTTCCTCTAAGCATCGCTTAGACCGAGACTTATCAAGTGCCCGAAGTTCTGCTTCGGGCACTTTTCTTTTGCGCCTCTTTCCGTCAGTGTTGAGCCACCAACACATCAAGCCAAACAGGAGCCCGGCCCGTGAGCCTTCTTTTCAAGGAACTTGATTATCGCCCGACACCGATGGGAGTCTTGAGCCTGCGTCGCCGACGTGAGCTCAGCCTTGATATCGATGTCTATGAAATCAAGCTTGATGAAGAATATCTGATGTCGAGCCTGTTTACAGATGCCGAGATCGCGCTGGCCGACCTTGGCTTGGCCGAACTTGATCGCGACAACCTTGATGTTGTCGTTGGCGGGCTTGGGCTTGGCTATACCGCCAAGGCAGCGCTAGATAATCCCAAGACCGGCAAACTGACCGTGCTCGATACCCTGCCCGAGGTGATTGAGTGGCATCAGAAAGGGTTGCTGCCACTGGGTGAGCAGCTTTCAAACGATCCGCGGTGTGCGCTGGTGCATGGTGATTTCTTTGCAGCCTCACTTTCCGATACGCCGGGCATGAACCCGGATGCACCCGAAAAACTGCATGACGCCATTTTGCTTGATGTTGATCATTCACCGGGCAATGTCCTGCATGAAGATCACAAGCGCCTTTACACCAGGGATGGCCTCGCAAAGCTTGCCAAACATCTGGTGCCCGGCGGTATCTTTGCCCTGTGGTCGACCGAAATGCCCGAACCATGGTTTGAAGAGAACCTTCAATCCGCGTTTGAAACCATTCGGGCCGACGTTATCAAATTCAAGCATCCGCTGATTGACCGTGAAGACATCAACACGGTCTATGTCGCGCGCACCAAGGCCTAAGCAACCGTCATGACCGCCCTGCCCGATCCCGTCATTCGCATTCACGGCATCAACGGCGCCAGATCCGCCTGCCGGGTGATGGGGGATCGTGCCTTTGGCTTGCTGTCACCTGATCACGCAGCCCAATCGCATGGGGCACAGTGGTTTGCCGATCTGATCACGCTGGTGCGCGAAGAGTTTCCAGCAGCGAATGTCACCTCGATCCTTGATTGTCGCGGCCGGGTTTCCGGGGCGCTTGCAGCGATCGAGCTTGGGCTTGATGCAGTGATTGTCGATCCGATGGCGGCACCAAAGCTTGAAAAGCTTCGGGATATGGCCGGTCAGGCCAACTGCATCGTCATGACAGAACTGCCGCGCCGAGATGTGATTTATCAGATGGCCGATGACCTTTTGCCCGCCCCTGAACTCGACAAGCGGTTGCACGCGCATCTGGTGGGATAGCCTTGGCAATTGCCAAACCTTACGTCAAAGGTTACATAACACGCAGGAAATCATCAGGAATTATCATCGTGAATTCAGACGAACTTGCCGGTCTTTATCTTCTGACCCCGCCGAAAATCGATCTTGCACCCTTTGGCGAGAAGCTGAAATCCGTGCTTGATACCGGGGCGGTTGATTGCCTGCAATTACGCCTGAAGGATGTCAGCGACGATGAAATCCGCAAGGCAATTGATACGATCCTTCCAATGTGTGCGGAGCGCGATATCCCGCTGATCCTTAATGATCGACCCGACATTGCCAAGAAATCAGGTTGTGACGGCGTGCATGTTGGCGAAGACGATGCCAGCTATGACGAAGCGCGCGCGATCATGGGCGAAGAACACATCGTTGGTGTGTCTTGCTATGACAGCCGCCACAAGGCGATGATCCTTGGCGAAAAGGGTGCGGATTACGTCGCCTTCGGCGCGTTCTATCCGACGGAAACCAAGGAAGCCAAAACCAGCGTCACGCCGGAAATCCTTGAGATCTGGACGACCTTTACCACCGTGCCGTGCGTAGCAATTGGCGGCATTACCGCAGAAAACGTTGCCCCGCTTGTTCTGGCAGGTGCTGATTTCATCGCGGTTACCGGTGGTGTCTGGAACCATCCGGACGGGCCGGAAGCCGGGGCAAAGGCGATCAAGGCAGCGATTGCTGCAACCGATATCTGATTGCTTTTGGTGCGTGGCCAAAACTGCTTGGCCGCCAGATGCTTGATCCAAGCCATGCGCGAATGACGGGGTGTTATGCGCGCTATCCCGGATCAATCTGCTTGCAGCAAAACAGCCGAACTGGTAGGTAGAGCGCCTGAAATGGGGCGCTTGCCCCTTATTGCATTGTGAATCTGTGATCTGAAAGAACGGTTTGTGCCATGAAAATCAACGGCAACGAAATCCGTCCGGGTAACCTTATCGAACATAAAGGTGCCCTGTGGCGTGCAGTAAAATGCCAGGCTGTGAAGCCGGGTAAAGGCGGTGCTTTTAACCAGGTTGAACTCAAAGACATTCGTACCGGCACCAAGCTGAACGAACGTTTCCGTGCATCGGAAACCGTCGAAAAGGTTCGTCTTGAGCAGAAAGAATACACCTACCTGTTTGCCGATGGTGACATGATCACCTTCATGGACAGCGAAACCTATGACCAGATCACAGTAAATTCCGACCTTGTTGGCGAAGCTGCTGTCTATCTTCAGGACGGGATGGTTGTAACCATCGAATCCTTTGAAGGTGAGCCGCTTGGCGTAACCCTGCCCGAGCATGTCGTCTTCCAGATCGTCGAAGCCGATGCGGTCGTCAAAGGTCAGACCCAGTCTTCCTCCTTCAAGCCGGCTGTTCTTGAGAACGGTGTTCGTGTGATGGTGCCCCCGCATATTGAATCGGGTACGCGCATTGTCGTGAACACGGTTGAAGGCACCTATGTCGAGCGTGCCAAGGACTAAGGGCCTCCCTGCCCGCCGGTCCGGAAAGCGGACCTTCTTTTAATTCAAATTCCGGGAGATATGCCGTGCGAGGCGCCGCCCGTCGTTCTGCGAATATCAACGTGATGTACAAGGCTGTCGAAAAGGCAGCCTATGGACTGAAACGCGACTTCGGTGAAGTCGAAAACCTTCAGGTTTCGATGAAAGGCCCGGCAGATTTCGTATCTGCAGCTGATCACCGTGCCGAAAAACGCCTGCGTGAAGAGCTTGAGCGTGCCCGTCCGGGCTATGGCTTCCTTCTTGAAGAAGGTGGCGAGGTCAAGGGCTCCGATCCTGAGCATCGCTGGATCATTGATCCGCTTGATGGCACCACCAACTTCCTGCATGGCATCCCGCATTTCGCGATTTCGGTTGCCCTTCAGAAGGGTGACGAAATCATTGCCGGCATGATCTATGACGTTGCCAAGGATGAGTGCTTCTGGGCGGAAAAGGGCGTTGGTGCGTTCCTTGATAACCGTCGCCTGCGCGTTTCGGGCCGTCGTCGTCTGAACGAATGCGTTCTGGCTTGTGGCGTTCCCCATCTTGGTCATGGCGACCATGCAGCCTTTGAAAAACAGCTGCATTCGGTCATGGATCGTTGTGCCGGCGTGCGTCGTATGGGGGCTGCTGCCCTTGATATGGCTTATGTCGCAGCCGGTCGTTATGACGGGTACTGGGAATCTCACCTCAATGCGTGGGATATCGCAGCCGGAATTATCCTGATCTCGGAAGCTGGCGGCTATATCCGCGACGAAAAAGGCGGCACCAACATGCTTGGTACCGGCAGCGTTGTTGCAGCCAACGACTATATCCAGCCGGTGCTGGCCAAAACGCTTAAAAAGGCAATCGCGGGCTAACTCACCGCTTTTGTTACTGTTTTTTGAAAGGGGCGCTTCGCAAATTGTCGAAGCGCCCCTTTTGCATTATCGGTCAAAGCGGTTGTCCATCACCTGTCTCTAAGCTATGGTGCATGGGACTGTGTGGCCCGGTTGCGGGCCTGCGGACAACAGGGGGGCATTCCAAAAGATTTGCGGGTGCCTAATGATCGACACAAAACTGTGTGAAATAGAACAACGTTACCAAACGATTTCAAACACAGGGTATTAAGGGGCCTGCGATTTGATGATGGGGTATTCCAAGATTTCGGTGCTTGCGATGACGGCTGCACTGGGCACAACCGTGTTCTTTGGCGCTAACGCATCCGCACAACAATACTCCCCGGTTTCGAATGACAGCAGCGTTCAGGTAAACTGGGACGTTGCCGACGGTTACGGCGGACAGCCAACCGTCCCACAGTATCTCTCCCCGTCCGTGTCACGCGAACATATCGTCATGCCCGGCGGAGACCTGATCTTCCCGGAAACCCGTCCGAAATCGACCTTCCTGGCAGCAGAGCAATTTGCGAGTGCCACTGGCAGTGCCGGTTATGACGGCGGTTTTGAAACCGTTGTCATTGACGGATCGAGTGGCGGCGGCAATGCCTTCCCGACCCAGTCCGAATTTTATGGCGTCCCGGGCGTTGCCACGGCATCACGTGCCCCGGCACCTGCACCTGTATCGGCCCCAGCCATGATGGATGATGGTGCAAACCAGACCATCGCGCTGAACCAGCCCGAACCGACTGCCGCACCGCGCAGCAAACCGGCAGCGCCGGCAGTTAGCGAAACCAGCAGCTCCAATGCGCCGACGCCGCTGACCAAACCTGCGCCAGCACCGAGCGTTGCGGAAGCCGCTCCGGCCCCTGCTCCTGCAGCGCCTGCGCCTGCGACCGAAACAGCTGAAGTTGCCTCACCGGCAGCAGAACCGGCACCGGTTGAAGAAAACACAGCGCCAAGTGCGCCTGCGGCACCGGAAGTCGCCCCGATTTCCGAAGCACCTGCCGCCCCGGCAGCACCGGCACCTGATACCACCCAGTCCGCGACCCAAATGGCCGCAACGGCAGAACCGGTGACCGAACAGGTTGCACCGGAAGCCCCGGCTGCCGAAGAAGCCGCCATTCCGCCGGAAACTTCGGCACCGGCACCGATGCCAGCCACGGGTGCTGATGAATACAGCCTTGGCTTTGCCGCAGACAGCTTTGAGCTGAGTACTGCCGCCAAGAGCCAGCTTGATAGTGTGATTGCAAGCATGGGTCAGGATGAAAACCTGCGCATTCAGTTGCAGGCCTACGCCCAGGGTGACGGTGCGAATGCATCAAAAGCACGTCGTCTGTCGCTTTCCCGTGCGCTTCAAGTCCGTTCCTATCTGATTGACAGTGGTGTGCGCTCCACGCGCATTGACGTTCGTGCCCTTGGTGCGAATGTTCCCTCCGGCCCTGCAGATCGCGTCGATATCAAAACCGTTCAACGCTAGGATTAATCCGTTATGAGCAGCAATACGGCCAGTGGTACGGGATCGCTCCCGCCCATTACCAAACCCGGAAGTTATCTGACACGTATGGCAATCTTTGTTGCCATCATTGCCGGGGTTGGCGCCCTGCTGTTCCCGGCCTTGTCTGATGCCTTTATGGCCAACGCTGTTCTCAATGGCCTAATCCTTGGCGTGTTTGTGGTTGGCGTCATTTACACCTTCCGCATGGCGGCAAGCCTGTCACCAGAAGTGACCTGGATCGAGGATTTCCGTCGGTCCCGTCCGGGCCTGACATCGCAGGTTCCGCCGAAACTTCTGGCCCCGATGGCCAGCATGATGGCCGAACAGCGCCGCGATCGCCCGCAGCTTTCAACGACCTCGACCCGGACCATCCTTGACTCGATCCGCTCGCGTCTGGATGAAAGCCGCGAATTGTCGCGCTATGTCGTCGGTCTGCTGGTGTTCCTTGGTCTGCTAGGTACCTTCTGGGGCCTGCTTCAGACGGTGAACTCGGTTGCTGGTGTGATCAGTAACGTCAATGTCGGCAGTGGCTCGAACATGGATCTTTGGTTCTCTGAACTCAAAGACGGCCTGTCCGAACCGCTGAGCGGCATGGGCACGGCGTTCTCGTCCTCGCTGTTTGGTCTTGCCGGATCGCTCGCACTTGGCCTTCTGGACATGCAGGCCGGTCAGGCACAGAACCGTTTCTTCAACGATCTTGAAGAATGGCTTTCAAGCTTTACCCGCCTTGGTTCGGGTGGCGGCATTTCCGATGGCGAACAGTCTGTTCCGGCCTATCTTTCGGCCCTGATCGAACAGATGGCGGACAATATGGAAGGGTTGCAGAACTCTATCCAGCGGTCGGAAAGCTCACAGATCAAATCGCACAACACGCTGATTGATCTGGCAGACAAGCTTTCGACCCTGACCGATCAGATGAAGGCCGAACAGCAATTGATGGTCAAGCTGGCGGAAAACCAGATGCACCTCAAACCGGTTCTGGATCAGCTGGCAGACTCGATGAAGATGGGCAGCTTCGGGATTGATGATAATACCCGCGCCCATATCCGCTCGCTTGACAGCACGCTTGGCCGGATCGGTGAAGAACTGACCATGGGCCGCCAGCAATCCACACAGGAAATCAGAAGCGAGATCAAGCTACTGGCCCGGACCATCGCCGCCATCGCCGAGGAGGGCTGATCGCATGATCGGGCTTTCGCGCCGTCGTAACCGCGATGTAAATACCTGGCCTGGCTTTGTTGATGCGCTGGCGACGCTTTTGATGGTGATCATCTTTCTTCTGATGATCTTCGTCATTGCGCAGGTCTATCTTGGTGCGGCTCTTTCGGGCCGTGACGAGGCGCTGAGCGATCTGACCGCACAGGTCAATGAGCTAACCAATCTGTTGTCGCTTGAACGCGGCAACAATCAGCGCATGGAGCTTGAGCTCACCCAGCTGACGACCGAGCTTTCCAATACCGCCGATCAACGTGATGATCTGCGCAACCGCGCAGCGACCCTTGCCGATCAGCTGGCTGCAGCCGAACTTTCCGCCGACGAGATCGAACAGAAACTTCTGGCAGCACTGGCATCGCTTGAAGACAAGGAAGCCGAGCTGACCGAGCTTCGCGAAACCACCGGCGAGAAAATCACGGATCAGGAAACCCGCATTGACGAACTTTCTGCCCTTCTGGCGTCGCGTGCAGCCGAACTTGAAGAACAAAAGAACCTGAGCGACGAGGCCAAGGCACAGGTCGCAGCGCTTAACCAGCAGATGCTGGCTCTGCGGCAACAACTGGCCCGCATCGAGGCCGCCCTTGAGGCGTCAGAACGCGAGAACGAGGAAAAAGACGCTCAGATCGTCAATCTTGGCAATCGCCTGAACGCAGCCCTTGCCACCAAGGTCGCCGAATTGCAGCGGTACCGTTCGGAATTCTTTGGCCGTCTGCGTGAAGTACTGGGCGACCGTCAGGACATCCGGGTTGTCGGGGATCGCTTTGTCTTCCAGTCCGAGGTCCTGTTTGGATCCGGTTCGGCGGATCTTGGCGAAGAAGGTCAGGAACAGCTGGCCAAACTGGGTGAGACCCTGACCGCGATTGCATCCGACATTCCCGATGATATCGACTGGGTCATGCGTGTTGACGGTCATACTGACAGGGTGCCGATCCGAAACCTCCAGTTCGCCTCGAACTGGGAGCTTTCGTCGGCACGTGCGATTTCGGTGGTCAAGTTCCTGATTGATCAGGGTGTGCCGCCCAACCGTCTGGTTGCAGCAGGCTTTGGCGAATACCAGCCGCTTGATAACCGCGATGACGAAATCGCCTATCGCCGCAACCGCCGTATCGAGTTCAAGATTACCGAACGCTGAGGCGTCCCGGATTTCAGAAAACCGAATGAACAAAACCCCGCCAGATTGCTCTGGCGGGGTTTTGCCTTTGTACGGCCCCTTGCCCCGGGGACCGCACATCGGGGTGTTTGATCAGAGGGACTTGGTGCAGAAATAGAAGTCCACGTAATCATAGGCGGGATTGTTTACGCGCTCGGCGGCTGCCTTGGCGGTATGGGCCGGCGGAACGATGACCTTGTCACCCGGCTGCCAGCCTTCAGGCGTGGCGACACCGTTCTTGTCGCTTGTTTGCATGGCATCGATCATGCGCAGGAATTCCGGAATGGAGCGACCGTTGCTCATCGGGTAGTAGACCATGGCGCGCAGCATGCCATCGGGGTCAATGATGAAGGTCGCACGCACAGCCGACGTATCACCTGCACCGGGATGGATCATGCCATAGGCTTGGGCAACTTCCATTTTAAGGTCAGCGATGATCGGGAACGGGATTTCGACACCGAAATTCTGCTGGATGTTACGCATCCAGGCGATGTGCGAATGGGTGCTGTCAATCGACAGGCCCAGCAACTCGCAATTGCGCTTCCCGAATTCATCGGCATGCTTGGCAAAGGCGATAAATTCGGTCGTGCAGACCGGGGTGAAATCGGCCGGATGGGAAAACAGCACAAGCCACTTGCCACGATAGTCGGACAGGGATTTGACCCCGTCGGTGGTGGGGGCTGTGAAATCCGGGGCCGGTTCATTAATGCGCGGCAGGCCGACACGAATCTGGGGGGATACAGTCATTCTCGGGCTCCTAAGTCAGGAATTATCGTCCGCTCCGTTTAAGTACATTATAATTATTTAATTCTCAGAATTTATACGATGATATATGTCAATGAAGCCCGATTTTTTACGCAAAAAACTGTGTGAAAACAGAACGATGGTTCCAATTCGACTGCATCCCCCCTGCCCTTGGTGGATCGCGCCGCATTAGTGGGTGATCTTTCAACTTTCCGGTGTCTGGGATTGTGCTTTTTGCTGGCCTGACTTGTGGCATCTGGTTAGGGTCGATGCGCTTGCCACCACGTTTTCAATTATTTGCATTTCTGCGGAGCCCCCATGCTGCGTGATATTTCGCCCCAAAGTATTTTCATGGGCCTGTTGGCCGGTTTTGTTGGTTCCGCCAGTTCGTTTGCGGTTGTCCTTCAGGGACTGACCGGCGTTGGCGCCAGCCCGGAACAGGCGGCATCGGGCCTGATGGCGCTATCGATTTCGATGGGCCTTTGCGCGATTGTGCTTTCGCTTAAAACCCGCCTTCCGATCAGCATTGCCTGGTCGACACCCGGTGCAGCACTTTTGGCGACATCCGGTGCGATCGAGGGGGGCTTTGCAGTTGCTGTTGGCGCCTTTATCGTTTGCGCCGTGCTGATCATTATCAGCGGTGTTTGGAAACCACTGGGCCGTGCGGTTGCGGGCATCCCGGCACCATTGGCCAATGCAATGTTGGCCGGTGTGTTGCTGGGTCTGTGCCTTGCCCCGGTCAAAGCTGTCGCGTTTGATCCGTTGCTCGGCCTTCCCATTGTCATTGCCTGGATTGTCATGGGCCGGTTTAACCGGTTGCTTGCCATTCCAGCCGCCTTGTTGGCGTTTGTTGCGGTGATGGTATTCGGGGTCGAGTTTCCGGAAAATGCGATTGCCGATCTCGGTCATTCGATTGCGCCACCGGTCGAATTCATCATGCCGGAATTCACATTGGCCGGGCTGGTTGGCATTGCCTTGCCGCTTTTCATCGTCACCATGGCATCGCAAAACATTCCGGGCACAGCGGTTCTGCGCGCCAATGATTATGACACCCCGCCGGGCCCGCTCTTTACCGTAACCGGGATATTCTCGTTACTTTCTGCCCCGTTTGGCGGGCATGCGGTCAACCTGGCGGCCATCACGGCAGCACTGTGTGCGGGCAAGGATGCCCATCCCGATCCGTCAAAACGCTATTGGGCGGCGGTTTCGGGCGGTGTTTTTTATATCGTGTTCGGGCTTTTGGCCGGATTGGTGACGGCGTTTATCAGTCTTGCACCAGGCATCCTGATCGAAGCGGTTGCCGGTCTTGCCCTGATTGGCGCCTTTGCCGGATCGGCGGTTGCGGCGTTCAAGGAAGAAGACGGGCGCGAAGCAGCGGCTGTGACCTTTATCGTTACTGCAGCTGGCCTGACATTTTATGGCATTTCCGGTGCGTTTTGGGGACTGCTTGCCGGTGGTCTGATTTACTTCCTGACCCATCTGCGCAATGGCAGAAAAAAATCGGGCTGAGTTTTCAGCCCGATTTTCGTTCTTCAGTCCTAGACCAGTTTGACCTTTGGTTCGGAACTTGGGGGTGCTTCCGCCCCCTTCCCGTCTGTCAGTTTTGAGATAGCCTCGAACTGTGACAGGAAGACGTCCCCGGTCAGTTCATCAAGGAAATGGGTTTTCTTCAGGCGGTCCATGACCGGTCCTTTGACCTCGGACATGTGAAGGGAAATGCCCATTTCCTCAAGCCGGTGATTGATGGCCTCGAGCGATTCAAGGGCGCTTAGATCAATTTCATTCACGGCCGAGCACATCAGAACCACATGTTTGAGGTTCTTGCACGCCACCACCCGATCATAGAGGTAATCCTCAAGATAGCGGGCATTGGCGAAATAAAGGCTTTCATCAATCCGGATGGTCAGGACTGAGGGATGCGTAATCACCTTATGACGCAGCACGTTACGGAAATGCTGGGTATCGGGAACCAGGCCGACCTCGGCAATATGCGGGCGCGAGGTTTTATACAAAAACAGCCCGACCGAAAGCACCACACCGGCCGTCACCCCGACCTCAACCCCAAGACCAAGGGTCAGAAGGATGGTAGCCAGAACCGCAATGAAGTCGGCCTTGGAATATTGCCAGCTGGTTTTCAGGATTGAGAAATCGACCAGCGACAGCACGGCAACAATGATGGTCGCCGCAAGCGTCGCCTTTGGCAGGAAATAGACCAGCGGGGTCAGTGCCACCGCCGCAATCGCCAAACCAACTGCGGTAAAGGCGCCGGCCGCCGGCGTTTGTGCACCGGCATCAAAGTTCACGACCGAGCGGGCAAAACCACCCGTAACCGGATAACCGCCCGTGAAAGCCGCACCGATATTGGCAGCGCCCAGACCAATCAGTTCCTGATCGGGGTTGATGCGCTGACGGCGTTTGGCCGCAAGCGTCTGCGCGACCGAGATTGATTCAACAAAGCCGATCACGGAAATCAGGATGGCTGGCACCAGAAGGTCGGTCACAAGGCCCGGGCTGAAATCCGGCATGGTCAGCGGCGGCAGGCTTTGCGGCACATCCCCGACGATCTTCACACCCTTATCGGCCAGGCCGAGATACCAGGTCGCCGCCGTGGTGGCGAAAACAGCAAAGACCGGCCCAGCCTTGGTCAGGACATCAGCCGAACGTGCGCCAAGGCCCAGCTTGCGCAAGGCGGGTTTAAGCCCCTTCCGCACCCAGAACAGGAAGCCCGTGGCACAAATACCAATGATAAGCGTCGTCTGATTGGTTTCGGGAATATGGGCAATCAGCGAGGTAACAATTTCCCAAAGGTTATGCCCACCGGCATCAACACCAAGAATATGTTTGAGCTGACTGGCGGCAATGATCATGCCCGATGCGGTAATGAAACCGGCAATCACGGGGTGCGAGAGGAAGTTGGCCAAAAAGCCCAGCTTGAACACACCCATCGCAAGCAGGATCGCCCCGGACAGAGCGGCAAGCGTCAAGGCAGCAAGGGCATAGCCCATCGTCCCTGCCTCGGCAATATTGCCAACGGCGGCTGCCGTCATCAGGGAAACAACCGCCACCGGCCCGACCGCAAGTGCGCGGCTGGTGCCAAAGATGGCATAGAGAATGATCGGCGCGATGGAGGCATATAGCCCGGCCTCGGGCGGCAGACCAGCCAGCAGCGCATAGGCAAGCGATTGCGGGATCAGCATGATCGTCACGATCACGGCTGCAATCATGTCATTGCCAAAAGCCGTCCTGTCATAGGTCTGTCCCCAGTCAAAGATCGGGACATATTTGCGGAGCATGTTAAGGCGCATTCGTCGATCTCTTAGATCAGAGTGGGTCCAAGGCAACGCGAACGCTGCCTTGGACGAAGGGTGTTTTAGTTGCTGGTAACCTTTTCAGGCTTGGCCAGCCATTCCTTGCCGCGCAGCATCGCCTTCCAGTAAATCGGCGGCAGCAGCTTTTCCTTAAGCAACCAGGCAAGGTGGGACGGCTTGGTGCCATCGATCAGCCATTTCGGGAAGGACGGCAAAAGCGTTCCGCCATAACCGAATTCGGCCAGAACAATGCGACCGCGCTCCACCGTGAGCGGGCAGGATCCATAGCCGTCATACTGCGCGACCGGGGATTTGCCATCGATATCGGCCACAACGTTTTCGGCAACCACCGGCGCCTGTTTGCGGGCAGCCGCAGCCGTTTTGGCATTGGGTGCATTCATCACATCGCCAAGCGACCAGATATTGGTAAACGACTTGTGACGAAGGGTCGCCTGATCGACATCGACCCAGCCAGCAGCATCTGCCAGCGGAGAAACACGAATGAAGTCCGGTGCCACCTGCGGCGGGCAGACATGGATCATGTCAAAGGACTTCTCGATGCGTTCGACCTTGGTTTCGGGTTTGGCAACATCGAACCAGGCCTTTTTCGCCTGACCATCAATCGCAACCAGATTGTGGAAGAAGTTCAGATGGGCATCGTATTTCTTCACATAGCTTTCAAGGGCCGGGACGTAGTCCTTAACGCCAAACAGCACGCCACCGGCATTACAGAAATCAATGTCGATGTTCTTGAGAACACCATTGCCGTTCCAGTGATCGGCCGACAGATACATCGCCTTTTGCGGGGCACCGGCGCATTTGATCGGCATTGGCGGCTGGGTAAAGATCGCCTTGCCTTCGCGCATCGAGGAAACCAGTTCCCAGGTGTAGGGTGCGAGGTCATAGCGATAGTTCGAGGTCACACCATTGCGGCCCAGCGTTTCAACCAGACCATCAACCCGGTTCCAGTCGAGCTTAAGTCCCGGGCAGACGATCAGACGGTCATATTTAACCACCCGGCAGCCATCAAGAATGACGGCGTCGTCTTGCGGCTCAAACGCGGCCACAGCTGCCTTGATCCAGTGCACGCCCTTGGGGATCAGCGATCCCATGGTCTGGGCCGTGGTGCTGGCTTCAAACACGCCACCACCGACCATGGTCCAGCCCGGCTGATAATAGTGAATATCGGCCGGATCAATGACCGCGATCTCAAGGCCCGAACGACGAGCCTGCAGGCTCGATGCCACCGAAATACCGGCAGCACCGCCGCCGATGATTACGACGTCATATTTCGCATCGCCCTGATCGGTGGGCGTTTTGCCGCCATTGACAATACGGCGGACAACACCGCCCATGTCATAACCGGCGGCCTTGGTGGCGCGAAGGATTTCGCTGGTATCAAGATGCCCCGCCTGGCTCAGCGACCAAAGCGTTGTCGAACGCGTGCCTGTGCGGCAATAGGCAAAGACCGGCTTGGGCAACTCGTCAAACAGGCGGCCGAAGTCACGGGCGTCGTCATCGCTGACCTTGCCCGAAACAATCGGTTGGTAGCGGATTTCAAGCCCGGCTTCCTTTGCCGCGTTTGAAATCTCTTCAAAGGTTGGTTGATCGGCGCCCTCGCCGTCCGGACGGTTACAGACGATGGAGCGGAAGCCGAGCTTGGCGATTTCCTTGACATCGTCTGCAACGATCTGCGGACTGACGGAGAACCCGTTACTTATTGTTTTGGTTTCCATGGCTTTTCCTCACCTGAGTGTTGATCAGAGCCCGTTGACCGGGACTTTCAGCATTTTCTTGCCGCTGCTATCGGTCGGCACCTGACCGGCGCGCATATTGACCTGAAGCGACGGGATAATCAGACGCGGCATATCAAGCTGGGCATCACGTTCGGTGCGGAACTTGATGAAGTCTTCGCGGGTTTTGCCTTCGCCAACATGAATGTTGTGCTGCTTTTCCTCGCCAACAGTGGTTTCCCACTTGATGTCACGGCCATTGGGGCCGTAGTCGTGGCACATGAACAGACGCATATCATCTGGCAGGGCGAGGAGCTTCTGGATGCTGTCATAAAGGGTACCGGCATCACCGCCCGGGAAATCGGCACGGGCCGAACCACCATCAGGCATGAACAAGGTATCGCCAACAAAGGCCGCGTCACCCATGACATGCACCATGCAGGCCGGGGTATGACCCGGGGTATAGATGGCAAAGCAGGTCATGGAGCCGACCTGATAGGTGTCGCCATCTTCAAACAGGCGATCAAACTGGCTGCCGTCACGCTGGAATTCGGTGCCTTCGTTAAACACCTTGCCAAAGGTATCCTGAACAACGGTGATCTTGCTGCCGATGCCAAGCTTGCCACCCAGTTCCTGCTGGATATAGGGGGCGGCAGACAGGTGGTCGGCATGGACATGGGTCTCAATGATCCATTCCAGCTTAAGGCCGTTATCCTTCACGAATGCGATCATGTTATCGGCATGGGTAAAGGTGATGCGACCCGCCGCATAATCGATATCCATCACGGAATCGACAATTGCGCAGGCGTTGCTTTCGGGGTCCTTGACCACATAGCTGATCGTGTTGGTATCTTCGTCAAAAAAGGCCGTAACTTCGGGTTTTACGGACATGTTTACCGGGTATGCAGACATGGATTCCTCCTAAACAACTGTCTCCGGGCCGCCTTATCCACGGCATGCATCGGATGGGTTCGAGATGTCCGTTACCCACAGGTTTGCGGGCAAAACATCTGGCTATTCTCTTTATTTTAGGAATTCGCGATTTGCGCTTCAGTGACGAAGTCACCAAACATCGCAATATCAACACTTAATAATTCTAAAGTCGTAGAACCGCCTGAACGGCAGCGATTTTCTAGCTTTGCGCCAGCTTTTCCAGCGGTGCACGTTCAATCAGGCGGATGGTGCCGCGCGACTGTTCGATCCAGCCACGGCGCTGGAATTCCTGCAGCTGACGCGAAATCACTTCACGCGCGGTGCCCAGCTCAACAGCCAGTTTCTGATGGGTTGCGGCAACCGTTTCCTCGCCACCGGCCAGCTCGATCAGCTTGTGCGCGAGCCGGATATCAAGCTTCTGGAAGGCGATTTCCTCGATCACCATGAACAGGTCGGTGATGCGTTTAGAATAGGCGGTAAAGACAAACTGGCGAAACTCGATCGAGTCCGAGACAAGCTTGTCAAACACCTTGCGCGGGATTGCCACCGCACGCGTTTCGGTTTCGGCAATGCCTTCGGCAGAGTAATCCTCATAGGCCAGCAGGCAGGCCGTGGTCAGAACGCAGCTTTCCCCGGCATGGACACGATAGAGCACAATTTCACGACCCGTATCGGATGTCTGTTGCACACGAACGGTGCCATCGAGCAACAGCAACAGGTTTTCTGGCGACTTGCCCGGCCCGAAAATAACCGTGTTGGCCGGAACAGTGACGATCTTGCTTTCACCAACAAGGTAGGATCGGATGCCATCGGGCAAACGTGACAGACCCGGAAACTGGTCGATCCAACTCAAAACCTTATCCCCCTTGAAAGCATTGACTAAAACTACATCACATTCGATGTAAAAGGAAATTATCCCGGATGCAACTGTACTTTGGAATATTTCCGAAAATGCAGCCCCCGCCTTACCACACGACAAACATATAAAAACGGGCAGCAATTTGCTGCCCGTGTATGAATTCTTAGGGGGATGCGCCCTACTCGGCTTTTGGCGGTGGAAGGCGAAGATTACCTGCCTCGTCAATTTCCCAGAACGGATTAAACGCCACTTCCCAGGCATGACCATCGGGATCACGGAAATAGCCGGAATAGCCACCCCAGAAAACCTTTTCGGCCGGCTTCTGGATTTTGGCCCCGGCCTTTTTGGCCTCTGCCATGACCTGATCGACTTCTTCTTCGCTGCGCGCATTATAGGCCAATGTCAGCCCGGCGAAGCTTGCACCGGTATCATCATCGAACTTGCCATCTTCCTTAAGCGCATCGCGCCCGAACAGGCCAAGAGCAAGTCCGTTGGAGAGCTGGTAAAACACCACCTGCCCTTCGACCATTTCGGTCATTTGCCAGCCCAGCCCGTCTTCATAAAACCGACGGGACCGATCCAGATCCGCAACACCCAGAGTAATCAGCGAAACACGTTGATCCAACCTTGCACCCTTTCAAGAAAGATAGCCTTACTCAGGCACCTTGTGTTTCTCTTGCAATTTCCATTCTGCAAAATGCTTGGCGTCAAAACTATCCAACGAATGGGCATTATCAGAAATGAATTTTCTCAATCTCAAATTCCATGCCACTTTAGCCACGATGTAAGAGAATACAAATACGCCAAAAATTATAGCTCCGACGTAAAAGTATTCCAAGTTACCCGAAATGCCCAATACATATAAAATTGCACCAGAACACACACTAAACATCAAAAATGATAACAATAGAAACTTTCTAAATTTAGGCCTCTCCCTCCACAAAACCGACGAACAACAGTAATCCTCAAAAACCTTCCCTCCAATATTCTCTACATAATCATAAAAATTATTGTAGTACTGAATATAAGGTAGAGGAACTTTTTGCAAAACGACCATAGCAACAAAGCACAAGGTACAGCAAATCGCATACACAATAACAACGTAATTAAAAACCCCATCAATAGAAGGGTATTTTATTATATTAAAAATAATATATATTTGAGAAAATAAATAAATTCCAATGTAAAAAACAACAAATAATATTAAAAATATACCCATAAATGGGAATATTACTGAAACTGGGGACACCAAGAAAAGTTGCCCCCTAAAAAAACCTGGAGTTCGGTCAACTCCAAACATATTTCCAGGAACCAAACCCTCAACAACTCTTGATTCCTCCTCTCCTCTATCCCAAATATACATTTTCCTTAAAGCATTAATCAAAATACCAGTATTCATAGATAGAAAAGATGAGGCAACTAAAACAGAATAAGCTACAAAAACCGATACTTCCTTTACAGATGCCAAGTTTTTAGAGGAAATTTCCAAAATAGAAATATCCTTCTCAGGAAAATACAAACCAACGAAAAGAAAAATATTCAACATAAAACTAAAATTCATAAACCAGAAAGATCTTGTTTCCAACGTGGACAACCTTTCTCTCATATCTCCAACAATTCTCCGATGCTCCTCCTCAGATAAGGACATTCTTTTATAGCTATCGACGATGTTATCGGAACGCACGCTAGTCATCGTTTCCCAACGAATTACGCTCAAGCTCAAGTAATCGTAGTTTTTCACTTTTATATCCCCTGAGACCATATTGCGGCACACACGCCAACCAGCACGAGATTAACATAGCGCACTACCCACGCCGAGCATGGACTCGGCCCATCTTGCAATTTCGCATCGCAACAGAAGCGCAATTTTATTGCGCGCAAATCGGTACCGGAATAAGTAAATAATAAGTTGCCCTTACGTCAACAGATGCAATCAGGCGTTTTGCATAGTGCAATGCGAGTTCGTTTTGAAAAAAGGTCAGTATTTATTACCATTTCAGGATCAGGCATGGGTCCCGCAATCCCAACCTGACAGATAATTTACAGGTCATACCGAAACACTGCGCCAACACCCATATCAATAAAAGCAGTGCATAGGGCCCGAAATGACCCCGCATATCAGAGAGATCCGAGGGAGACCGGTCATGGCACAACAATTGGCGGCAGTTCAACTCGACGATAAATATACGCTTGAGGAAGGCCGGGTTTACCTTACAGGCATTCAGGCGCTGGTGCGCCTGCCCCTGATGCAGCGCCAGCTTGATGCGCGCGCGGGCCTTAATACCGCCGGCTGCATTTCCGGTTACCGTGGATCGCCACTGGGCGGACTTGATCAGCAGCTTTGGCGGGCGAAGAAATTCCTGACCAAACAGCAGATCGAATTCCAGGCCGGGGTCAATGAAGACCTTGCCGCCACCGTCGTCTGGGGCAGCCAGCAGGTCAATATGTACAAGGATGCCAAATATGATGGCGTCTTTGGCATGTGGTACGGCAAGGGTCCGGGGGTTGACCGGTCCGGTGACGTGTTCAAGCATGCCAACCATGCCGGCACGTCCAAACATGGTGGGGTTCTGGTTTTGGCGGGTGATGACCATTCCTGCAAATCATCGACCCTGCCCCATCAAACTGAGTATGCCTTTATCGATGCGCAGATCCCGGTCCTGAACCCGTCGGGTGTGCAGGATATTCTTGATTACGGTCTGCATGGCTGGGCGATGAGCCGCTATTCCGGGTGCTGGGTGGCGATGAAAACCATTGCCGAAACGGTTGAAAGCTCGGCCGCAGCCGATGTCGCACCGGATCGTATCGTTCCTGTCATCCCGACCGATTTCGACATGCCCGAGGGCGGCCTGCATATCCGCTGGCCCGATACGCCCAAGGAGCAGGAACATCGCCTGATGAAATACAAGCTTTATGCCGCACTGGCATATGCGCGGGCGAACAAGCTTAATAAAACCGTGATCGACAGCCCGAATGCGCGGCTTGGCATCATTACCACCGGCAAGGCGTATCTCGATGTCATGCAGGCCTTCGATGACCTTGGCATTTCCGAAGAAGACGCCGCCAAGATCGGCATTCGCGTGCTTAAGGTCGGGATGAGTTGGCCGCTCAACCGGGATGACGTGCGCGAATTCGCCATGGGGCTGGAAGAAATCATCGTGGTTGAGGAAAAGCGCGCGGTGATGGAAAACCAGGTCAAGGAGCAGCTTTATAACTGGCGCGAAGATGTCCGCCCGACCGTGATCGGCAAGTTCGATGAAAAAGGCGAATGGATCCTGCCATCCATGGATGAGCTGACCCCGGCCCGTGTTGCCGTGGTTTTGGCCGAGCGCATCAAGCGGTTCTATGACAGCCCCGCCATTCATGAACGCATTGACTGGCTGGCCGAAAAGGAACGCGAAATCGCCGAACCGCGCCCGGATGTGGCCCGTATTCCGTGGTTCTGCCCGGGTTGCCCGCATAACAGTTCGACCAAGGTGCCTGATGGCAGCCGTGCGATGGCCGGGATTGGCTGTCATTATATGGTCAACTGGATGGATCGCTCGACCGAGACATTCACCCATATGGGCGGCGAAGGTGCGACCTGGATCGGTCAGGCGCCGTTTACCGAGACCAAGCACGTCTTCCAGAACCTGGGCGACGGCACCTATTACCATTCAGGATCGCTTGCGGTGCGTGCCGCCGTCGCATCGGGTGTGAACATCACCTATAAGATCCTGTTCAACGATGCGGTTGCCATGACCGGCGGACAGCCGGTTGATGGCCCGCTGACCGTGCCGCAGATCACGCGCCAGATGTATGACGAAGGCGCCAAACGCATCATCGTTTTGTCCGACGAGCCCGATAAATATCCGATGGGATCGGAATTTGCGCCGGGGGTTGATATCCGCCATCGCGATACGCTTGATGACACCCAAACGGAACTGCGCCAGATCGAAGGTGTTTCGATCCTGATCTTTGATCAGACCTGTGCCGCGGAAAAACGCCGCCGTCGCAAGCGCAAGCTGATGGTTGATCCGCCCAAGCGTGTATTCATCAATGATCTGGTCTGTGAAGGCTGTGGTGATTGTGGTGAACAATCCAACTGCCTTGCCGTTGTGCCGGTCGAAACCGAATTTGGCCGCAAACGCGCGATCGATCAGTCAGCGTGCAACAAGGATTTCTCGTGCCTTAAGGGCTTCTGCCCGAGCTTTGTCACCATCGAAGGTGGCGAACTTCGCAAACCCGATGCAGCAGCCAAGGGTGACACCGGCACGGACGCCGTGTTTGCCAGCCTGCCGCGCCCGACCCTGCCCGCGATTGATGATCCTTGGTCGGTCCTGATCACCGGTGTTGGCGGCACGGGTGTTGTCACCATTGGCGCGTTGCTTGGCATGGCCGCCCACATTGAGGGCAAGGGCATTGTCGGTCTTGATATGGCGGGCCTTGCCCAGAAAGGCGGGGCTGTCGTCAGCCATATCCGCTTTGCCAATGATCAGAACAAGCTGCATGCCGCGCGCATTCCGGCCGGCGAAGCCAATGTGGTTCTGGGCTGTGACCTTCTGGTCGCGGCAAGCTACGAAGGGCTTGCCAAGATGCGCCGCAACTTTACCCAGGCGGTGATCAATACACATGAAACCGTCACCGGCGCCTTTACCCATAACCCGGACTTCGAGCTTAAAACCAACGAGCACATGAAGGTCATCAATGATGCCTGTGGTGCCGATGGTGTCCATTTTGTCGAAGGCAGCGACATTGCCACCCGTCTGATGGGCAATTCGATTGCGACCAACCTGTTCATGCTAGGTGTTGCCTGGCAGCGCGGCCTGATCCCGATCAGTGAAGAAGCGCTGATGCAGGCAATTGAGCTTAATGGCGTGTCGATTGACATGAACAAGCAGTCCTTCCATTGGGGACGCCTGTATGCCCATGAGCGCAACCGCGTGATTGACGTCGTCGGCCCGAACGAGGCCGAAGCCCATCCGATCGCGACCGAGCTTTCCGACATCATCGCCAAACGCCGTGCGTTCCTGACCGATTATCAGAACGCGGCCTATGCCGATCGCTTTAGCGCCCTTGTCGATAAGGTCGCAACGGCAGAAAAACGCCTTGGTGACGCGGATGATCTGGCCCGGTCAGTTGCGAAATATTACTTTAAACTGCTGGCCTATAAGGACGAGTATGAAGTCGCACGTCTTTATACCGACCCGGCCTTCATCAAAAAGGTCACCCAGACATTTACGGGTGATTACAAGATCAACTTCCATCTGGCACCGCCGTCACTGGCCAATGCCGATCCGGAAACCGGCAAACCGCAGAAATCGGTCTATGGTCCGTGGATGATGTCGGCCTTCCGGGTGCTGGCAAAGATGAAGTTCCTGCGCGGCACCAAGCTTGATCCGTTTGGCCGCAACCCGGAACGCCAGATCGAACGCCAGTTGATCACCGATTACGAAAAACTGGTGACCGAAGTGATTGACGGGCTCACCCACGACAATGCCCGCATCGCCAAAGCGTTGCTCGCCCTGCCCGAACACATTCGCGGTTACGGCCACGTCAAGGAAGAACACATCGAAAAGGCCAAGGCACGCGAAGCCGAACTGCTTGAACAGTTCCGCAACCCGCCCGAACACCTTAAGGCGGCGGAATAATCCCGCGTACCTCTAACATCAAAGGCCCCGGAAATTCCGGGGCCTTTTCCTATACCGTGCTGTCAGGAAACGAAGATTGGGTCCTTGCCATCCCCGCGCAGGCGGGCTGCGGCGGGCTGCCCAAACGAAATCAGAAGCTTCTTTCGACGCGCCGCGGAAAGCTTATTTTCGGGACTTGGACGGATGATAGCGGCTTCGAACCGGTCTGCGACGATCAGCCCGACATCTTCGGGGATCAGGTCCTTGGGAAAGTGCATCGGCACAGCAAAGAAGAACCGGTCGCAGTAATCGAGATAGCTTTGCCATTTCTGATCAACCCGGAAATCCTCGACCGATGATTTGACTTCTACCGCCCATAGCTCGCCTTTTGGCCCAAGGGCAAGCACATCAAGCCTGCGGCCATTACCCAGACGAAGCTCCGTCAGACAGGCAATCTGATGATGATATAAAAGCCGACAGACACCTTCGGTGACCTCGGATGTGATTTCAGGGCGGGATGCGTTTGTCATGGGCCAAACTTACAAAAGCAAAAGCCCGCATCAAAGCGGGCTTTTGGTATTCACGTCCAGTCTGCTGACAGGGTGCTGTCAGCTCATGCCCAGCGCACGTTTGTAGACTTCCAGGATTTCTTCCTGTTCGGTGCGTTCGTGGTCTTCCATTTTGCGCAGACGAATGATCTGGCGCAGGATTTTCACGTCATAGCCAAGCGCCTTGGCTTCGCCGTAGACTTCCTTGATATCAGCCATCAGGTTGGCTTTTTCTTCTTCAAGGCGTTCGATACGCTCGACATAACTCGCAAGCTGATCGGCTGCGATACCACCGACTTCGGTCATCAATTCTTCTCCGATGATGGATTGCACAGCGGATATCCGATGCGCGGAATTTCAAAGGGCCCAAACCCGTTTCGGCGCGACGATACTCAATGCATCCCTCGCTGACAAGCCCGTTAGGTGTCCGATCTTGCGTGCGGGTCGGTGCGTTCAATCAGCACATCGGCAACGGCAACCAATGCGTCCTTTGGCGAGGCACCCAACTCGATTGCCGCATCATAGATTTCGCGCTGTCGACGGGCACTGGTGCCGCGTTTAATGATGGTGCGTGCATGTTCGACTTCATCGACACAGCCAAAGAATTCGGCGTCAGGCCGGATGAGTTCAAGGATTTCTTCGAGCAGATCGGCATAGGGCACGATTTCGCCGCGACCAAAATCAATCAGACCGGCCTTCTCGCCCGGATCGCTGCCATAACGGCACGCCCGCCAGCGGTTTTCACGCACCAGCATGTTGGCATAAATCCGCCAGCGCTGATTATTGCGCCGCAGACGATAGAGCATACGCATCAGACATCGCGTGATCGACGCAACGCAAACAGCATCTTCAAGATCGGTACAGACATCAGCAATGCGCATTTCAAGCGTCGGCCAACGATCAGAGGGGCGCAAATCCCACCAAAGCTTGGTGCCATCTTCGATCACGCCAGCATTGATCAGCATATCGACATGACGGCGATATTCCGCCCAGGAACCGAACACTTCAGGCAAGCCGGTACGCGGCAGGTTATCAAAGACAGACAGTCGGAAGGTCTGAAGCCCGGTCTCCCTGCCCCGCCAGAAAGGTGAACTGGTGGTAAGTGCGAGAAGATGCGGCAGGAAGTAACTTGCCTGCGCCATCAGTTCGATGCGCAGATCATCATCCTCGATCCCGATATGGACATGCATGCCGCAAATCAATAAGCGATCCACCACCGTGCGCAAATCGCGCGCGATGGTGTTGTAGCGCTCGCCATCGGTATGTTTCTGATCGTCCCACTGGGCAAAGGGATGGGTCGAGGCCGCGAGCAGCGCCATGTCATACTTCGCTGCCACCTCGGAAAGGGTGCTGCGCATTTCAATCAGCTGCTCGCGCGCTTCAAGCGCACTGTTGCAAACCTTGCTGCCCGTTTCGACCTGACAGCGCATGAATTCGCTTGAGACCTGATCGCCAAGCTTTGCCTTGGCGTCCTTGAGGAATTCGGCAGGCGGGTCTTTGGCAAGATCGCGGGTTTCGCGATCCACGAGCCAGAATTCTTCTTCAATGCCGATGGAAAATCCCGGTTCGCGTGCGTTGGCCCCAGCCAAATCAGTCTCTCCTGATCTTGTATAGGTTCGGATCCGCAAGGATGTCGACGAAGGCATCCCCAAGGATCTTCGCCCATTTTTCACATCCTGCGTCAGTATCAATCAGATCCTGACGAATTTCAATCGACACACACGGAAGACCAGCCGCCTCGCCGTGATGATCGATGGTGTAATCAGCAAGATGACGCCCGGAATAGGGTTCATTGTCGCCAATGGTCAGATCCGGGTTCTGCGCGCGCAGAGTTTCAAGCAGCGGCACCGGAATACGATCATCCTGATCCCACAAAACACCAATTTCCCACGGGCGTTCAAAACCCTGAAATACGGGGGTGAAGCTGTGAATGGCGATCAGGGCCGGGGCGATTTTATGGGCGTGGAATGTGGCAATCTGTTCTTCGATCGCCCAGTGATAGGGCAGGAAAATCTCGCGGATGCGCTGCATATGTTCGCTGGGCGAGACGTTCTTGTTGCCCGGCACCACGGTCTGATCGGCAATTTCGGGCATTCCGGTCGGGTCCCAAAGCTGCCGGTTGCAGTCAATCACAAGACGCGAAAACCCACCCAGAACCGCCGGGCAGTCAAAACGATCAACCAGAATTTCAGTCACCTTGCGCGCGCCGATATCCCAGCCGATATGGCGCTTGCGCTCTTCCTCGGGCAGGCCGAGCGTACCTAGGCTTTTGGGGATTTCGCGGGACGCATGATCGCAGACAAAAAGCGAGTGGCCCTTGCCGTTTTCATTCAAGACTTCAAACGGGGCGGGATCATCATGGCCCAAAAGGGTCCCAGCTTGGTTCGGCACGCGTGTTCTCCTGAAATTCGGTGGTCTTTTGGTATTGAGTATCGATATTGGCAGGTCAACCGGGGCAGCAGCGCGCTTAAGGACGGGCTGCGCATGCGCCATCCGGCATCTGTTGGACTATCAATTTATCGCGACCGAGACAAGATTGCGCTGCAATAAGCAGGCCTGATGCATATCGACACTTTGCGTAGCGCCCAAACATCCCGTAAAATGGTATGACCATTTAGGGGCAGGACAACTAACATCATTGCTCTGGCACAGAAAAACACGATTGGAGACAACCCAACATGCCGTCTGCCAAGCCGGTTCAGGCACAAGACGACCCGGAAACCAAGCGTCCGAAAAGGATCGCCGATCAGGTTGCCGATCAGATCCTTGAAAAGATTTCAGACGGCATTTTCCTGCCCGGAGACCGCCTGCCCGGTGAACGCCAGCTTGCCGAAAGCATGTCAGTCAGCCGCGTGTCGGTGCGCGCAGCCCTGCAAAAGCTCAAGACCCGTGGGTACTTGCGCGCAGTTCAGGGTGGCGGCACCGAAATCCTGTCATCGACCGGGATCGACATGGATACCGCCATGACCGATCTGGTGCGCGATTCGATCAGCAATCTGCGCGATCTGCAGGAAATCCGCTGCACGCTTGAAACATGGGCGGCACGCCGGGCTGCAATCAATGCCAGTGACGAGGATATCAAGCTTCTGCGCATGGCCTATCGCCAGGCACATGACCCACGGCGGGCTGCGAAATATCGTGCGGATGATGACCACCGCCTGCATATGATGATTGGCCGGGCGACCGGATCGATCATTTATTATCACGTGATGAAAATGCTGCATGACGTGCTGCAGGCGGCCCTGACCGAAATCCGTTTCAACGGCATGGTCGGCCCGACCTTTGATCGCATGGTGCAGGACCACCACCGCGACATCATCGAAGCCATCGCTGCCCACGACCCGGATGCGGCGGAAAAGGCGATGTCCGATCACTTGCAAGCCGTAATCGATTTCTTCAAAACCGCATCGGACAAGCAGGCGACCTAAACACCCGAACCAAATTCAAGGCCGGGATCAACCCCGCCAAAATCCAATCAGGGAAACCCGACATGACCACTTCGCGCGAAAAACTTCTGGCTTTGATGGATGCGGCATTAAAGGCCGCCGACCCCGGTGTTCAGATCCCGCGCAACCTGCCGGAACCGCCCAAGGGCAAAACCATCGTCATTGGCGCTGGCAAGGCATCAGCCAATATGGCGCGTGCGTTTGAGAAAGCCTGGAAAGGTGATGTCGAAGGGCTGGTCGTGACCCGCTATGGCCATGCGGTCGAATGTGATCAGATTGAGATTGTCGAGGCATCCCACCCGGTCCCCGATGCCGCCGGGGAAAAGGCTGCCAAGCGGATCCTTGATATTGTTTCGGGTGCCGGTCCCGATGATCTGGTGGTGTGCATGATTTCCGGGGGTGGATCAGCCCTTCTGGCCCTGCCCGGTCCGGGTCTGACACTTGAAGACAAACAGGCGATCAGCAAGGCGCTGTTGCGCAGTGGGGCGACCATTTCAGAAATGAATTGTGTGCGCAAACACCTGTCCGCGATCAAGGGCGGTCGGCTTGCCAAGGCCTCTGCACCTGCGCGCATGGTGACCTATCTGGTTTCCGACGTGCCGGGCGATGATCCGGCGATTATTGCATCGGGCCCGACGGTGTCTGATCCCTCCACCGGGCAGGATGCGCTTGATATCCTTCGTCATTATCAGATCGACATCCCGAAGGCCGCCGAGGACCTTCTGCGCAGCGAGAAGGATGAGACGATCAAGCCCGACGATCCCTGCTTTGACGGTCATGAAACCATCATGCTGGCCCGCCCGCAGGATAGCCTTGAGGCCGCCGCATCAGTTGCACGCGACATGGGGCTCAATACCGTGATCCTTGGCGATGCGATTGAAGGCGAAGCCCGCGAAGTCGCCATTGTTCATGCCGGCATCGCCCATCAGGTTGCCAATCATGGCCAGCCGGCGGCAAAGCCGTGCGTGTTGCTTTCGGGCGGTGAAACCACTGTTACCGTGCGTGGCAAGGGTGGCCGTGGGGGACGCAACAGCGAATTTTTGCTGTCTCTTCTGCTTCAGTTGCGCGATCAACCGGGCTTTAGCGCGCTTGCGATTGATACTGACGGCATTGATGGCAGCGAGGATAATGCCGGCGCCATCATTGATGCCAAAAGCTGGCAAACCGCACAAAAGGACGGCGTCGATCTTTGGGAGTACCTTAATAACAATGACGCCTATAGCGCCTTTGCCAAGATTGATGATTTGCTGGTCACCGGCCCGACCCTGACCAACGTCAATGATTTCCGGGCCATCCTGATTGAATAGGCTTTAACCCAAAGACCGATCAAGCGCCGGGCTTTGGCATCCAGGGGCGCACCCAGCCAAGCCCGTCTTCGGTTTTGCCATGTGGTTTATATTCGCAGCCAATCCAGCCGTCATAGCCGATGCGATCAAGCATATAGAACAGGAAGGGGTAATTAAGCTCCCCACTGTCGGGTTCATGACGTCCCGGGGCGCCTGCGACCTGCACATGGGCGATGCTGTCGATATGCTTGTCCAGCCGTGCGGCAATGTTCCCGCCAACAATCTGGGCATGATAGATATCGAACTGCAGCTTCAGGCGCGGGTGATCAAGCTGTTCAAGGATCACAGCAGCCTGTTCGATGGAATTTAGCAAATAACCCGGCATATCAAGCGGATTGATCGGCTCGATCAGGATATCGACGCCGGCCTGATCGGCAAGATCGGCGGCATAAAGCAGATTGTCGCAATAAAGCCGGGCAAGTTCACCGGAATCCTCGCCCTTGCCCATGAGGCCTGCCATGCAATGGAGCATCTTGCAATCGGTGGCCGCTGCGTAATCAAGCGCCTGCACGACAGAGTCGCGAAAGGCATCCTCGCGCCCCGGACGGCAGGCCAGACCACGGTCGCCTGCTTCCCAATCGCCTGCAGGCAGGTTGAACAAAACCTGTTCCAACCCATTGTCATCAAGCAGCGATTTGACCGTGGAAAGCGGCATGTCATAGGCGCCGATATATTCCACCCCGACAAAGCCCGCATCCGCGGCCGCGGCGAACCGTTTTTCAAACGGCAGTTCGGCAAACAGGAACGAAAGGTTGGCGGCAAAGCGGGGCATGATCGATCCACAAGAATGATTGACGATGCCACATGGTTTCCGATGCAGCCCGCAAGGTCAATCTTCAATCACGCGAGGATCCGGCAAGCGGCCCGGATGATGCCACTTCGCGTTTGATCCAATCGCCGAATGCCTCGACCTCGCGACGGTTATCGCCCCGGCCGGTATGCACATAGTGATAAGAATGCCCTTTGATTTCCGGACCAAATGGCATCACCAGCAATCCGGCATCGATTTCGGCCCGCACCATCTCAGGGCTGGCGAGGACAACACCCTGCCCGGCAATGGCAGCCTGAATGGCGTGACTGTCATCCGAAAAGCTTATCCCCGCAGCCGGCAAGCATTCTGAGAAGCCTGCCACCTGCCCCCATCTTTGCCAGGTCGGGGTCGCATCATCGGGGCGCAGCCAGTCGAAATGCAGCAAGGTCGTCTTGCGCAGGCCTTCTGGTTTTTCCAGCCCCAAAGAAGGACTGCAAAGCGGGACAAAATGTTCGCGAAACAATGGGCTTGCCACCAATCCCGGATAGGGTCCGACACCATAACGAATGGCCGCATCCGCAACGCCACCGGCAAGGTCAACCGCCTCTGGCGAGGTATGAAGGCGCAGATGGATGTCGGGATACTCCGCCTGAAACCGTGGCAGGCGTGGCAACAGCCATTTTGCCGCAAAGGATGGAATAACCGACACCGTCACACTGCGAGATGCCGGACGGTTGCGCACCTGGTCAATCGCCTTGGCAAAGGATGCGAAGCCATCACGCAACACCGGATAAAGCGCCTGCCCGACATCGGTCAGGACCACCTGCCGTGGCTTGCGATCAAACAACTGAACAGCCAGCGTTTCTTCAAGAAGGCGCACCTGATGGCTGATCGCGGTTGGCGTGACTCCAAGCTCGGAGGCGGCATTCTTGAAACTTTGATGTCGGGCTGCGACTTCAAAGGCCCGCAGGGTCGCAAGTGGCGGCAATGACATATGAATGAACTGAGCTCATCTATTGGCTGAGGAATTCGATTTTGCCGTGCCCGTTAAATTCAGTCAATGCTTGGTCATCACAGACACACAGATGAACCATTTTCATCCCATGGAGAGTATGATGACCAGAATTCTTCATATCGACAGCAGTTCCCGCCCGGGCCGATCAGATCAGAAACAGCATGGCTCACATACGCGCCGCCTTACAGCCCAGTTCATGCAAAACTGGCTGGCGAAACGTCCGGATACCGAGATCATCTATCGCGACGTCGGGGCAAACCCGCCCCAACCGACCACCGGTGACTGGGTCCATGCGGCCTTTACCCCACCCGACGACCGTGAAGACTGGATGCACGCAGCTCTGCGCGAAAGCGACCAACTGGTGGATGAATTGCTTTCGGCCGACATCATTGTCGCCGGGGTGCCGATGTATAATTTTGGCATGCCTGCACAGATGAAGGCGTGGGTTGATAACATCGTTCGGGTTGGCCGGACATTCGGCTTTGACCGGTCACGCGACGGCGTGCCTTATTGGCCGATGATAACGGACAACAAATCCATCGTCGTTTTGTCGTCGCGTGGTGATTACGGCTATGACAAGGGTGGCCGGATTGATCACATGAACTTTGTCGAAGGCGGCGTTTTCACCCCGCTACAATATATCGGCATCACCGATCAGTTTGGCGCTGCCATTGAATATGACGAGTTCGCCGATGACCGCACCCAGACATCCATCAAGCAGGCCGAAGACAAAGTCATTGAACTTGTCGATCAACTGATCGCCAAGCATGACGCATCAAAGGCCGCGTGACTTTGGCTTGCGGGCAGGAACCCCTCCTGCCCGCCAACTCGCGCAAGGTTTTCAAGACATTCAAGGACGTTGTCGCTATAACGTCCCCGTGACTTTTCAAGGAACGAGGATATCGATGAACAACGCATTTACCCTTCATCCGCAGCTTGCCGCCGATACCACTTTGGTGACCGACGGACCGCTTTCACATGTTCTGTTGATGAATGATGCGCGTTATCCCTGGCTTATTCTTGTGCCCAAGCGCCCGGATCTGGTCGATTACGATGATCTGAGTGCCGAAGACCGCAAGATGCTTGGCGATGAAGTCGCCGCTGCATCTCGTGTGATCAAGCGCCGCTTTGATGCGTTCAAGACCAATGTTGCGATGCTGGGCAATATGGTGCCGCAGCTTCATTGCCACGTGATTGGCCGTTTCAAGGATGACGCGGCATGGCCCGGCCCGGTTTGGGGTGTTGGCACCGCTGAACCCTATGATGAAGACGAAGGCCGCGACCGCCTGGCAGCCCTTCGGGCGGATCTGGTATCGGCCTTCAAGCATCTCTGATCGTCGCCACCGACATCATCAAGGCGCGCGACACCGCGCCGTTACGAAAGGCCAAGCCCCATGCCGGTTCTCGAACGCGATACGGTATTTCTGATCAAACCCGATTTCGAAGATCCCGCTTGGCCAAACCAGCGTTTTTATTGCTGGCATTGCGCCTTGATTGATGGGGTACTGGGATCATTTCCAGATTTGCTTGGTGCGCTTGATATCCGTCACATCAATTGGTCGCGCCCGAGGAACGATGTCATCGCGCTTTTGGGCGAAGACCATCAATCACTTCCGGTGATGATTTTGAAATCGGGCGCCACATCATCGCTTCAAACCGGCACGGCAAATGGCCAAGCGTTTATTGATGACAAGGACGGCATTTTGCATGCCTTGAGTGAACGGCACGGCTTCCCTGTTCCTCACCCTTGAGGCATATCAAGGCAGAGCAGATTGGAATAATGCAAAAGACGGACAGAACGAATTTTCGGGATGTCCGTCATGCAGCTAGCCCTTTACGAAAAATACGATCTGCGTCTGCCGCGCTATACCAGCTATCCGACCGCGCCGCATTTCCATGCCGGTGTGAATGGCGAGGTATTTGAAGGCTGGCTTGGCGATCTTGATCCCGCGCAACCGCTGTCGCTTTATCTGCACGTCCCCTATTGCGAGGAAATGTGCTGGTTCTGCGGCTGCAACACCAAGATCACCAAAAACTACAAGCCGGTGAATGGCTACGTTTCGGCCCTTCTGACCGAGATCGAAGGCACGCTTGGCAAACTGCCCGCAGACGAGACTTTCACGGTTTCGCACATCCACTTTGGTGGCGGCAGCCCGACCATCCTCAAGGCCGAAGACCTGCGCGCCATCATGGCGGCAATCCGTGCACGGCTGCAGATTCTTGATGATGCCGAAATCGCTATTGAGATGGACCCGCGCACCGCAACCGATGACTTCATGGAAGCCATGGTCGAATGCGGTTTTAACCGCGCCAGCATCGGCATTCAGGATTTCAACCAGCAGGTCCAGACAGCCGTCAACCGCGTTCAAAGCATGCAGCTGGTGCGTGACGTGATTGCCAAGCTGCGCTCGCACGGGATTGCCGGCATCAATGTTGATCTGATGTATGGCCTGCCCTTCCAGACGGTTGAGTCGCTGCGTGAAACGGTTGACCAGACTGTCGAGCTTTGCCCGGACCGCCTGTCAGTCTTTGGCTATGCCCATGTCCCTTGGATGAAAAAGCATCAGCAGCTTATCCCGACCGAGGCCCTGCCAAATACCGAGGAACGCTGGGCACAGTATGAAGAAATTCAGAACCGCCTTGCCAAGCATGGCTTTGTCGCCATCGGGCTTGATCACTTTGCCCATCAGGCCGACAGCATGGCGCGTGCCCTGTCTGACGGTTTACTGCACCGGAACTTCCAAGGTTACACCACCGACCGCGCCGAAGCCCTGATCGGGTTTGGTCCGTCGGCGATTTCATCCCTGCCGCATGGATATGCCCAGAATGATCCGGCACTGGCGCGCTGGCAGCGCGCCGTTGAAGACGGAAAATGCGCGATTGAAAAGGGCATTGCCCTGACCGATGAAGATAAATTGCGCCGCGACATCATCAATGAACTGATGTGCAATCTTGCCGTCGACCTTGATGACGTATGTGCCAGCCACGGCATTTCGGCAGACCGCTTTGCGCCGGAGGTTGAGCGGATCAAGGCAATGACCCAAGACGGCATTGTCGAAGTTAACGGCGCTCACATCAAACTCAGCGAAATGGGCCGCCCACTGGTTCGTGCGGTTTGTGCCGCGTTTGACACCTACCTTAATCACGCGCATGGGCGCCACTCACAGGCGGTTTAACCAAGCCATCTCGAACGTACCAAAAGGGAGCCATCAGGCTCCCTTTTTTATTGAATCAGGCGCCTTTGCGCAGGGTCAGGATAACAATACCGCTGACCACAACCAACCCGCCCAGCATCTGGATCGGGCTGATCATTTGCCCGAGTACAACCCAGCCAAACAGCAATGTTGCGATCGGCTCCATATTCATCACCGATGCGTTGCGCGCCATATCAAGGCGCGGGACGGTGATGAACAGCATGGAAAACGCGATCCCATACAGCACCATCAGGGCAGCAAGGCCCATCCACCCGGAAGGTGCATTGGGCGTCGCCATCCCGCCGGGCAGGACATCGCCAATCCCGGCAATGATCATGGCGATGAAAACCACCACCATCGTGAACATGGACCGCACCGGTCCATTGATCCCGGCAAGCTTGTGATCGGTGATCCAGAATGCCAATGACAGTGCGGTTGCCGCCATCAAGGCAAAGCCGATCCCAAGCCACCAGCTTGCGTTGACCTCGGCCTCTCCACCGAGAATGGCCGGCAAATCAAGGGCAAGTACAAGTCCGGACAGGATGAACAACATCAGGCCAGCCGCGCGCAGTGTCGGGCGCGGCCCGCCAAGCCCCCAGGTCAAAAGCGCCAGAATGATCGGGAATGTATTACCCGTCAGCAAGGCCAATGCCACCGGCATGCGGGCGACGGCGGAATAAAGACACAGGCTCTGGATCGCAATCAGCAATCCCAGAACCAATTGCCACCGCCCAAGACCACGCGGCAGCCGGATTGAATGACGCTTGAAAAAGACGATTGCCATCAGGATCGAAAGCGCAACACCCGAGCGGCACAAAACGGCCAGAAGCAACCCCGTACCATTCTCAAACGCCAGCCGTGCCGCCACATGGTTGCCCGCAAAGCAGCAGGCAACAACCGCCAAAATCATCACCGCAACATGACGCGGAAACAATTGCGGTGCGTCAGGTGAACGCTGGTTAGCGGGGCTTGAGACGGGCGAGGACATCGGGGCGGTTTTCCTTGGTGGTGGCAGCCCACGAATAGACCTTACAGCCCCAAATAAAACAAGGTGTTATCGCCTATCCTGATGGGCAGGCGCACCAAGCAGCTCCAGACAACGCTGCGCAACCATGCGCGCAGGTTGCAAGGACGGATGCTTGAACGGCACCAGCTCGGTATCGGGCAAGAGCGGGCGGGCATACCCGCCTTCATAAAGACTTTGATGCAGACGTTTGTGCCGTTTGTTGGCCAATCCATCCGGATCAAAGATATAAACCCCGCCCGGTGCCGCCGCAGCTTCGCAGCACATGGAAACCGAATCACTGGTTACGATCTTCACATCAGCAAGGGCGAGATAGCCGAAATACGGGTTCTCTGCCTGTGATGTCCAGTCATGCAGATGATAAGGAACGCCTGACGTCGCCAGTCGCTCGGCAATCAGGGCCTCGTTTTCGATACCGGTGCGACGGCTGGTCGTGACCAGCAAGGAGCCATCAACGGCCTTTGCCGCCGCGACAGCCTTGTCGATCAGCTGTTCTGCCATATCCTTGGTAAAGGTCGTTCTTTTGGTACTGCCGCCAATGATCAGGGCAAATTTTGGTTCCGGAAGACCTTTGAAATGCGGACGCCATTTATCGGCTTCGACCAGAAGACGGCTTTCCGTAACGCGGTGCGGGGCACCGGGGATCTCGACGATGTTTTCGCGAATGACAGACCGATCATGGGCCGGCACAGCAATCAGATCAAACGCACTTTCCCCGCCATCCGGGCGCATGATGATGCAAATGCGGGTGTGTCCGCGACTTTGTTTTTTGATCCAGCGGGCCACCGGTGCAGAACGACGCCCGCAACAAATGACAAGGTCGGGCCAGGGCGCAACAAGGCGACGGCGCGATGCCTCATCAATACCGATCAGGCTGGTTCTGCGAATAAAATTGGGAAGACGCACAGATTTCGTGAAACCGATATCAATCCGCTTGAAGGGCTGTGCCAGTGCTTCGGCAACCCCAAGGCATTGGTTGACATTCCCGGTCCGGTCATCGGCCAAGACCCAGATCAGATGTGTGTCTTCATCGCTCATGCAGGGAACTTTCCTGACAGGTTGTTCGGGCTTGATCGGCGGGCCACACAGGTGGCGCGAAAATCCGGTGGTTATGCCTCTGATAGGTACAACCTGATCAGATGATTATCAAGCGTGAGAACCATCACGTAAATTTACGCTGGGCTTTGAAATCTTTTTGTAATCTAATCCCGGCGCCCCACCTGTAAGGGGACAAAAACCAACCCTAACGAATAGGCCGCCAAAGCCTGTCGCCTAATGCCAACGTGGATAGAATGCTCAGCACCTCGGTCTCAGTCAAAAGAACATCAAGAATAGTCCTCTGTGCCCTGCTGGTGCTGCTGCCAGTCACGGTGTGGCTGGTGACCACGTTCTGGCAGGAAGCGAAGCTGATCGACATTACCGAGGACGGGCGCAACAAGCTTGAGCTGTATCGCTCCAACCTTCAGGGCGCGATCAAGGAACATGAATACCTTCCAATCACGCTGGCATCGGACAAGCGCATCATCGACCTTGCCCTGCATGCCGATCCCGAGAATGCCGGGGCGGTGAATGTCTATCTTGAGAAGCTGGCTGCAGACAGTGGCGCATCAGACATTTACTTCATGGACAGCAATGGCGAAACGCTGGCGGCGAGTAACTGGAACAGTGATGCATCCTTTATCGGGCGCAACTTTTCCTTCCGCCCCTATTTCCAGCAGGCCAAAAGCGGACTGACCGGGCATTACTTTGCATTCGGGATCACGTCCAACGTGCCGGGTTATTATATATCCCACCCGGTGCGCCCGGACGGCACGAACTTCGCCGGGGCCATGGTGGTCAAAACCCATCTTGAAGCCCTTGTGCAGCGCTGGGCACGCGGCAGCGAAAGCGTTCTGGTCACCGATGAGAACGGCATCGTCATCATTTCATCCAATCTGGATTGGCGGTTCCGTGATCTTGCGGGGCTCGACAGCAAAGATCGCCCGCGCCTGATTGCGTCGCGTAAATATGGCAACTATCCGCTGGAACCCATGCCGTTGCTTGATGGCGAATGGCCAGTCGATGACAATCCGGCAACGCTCAGTCTTGGCCCGGTTGCGCAAGATGCCGAGGCAAGCGAAGCTCGCGAACAAGCGACCGGCACGCTACAGACCCGCCCGGCGACGCCGGACAAGACCACCTATCTGGTGACGGCAAGCACCCTTCCCAAACAGGGCTGGCGGATGTTTCTGCTGACAAACAAATCGGTACTCGATCGTTCCGTGATCAGTGCGGGTGCGATGGGTGGGGCCGCGCATATCATTCTGACCGGTCTGATTTTCATTATCCTGCAGCGTCGTCGTGCGATGCTCGAACAGCTTGAAATTCGCGACTGGTCACAGCGCGAACTGGAACGTCAGGTCCGCCTTCGCACGACCGACCTTATGAACACCAATCAGCGTCTGGCAGAAGAAATCACCGAACGGTCCCGCACCGAAGATGCGCTGCGCACGGCACAAGCCGAGTTGGTTCAAACCAGCAAGCTTGCCGCCCTTGGTCAGATGTCAGCCGGCATCGCGCACGAAATCAACCAGCCACTGACCGCCATTCGAAACTATGCGGAAAACGCGTTGAAATTCATTGCGCGTGGTAATGATGAAACCGCAAACCGCAATCTGCAGCGCATTTCGGAACTGACCGACCGCATGGGCCGGATTACCGGCAATCTCAAAACCTTTTCGCGCCGCCCGGAGCAGGACAACCATCCGGTCGATGTCCCGGCCCAGATGCAGATGGCCATCGACCTGGCGCTTGAGACCGGGCGGGCCGGTGTCGAAAACATCACCCTGCAACAGCATGGCGATATCAAACCTGTCATTGCCGAGGCCAATCAACTGACCCAGGTCTTTACCAATCTGGTCAATAACGCCGCTGATGCCTGCCAAAATGTTGCCGCCCCCGAAATCGACATCTCGATCACGGGCGGCGACGACCGTGTGATTGTGAAGGTCAATGACAACGGACATGGCATTTTGCCAGACAACCTCCCCAAGCTGTTTGATCCGTTCTTTACCACCAAGCCGTTTGGCGATGGTTTGGGGCTGGGCTTATCGATTTGCTATGGCATCATCCGAAGCTTTGGCGGCACCATTCGTGCGGAAAACCGCCCGCAAGGTGGTGCATCCTTTATCATCGAGCTTCGCTATGAAGGCCCCGGTGAAATGGCCGCGGAAAACAGCATCTCGACGCCAGACGTCACGGCTGCTAAAACACCGGCAGAAACCCACACACACCTTGCAGATCATCACGATCAGGGCTGACACGAAATTTGTCCTCTGATTGATCTATCGGGTCAAAGGATAAACCAGTGTCCACCAGTGCCGAATGCGTTCTGTTTGTTGACGATGACGAAGATGTGCGTGAAGCCGCACAGCAAACCTTCGAGCTTGCCGATATCGCAGTCGAAGTCTTCGCCGATGCCCCATCCGCGATTGAGCGCCTGAAAAAAGGCTGGCCGGGTGTGGTGATTTCCGACATCCGCATGCCCAGGATGGATGGCTTGGACCTGCTATCACAGGTCAAAAAGATCGATGCGGAAATGCCGGTTATTCTGGTCACCGGCCATGGCGATGTCGCCACCGCAGTGCAGGCCATGCATAACGGCGCGTTTGACTTCATCGAAAAGCCCTATGCCCCGGATCTGTTTATCGACATCACACGGCGCGCGATGAGCCACCGTGCGCTTGTCCTTGAAAACCGCACGCTCAAGATCGAACTGGCCCGCCATTCGAAAAACGCATCCGACTTCATTGGCCGTAATCCGGCGATGGAAAAGCTCCGCACACTGATTGGCAATGTTGCCAGCACCAATGCCCATGTCCTGATCAACGGCGAAACCGGATCGGGCAAGGAATTGATTGCACGCAACCTGCTTGAAATGTCGGGCCGTCCGGGGCCGTTTGTCGCGGTCAATTGCGGCGGTATGCCCGAACATCTGATTGAATCCGAACTGTTCGGCCACGAAGCCGGGGCCTTTACCGGGGCCGATCACAAACGCATCGGCAAGTTCGAGTTTGCCGACAAGGGCACGCTGTTCCTGGATGAAATCGAAAGCATGCCGCTTGCCCTGCAGATCAAGCTTTTGCGCGTCTTGCAGGAACGTGCGCTTGAACGTCTGGGATCAAACCGGGTTTTGCCAATTGATCTGCGCGTGGTTGCCGCAACCAAGGTCGATCTGCGCGCCGCATCGGCACGCGGTGAATTTCGTGAAGACCTTTATTACCGTCTCAACGTCGTGCAACTTCACATCCCGCCACTTCGCGATCGCAAGGATGACATTGCACTGTTGTTTGAATATTTCACCCGCGATGCGGCCAAGCGGTTTGATCGCACCGTTGCGCCGATTACGCCTTCGGAAATGGCGCGCTTTAATGCCTATGACTGGCCGGGCAATGTCCGGGAATTGCGCAATGCTGCCGAACGCCGTGTTCTCGGGCTTGATCCACTGGCAAGCGGCGAGGACGGCGAAGAAAATTATGGCGTCCCCCTGCCCCAACAGGTCGAGGCGTTTGAGAAAAGCCTGATCACCGAAGCCCTTCGTGAACATGGCGGCAATGTCACCGCAACCGTCACGGCACTCGGCGTACCGCGCAAGACGTTCTACGACAAGCTGACCAAATACAACATCATCCCGGCCGAGTTCAGGCGATCCCGCAGCACCAACGACCACGAGCCCGTCAATTAGACGGGCTTTTTTGTGCCCTGCTTTCATCAACGCCCGGTGCCTGTGACCATGCGGGCAAGATCATGTGTGAACTACCGCACATTCACTTCAAAAAAGTGAGTGAAATCACAAACATACGCGACTGGATTTGCTGCATCGCAACAACGTGAAATTGAACTTATCGCATTGATATAATTACACATTCATCACCTCCCCTGAACTGGCCCGCTGCTTGCTGATTACGGCACAGCGCCAAACGGCGTTTTAGAACGACGCCAAAAAGGCGCGCTAACGGGAAAACAGATTAATTCAATCAAGGGAGACGTATTGATGCGTCCTATCAGCAAAAGCATTCTTGCTGCCGGCGTTGCTGCCGCAGCACTTCTGGGGTCCAACCTTGCCGCTTCCGCACAGGAAGTGATCAAGTTCGCGCATGTTGTTGCGCCGAACACCCCGAAGGGCCAGGGTGCCGATTACTTCAAGAAACGCGCTGAAGAAATCCTAGGCGACAAGGTCCAGATCGAAATTTATCCGAACTCGCAGCTGTTTGATGACGACAAGGTTCTTGCCGCCATCCTGCGTGGTGACGTTCAGTTCGGTGCACCGTCACTTGCGAAATTCGGCAAATGGACCAAAAAACTTCAGGTCTATGACCTTCCGTTCCTGTTCAAGGACATGGATGCGGTTTCCTGCTTCCAGAACGGCGAAAAAGGTCAGGAACTCCTGAACGCAATGTCGTCCAAAGGCCTGACCGGTGTCGGTTACTGGCACAATGGCCTGAAACAGCTTTCGGCCAACAAGCCTCTGCGCGCACCGGAAGATGCCGCTGGTCAGAAATTCCGTATTCAGTCGTCTGACGTGATCGCAGCCCAGTTCGAAGCTGTTGATGCCGTTCCGCAGAAAATGGCGTTCTCGGAAACCTATTCCGCCCTTCAGACCGGCGTTGTCGACGGTCAGGAAAACACCTGGTCGAACATCTATTCCAAGAAGTTCTTCGAAGTTCAGGATTACATCACCGAATCCAACCACGGTCTGCTTGACTACATGGTCGTGACCTCGGCCAAGTGGTGGGACGGTCTGGATCCGGAAATCCGCGAAGGTCTGGCACAGGCGATGAACGAAGCATCCGAATATGCCAACAACCTGTCGGCGGATCTGACCGCAGAACAGCGTCAGGCCGTGATCGATTCCGGTGAAACCGAAATCCTGCAGCTTTCCGGTGAAGAATTCGCCAAATGGCAGACTGCAATGAAACCGGTTTGGGATGAGTTCTCTGGCGATATCGGCCAGGACATCATCGACGCCGCTGCTGCGTGCAACTAATCCGTACTTTTTTCCTAACATCATCGGAAAAGGGCCGTTCAAGATGATCTCAACGGTCGTTAACCGGCTGGAGGAGGGCATTATTGCCCTCCTGCTCGCCGCCATGACGTCGCTTACCTTTGTAAACGTCGTTATGCGTTACGTGTTCAATTCCGGCCTGACCTGGGCTCTGGAAACCACGGAATTCCTTTTTGCCTGGCTGATCCTGTTTGGCATGTCCTATGGGGTCAAGGTCGGGTCGCACATCGGGGTGGACGCCCTCGTTCGCCTGTTCCCCAAGAATGCCCAGCGCGTCATTGGTTTGATCGTGGTTGCTGCGGGCATTCTGTATTCAAGCTGGCTGATTATTGGCGGGTGGGAGCTTGTCAGCTTCAACCACATGCTTGAAATGGAAGCCGAAGACAGCCCGGTCATGCTGTGGTTCGTCTATCTCATCATGCCCGTGGGTGCAGCCTTGCTGGCATTTCGCCTGGCGCAAGTCGGCTGGCGCATCATTACCGGCAAACAGGTCGGCTTTAATCTGGCAGACGAAGCGCGCGAAGCCATCGACCAACTTGGCGCAAGCACCGCGGATGACGACAAGTCCGCCACCGCTTCGACGCCAAAACCATAAGCCGGACGGGGGGAGACATTTAAATGACGATTGCATTCCTGTTTATCCTGCTGTTTGGCCTGATGGCATTTGGTGCACCGATCGCGATCTCGCTGGGCGTTGCATCGCTTTCAACCATTCTTCTGTTTGGTGATGACAGCCTTGCCACCTTGGCAGAAAAGCTTTTTGGCGGGATGGAGCATTACACCCTTCTTGCTATTCCCTATTTCATTCTGGCATCCGCATTTCTGTCGACCGGCGGCGTTGCACGGCGTCTTATTCGCTTTGCCATTGATACGGTCGGCTGGTTCCCTGGCGGCCTTGCCATGGCATCGGTTCTGGCCTGCATGCTGTTTGCCGCTGTGTCGGGTTCAAGCCCGGCGACGGTTGTTGCCATCGGATCCATCGTGATTGCCGGCATGGTCCGCGCGGGCTATCCGCAAAGCTTTGCTGCTGGTGTCATCTGTAACGCCGGCACGCTTGGCATCCTGATCCCGCCGTCCATCGTCATGGTGGTTTATGCCGCCGCGACCGAGGTTTCCGTGGGTCGTATGTTCCTGGGTGGTGTTATTCCGGGCATCATGGTTGGCCTGATGCTGATGACGGCGATCTATATCGTGGCGCGCATCAAAAAACTGCCAAGCCAGCCGCGCCCGACCATCGGCGAATGGGGGAGCGCCCTGTTTTCCGCATCGGGTGGTTTGTTACTTGTGATCCTGATCATGGGCGGCATTTATGGCGGGGTCTTCACCCCGACCGAAGCTGCGGCTGTGGCAGCGTTTTACGCCATGTTTGTCGCGGTTCTGTTTTACCGTGACATGGGCCCGATCAAGGAACTCTCCTGGGTGCCGGAAAACGGCAACAAATCCATTGGCAGCCTGATCGCACATAACGTGCCGCAGATGGGCAAGGCGCTTGCGTTGCTGCCGTTTGACAAGGACATCCGTCACGTTCTGCTCGATGCCGGTAAAGTCACGATCATGCTGATGTTCATCATCGCCAATGCGATGCTGTTTGCCCATGTTCTGACGTCTGAGCGCATCCCGCACACCATTGCCGAAACCATCATTGGCTGGGGTCTTCCGGCGTGGGGCTTCCTGATTGTGGTGAACATCGTTCTGCTGATCGCCGGCAACTTCATGGAACCAAGCGCGATCCTTCTGATCATGGCGCCGATCCTGTTCCCGATTGCCATGCAGCTGGGCATTGATCCGATCCATCTGGGCATCATCATGGTGGTCAATATGGAAATCGGTATGATCACGCCGCCGGTCGGATTGAACCTGTTTGTGACATCGGGGATTACCGGCATGCCGTTGCTCAAGGTCGTCAAGGCCGCCTTTCCGTGGCTTCTGATCCTGCTGGGCTTCCTGGTACTGATCACTTATGTCCCGGCGATATCGACCTGGCTTCCGACGACCCTGATGGGTCCGGAACGGATCATGACCCACTAACGGGCTCTCGTCGAAACACATCAAGATCAAGGGCGGCATTCAATTCGATGCCGCCCTTGATGTATTTCAGTGCCATGGCAATTCACATGCGGTAGTATCAACCATATCCACAACAACCAATAAGAACGCAGCCAAATGCGGTTTTGAAAGGAGTGGTATCGATATGTCCAAGATGAATTTCAACGACTATGGCCGCTGCATGGCGACCTATAACAGCTGGCAGAACAGTGTTCTGTTTGACCTGTGCGCGCAGATCGGTGATGTCGAACGGCGTCATGATCGCGGCATGTTTTTCGGGTCGATCCACAGCACGCTGAACCATATTCTTTATGTCGACCTGCGCATTCTGACCATTCTGCGCACCGGCGAAGCTGGCCCGTTTGAACCGACGACAATCGTTGCCGATGATTTCGAGACTCTCAAAGCCATGCGGGCCGAGATTGATGCCGAGATCACCGAATTTGTCGAAAGCACCGATCACAGTTGGCAGGATGAAATCCGCGAACTGCCGTTCCCCGATGGCGTCACGCGCAAGCTGCCGCGCCAGCTGTTTCTCGTCCAGCTGTTCAATCACCAGACCCATCACCGTTCACAAATCACAAGTGAACTGCACAAGATGGGCCTTGATTACGGCAATACGGACGTGCCTTACACGCCCGATCTTCCACTATATTAACGTGGCTTATTTACCGGTGAACACCGCTTTGCGCTTTTCAAGGAACGCGGTGTAGCCTTCCTTGAAATCAGCACTCTCAAAGGCGCGGTAGCCTTCATCAAATTCGCGCGCATCAATCGCTCCGCCCTGACGCAGGCGGTTAAGCATGCTTTTATGCGCACGCTGCGTTAGCGGCGCCCCACCGGCAATTCGTTTGCCGGTCTTGGTGACTTCCTCGTCAAACGCCTCAAGCGCGACATGACGGGCGATAAAGCCGATCTCGCGTGCACGGGCGGCGTCAAAGACCTGCCCTTCCAGCAGGATTTCAAAAAGCGCTGCCTCACCCAACAGGTCCAGCATGATTTCGAGTTCAGGATAGCCCAGCGTCGCGCCCAGTTTCATCGGTGGCACGGCGAACTTTGCGTTATCGGCCGCAATCCGCAAATCGCACGCCGCGGCCAAAACGAACGATGCCCCCATGCATGGTCCATCAATCGCGGCAATCACCGGATGGGTGCAGTTCTGAATGGTCTGGAGTGCCTCGGCATGCAGCATGCCGTAATCACGCGCCTTCTCGAACCCGGAACGCTCACGCACGAACTCATGGATATCGGCCCCGGCACCAAAACCGGCCCCTTCGCCACCGCGAATGATCACACAGCGCAGCTCAAGATCATCTGACAGGCTTTGAACGATCTTGGCCAACTCCCCCCACATCGGTTTGGTCAGGGCGTTTTTACGTTCCGGCTGACAGATGG
>NZ_PAQR01000007.1 GCF_002709775.1 Thalassospira sp.
CGGCAGGCGATCTCACCGCGGTTGGCGATCAGAAGTTTGCGCGGCATGTTATTTCTTGCTCCAGTTCGCGGGACGTTTTTCCAGAAAGGCACCGACACCTTCGCGGCCCTCGTCGCTTGCCCGTTGATCGGCAATACGTTGTGCTGTGTCGTCAATCACGGCATCCGAAATCGGCTTGTTGGCAACCGCGTAAATCAGGTTCTTGGCAGCATGCATCGCATCCGGACCATTGGCCAGCAGAAGGGTCGCCATGTCCTGTCCGCGGGCCGCCAGTTCATCGGTTGTGGTGATTTCATGCACCAGCCCGATTTGCTGGGCGGTTTGGGCGTCAAAGCGCTCAGCGGTCAGGAAATAACGCCGTGCCTGATTAACGCCGATGGCCTCAACCACATAGGGTGAAATCACTGCCGGGATCAGGCCGAGTTTGACTTCCGACAGGCAGAAACTGGCACGATCCGATGCAATCACGATGTCACAACATGCCGCCAGACCAACCCCGCCACCAAAAGCCGCACCATTGACCAGGGCGATGGTTGGCTTTGATGCGAAGTTCAAAACCTTCATCAGTTTGGCAAGCGCACGGGAATCGGCAAGGTTTTCGGCATGGCTATAGCCCGCCATACGCTTCATCCAGTTAAGATCAGCACCGGCTGAAAAGCTTTTGCCCGCACCCGTCAGGATGATCACGCGGACCGCAGGATCTGCATCAAGCGCCTCGATCTTGGCCGTCAGATCGGCAATCAGGACATCATCAAACGCATTGTGAATTTCCGGGCGGTTGAGCGTGATGGTCGCAACGCCATTGTCCGCGATCTCACACAGGGCGGCACCAGGAATGTTATCGGTGTTTACATTGCTCATGACGGCCTCACATTCTGAATACGCCAAACCGGGTTTCCTCGACCGGTTTGTTGAGTGCTGCCGACAGGCCAAGACCCAGAACCATGCGGGTATCGGCCGGATCAATCACGCCGTCATCCCAAAGGCGCGCAGACGCATAATAAGGATGACCCTGTTCTTCATATTGATCGCGGATCGGGCCCTTGAATGCTTCCTGTTCGGTTTCCGGCCAGCTTTCACCACGTTTTTCCATGGCATCAGCACGGATTTGCGTCAGTACGTTGGCGGCCTGTTCGCCGCCCATGACCGAGATGCGGGCATTTGGCCACATCCACAAGAAGCGCGGGCTGTAGGCGCGGCCACACATGCCATAGTTCCCCGCGCCGAACGAGCCACCGATCAGAACGGTGAATTTCGGGACATTGGCGGTGGCAACAGCAGTCACAAGCTTCGCGCCATCCTTGGCGATGCCGCCGCTTTCATATTTGCGGCCAATCATGAAGCCGGTGATGTTTTGCAGGAACACCAGCGGAATACCGCGCTGGGCGCAAAGCTCGATGAAATGCGCACCCTTAAGCGCGCTTTCGGAAAACAGAATGCCGTTATTGGCAACGATGCCGACCGGATAGCCAAAGATGCGGGCAAAGCCGGTGACAAGGGTCGTGCCATACTGGGCCTTGAACTCATCAAATTCGGAGCCGTCAACGATGCGGGCAATGATTTCGCGAACGTCATAGGGCTTTTTGGTGTCGGTCGGTACCACGCCATAAATCTCGCGCGGGTCGTAGGCCGGTGCACGCGGCTCGCTCACCGTCAGGCCGGGGTTCTTCGTCCAGTTCAGGTTCTTGACCACGTCACGCGCAATCGACAATGCATGACTGTCATCCTGCGCATAATGGTCGGTGACACCGGATGTTTTGCAGTGAACATCCGCCCCGCCAAGGTCCTCGGCCGAGACGACTTCACCGGTCGCGGCCTTCACCAGCGGCGGGCCGCCGAGGAAGATCGTGCCCTGTTTGCGGACGATGATGCTTTCATCAGACATTGCCGGGACATAGGCGCCGCCGGCCGTGCAAGACCCCATGACAACCGCGATTTGCGGGATGCCTTTCGAGGACATGGTTGCCTGGTTAAAGAAGATGCGCCCGAAATGGTCGCGATCCGGGAATACATCATCCTGACGTGGCAGGTTGGCACCGCCACTATCGACCAGATAGATGCAGGGCAGGTTGTTTTCCAGCGCGATTTCCTGTGCGCGCAGATGCTTCTTTACGGTCATCGGGTAGTAGGATCCACCCTTGACCGTCGCATCATTGGCGACAATCACGCATTCAACGCCCGATACCCGGCCAATGCCGGTAATGATGCCTGCTGCCGGGACGTCTTCGTCGCCATACATGCCATGGGCGGCAAGCTGGGAAAGTTCTAGAAACGGTGAGCCAATATCAAGAAGCTGGCGGATGCGTTCACGTGGCAGGAGCTTCCCGCGACCCGTATGGCGATCGCGGGCGCGTTCGCCGCCGCCCAGTTTGACCGTCGCAATCTGATCACGAAGATCGGCGACCAGTTTTCCCATATGGTCGGCATTGTTGCGGAATTCTTCTGAACGGGCGTTCACCGCAGATTTCAGTACCGTCATCGTCCGTTTTCACCGTTTTTGTTGTGGGCAACCGGGCCCGCGTGCAGGGTGTTTATGGCTGTTGTTATGGGTGAAGTTTACGTAAACGTCAATATTAAATCGGTATTTTAGTACCGAAATTATATATATGCTGCAAATGCGCAGATTATGAACCGTTTGGTGGGCCTTTCGTTGGTCGGCATAATGCAGGAATTTCAATGCAATGAAGGTTGCCTTTTGCTGCGGCGCACCTAGTCGGTTTTGTTTACAGAGGACGCCTTCGCAGAATACACTCATGTGTAGAGACACATGGAGATGGTTCGTGCTCGAGTTTGGTTGGTGTAAAAAAGAAAAATCTTATACGGCTTTGATCTGGCTTATGTTTTTGTCGGTGCTTGCCGGCCCTCTCGCCACAGCACCGGTGCAAGCGCAGGAAGCCGTAAGCGATATTCATTGGCTCAAGGCCGATGTTCCGCCGATTGGTATTTCGAGTGGTCCATTTGCCGGCAAAGGGTTGCATGGCGGTATCGTGAAAGCCCTTTTGGGGCATGAAGCCGGTCCGGGTATGGTTGAGGGACATGCAAACATGGCCCGCCTGTTCAGCCTGATAAAATCGGGCAACTATTGCGTGCCTGGACTGATCAAAACCGCGGAACGTGAAGAGTTCGTCTATTTCACCGATCATCCGACTGCTGTGCTTGATACCAGTCATCTGGTTTATGCTGTCAGCAACAAAAAGCTGCGTGACAAAATTGATGAAAATGTCTCGCTCAGGCAGCTCCTTGCGGATGGTTTTGTTGTCGGGGTCGGGGCGGGCATATCTTATGGCGACGGGATTGATGAGATCATCCAGAGCTATGAGGGGGAGCCTGTCGTGATCCGCCATCCAACGCCGAATTTCATCGAGCCGATCCTGTCGATGATTGAAATGGAACGGGTGGACTTTTCACTGGCACCACCCTGGGCGATTACCTGGCTGCTTTTGAATGAGAAGCTCAAGCCTCGGAATGCAAAAATGCCAAAGGTCATTACCCACCCATTTCGCGAGGCATCGACAAAAACCAACTATCACGTGGCCTGCACCAAGAATGACTGGGGCAGGCAGGCGGTCGCGTTGCTAGATGAAATGTTGACCCGTGCGGATGTGCAGCAGGCCCTTGATCGCAATGCCGAAGTCTGGATGTCAGTCAAAAACGCGCAAGAGCATTTACTGGATTAGAGTGGGGCTGGTTAGTCGGCGGGGTCGTCGATCAAGCTGCCGGCAGCCCCTTTGCGCAGTGAAATCCACTGGGCGAGCTGGTCAATGCGGTCATTTCCGAAGAAGGGTTCGTCTTCATAAAAGAAGAATGGTGATCCGAAGGCGCCCATGGCAATGGCATCTTCGGTGATGGCACGGACATGGTCTTTCCATTTCTGGGATTCGACGGCGGCGCGCATTTCGCTGGCATTGATGGAATGGCGGGTCGCGGCGGCAAAGACATTTTCCGGATTGGCCATATCAAGCCCGTCGCCGAAATAGCCGCGATAGATATCCATGGCAAACTTGCGTGCCAGCATCGGCGAACGCGATTCAAGCCAATAATAGGCCCGGGTTGGCACCAGTGCGGCATAGGGAAAGTTAGTCGGGATCTGGAACGGAACGTTTTGCAGCCGTGCGCAGCGTTCCATGTCATGTCGAAAATAGGGGCCGCGGATCGGCTGATCGAGAAGGGGGCTTTGCCCAGTTTGTTTGAAGGCCGCGCCAATCATGAAGGGGCGCCAGACCACCGTAACGCCAAGGCGCTTTTCGAATTCTTCCATCCGCTCGGCAGCAAGGTAGCCGTAAGGTGACGAGAAATCGAAATAGAAGCTGACTTCAGACATGTTCCTGCACCCGTTTTCCGTTTTTGTTTGAACAACAACTTTGCCCTACAGATCTTCTGTCTGCTTTGGTGGGCGTGATCTTGATGTATTAAGTTGTTGCGAATCAACAAAAAAGTGAAATCACGGAATAACGATGCCCGGCCGGACTTTTACTTCTTCCATCACGACATATGTATGAGTCTGACCGACACCCTGAACCGAAGACAGACGTTCGAGGAACTCGCGATAGGCGTACATGTCCTCAACCCTTAGCTTGGCAAGATAGTCAAAGCCGCCAGCGACCATGTGGCATTCTTCGATCTCTGGCAGCTTTTTGATTGCGGCGGCAAAGACGTCAAAAACATCAGGTGTGGTACGATCAAGGGTGATTTCAACGAAGACCACCAGCGACTGGTTGAGCTTTCGCGGATCGAGTGTCGCCATATAGCCGGTAATAAAGCCGTTTTGTTCAAGGCGGCGCACGCGTTCAAGGCACGGGGTCGGGCTTAGATTGACCCGGCGCGATAGTTCAACATTGGACATGCGACCGTCATTTTGCAGCTCGCGGAGGATCTGTTTGTCGATCTTGTCCAGGCTTTTGTGGTTCTTCTGCATTTTAAATATCCAGCCAGTGTTTGTGACTACAAGAATATAAAATCCGTGGATGATATATCGTAATTTCGCCAAAAATGGCAGCACATTTTTCGGGTGAAATAATATTGTCTGTCGCCATAGAGGTGCAAAAGGCTCCGAAGCGCTTGGAAAAACGTGCGTTCTTCGGGGTCGGCAAAAGTCCAACATCAGGGAGAGGCTTTAAAACATGTTCCGTACCGACTTGCCCCAACCGAACAAAATCCGCCAGACGATCCGCGATTCCTATCGCGCTGACGAAGAGGCCGTCGTTGAACGCCTGATCGAAACCGCGCGTCTTTCCCCGGAACAGACCGCGCGTGTTCAGGGCCGCGCCTATCAGCTGGTTGCCCGCGTGCGCAGTGCCGATAACGGCAAAAGCGGCATTGATGCCCTGCTGCACGAATACGAGCTTTCCAGCAAGGAAGGCGTCATTCTGATGTGTCTGGCCGAGGCATTGCTGCGTGTGCCCGATGCGGTCACCGCCGATAAGCTTATTCAGGACAAGCTGTTTGATGCCGATTGGCAAAGCCATCTGGGCCATTCCGACAGCTTCTTTGTCAACGCATCGACCTGGGGACTGATGCTGACCGGGCGGGTGATCAAGTTTGGCAAGGCCGAAAAGGCTGATCCCAGCCGCCTGATCAAACGCATGATCGGTCGTTCGGGCGAGCCGGTTATTCGCAAGGCATTTAACCACGCGATGCGCATTATGGGCCGTCAGTTCGTGATGGGCCGCACCATTGACGAAGCATCCGAGCGCGCCAAGGCGAACGAGGAAAAAGGCTATCGCTATTCCTATGACATGCTGGGCGAAGCTGCCCGCACGATGAAGGATGCGGATCGCTATTATAAGGCATACGAAACCGCCATTCACGATATTGGCCGTGTTGCCAATGGCCGTGGCCCGATCGATAGCCCGGGTATTTCCGTCAAGCTGTCGGCGATCCATCCGCGTTATGACTTTGCCAACTACGAACGGGTGATGAGCGAACTGACCCCGCGCCTTAAGGAACTGGCGCTGCTGGCGAAGAAATACGATATCGGCTTCACCGTCGATGCCGAGGAAGCCAACCGTCTCGACCTGTCGCTTGATGTCATCGGCACTGTCTTTGCCGATCCGGATCTTGATGGCTGGGAAGGTTATGGTCTGGCGGTTCAGGCCTATCAGAAGCGTGCCTATCACGTTCTGGAGTGGCTGGCCGATCTGTCGACCAAGGTCGGCCGCAAGATGATGGTCCGCCTTGTGAAGGGCGCGTACTGGGATACCGAAGTCAAATTCAGTCAGGAAAACGGCTTTGACGGTTATCCGGTCTTTACCCGCAAGGCATCGACCGATGTGTCCTATCTGGCCTGTGCCAAATTGATGCTGTCGCGTCGCGATGCGTTCTATTGCCAGTTCGCAAGCCATAACGCCCATACGGTTGCGTCGATCCTTGAGATGGCGGGCAATGACCGCACCTTTGAATTCCAGCGCCTGCATGGCATGGGCGAAGCACTGTATGAGCAGATCGTCGATAAGAACGGTGAAAACGTACCGTGCCGCGTTTACGCGCCGGTCGGGACCCATGAAGACCTTCTGGCCTATCTGGTGCGTCGTCTGCTCGAAAACGGGGCGAACACCAGCTTTGTGAACCGTATTCAGGACGAACAGCTGCCGATCGAGGAAATGATCGCTGATCCGATCGAAAAGATGGCAGCCCTTCCGCGCAAGGGCCATCCGAAAATCCCGGCGCCGATTGACCTTTATGGCGCAACGCGTGTGAACTCTCGCGGGATTGACCTGACCGATACCGAAAAGCTTTTGCCGCTTAGTGCCAAGTTGGCCGAGATCAAGGACAAGACCTGGAACGCGGCGCCGCTAATTGATGGCAAGCTGGTATCGGGCACCCCGGTTGATGTCATCAACCCGGCGAAACTGAATGAAAAGGTCGGTGACCTTGTTCAGGCGACCGAGGCCGATGTTGAGGCCGCCGTGGTCGCGGCCGTGAAGGGGTATGAAACCTGGAACAAGACACCGGCGAGTGATCGCGCAAAGGCGCTTCGTTGTCTGGGTGATCTGCTTGAAGAAAACATGGACGAGTTCATCGCCCTTTGTCAGCGCGAAGCGGGCAAGCTGTATCTTGATGGTGTTGCCGAAGTGCGTGAGGCCGTCGATTTCTGCCGCTATTACGCCAACCGGGCAGAAGAAACCTTCCGCGAAGGCAGCCCGCTTGAAGGTCGTGGCGTGATCGTTTGCATCAGCCCGTGGAACTTCCCGCTGGCGATCTTCCTTGGTCAGGTGACAGCAGCACTCGCAGCAGGAAATGCTGTCATTGCCAAACCGGCAGAGCAGACTTCACTGGTTGCCGCCCGTGCAGCAGAACTGATCCTTGAATCCGGTGTGCCGGGATCGGCATTCCAGCTGGTTCCGGGGCCGGGCCGTGTGATCGGTAATCAGCTGATCAATGATCCGCGTATTGCCGGTGTGGCCTTTACCGGATCGACCGAAACCGCACAGGTGATCAACCAAGCGCTGGCAAAGCGCCCGGGCGTGCCGTTGCCGCTGATCGCCGAAACCGGTGGTCAGAACGCGATGATTGTGGATTCGACCGCACTCCCGGAACAGGTGGTACAGGACGCGATCATTTCCGGCTTCCAGTCGGCTGGTCAGCGTTGCTCCGCCCTTCGTGTGCTGTTTGTTCAGGAAGACATTGCCGACAAGCTTTGTGAGATGCTGGTCGGCGCGATGAAGGAACTGCGGGTTGGTGATCCGAAGTTCCTTGATATCGACGTCGGTCCGGTGATTGACGAGAAATCGCGCAAGGTGCTTGAAGCCCATGCCGAGCGCATGAAAAAGGAAGCCAAGCTTCTGCATGCTTGTGACACACTTCCGGAATGCGAAGGTGGCAATTTCTTTGCCCCGCATTGCTTCGAAATTCCGTCGATTGAAGTTCTGGAACGCGAAGTGTTCGGCCCGGTCGTGCATGTGGTGCGCTTCAAGGCGCGCGACCTGCCCAAGATCCTTGATCAGATCAATGCATCGGGTTACGGCCTGACGCTTGGTATCCATTCACGTATCGATACCACCGTGCGCGAGATTTCCCAGAAGCTGCGCGTTGGCAACTGTTACGTAAACCGTAACCAGATCGGTGCGGTGGTTGGTGTCCAGCCGTTCGGCGGGCAGGGTAAATCGGGCACCGGTCCAAAGGCCGGTGGTCCGCACTATGTCGAACGCTTTGCCAAGCCGATTGCGCATGCCCAGACCATCTCAAATGATACGGCGTCCGACGACCGCGCGCCGATCATCGTCAAGGACGTCATTGCGACAAACGAATATGCCGCGATGCTCTCGGCTCAGGAAGAATGGCAGGCGACCGACGGCAACGCCCGCGTGACCATTCTTGAAAAGCTGTCGTCGAAGATGGATGCATCGGGGAATGATGCATTGATGGCAGGTGCGGATCATGTCGCGAATTTTGCCGCCCTTTCGGAAAATGGCTTTGTCGCGCCGACCCGGATGCCCGGGCCGACCGGTGAAACCAACGACCTTTATTGTCAGGGGCGTGGGGTTTACCTGATCCAGGCAGACAAGGACGTCGAACCGGCAAAGGTGATCCGTCATTTGGGGGCGGCCTTGGCCGCGGGCAATGCGGTGATCCTGGCTGGTGATCAGAAATGGCTGGCTGATATTCCCGCACTGGCCCAGCAGGCGGGCCTTCCGGCGAAGCTTGTGAAGTCTGTCGGGACTAATACCGGTCTTGGTGCCATGTATGATGGCGATATCGCCGGGGTATCCTGTGTGGCCACCCTTGATCGGGTGACCTCGTTCAAGCAGCTGCTGGCGAAACGTGATGGCGCGATCCTGTCGCTGATTTCCGATAGCGGGGCCGAGGATGATGGTGCATTGCCGGATGAGGCCTTCCTGCATCGCTTTGCCACCGAAAAGACGATCACGATCAACACCACGGCGGCCGGGGGCAATGCATCCCTGATGTCGATGGAAGAGGATTGATCAAAGCCGAGCTGTCGGCCTTGTAATCGTGACTTCGGCAAATGGACCGGAAAGGAATTTCCGGTCCATTTTTCTATCTTTTATTCATGATCTCTGATGTAGGATGCGTCCGGCTTACATAAGGTCGGGCTTTTTTTCGTCAAAATTGGCTGCAATAGCTATTGGCCGGAACAGTTCACGTCCTGCGGCGTTGGAACTGACGCAAGAAGATTGACCCATGTCGGGCAGGCATGAACAAGGAGAACAGGAATGATCAAGGTGACCCGCGGTTTTGGCCGTGTCCTGAAAACGGTATCGGTATGTGCGCTGTTGGCGGTGCCGCTTGCGGCTTGTGGGCCGTTGCAGATGCCGTTGGAAGACCGCACAGGCAATGACCAGTGGCTCGATACCCAGATCAAGTCCGGTATCCTTGGCGAGTTCTCCAAGGTAGATCACACCTATCTGATGGATGTGAATATCGATATCTGGGAACAGAATGTCATGGTCACCGGCATGGTGGATTCCAAGGGCAAGTATTATGACGTCATGTCGCTGGTCAAACAGGACAACCGGATCAAAACCGTCCATGACCATCTGGTGATTGCCGATCAGGAAACGATTGATGCCTACCATGCGGCCGAAGACGAATACGGCAAGAATGCCGTCCCGACGGATTCGGCCACCCAGTCGGTATCCGATGTCTGGATCGAAAGTCAGATCAAGGCATTGTTATTGGCCGAAAAAGGTGTGAGCTCTGTCAACTATCGTTGGCAGTCAGTGCAGAACGTCGTCTACATCATGGGCGAAGCGCAAAGCAGTGCAGAGCTTGATAAGGTGCTTTCCATCGTGCGCCGGATCAAAGGTGTGACCAAGGTCGTCAGCCACATTGCAACGGCCTGATCCGCCGATCACCTTGTGATAAAACAGTTTTTTGGAAATTCCCCGCAGGCGTTCGTCTTTGCGGGGAATTTTTTTGTCCGGATTTGTTGCAAAAGTGTTTGAAAACCATTCGCATTTAATTTAGAGGTGATTTCACGTAATTAATAACTGATTGCAATCGCACCATGTATGTCTGCATTTGTAATGCGCTCAAGGAAAAAGACGTTCGCCATGCCGCCGAGCAGGGCGGGGCAACACGTCCGGCGGACGTGTTCCGTTTCCATGGCTGCGCGCCGCAATGTGGTAAATGCGCCTGCCATATGCGCGCTGAGCTGCTTCAGGCAAAGACCTGCGGCAATTGCGATTGTGATGATGCAGCAGCCGTGACGGCAAATATCGAACCGATTGCCGCCGAATAAGGTGCTCCCCGACATTTCAGCGAAACGAAAAAGGCGAAGCCATATGGCCTCGCCTTTGTTGTTTGTGCCTGATGCGGTTTGAGCAGGGCCGTTATTTCTTCAGGCCAAAGCGTTCCTCGGCCAAACGGTCGGCGACAAAGCCGGTCGACAGGTTCTGGTCCTTGGCGCGTTTGAAAATTTCGCGCACGGTTTCGCCAATGCCTTCGATATGCATGTTGGTTTCGGCCACGGTTTTGCCTTCGCGGCAGTAATAGACTTCGACCACACCGCCAGCATTGATGACGTAATCCGGGGCATACAGGATCCCGGCTTCGCGCAACATCTCGCCGTGGCGATCATGTTCAAGCTGGTTATTGGCTGCACCGGCAATTACGCCGACCTTGAGCTCATCAATCGATTTGTCGTTGATCACCCCGCCCAAGGCGCAAGGGGCAAGGATATCGGCCTCAACCGACAGGATCTTATCAACCGGAACTGCGGTTGCGCCAAATTCCATGGCGGCGGTCTTCATGCTGGCGGCATTAAGGTCGGCAACAATCAGCTTGGCGCCAGCAGCATGAAGCATCCGGCAAAGGTGATAGCCAACATGGCCAAGCCCCTGAACCGCGACGCGCATGCCATTCAGGTCGTCACTGCCATGTTTGAATTTGACCGCTTCCTTAAGTCCGATGAAAACGCCATAGGCGGTAAAGGGGGACGGGTCACCGGTGCGTGCCGGGTCCTTGCCATCATTGATGCCGCCGACATGCTTGGTCTGGCTTGCGATATGGCCCATGTCTTCGGGGCTGGTGCCGACATCCTCGGCCACGATATAGCGCCCGCCAAGCTGTTCGACAGCGCGGCCCATGGCGCGGAAGAATTCCGGTGTCTTCTGACTGCGGGGATCACCGATGATGACGGACTTGCCGCCGCCAAGCGGCAGATTGGCAAGGGCTGACTTATAGGTCATGCCGCGCGACAGGCGCAAAACATCGTGGATGGCTTCCTGTTCGCTGGCATAGGGCCACATACGACAACCGCCAAGCGACGGGCCAAGGTTGGTGTTATGGACGGCGATGATAGTTTTCAGACCGGTGGATTTGTCGCTGGCAAAGACGACCTGTTCATGGTCGTCAAAGGCGATATCGGAAAAGACGTTCATCCTCTTGCAGCCTCCTGGCAGCATCATTGTTCTGGTGCAGGCTGTTTCCTGCTTATCCCTTTATGTTTGATGCATCGGGCTTTTGATCAATTTCTAATTCCCGGAAGTCGGAAAAAAGACCGTTTCGGTTGAGGCGCTGCTGTGGTGTGGAATTATTCTGAGTCTGTTGGAACTGCTTTGTAATTTTATTGCGCGAGATGTGCGGTGCAAAATGCCGTGGTTGTCGAGCTGAACGCCAAATTCACCTTTTCAGGGATTCTCCGGCGGTACGCATTTCAGGACTTTTGGATCGGTCAGTTTATGTTGCGGTGCACATCCGGTGATTTGTCCTGAATCAGGGAATTGATCATGCGGCCATGCCAAATTCGCACTTGAAACCGGAGCAATTAATCAGGAAATATGAATCAACCGGATAATTTACGGCTCGTTAAGGAGCGAAACGTAGACTCACGGTTGGGTATCTTGTGGTTGAGATTCCCGGTTCAGGACAGGTTGGCGTCTGGGCGGCGCCAGCGAACAAAAAGTAAGGAGAGCGGCGGAAATGTCTGCATTCACAGACCATCGCCAAACCGTATTCGAGGTTGAACTGCACAATCAGGCTGTGCGCGAGTGTGTCAAAGAGAACCGATCCCACGATCTCTTTGATGACCGTTGGGCTGATGTTCAAACTCATGAAGTTGCGGCAAGCGACGAATCCAAGGCCCTTGCCATGATCGAAAACAGCTATCCGTCCGAAGACGGTTTCGTTGTCGATCACGTCAAACGCCTTGGCTGATTTACGCTAAGCGGGCAGAGATATGATCCATGGGGTATGCATGGACGAAAACACATCGGGCGGGGTAATCCCCGCCCGATGTGTTTCTGGATGAAGTTATGAACGGCAATGCTCAGGGCAGGGCGCGGTCGACAAAATCCAGGCGATCCTGACCCCAGAACATTTCGTTGCCGACGAAATAGGTGGGAACGCCAAAGATATTGCGCTCGCGCGCCGACTGACAGTTGTCGTCATAGATCTTGGCAACTGCCGGAAGATCCGCATTTTCCAGATATTCTGTCGAAAGGCCGCTTGAGACCAGCGCATCGCGCACGGTCGCGGGCAATGAAATATCGCGTTCACGCAGCCAGATATCGCCCATCAGGGTTTCTGTCAGGTCGCTGACATCCTTGCCGTCTTCCTGAACCGCAATGATGGTGCGTGCTGCTAGCGTTTCATCCACCGGGAAATGCGTCGGGTGCAGATTGATCGGAATGCCAAGATGCTCCGACCAGCGTTTCAGTTCGACAAGGCGGTATTCCTGACGCGGTTGCGGGCGTTTCGCCAAAGGCACGCCACCACCATGTTCCCAGACATCGGCGGCCCGGCAGGGTTTGTGAATGATGCTGACACCATGCTTTTTGGCGATGTCGACAGCGCGGCGAAACCCGAAAAAGGACCACGGGGATTGTACGAAGAAATAATGGATGATCGGCTCGGACATGTCGGCCTCCTGTGTCTGCTGGGCAGATGTTGTTTTTCAATGACGTTACACTGCCCAAGCAGACATGCTTCGTCAAACACCTGTCATGACGAGACAGGCGAAATCCGTTCATATGTTTGTGATGGTCTTGGCGAACAGGTGGGACTGGGATTTAGTAATCCAGCCACCAGGCATATTCATCAATGCCCGCCATCAGAACCCCATCAAAGCCAAGCTTCATGATGTTGCCAAGATAGCTGTTCTCGCTGCCAAAGATGATTCTTTGCCATTCGCGGGTCCAGTAATGGACGTGGTTTTCCTGACCCCAGCGGGCCATCAGGTTGCCTTCACTAATGAAATCGGGGCTACCTGCGCGCCATCCGCTTTGCCAGTAATAGCGATAGGTCTCAGCCGTTGCGATATTGAGGTATGAAATCAGCGTGCGTGGTGTGCCGGTTTGCTTGTAGCGCAGCCGTTTCATATCATCATAGGTCAGAGGAATGGTGCCGCGATGGAACGGATCAAAGATCAGCGTGTCATAGTTAGTCGCAACCAGCGCATCGACATAGGCATCCTTGGTGCCATAGGGCGAACTATCAAGCACCAAGGCATAGTTTTTGGCCTGCCGGATGTTATCGATCACATGCGGGTTGGAACCAAACGGCGTGCTGGGCACTTTTGCCAACGATGAAAGCTGCATGCCGGGCGGCGGGGCGGCATAATAAAGCGCATCAAGCCCTCTAAGCTGCGCGCGTGCCTTGTCCATGTCGGCCCGGTTTTCGGTGTAGTCGACAGCGATATATTGCAGTCCCTCGAGCTTGAGCCGCTCCAGATAGCCAAGGATATATTTGGTTTCTTCAGCGTTGGTCGCTTCGCCGTATTTATCGAAACCGTAAAACGGGGCTTCGACCATGATGGCATCAAGCGCACGCAGATAGTTGCGTGCCGGCTCGGCAACGCCACGGGTGGCAAACAGGGTTTTTTCAAGGAATTCAGTCAGCTCAAGCCCGTTCATGGCAATGATCGAAAAATCACTGCGATAGCTTTTTGCCCAACGACTGATCGCGATGACGTAATCGCGCATTTCCTCGATGAAATCTTTTTCCGGTTTGCCGGTGTCGGTGCCAAGCCCGCGACCGCTGCTCAGGCTATTGGGGGCCGGGATAAAGGGTTCGAGTTCCTGTGCAAAGGCACCAAGCGGGGAGCTCGCCAGCAATGCACCGCCAAGTCCGGCAGCACCTGTACCAAGGAAGTTTCGGCGCGACATGGATTTAGGCGCGGCTTGCCCGCCTGACGTGTTTGGCGTCGGTTGGATCTGCCGTGACTTGCTGTGACGTTGCTTGGCCATGCCTTTATCCATCGCTGATTATATTGGCGATATTATGATGCTGCCTGCATGTTGCCTTGAGTTGTGATCAGCTCGGTCACCCGGTTGCCAATCGCAAGCGATGCAGTAAGACCCGGTGATTCAATACCATAGAGCATTACAAGACCATTAAGCCCGTGCTGTTTTTCATCGGCAATCATGAAGTCGCGTGCAGCTTCTCCCGGTGCCTGAATTTTCGGGCGCACCCCGGCATAGCCGGTTTGAAGGGCGCTCTCATCAAGGTTGGGGTAATATTTGCGAATGGCTTCGGCAAAGGCGGCCCGGCGTTCTTCGGGCACATCATAGTTCGGCGCATCCACCCAGGTGACATCCGGACCAAAGCGCGCCTGACCGCCCATATCAAGGGTCAGGTGGATGCCAAGACCGGCCTGTTCCGGTGCCGGATAAATCAGGGTGGAAAACGGTGCCTTGCCCGACAGTGTGAAATAACAGCCACGTGCATAATGCTGTGGCGGAACGGTTGCGGGCGGTAGCCCGGCAAAATTGTGGCCCAATGTCTGGGTGTGCAGGCCGCCAGCAACGATCAGTTCCGCGCAGGTCAGGCTCATTTCCTCGCCATCGGCATCGGTGGTGCTGACGGTATAAAGCCCGTTTTCAAAGCTGACAGAGGTGACCTTGGTGTTGATTGCAAGGGTCGCACCGTTGTTTTCCGCCTCACCAAGCAGGGTGACCATCAGCTGGTGGCTATCGACAATGCCGGTCGACGGGCTTTCGAGTGCGCCAACGCAATGCAGGGCCGGTTCGCGTTCAAGGGCCTCTTCGCGAGAGATCCAGACCAGATCATTCACGCCGTTTTCCGCGGCCTTTTCCTTGATTCCGGCCAGTGCGGTCATTTGGTCTTCGGCGGTGGCGACGATCAGCTTGCCGGTGCGTCTGTGTTCGATGCCGTTTTCCGCACAATAGCGATACAGCATCTCGCGCCCGGCAACGCAAAGCTCGGCCTTCAGGCTGCCTTTCGGATAATAGATTCCGGCATGGATGACTTCGCTGTTGCGTGCGCTGGTCTCGGTGCCAATTGCATCATGCTGCTCAATAATCAGGACTTCGCGCCCCGTGCGTGCAAGAGAACGGGCACATGCCAGTCCGGCGACGCCGGCACCGATGACGATGGGTTGAATATCTGCAGTCATGATCACTAATGTCTTGGTTGGGATGTGGGGAAACGTTGGTCAGGTTCTAATTGGCTTGGCGGAAATAGACAGCCTGCCCCTGATTGTCCTTGCCGTTGCCGGTGACAATTGCGGGGGATTCGCTGGTGTAATGGCCGCGCGCAAAGCTGCTGTCGTTACAATAGACATACCAGCTGCCAAAGGGCAGCGTGTCGCTTTGATACGCGCCGCCTTCATGGCGCCAGATGCCTTCGCAATGACGGCTATCATCATCAAGGATCATCGTGCCTTCACCCGATGGCTGATCAAAGCGAAGCTTGCCGGTGCCGCGCACCGATTGCCAATTGGTGATGATATCAATGCCATCAATCGGCGGCGGTGTGGTTTCGCCTTCGGGCTGCCGAAGGGCGGTGTCATCGACCGGTCCGGCAACGGCCGCTGCAATCGCGGAATTTTCCGGCAATTCAAGGGTAAGACGGCCAAAGAACCCGGCTGCAAATTCCTGCGCATCAATCATCGGCAGGCCGTTCAGGGGCGCACTGGTACCACTTGTCGCCTGAGCCTGTGTCGGGGTGCAGTAATACCCCAGAAGGCGGCTGCCGCGTTGGGCTGGTGTTTGCGGGTCCCACTGCCCGACAAAGGATACGCATTGCGACCCATTGCGGGTAAAGGGCGACAGCGCAATCGCACCGTATCGGGTTTCCTGCACGAAGTTCGCACCATTCAGGCTGCTGCGCCCCTTCAGGTTATCGAACATATCAAGCAGCTGCTCGGACGCCATGGCGGTGCTGAAGCGAAAACCGGGGGCAGATGTCGTATAAACGGTTTCAAGGTAAAGGTCGCTTGCGGCAGCTGGTGATTCGCTCACCGATTGCTGCGCATACCAGCGCCCGACAAAAACCGTGCTGTTATCGCGATATTGACGCAGGAAGCTGTTCTGGCCGTCGGTGTTTGTTGCAAACAGAACCGGGCTCTGGTCTTGCGGGATTTGTTCGAACCCGCCGGTTTGCTGTGCAAGTGCGATCTGGGGCGTTGCCACCAGAAGGCTTGCAAACATGCTGCCGATCAAAGCCGCCCGATACTTCACATTGCGTCCTTTCAGTTTGTTTTCAGGCGCATTTTTGCGTTGCGCTACTCTTATGTTTACCTTTGTGCATCTAGATTGGCTAGGGTTCAGTCGCTTGTACGATGTGAGTCAGATCGCTTTTACCTTGATTTTTAGGGTTAAACGGGCTCATTGGGGAGATTGGCCTTGGGGACGAAGACAATAAGCCTGAAGATACGGAGCATATTATCATGACGGTGCAACAGACCGGCGCAGACGGGGACAGCGCGGGCCAGCAGACGGCAACGGACAAGCAGCCGCCGTCCAATCGCGCCCATGTAATCGTGATCGGCAATGAGAAGGGCGGGTCGGGCAAATCGACGACCGCGATGCATTTGATCGTTTCCCTGATGAAGATGGGATTTAAGGTCGGCTCGCTTGATATCGACGCCCGTCAGGGAACGCTGACACGCTATGTCGAAAACCGGATCGCCTTTAACGAAAAAAAGGGACTGAAACTTCCGGTGCCCGAACACCGCCCGATCTATCGCAGCGAATTGTCTGATGGCAACGAAGCCAAGCTCGATGAGCGCGAACGCTTTACCACCGCCCTTGGCGAAATGGTGATCAGTTGCAATTTCATCGTCATGGATTGTCCGGGGAGTGACAATTACCTGTCGCGCCTGGCGCATGCCTGTGCCGATACCCTGATCACCCCGATCAATGACAGCTTCATTGATCTTGATATGCTGGCCCGCATTGATCCGGATAACCTGTCGATCAAGGGGCCGAGCATCTATGCCGAGATGGTTTGGGATGCGCGCAAGCGCCGTGCGGCCATTGATGGCGGCACGATTGACTGGATTGTGATGCGCAACCGCCTGTCGCACCTTGATGCGCGTAACAAACGTGATATTGCCGAAATCGTTGAAAAGCTTGCGGATCGCATCCGGTTCCGTCAGGCACCTGGCTTTGGCGAACGCGTGATTTACCGTGAATTGTTCCTCAAGGGGCTGACGCTTCTCGATCTACGTGAAAAGGGCGTTGGCATCCCGATGAGCATGTCGCATATGGCGGCCCGTCAGGAAGTCAGATCGCTTCTGGAAGTGATCGGCTTCAAACCAGCCGATGGCGAGGAGTTGCCGATCTGACGGCATCCGGCCTATATCTTGTGGGACATGAAATTGTCCAACCGGAATATGAAACAGGCAGGGCTCCTTGACGCGCAAAGATATCACTGCAGAGACATCCGGGGCCAAGGAAGTGGCAGACTTCCTTGGCAAGGCGCGCGAACTTGCGGTGCATGCACCGTCGTCGGGGCCTGCGCAAGGACGCCTGATCTTTGCCATGGACGCAACCGCCAGCCGCCAACCCAGTTGGGATCATGCCGCCGTAATTCAGGCCGAGATGTTTGATGCGGTTGACGGCGTTGGTGCCCTTGATGTGCAGCTTGTGTTCTTTCGCGGGCTTTCCGAATGCAAATCAAGCGGTTGGTGTCGCAATGCCAAATCCTTTCGCGATTATATCACCAAGGTGACCTGTCGTGCCGGGCATACCCAGATCGAACGGGTACTGGCCCATGTCGAACGGGAAGCGGGCGATAAGAAGATCGATGCCTTGATTTATGTCGGCGACTGTATCGAAGAAAACCCTGATCATTTGGCCCCGATCGCCGGCAAACTGGCGCTCAAGGGGGTTAAGGCATTCATGTTTCAGGAGGGCCATGACAGGGACGCGGCATTTGCCTTTGGCGAGATTGCCCGCATAACCGGCGGCGCCTTCATGCAGTTTGATGCCAGTGCGGCTGGCAAACTTCGCGATTTGCTTGGCGCTGTGGCAAGTTACGCCGTCGGCGGGCAGGAAGGTCTTTCGATCTATCAAAAGAAAACCGGGTCCGAGGAAGTTCTCAGGCTTGGTCACCAATTGCGAAAGCCGCGTTGATGCAGTGGTTGTTGATTGGCATCGCCGCATTCGTCGGTGTCGGGTTCTTTATCCGATGGATGACAGAGGCCGAGCCCAAAGAAATCCGCAAAATTGTCTTATTTCTGATCATCTTGGTGTTGATCATGCTTGCCGGTTGGTTGTTGCTCACCGGCAAAATTGCCGCGATGGGTGCAGCTTTGGCGGCGATGGTGCCGTTTTTGGTGCGCATGTTGAAGCTTGGATTCCTGTGGCCAGTTTTGCGCAGGATCTTTGCATCAACGCGAAAACGTGCCCAACCGGGAGGTTTTGGCACCCGCACGGCCGGTGCGGGATCAAGTTCGGAAATTCGCACTGAATTTCTGCATATGATGCTTGATCTTGAAACCGGGCAAATGCGTGGTGGTGTTGTCAGCGGCCCCTATGAAGGGGCCAATCTTGACAGCTTGGGACTTGACGACTTGCAGTCGCTTTATGTTGACTGTTGCAGTGCAACCGACCAAAGCCGGGCGGTTCTGGAGGCCTATCTTGACCGTCGTCCCGATTGTGCGGGATGGCAAAGCTGGCGCCAGAGTGATCACGGCGAAGACGGAGCACAAAACGGAGGAAACGACCGCAACTATAACGAGCAAGGCCGTGATGGCGAAAGGAGTTCAAGCGCGTCAGGCATGACGGCTGATGAGGCCCGGAAAATCCTTGGTGTTGGTGAAAACGCCACCCGCGCGGAAATCAACCGGGCCTATAAAAAGCAGATCAAGGCTGTCCATCCCGATCATGGTGGATCGGACTATCTGGCCTCAAAGATCAATGCCGCGCGAAGCCTTTTGTTACGGCTATGTAAAGATTAGCGTCAATAATACGTGCGCTTGCTTGATCCGTGTTCTGGAAATGTGGCAGAAGCATATATGCAGGCAATTCCGACATGGACTGGCGTGCAGCGGTTGAAAAAGGAACCTATTGAATGTCAAAAAGAATCAAGAAGGCAGTTTTCCCGGTTGCAGGTATGGGAACCCGCTTTTTGCCCGCCACCAAGGCGATGCCAAAAGAAATGCTGCCGGTCGTTGACAAGCCGCTTATTCAATACGCTGTCGAAGAAGCCATTGCCGCAGGCATTGAAGAATTCATTTTTGTTACCGGTCGTGGAAAAACCGCGATTGAGGACCACTTTGACCGTTCCGCAGAACTTGAAGCCATCCTGAAAGAGCGCGGCAAGGAAGACGCGCTTTCCAAGGCACTTGAAATGATTCCGGAAAATGGTCGCGTAACCTACACCCGTCAGGGCAACCCGCTGGGGCTTGGTCATGCTGTTTTGTGCGCCAAGTCGCTGGTTGGCGATGAGCCGTTTGTCGTGCTACTGGCTGATGACCTTATCCAGTCAAAAGTCCCCTGCATGAAGCAGATGGTTGATAGTTATGGCCGCACTGGTGGCAACATGGTTGCCGTGATGGATGTCCCGCGCGAGGAAGTGCACCGTTATGGTGTTCTTGAAATCGAAGGCACCAATGGTCGCCTTGTCAGCGCATGCGGCATGGTTGAAAAACCCAAGCCTGAAGAAGCGCCGTCAACCCTTTCGGCCATTGGGCGCTACATCCTTGATCCGGGCATCTTCGATGTGCTTGAAAACATTCCGCGTGGTGCTGGTAATGAAATCCAGCTTACCGATGCATTGGCGGCCATGATTGGTCATGTGCCGTTCTATGGTTACAACTTTGAAGGCCGCCGTTTCGATTGCGGCAACAAGATCGGCTTCCTGAAAGCCACCATGTCATTTGCTCTTGCTCGTGAAGATATGCGTGACGATGTTCGTCAGCTTATTCACGAATTCGCTGATGGCGAAGCAGCGCAATAACCATTTATGTCAACTTTGACCGACCGGAACAGAATGATGAATTGTTTCGGTCGGGACTTACTTAGCAGGATAGAACCTCCATGCGCGTAGCTATGATCGGGACCGGATATGTTGGTCTTGTTTCCGGTGCCTGTTTTTCCGAATTCGGTACGGACGTCGTTTGTGTCGACAAGGATGTGGAAAAAATCGCCCGTCTCGAAGACGGTATCATGCCAATCTACGAGCCCGGTTTGGATGTTCTGGTTGAAAACAACGTCAAGGCAGGTCGACTGACCTTCACCACCAGCCTCAAGGAAGGGGTCAAGGACGCGGACGCTGTCTTTATTGCCGTCGGCACCCCGACCCGTCGTGGCGATGGCCATGCCGATCTGAGCTATGTCTATGCCGCTGCAGAAGAAATCGCCGAAGCCATGGATGGTTTCACGGTTATCGTGACCAAATCGACGGTGCCGGTCGGCACGGGCCGCGAAGTGGAACGCATCATTCGTGAAAAACGTCCGGATGCCGAATTTGCGGTGGTCTCAAACCCGGAATTCCTGCGCGAAGGTTCGGCGATTGGCGATTTCATGCGCCCCGATCGGGTCGTGATCGGCACCAGTGATGAACGGGCGCGCGAGGTTATGTCTGATCTCTATCGTCCGCTATACATCATTGAAACGCCGATTGTGTTCACAACCCGTGAAACCTCGGAAATGATCAAATACGCGGCCAACACCTTCCTTGCAGCCAAGATCACCTTCATCAACGAAATTGCCGATCTCTGCGAAAAAGTCGGGGCGGATGTGCATGACGTCGCACGCGGTATCGGTCTTGACGGCCGTATTGGCAAAAAATTCCTGCATCCAGGGCCTGGTTATGGCGGGTCCTGCTTCCCGAAAGACACCTTGGCATTGGTGCGTACGGCCCAGGAATATGACAGCCCGCTTCGCATCATCGAGACGGTTGTTGATGTGAATGCCAAGCGCAAAAAGGCAATGGCAGATCGCGTGATTTCGGCTTGTGGCGGTTCTGTTGCGGGCAAGACCATCGGTATTCTGGGGCTTGCCTTTAAACCCAACACCGATGACATGCGTGATGCGCCAAGCCTTGATATCGTGCCCGCCCTGATCGCGGCAGGTGCAAGCGTAAAGGCCTATGACCCCGAAGCCATGGAAGAAGCCAAGAAGCTTCTCGATGGCATTTCTTATTGCGACAACGCCTATGAGACGGTCGAGGGTGCGGATGCGATGGTTGTCCTGACCGAGTGGAACGAGTTCCGCGGTATGGACCTTGATCGTATCAAGGACGGACTCAAACACCCGATCGTTGTTGATCTGCGTAACGTTTATGACCCGACCGAGATGGCTGAAAACGGTTTCAGCTATTCCTGTGTTGGTCGTGCATCTATCGGAGGCTAATCCAAATCATGACGAATTCTGCCGGACACAAGTTTGATAGCTCTGTTTTGCGCGAATATGACGTGCGTGGCGTTGTGGGCGAAACCTTGCATCCCGATGATGCCAACGCGCTGGGCAAGGCATTCGGCACCATAGTGCGCAGATCCGGTGGTAAGCGTGTCGCCTTGGGGCGTGATGGTCGTCTGAGCTCGCCAGAGCTGGCTGCAGCGCTTGCAGAAGGCATTCTTTCGACCGGTTGTGACGTCGTGCGCATTGGCCGCGGTCCGACCCCGATGCTTTATTTCACGGTTTATGATCAAAAGACCGATGCGGGCATCATGGTTACCGGTTCGCACAACCCGTCAAACTACAACGGCTTCAAGATGCTCAATGCTGGCAAGTCCGTGTTTGGCGACGCCATTCAGGAGCTTGGCAAAATTGCCGCTGCCGGTGATTTTGAAACCGGGCAGGGCAGTGCATCCGATATCGAGATCGAAGATCGCTTTGTTGAGCGTCTTCTGGCCGAACTTGATTGTGATGTGCCCAATCCGATGACCATTGTCTGGGATTGCGGCAATGGTTCTGCCGGTGATGTTGTGCGCAAGCTGACGGCAAAGCTGCCGGGGACGCATCATCTGCTGTTTGATGATATCGACGGCAACTTCCCGAACCACCATCCCGATCCGACGGTTGAAGCCAACCTGGTTGATCTCAAGGCTGCTGTTGCCAAACACAATGCCGACTGGGGTGTCGCCTTTGACGGTGATGGCGACCGGATTGGTGTGATTGATGGCAAGGGCAACGTGCTTTGGGGCGATCAGCTGCTTCAGATCTATGCCGCAGATGTTCTGCAGCGTCAGCCGGGGGCTGCCATCATTGCCGATGTGAAGGCCAGCCAGACCCTGTTTGACGAGGTCAACCGGATCGGCGGCAAGGCCATCATGTGGAAAACCGGACATTCCCTGATCAAAACCAAAATGATCGAGGAAAAGGCACCGATCGCCGGCGAAATGAGCGGCCACATCTTCTTTGCCGAACGCTATTATGGCTATGACGATGCAACCTATGCGGCCGTGCGCCTTTATCGCATTCTGGTGCAAAGTGGCAAAAGCCTTGCCGAATGGCGTGCCGCGATGCCGGTTGCCGTCAATACGCCGGAAACCCGCATTGACTGCCCGGATGATCGCAAGTTCGCCCTGATCGAGGAAGTGCGTGCACGCCTGGCCGAAGCCGGTGCCGAAGTTAGTGGAATTGATGGCGTACGTGTCAGCACCGAAGACGGTTGGTGGCTGCTGCGTGCATCCAACACCCAGCCCGCCATTGTGGCCCGTTGTGAAGCAGCTGATGAAGCCGGCCTGGAGCGCCTTAAGGGGCAGGTGACCGATCAGCTGGTGAAAAGCGGGTTGTCTTCGGACGACTTCTTTGCTCCGGGTGGCGGACACTAAGTCTCAAGCGATAACGCCAAAACTGAAAAAGCCCGTCAGAACACTCTGACGGGCTTTTTTGTGTCTTTGTTTGTGGTGCGGGCTGGTTAGCCGGCGTCACCCGCGTTTACCGGGATGCAAGCGACGTTCTCGCGCTTGAGTGCAGCGCAGGCTGCGCGTGCCTCGGTCTCGCCATCAAAGCCCAGCAGGCGGGCGCGATAGACGATGCCGGTGCCACTGGACTGCTGTTCGACGGCGGCACGGGTCAGGCGCAGGACATCGGGTGCAGTGCGCGCAGCGGCAAGGACCGCTTCCTGTGCACGGCGCTGGTCGCTAAACGCGCCAACCTGAATGCCCCAACCTGCATCGGTTTCGGGTTTCAGTCGGGTTACGACCGTTTGCGTATCAATGCGGCCCGGCTGTTCGGCTTCGCGCAGCGTATTGCGTTTGGCAATCAGCAACTGGGCGTCAGCCGGCAGGATCTTGTCTTCCGGGCTGATGCGCGGACGCGGAACAACGATCTCGCCTTCTTTGGTCAGTTTGACATAGGCCTGATCAAGAAGCTTTTTCATCTGATCATCGCGGGTACGCGCGGTACGTCCGCCAAAGACAACACCGATCAGGCGTTTGCCATTGCGATTGACCGACGCGACAAGGTTAAAGCCCGATGCATTGATATAGCCGGTCTTGATCCCGTCGGTGCCATAGTAGGACGCCAGAAGGTTGTTGTGGTTGCCATAGGTACGGTTGCCAAAGCGGAACTTCTGGGTGGCAAAGTAATGATAGTAGCTGCCGTAATTCTTGCGAAGCGCCACGGCCAGTTTGATCATGTCGCGCGCGGTGGTCATCTGCCCGCGGTTCGGCAGGCCCGACGCATTGCGGAACGTGGTGCGCGTCATGCCAAGGCGGCGCGCCTCGGATGTCATCATCTGGGCAAACTTGATTTCCGTACCGCCAAGATGCTCGGCAACAACAACGGCGATGTCATTGGCGGATTTGGTTACCAGTGCCAGGATCGCGTCCTTGACCGAAATGGTCTCACCGGCCTTAAGGCCCAGTTTGGACGGGGCCTGACCCCAGGCGCGTTTGGAAACCTTCATGCGAGTCGAAAGCGACACCTTGCCGTGTTCGAGTGCATCAAAGACCATATAAAGGGTCATGATTTTGGTCAGGGATGCCGGATAGACCTTATGATCCGGGCGGTATTCATGCAGCGTTTCGCCAGTATCGCCATCAATGATCATCGCCGTATAGGTCCGCGCAAGAGCAGCGGACGGCGAAAGAACCGTGACTGAGATGATTGCGACCAGACACAAAAGCACAGGAACAAGGCCACGCATGCAGAGCGTGCGTGCGGCGGACTGAGCTTTGGCCATTGCATTTGGCCCGGCAAGGGTCATTAAACGCATTATATCGGGCTCGGCTTTGAGGTTTCCCCAAGAACTAAATAAGTTCACTGTCTCATCCCAGCCTTAAACAAATGTTTAAGAGCATCAAAATTTGACGGTCGTCACTCGGGCCTTGAGATGGCCATTTTTATACGCGAAAGTACATTTTATATCTCCAGATCGGTAAAAAATCGAGGATCGAATGTTTGAAAAGAGGGTTTCAGTTCACACCCGTAGCGCAACGACCCGTGCCAATTGGGCTAGGGCAGGGATCGCAGCACTTGTGATTGCCGGGCTTGGCGGCTGCACCTTTACCCAGACAAGTGATGTCAGTAATCCGCTTGTGCGCAAGGCGTCCTGGTTCTCGTATCTGAATGCCGATGATCTGCGTCAGGCCTGTTCGGCGGGAACTGCGGATGGTCAAATCCGCATCATTTACAATGCGGACTACTACAAGGAAGTCCGTGTCTTTGAGCTGACGCCCTATCCCGGTAACGAACAATTCAACCTGACCACGCGCGTGTTCGGCCCGCTTCAGGTCAAGGATATCAATGTTGAGCTGAATGCGCCGCTTGGCGCCTTTGGCGGGGAAGAGGCGGTCGACCGGATTGATCGCGCATCCTACCTCGCCATCACCGATGCTCTGCAGGCCGAAGGCTTCGGGACCCAAAGCCGTGATGGTTTGCGTCTTTATTCCGATGACTATTACTGGGTGGCAATCGGATGTTCTTCGAGCAACATAACGCTGGCAGCCTGGGCATCGGGTGTTGATGACATGCATGCGCTTGATTTCCCGGATGTTTTGGCAAACCTGTCATCCGTGGAGCGCGAATTGCCTGAACCGCCTGCCGTTGAAAATGCGCGGTCCCAGGGGGCAGCGCAATTGCACTACGTTCAGAATAACGACTCTCGTGATTTCTACCGCACCGTGCGTGGAAACATGCTTCGCTAAGGCGGTGCGGACCAAAAGATTGGAACGGCAGCATGTAAGGCACCTGCTGCTGTTTCACGATGTCAAATTGCTGCAATGCAGCGATGGCTTTTGCTAGTGCCTTGTTCAATAAGTCATTTTGAAGTTTATCCCGGACTTCTGGCGTTTTCATCTATCCTGAACCTCGGTTTGTGTCCGAAATGTCACTAAACTGTGCTTGACGAGGCGGGGTATTTCCATCTAGGGTTATGTTGCAATGCAACATTGATCCGGGGTGGATATCCCGGCGATCAGGAGGTCGAGGCAATGGCTGATTCCAGGAAGAAAACATCCGGGAAAACTGCAACGAAGCCGGTTTCCAAAGCGTCGCCCAAATCGACAGCGCCCGCAGTGGGAAGCACACCTGCCAAGCGCAGGGTGATGACATCTTCCGAGATCGAAGCTGCTGCCCAGAAGGTATCTGGCGCTGATGAAAAAATGGCGTCGGAGACTCAAGAGACTCCTTCGGCAATGTCCGAAGTTGCCGCAGCTAAAGCGCCGGAGAGTTCGGCTGCGCCAGTTAGTGCAGCACCCGAACCTATTAAGGACGAAGCGGCTGCGAAGGCAAAGCCATCGAGTGCGCCGAGTACCAAAAGTGCGCAATCCGGCCCGTCTGAAGAGGTGGTCGGGAGTGCTGCTGCTCCTGTAAAACCCCAGCCTGCATCCAAGGCACCTGCCTCTTCGCCAGCGCCGAAGACATCGAAACCCTATGAGAAGTCACCTGTTGCAACCACCGGGGCCGCGCGACCTGCTGCGAAAAGTACGCCGGCAGCAAAATCGACAGCGCCCGTACCATCCACCAAAACTGAAAAGGCCAGTACCGTGAGCACGAAAAGCAAATCTGCGGCAACGAGCAAGTCGGCCGCTTCTTCCGCCCCGAAAAAAACAACCGCTGCAAAGGCAACCGCCAAAGCAGCCCCGAAAAAGGCCGCTGCTGCCCCGGCAAGTGCCGCAACCAAATCAGCACCCGCGCCAAAGGCATCAGCACCAGCCAAGCTTGCTGGAAAGGAGGCCGCGCCGCAATCAGCAGCGCCTACCAAACCGGCACCTGTGTCGACACCGGCCAAGCCGGCAGTTGCGCCAAAATCGGTCGAGGCAAAGCCAAAAGCCGAGCCAAAACAGGCCGACGTATTTGGCTTTGGCGCGCTGTTCATGGATGGCACCGGCATGGAGCCGTATTTCGAGCTTTGGAAAACCCCCGAGGTCGAAGCCATGGTTGCCGCTGGCAATGATGCCTTTGAAGACAGTGTTTCTGCAGCCAACGAAGCATTCGGTAAAATCTTTGAAACCATGACCGGTCAGGCCGATGTATTTTCCGGGGCAGGGTCGCGGGTTGCCGCGCAGTATGAAGAGCTCCTCGATGCCCAGAAGAAAAGTTTCGAGGAAGTCTGGCAGGCAACCATGACGATGTTTGAAAAGACTGGCGGGATCGGAACCGAGCTTTCAAGCTGGATGCAGAAGGAATTTGAAGCATCGCAGGATGATCTTGATGAGCTGGCCAAAGTCGAAAGCCTTGCCGATCTTCAGGAGCTGCATTCGCGCATCCTCAATCGCTGCTATGCCAGCAGTATGGCCGAGGGTGAAAAGATGCAGGAAATCATGTTTTCTGCCATCTCGGATAGTCTGGATGCGATCAGCAAGGCAACCAATGCCGCGATGAAATGATGCAAGCGACAATGTTGGATATTCCAGCAATCAGAATTTCCGGGCGGGTATGGCTTTTGGCCATGCCCGCTTTTTCTTTGCCTGATTTCCTGCCATGCCATTTTGGATCAACAATAATCAGGAAGTTTGTTGCTTGATCTTGCAGTGCGTTATTCGCGGCCTAAATGAATCGAAGATGGACAACAAACAACACTCGGATGCACAATAAATTCCTAGTGAGAACCGCGTAGCGTACTTTGAAAGAGTTTGGCAATGACCTATCATGGAGTTCACGCAGGAAATAAGGGTTCCGGTAAGTAGACGATGACTGAACAGGATAATGACGGCACTGATCTGCCGAACACGGGGATCGTAACAAAGACACGGCCCAAGACGAAAAAGCCGTCCATGTACAAGGTGCTGTTGCTGAATGACGACTACACGCCGATGGAGTTCGTCGTTCACGTACTGGAACGGTTTTTCGAAAAAGGTCGTGAAGAAGCCACCGAGATCATGCTTCAGGTGCACCGCAAGGGTGTCGGAGTGTGCGGTGTCTTCACATATGAAATTGCAGAGACCAAAGTTAACCAGGTCATGGACCTGGCCCGCCAGAATCAGCATCCGCTGCAGTGTACCTTAGAGAAGGAGTGACATATGCTATCGCGCAATCTTGAGGAAAGCCTGCACCGTGCGCTCGCATATGCGTCGGAGCGCCGGCACGAATATGCCACTCTTGAACATCTTCTGTTGTCACTGACCGAAGATCAGGATGCACTGGCGGTACTTAAGGCCTGCCGGGTTGATATTGATCGCCTGCGGTCAGACCTTCTGGAATTCGCCGATAGCGAACTTTCCGGTCTGATCAGCGCACGCTTGGTAGATCCAAAGCCGACCGCCGGTTTCCAGCGCGTGATCCAGCGTGCAGCCATCCACGTTCAGTCGTCCGGCCGCGAAGAAGTGACCGGTGCAAACGTGCTGGTCGCGCTGTTCTCGGAGCGGGAGTCGCATGCGGTTTACTATCTGCAACTGCAGGATATGACGCGCCTTGATGCGGTGAATTACATTTCACACGGCATCGCCAAGGCGACCGAGCTTAATGAACGTCGCATCCCGCGTGGTGCCGACGAAGAGCCGGTATCGGGCATGCCGCCAGAAGGTGACGAAAGCGGCCCGGCCGAAGGCGAGGCGCTTAAGGCCTATTGTGTGAACCTTAATGTCAAGGCGCAGAGCGGCAAGATCGATCCTTTGATCGGCCGCCAGAGCGAGATTGACCGCACCATTCAGGTCCTGTGCCGTCGTACCAAAAACAACCCGCTTTATGTCGGGGATCCGGGCGTTGGTAAAACCGCCATCGCCGAGGGGCTTGCGCGCCGGATCAATGATGGTGATGTGCCCGAGGTGCTCGAGAACGCCACGATCTTTGCCCTTGATATGGGCGCGCTTCTGGCCGGAACGCGCTATCGCGGTGATTTCGAGGAGCGCCTCAAGGCTGTGGTCAAGGAGCTTGAAGAGTACGAAGGTGCTGTTCTGTTCATTGATGAAATCCACACCGTGATCGGTGCCGGTGCGACGTCAGGCGGCGCAATGGATGCGTCCAACCTGCTCAAGCCTGCGCTGGCAAGTGGGTCACTGCGTTGTATCGGGTCGACGACCTATAAGGAATTCCGCGGGCATTTTGAAAAGGACCGTGCCCTTGTCCGTCGTTTCCAGAAAATCGATGTCGAAGAACCGTCCGAAGCAGATACCGTCAAGATCCTTAAGGGGCTGAAGCCCTATTACGAGGAGCATCATCAGGTCAAATACACCAACGAAGCGCTGCGTTCTGCGGTTGAGTTGGCGTCGCGTTACATCAGTGACCGCAAGCGGCCTGACAGTGCGATTGACGTGATTGACGAGGTTGGTGCGTCGCGCATGCTGGTTGCACCAAGCAAGCGTAAGCGCACGGTTGGTAAACGTGATGTCGAGGAAATCGTCGCCAAGATCGCCCGCATCCCACCAAAATCAGTCTCGACCGACGACCGCAAGGCACTGGCCAATCTGGAGCGCGACCTTAAAACCGTTGTGTTTGGTCAGGATGGTGCGATTGAAGCACTTGCGAGTGCGATCAAGCTTGCGCGCGCAGGCCTTCGTGAACCGGAAAAGCCGATTGGTAGCTATCTGTTCTCTGGCCCGACCGGTGTCGGTAAGACGGAGGTCACCAAACAGCTGGCAACCGTCATGGGGATCGAGTTCATCCGCTTTGACATGTCGGAATATATGGAGCGCCACAGTGTGTCGCGCCTGATCGGTGCGCCGCCGGGCTATGTCGGCTTTGATCAGGGTGGTCTTCTGACCGATGCCGTGGATCAGCATCCGCACGCGGTTGTGCTGCTTGATGAAATTGAAAAGGCCCACCCGGACCTGTTCAATATTCTTCTGCAGGTCATGGACCACGGCAAACTGACTGACAATAATGGCAAGACGGTTGATTTCCGCAACGTCGTACTGGTCATGACGACCAATGCCGGCGCATCGGATATGGCCAAACCGCCGATCGGCTTCAAGCGTGAAATGCGCACCGGTGAAGATGAAGAAGCAATCAAACGCACCTTCACGCCGGAATTCCGCAACCGTCTGGATGCGGTCATTCCGTTCGCCAACCTGAAGCCGGAAGTCGTCAAGATGGTTGTCGACAAGTTCATCCTGCAGCTTGAAGCGCAGCTGGCGGATCGTAACGTTTCGATCGAGCTGACCGAAGCCGCACGGGCCTGGATGGCGGAGCGCGGTTACGACGTCGCATTCGGTGCGCGTCCGCTGGGCCGGGTCATTCAGGAGCACGTCAAGAAGCCGCTTGCCGAAGAATTGCTGTTTGGCAAACTGTCGAAGGGCGGGGCTGTCTTGGTCGATATCGAAGACGATGCTGTTGTCTTCCGTTATCCGGAAGATGAAAACGGCGAGAAACAGCAGAAGAAAGACCCGGAAATGGCGGGCTGAAAACGCCTTTCCCGGTTTTCAGGTTGTTGTTAATCATTGGCAGTATAGATTGGTGCCCGGGAATACTGTTCCCGGGCACAATCATATCAAGAACGCCAGAATATCATGAGCCAGGCTGCACAAAGAAAATTTCGAAACGAAGTCGAGGAGTTCCTGTCCCGGCTTGAGCTGCGCGCGCGTAAGCTGATCTCGCTCGCGGACGTTCTTGATAAGAACGCCGATAAGTCCGATGTTACCGGTTATCGCCCGTTTCGAGAAGAGGTGGATAACTTCAAGGCGTTGTCGATTGTGATCATGGAGCGGATGAACAAGCTCGAAAGTCATCCCAAGAAAGAAGAGCTTGAAGAGCAGTTCCACAAGTTGCAGGTCTTGATGCTGCGTCTTGTCATCAAGACCAGCCTGAAGTTCTTTTTTATCATGAGTGCCAAGGAGCACCTGCCGCTTGGCGCGCGCGAAATGTTCCAAAGCGAGTTGCGTACCCTCTATGAGGCAGAGCGAATGATCTCCGATCCGCGCTATATCAGTCAGCTTGACGACTCCGCCAAGGAAGACCTTGATACGGCCAAAGATATTCTCGAAGAAATCATCGAGAAGGCGCCGGCACTGCTGAATTTCAATAAACCAAGAAAGAAAAAGCGCACCAGTTAGTGTGCCATAAGTTGCTTGCAAATAACGCAATTCTCTAAAGTATAGGTAGATTTTTGCATTTTGCGAAAATAGAAGTTCGCATTTTGCAATCTTTGCATTTTGAAATGCAAAGATTATGAGTTAATGTAATTTTACTCGGAAGGGGATGTGCCGAAATTTCCCGGAAAACCGGCGATTTCAAAGGTTTTTCGAAAGTTGGCACACATCCTGCTTAGTTCCGGGTGGACAGTTGTTCTTTGCAGGGGCGCGTATCGCGCCTGGAACAACGTAATCTTCTGCAGTTTGCTCGTGTCCCAACCAAACTCAGCGGCGGTCTTATACCGCCGCTTTTTTCTTGCCTGATTTCCGGGCTCACCATTTCCCCAGTTTCTGCCGATCGCACTGTTGTTTTGGCGCACGCAATCCACATATAGAAAATGTGGAAGCTCGTCTCATGCGGCTCCAAAGTTCCCAGGATTCTAAAAAAGGTTGTATTTGCGTTATATCCTTTGTATAAGGTGCTATACGAATAGATAGTCAATCTTCGCCGTCGGCATAGACTAGGGGAGTAAAACGAATGAAGTCCAAGTGTGGTGTGGCTTTGGCCGGGATGCTGACAGCAGCAGTGCTTGCTGTGCCGCATACCGCATTTGCCAAGGCAGAGTTGCCGGGGGATCCCAACGCGCTCATTACTGATCAGTTCATCCGCGATATCCGCGAATGGCTTGCCAATCCGGTTGTGGCGCTTTCCATTACGTCGCAGAACAAGCTCCGTAAGGATATGACACAGGGCGAGATTGATGCCGCCGACGAGCAATGGCGTGCGGAACGCGAAGCTGAAGATCAGCCGCTGGTGGCAGCAATTCTGACCAACCCACTGTCGAGCTACCTGACACAGGTACAGGCACGCTCTGGCGGGATGTATGCCGAAATCTTTGTAATGGATGCAGCTGGCCTGAACGTTGGGCAAAGCTCCATCACCTCGGATTTCTGGCAGGGGGATGAGGCGAAGTTCCAGAACACCTATCCGAATGGCCCAGATGCGGTTTTCATTGATGAAGCCGAATACAACGAAAATTCTGACGCCTGGCTGTCGCAGCTCAACATGACGATGAGCGATGCGGACCGTCAGCCGATCGGTGCCGTGACCATCGAGGTCAATCTCAATGAACTTGCGCGCCGTCGCGGTCTGTAGGGAGAACAGTCATGAAATTCTTTGAAAACCTCTCTATCCCGGCAAAGCTGATGTCCTGTTTTGCCATCATGATTGCTGTCATTTTGATGGTCGCTGGTGCTGGCATCTTCGCGACCATGAAGGTCGATAGTGCGAATGTTGACCGCGAATATCTGTCAGAATTTGAACGCGATTACCGTGATCTTGATCGTGCTTACCTTTCGGCACGACAGGCCCTCGTTTACTTCCTGACCACAGGTGATCGTACCGGTCTGACCAGCTATGAAGAGTCACTGGAGCGCATTGATAGCGAAACGGACGCACTCAAGACATATGAATCGATCAGCCCAGCCGTAGCTAAATTGATTGAAGACATGGATGCGGCAATTGATCGTTGGGAAGAAATCGCTGCCCAGCAGGCACAGCTGATGCGTCATTACCTGACCGTCAACCACGCCCGTGCCATCGAGGCATCTGGCGAGCCGCGGGAACTTTCCGATCAGGTCACGATGATTGCGGGCGAGCTTGCTAAAAACATTGATCAGCTGGTGGCAGAAGTTAAGGCGGATGTCGAACAAGCGATGCTGATCTTCCAGGTGCCGCTGGGTATCGGGGTTGTCTTGCTGATCGCGATGGCGGCTCTGTTTGGTGGTACCTTGTCACGCATGATCGCAACTCCGATCCGTAAAATGACTGAAGCCATGGGGAACCTTGCTTCTGGTAACCTTGATATCGAAACGCTAGATATGAAGCGTGCCGATGAAGTTGGTGCGATGGCGAAATCGCTTGAAGTCTTCCGCGAGAACGCCCGTGAACGTGCCCGTATGGCTGAGCAGGAAAAAGTCGAAGCCAAACGCCAGGTCGAACGTAGCCAGCGCATGGGTACGCTGACCAAGGGGTTTGATGACAAAATCCAGGACGTTCTGCAAGCCGTGAACGCAGCGCTTAATGATGTCCGTTCGGCATCTGAAACGCTGACTTCCCATGCTCAGCGTGCCAACCAGGATGCCCAGGATGTGGCAGAGCAGGCCCAAGAGTCTTCGACCAACATCGAAACCGTGGCTTCTGCAACCGCACAGCTGTCGGCCTCGATTTCAGAAATCTCGTCGCAGATTGCACGCGTGACTGAAATCACCCAGGTCGCGGTAGGCGAAACCGAACGTACCAACGAACGCGTTTCGAAACTCAATGATGCTGCGCAAAGCGTTGGCGAGGTTGTCAACCTGATCAGTGACATTGCCGACCAGACCAACCTGCTGGCACTGAACGCAACCATTGAATCGGCCCGTGCGGGTGAAGCGGGTAAAGGCTTTGCTGTGGTGGCCGGTGAGGTGAAAAACCTTGCTTCCCAGACCGTCAAGGCGACCGAACAGATCACTGCCAAGATTGCCGAGATGCAAAGCGAAACCGGTGCGGCTTCCGAGGCTGTGCGTGGCTTTGCCGACACCATCACCAAGATTGATGAACTGATGTCGGTTGTCGCCAGCGCGGTTGAAGAGCAGGGCGCTGCGACCGAGGAAATCTCGCGCAGTGTCGAAGGGGCTGCCAACGGTAACGTAGCCATCACCAATGCCGTTAAAAACGTTGCTGATGCCACGACCGAAAGCGGTGATCTTTCCAATGGTCAGCTTGACAGTGTCGGGCGTCTGGCCGCCGCCAACGATGAGCTTCGCAGCCACGTGAACGGCTTCCTGAACGACGTCCGTTCGGTCTGACGCACAAGACTTAACATGACAAAAGGCGCGGGAATTTCCCGCGCCTTTTCTTTTTGGGATATGTGGGCTTAGGCCGGGTTACGAGCCCGGTTGTTCCTGCCGATAGGGACTGTGTTCCGACAGGATATAGTCGCGATCCTGATCAATATGGTCGCGTTCTTGCCTCAGAAACTGCGCAACCGCGCGCTTGAGGCCCGGGTCTGCAATCAAGTGGGCGGAATGGGTGATGACGGGTTCGTAGCCGCGCTGGATCTTGTGTTCGCCCTGTGCGCCGGCCTCGACCGTTTTAAGGCCATGTTCAATCGCGATATCAATGGCCTGATAGTAACAGGTCTCGAAATGCAAAAGCGGGGTGCGATCAATCGTGCCCCAGTTACGGCCATAAAGCGTTTCCGACCCGATCATGTTAAGTGCACCGGCCACCATTTCCCCATCATTAAACGCGCAGACCAGAACTGTGCGATCGCGAATGCGCTCATGGAGCAAATCAAAGAAGTCACGCGTCAGATAGGCCTGACCCCATTTGCGATCCGATGTATCACGATAGAAATGATAAAACCGGTCCCAATGATGGGGTTTCAGATCATCGCCGCGCAGGGCTTGAAAACTGTAACCGGCTTCAAGAACCTGTTTGCGTTCCTTGCGCAGGTTCTTGCGCTTGCGCGAATTAAGCGCGCCAAGGAAATCGTCAAAATTCTGATAATCGCGATTGCGCCAGTGATATTGCATGCCGGTGCGCGCAAGGAACCCGGCCTGTTCCATCTGCCTGCTTTCATCGCCACTGCAAAACGTCACATGCAAGGTCGCTATGCCAAGCTTTTCAGGCAGGATCGTCATGCCATTGATCAGCGCAGTGCGCACGCTTTCGGGATCCGGGTGATCCTTGGCGATAAGCAGTCTTGGGCCAGGGACGGGTGAAAAGGGGACTGCTGATTGCAGTTTCGGGTAATAGCGACCGCCAGCCCGCTCATAGGCCTCTGCCCAGGCCCAGTCAAAAACATACTCGCCGTAAGAATGGCCTTTGACATAAAGCGGCACGATGCCGATGACGGAACCTGTTTCATCTTCGGCCACCAGATGGAAGGGCTGCCAGCCTGTTTCGGCCGTGGTCGATCTGCTGTCTTCCATGGCCGAAAGAAAGGCAAAACTGACGAACGGGTTGTCCGACCCCGCGCAGTTGTCCCAGTTCTGTTGGCCGATTTGGTGAATATCGGTGACGGTTCTGATTTCGACAGGCAAAGCAAGTTCCCCGAAGCGGGGCCCCAAAGGTGACAACGGCCCGTTGAAGGGGCCTGATTTTCATACGCATTAGCCGGTATATGCGTTCAGAAGATAGGCGCAATGCGTATTTACGCAAGGGAAAGCCTTTGACGGACGTGCCGCGAAGTCCTATTTCATTGTGCCACAGACCGATTTTAAACGGTTTGAAAAACGGCTCGGGGATTTTCCCGTGTCGCCCTCGCGAAGAAAAGGATGGTGCGCCGTGAACAGCAAACTTTCGTTGGAGAAGGACAAGATCAAGGTTGTCCTGCTCGAAGGTATCCATGAAAACGCTGTAAAGATGTTCAAAGAGGCCGGCTACTCTAATGTCGACCATTACCCTGCTGCGCTCGACGCGGACGAACTGAAGTCCGTTGTCTCCGAAGCGCACTTTTTGGGCATTCGTTCCCGTACCAAACTCACCGAAGAAGTCATTGATGCCGCATCCAAGCTGACCTCGATCGGCTGTTTCTGCATCGGCACCAACCAGGTCGATCTGCAGGCCGCTGCCATGCGCGGCATTCCGGTGTTCAACGCGCCGTATTCCAACACCCGTTCGGTTGCCGAACTGGTGCTTGGTCAGATCATCATGCTGCTGCGTGGTATCCCGAAGCGCAATGCGGCTGCTCATGAAGGTGGCTGGCTGAAAAACGCCCATGGTTCCTATGAGGCGCGCGGCAAGACGCTGGGCATCATCGGTTATGGCCATATCGGTTCGCAGCTTTCGGTGCTGGCGGAATCGCTTGGCATGAACGTCATTTACTTTGACGTGGTCAACAAGCTTGCCATGGGCAATGCCAATTCCTGCTCGTCGATGGATGAGCTTCTGGAAAAGTCTGACGTCGTGTCCCTGCATGTTCCGGCCAACGAGCAGACCAAGAACATGATCACCGCTGCCGAAATCGCCAAGATGAAAAAGGGCGCGCATCTGATCAATGCCGCACGTGGCAATGTCATCGTCATCGACGATCTGGCCGCCGCCCTTGAAAGCGGTCATCTGGCCGGTGCGGCGCTTGACGTGTTCCCGGTTGAGCCGGCAGGCAAGGACGAACAGTTCGAAAGCCCGCTGCGTGGCATGGATAACGTTATCCTGACCCCGCATATCGGTGGCTCCACACAGGAAGCACAGGAAAATATCGGGATTGAGGTCGCAGACAAGTTGATCACTTATTCCGATAACGGTTCGACCCTTGGGGCTGTGAACTTCCCGGAAGTCTCGCTTCCGGTCAAGGACCGCACCCATACCCGCTTCATGCATATTCACCGCAACGTTCCGGGCGTGCTGCTTAAGATCAACGATGTGTTTGCCCGTCGTGGCATCAACATCAGCGGTCAGTATCTGCGTTCCGAAGGCGGCGTTGGCTATGTGGTCGTCGAAGTCGACAAGGAAATCAAACCGGGCGAGGGCGTTCGCAAGGAACTGTCTGCCATCGAAGGGACCCTTCGCGTCCGCTTCCTGTTCTGATCTGAACAGATCGGTTTAGAAATACAAAAGGGCGGGTGCCAGATGGTACCCGCCCTTTTTGTTTGTCTTAATTTGGTTTGCTTAAAGCTTGCGATACATCACCAGTGCATCGGTTTCACCCAATGTCGGATGCATGAAGGCGCCGGGCAGGCGGCCGACGATCTCAAAGCCCAGTGTCGGCCAAAGGTGAACCGCGGCAGCGTTGCTGGCGATCACGAAATTGAACTGCATGGCGCGGTAGCCAAGCGCCTTGGCGCGCACAAGCGAGTCTTCACACATACGTCGCGCAATGCCGCGTCCACTGGCCGCAGGTGACGTCATGTAGCCGCAATTACACACATGTGATCCGCCGCCGCCCTGGTTTTGGCGGATGTAATAGGTGCCGACCACCTTGCCATCTTCCTCGGCCACCAGCGTTACCTTGTCCTTTCCCATCCAATAGGCAATGACGTCGTCGTCGGTCATGTCGCTATCAATGGCATAGGTATCACCTGCCCGCAGGATCGGGGCGACGATATCAAGAATGGCGGGGATGTCTTGTTCGGTGGCGGGGCGAATATTCATGTGGAACTCGTCGTGGTGTGGAGGTCGTGATGGGCGCTGCAGACTTCAGGGCTGCAGATGAGCCTCACTATCGCCGCCCGTCAGCGTTTCTTCAAGGATTTCCGGATCGACTTCAAACGGAAGGTTGGCACGCCCGGTCAACGCCTTGGCCAGTTCGTTGCGATATCGCTCGCGCGGGATTTCCTCGACCCCGAACTGTTTGAGGTGATCATTGACGAACTGCGTATCAAGCAGGCTGTATCCGCCCTGACGCATCAATGCGACCAGATAGACCAAGGCGACCTTTGATGCGTTGGTGGCACGTGAAAACATGCTTTCGCCAAAGAACGCCTTGCCGAGGCTCACGCCATAAAGACCGCCGACCAACTCGCCGTCTTTCCATGCCTCGATCGAATGCGCGCAGCCCATCTTGTGAAGCGCGCAATAGGCGTCAAGGATGTTGCTGTTAATCCAGGTGTCATCGCGGGTATCGGTCGGTTCTGCACAGGCGCGGATCACGTCGGGAAAGGCACGGTCGACATGGATTTTATAGGTGCCCTTGCGCACTTCCTTACGCAGGCTGCGCGGCACGTGGAAGCCATCAAGCGGCAAGACACCACGCCATTCCGGATCGATCCAGTAAAGTGTTGGATCATCATGGCTTTCGGCCATCGGAAACAGGCCGACGGAATAGGCTCGGATCAAAAGATCAGGGGTCAGCTGGTTTGACATGATCGCAGTGATAATTGCTCTGGTCCTGTTTGTCTGGTGTCAGTTTACATATGAGAGACCCGGTCGGTCCCGACAAGGTCATCACACATCCCAGTCTGAACCGGACTTTTATAATAGGGAAGCTTGATTAACGTTTTGATGTGGATCGGAAACAAAAAAACGGGAACCCGAAGGTTCCCGTTTGAAATCGGATAGAACGCTGATCACAGCGTTTTTTTCATGCCCATGAACTTTTCCAGCCAGTGGATGTCGTAATCCCCTTTCTGGATGTCCGGGTTGGACAGAAGCGTCTGATGCAGCGGAATGGTGGTTTTGATACCACCAATCGCATATTCCGCCAGCGCACGGCGCAGGCGCATCATGCATTCTTCACGGTCACGACCATGCACAATCAGCTTTGCGATCATGCTGTCGTAATAGGGCGGAATCGAATAACCGGTATAGATGCCGCTATCGACACGCACGCCAAGACCGCCCGGTGCATGATATTCCTTGATCTTGCCCGGTGACGGAACAAAGGTCTGCGGATCTTCGGCATTGATACGGCATTCAATCGCATGACCATGAATTTCAAGGTCTTCCTGCTTGAATGACAGCTCAAGACCAGCTGCAACGCGGATCTGTTCACGCACAAGGTCAACACCGGAAATCATTTCAGTTACCGGGTGTTCGACCTGCAGGCGGGTGTTCATTTCGATGAAATAGAACTCGCCGTTTTCATACAGGAACTCGATCGTACCGGCATTGCGATAGCCCATGCCGATCATGGCATTGGCAACAGTGGAGCCGATGCGTTCGCGTTCTTCCGGTGTCAGGGTCGGAGACGGAGCTTCTTCAAGTACCTTCTGGTGACGACGCTGCAAGGAGCAATCGCGTTCAAACAGGTGAACGGCGTTGCCATGCATGTCACCAATGACCTGCAATTCGATGTGGCGCGGCTTGCCAAGGTACTTTTCCATGTAAACGGCGGCATTGCCAAAGTTCTGCAATGCTTCCTTACGGGTCATGGAAAAGGCTTCGGCAAGGTCTTCCTCGCGCTCGACCACTTTCATGCCGCGACCGCCGCCGCCGCCCGATGCCTTGATCAGGACCGGATAGCCGATGTCCTTGGCGCATTTGCGGGCTTCGTCAACGGTGGTGATTTCACCATCAGACCCCGGCACACACGGAATACCAAGCTTCTCGGCGGTCTGTTTTGCCGTGATCTTGTCACCCATGGTGCGGATATGTTCCGGCGTCGGGCCGATGAAGGTAAAGCCGTGCTCTTCGACCATGGATGCGAAATCGGCACTTTCCGACAGGAAGCCGTAGCCCGGATGGATGGCTTCGGCACCGGTGATTTCAGCAGCCGAAAGAATGGCCGGAATGTTGAGATAGCTGTCTTTGGATGCTGCCGGACCGATGCAGACCGATTCGTCGGCCAGACGCACATGCATGGCGTCCGCATCGGCAGTGGAATGCACCGCGACAGTTTTGATGCCCATTTCGCGGCAGGCGCGCTGAATACGAAGCGCGATTTCACCACGGTTGGCAATCAGGATTTTGTCGAACATGCGGTTGATACCCCGGCTTATTCAATAATGACTAGCGGCTCGTCATATTCGACCGGATGGCCGTCGGTCGCCAGAATCTGGGTGACCTTGCCCGATTTCGGGGCGCGGATCGGGTTGAAGGTCTTCATCGCTTCGATCAGCATCAGGGTCTGACCTTCGGAAACCGAGGAGCCAACCGAGATAAACGGTGCTGCACCCGGTTCCGGTGCGAAATAGACAACGCCGACCATCGGCGATTTAACCGCACCCGGGTGGGATCCGGCATCAGACGGTGCCGCAGCGGCAGGTGCCGCAGCCGGTGCCGGCGCAGCAGCAGGGGCGGCAGCCGGAGCAGCAACCATGGTGCCCTGACGGGCGACGCGAATGCGGTTGTCACCTGCGGCAACTTCAATTTCGGTCAGATTGGTGTCGTCCAGCAGCTCTGCGAGCTGGCGAATGGCGTCATTGTCGATGTTGAACTTGCTCATTTCGATATCTTTATGATGGTGTGTGGATCAATCCGCGCATGGCATCCAGGGCGTTCTTGGTGCTCCGGGAGCCAAAGCCATAGATCATGCCGTTTAAAGCTTTCGAGACGTATAATTCGTGTCTGAATGCATTCCGCTTTTGAATGTTGGACAGATGAAACCCGAATTTCGCCAACGCAGAAGCGGCGAAAGGATCAAGGTTCGCAACCGATGTGTGCGTATATGCCTTAGCATTGCCAAGAATGCCAGAGTCTTCTTGTCGGTTTTGTCTAAAACCAGTCAACTCGTTCACTTCCATTCTTGCTTCGGGGCATTCGATGCACTTCTGTCCGCAGGGCATCCAGTCCCTGCATGCCCAACATTTGGTGTTGCGTTTATAACACGACTAAAGTCTGACGCAACTTTGCATTGGCCTTTGCAACGCCGCCTTGATGGCGAAGAGGTCTGGCTTATGTCTGGCCAGTGGGATCGGCTATGTGGACAAAGCCAAAAAGGTACGCAAGACAGCTTGCTTCGGGCGAATGTGCTGCGCATACTGCGCGGCAATCGTGAAGATTTTGATACCAAAGGGATGAAACGAAAAGATGCGTCTGACGATCAACGGTGAAGACCGCACCATCGAAAATGCCGGAAACGTTGCCGAACTTCTTGGCGAACTTGGAATCGCCCAGACCAAGGTCGCGGTTGAGCGCAATCTGGAAATCGTTCCCAAGACGGCCTACAGCGAAACACCGCTTGCCGAGGGCGACAAATTCGAAATCGTCCATTTCATCGGCGGCGGTTCGCATGAGGCCGGTTTGGCGGCGGCAGACGACGATGGCTTCGTCGTTGCGGGCAAGAAATTCTCATCCCGTCTTCTGGTTGGTACCGGTAAATACAAGGATTTCGAAGAAACCAAAATCGCGATTGAGGCATCGGGGGCGGAAATCGTCACCGTTGCTGTCCGCCGCGTGAACCTGACTGACCCGAACCAGCCGATGCTGGTCGATTATGTCGATCCGAAAAAATATACCTATCTGCCGAATACTGCGGGCTGCTTTACCGCCGACGATGCCGTGCGGACCTTGCGTCTTGCGCGCGAAGCGGGCGGCTGGAACCTGGTGAAGCTTGAAGTGCTGGGCGATCAGGCAACGCTGTATCCCAATATGCCTGAAACGCTGACGGCGGCCGAAGCGCTGATCAAGGATGGCTTTGATGTGATGGTCTACTGCAGCGATGACCCCATTCAGGCCAAGATGCTCGAAGACATGGGCTGCTGCGCGATCATGCCGCTGGGATCCCTGATCGGATCGGGCATGGGGATTTTGAACCCGGTCAATATCGCGCTGATCAAGGAAAACGCCAATGTGCCGGTTCTGGTTGATGCCGGGGTCGGGACCGCATCGGACGCCGCGGTTGCCATGGAGCTTGGCTGTGACGGTGTTTTGATGAATACCGCAATCGCCGGGGCAAAGGATCCGATCCGCATGGCGCGTGCGATGAAACATGCGATCATTGCCGGGCGTGAATCCTTCCTGGCTGGCCGCATGCCGAAAAAGAAATACGCTGATCCGTCTTCGCCATTGGCCGGAATCATCTGATCAGCAAATGTTTGCGAGATACGACAAAATCAAAGGGCCGTTTCGAATATGAAACGGGCCTTTGATTTTTTATTACGGCGGCGAGACAACCAAACTGCACATGTTGGCCGTTTCGCGATACCTGTCTGTTTGGATCAGGAAGCGTCTTTCAGGCCGGCATCGACCAGCGCGTTGACGCGATCCATATCCGCACCTGATACCATGGTGCCGTTGATCAGGAAGGCCGGGGTGCCGGAAATGCCAACTGCATGGGCCATCGCCGAATATTGCGAAATCATACCGGTGATTTCAGGTGCCTTCATGTCTTCAAGCATCTGGTCAACATCAACACCGGCACCGGCTGCCAGTTCATTGATGCGGTCCTGATCAAGAAGGCCACGGTTGGTCATGAAGGCTTCGTGGGTTTCCATGTATTTTCCCTGCTTGGCTGCGGCCAGAGCCGCGCGCGCGGCAAGGGTGCTTTCTTCGCGCAGGATCGGGAATTCGATAAAGAGGGTGCGGACCTTGCCGTCACTGTTTTCGACAATTTCCTTCACGCCATCAAATGCGCGTTTGCAGTATCCGCAGTGATAATCAAAGAACTCGATCACGGTGACCGGCGCATCCACCGGGCCGACGGACGGAACGCTGCTGTCAGCCACAAGCGCATCCCAGACTGGAACAATGGCTTCTGCCTGCTGGCGGGACTGCTCAGCCGCCTGCCATGACTGAACATTCTGGATGGCGCGCAGCAGGACGTCCGGATTATCAAGCAGATATTGTTCAATAACGCCTTCGATTTCAGCTTTCTGGTCGGTGCTGAGTGCATCCTGAGCCATGGCAACATTTGCACCAAACAGCATGCTCATGCCAAGAGCCGTACCTGCAACAAAGCGTTTTGCGATCTGGGAAGTCATAGGGCGTCCTTTTGTCTCTCTGGTCAGTGGTGACGGGATGTACCTGACCCTGATTGAATGTGATGGTTTTTGATACGTGATCTGGTTGCTAACGGGAAAGTAAAATATGCGTTAGGTGTGTGACACTGTTCTCTACCGGGGCATGATCCGTGCCCGACACCAGTCCGATCCAGACAAGGCGGACCTCGTCTGCGGGCGCATCTGGCCAATAACGTCGATAAAGTGTTGCCAGATCAAAATATTCCCTGTGCCATTCCCCATAACGTACCGAATACTGGCCAATCGCAATGCGGACTTCATGATCTATACCCGGTTTCCCCGATCCAAGATCGTTTTCAGTCCAGCTGCCCTGCGCTTGTCGCCGGAAACCCAGAACCAGTTCAACATCGCCGACCTGTGCGGCACTGTTAAATTGCCAGTCAAAGGACAGGAACGGGGATGCCAGAACGATGACGTTGGTTCTTCGTCCAATTTCAAACGATCCCAGTCCCGGTCGGGCGGCAAGGGCAATGCGCCCGTCCTTGTCTTCCCAACTGAGCGGCCCGGGATCACCATTCTGGCGCACCTGCCAATAGCGCGGCGGGTTGCTAAGCGAAAATGGCGCATAAAGCAGTTTTAGATCACCGCCAACATCCACACCCGCACCGGGCAGGGAGCAGCCGGCCAGACTGCTGATCAAGCTCACGGTGCCCAATGTTCCTGCTGTTTGGATCACAGACGCCAAAAGACCCCTACGTGTGAACGCACGGGTCTTGGGAGACGTGTTGGGTGGGGCAGCGGTGTGGGGCGTGCTCAATTGGGTTTGTCCTGACCCGGCACACCATCAGGGTTGGTAGCCTGCAGGATATCCTGCGCGCGCAGCCAGGTTGCCGTTCCCTTTTCAAGTTTCCGGTCGGCCTGCACCGCGTGATAGCTTGCGGCCTGTCGATCACCGGTCAAAAGGCTGTATTCCGCCTGTGAAAGCGACGCTTCACCCTCGTTACCCAGACGGTTTTCAATAATCGCGCGGAAACGCCATGCCGATGCATTGCCGCGTTCGCGTGACAAAACCCCGATCAAGTTTTCCTTGGCCGGCGCAAGATAGGCTTCATCACCAGTTTCGATCATCGCATGCGCCAGAAGCAACCGGATCAACGGTGCCCCGTTAGACAGGTCGGTTGCCTGCTGCAATGGCGGGATGGCATCGCGCGCACGGCCGAATTCCAGAAGAATCTGTCCTTTCAGTTCCTCGAAATACGGGTTGGACGGTTCGTCTACGATCAGGCCTTCGATGATCTCAAGCGCTGGTTCAAGCTGTGAGTCGCGATAATAGGCGATGGAACGCGCATAGCGCGCCGGAATGCTCGTATCGCTTTCCGGATAGGTGCGCATCGTATTCTGGATATGGTTGGTAAAGGCAAACAGCTTGGCGCGCATGCGGGCATGGCGTTCGTAAAGTTCCGGGCTGACCTTGGCATCCTTGAGCGGCGAGTTGGCCACATAGTTCTCAAGAAAATCGACACGCTCAACCGTCAGCGGGTGGCTTCGCAGATACGGGTCCTGGCTTGCCGTACTCAGCAATTCCTGACCTTCAAGCGTTTCCATGAATTCCATCATCCCGCGCGATGAAATGCCGGCCTCTGTTAAATACTTCACACCAGCCTGATCAGCACTGCTTTCCTGGGTTCGGGAATAGGCAAGGAAGTTACGGGTTGCCACGTTCTGACCACCCAGAATGGCGGCCGTGCCAACGTCAGAACGGCCCGCAGCAACACCTGCGGCAACACCGGCAATGGTTGAAAGAATGGAGATCGCAGACGCATTGCGCAGCTGGTCATGAACGCGCGAAAGATGGCCGCCCGATATGTGGCCGGTCTCGTGGGCAACAACGCCGATAACCTGTTCGGGAGTCTCTGCTTTTAACAACAGCCCAGTATTGATAAAAAGCTTTTGGCCCCCGGCAACAAATGCGTTCAAGCTGTTGTCGGAAACGATATAAATGGACACGCCATTCGGATCGAGGCCAGCTGCCCTGAAAATGGGCGTGGCATACATCCGGAGGGTTTCCTCGATCTCTGTATCGCGGATAAAAGAGCGACCCTGCGCGAAAACCGTGCTAGGCAGGGCAACAAGGAAAATGGCAGTGAGAGTAATAATGCGTCTGAGCAAAATGTGCGTTCCATATTTTCGTTCGACTGATGTCGGTTCCGTGCCGACGCGCAAGCCATCATGGCGGATCGCGTTCGCAATCGCAATGACTGCCGGTCTTGCTGCATGTAGTGCTAATGAAACAGAAAATATTGGTCAAATAGGGGCAGTCTCTGGCTACTTCGGTGGCGTGGTCGCCGACGAGCCGCGCGCGGTGCGTAATGCGCGCGATGTTCTTTCGGCTGGCGGCACGGCGGCGGATGCGGCTGTTGCACTTTATGCCACGATGACCGTGACCAAGCCGTCTGTTGCCGGCATCGGTGGCGGCGGGGTTTGTGTCGTGCATGACCGCGAAAGCAAAAAGGTCGAAGTCCTTGATTTCTGGCCACGCCCGGGTACGCGCACCGGCTCTGACCAAACTGCAACCACCGTCCCGACCGTGCCGCGCGGCCTTTATGCGCTGAGTGCCCGTTATGGTCGTTTGCAGTGGGGCTCGCTGATCAGTGCGGCTGAACAATATGCCCGCCTGGGTGTGCCGGTCTCGCGATCGCTGGTCAATGATATCGAAGCCAACCGTGCCCGGATCGAAGCCAGCCCGGCACTGCGCGCAACCTTCATGCCTGATGGCAAGATGCTGGAAGTCGGTGATCGTATTCGCGCGGTCAACCTTGCTGCCCTTCTGACCTCGCTTCGTGTCAAGGGACCGGGCGAGTTTTATAACGGTGCGCTCGGCGCCGATATTGCCAATGCCGTGACGGCAGCGGGTGGTACGCTGACCGCCGAAGATATGCGCACCTATCGCCCGCAATGGAAAACCGCGACCGAGGTCAAGGTTGGCAACGAAACGCTTTACCTTGCCTATCCGCCGCGCGCCAATTCCGGTGCCTCGGTGATCAGCGAGGGCGGTGAGCTTGCCGATATCCTCAACCGTTATCTGGCTGATATCGCATCGGGGACCGAGGCCGCACAGGCAAATGCTGGACGCAGTGGTTTTGTCGTGGTCGATCGTGCGGCCAATGCAGTTGCCTGTGTCACGACCATGAACACACCGTTTGGTGCGGGGCTTGGCGCGGATGCCTTTGGCCTTAACCTTGCCGCTGGCGACGCTGCGATGGTCTCGACCCCGCTGATGGGCCCAGCCCTGATGGTGAACCCGTTTGTCTGGGAATACTATTACGGCATTGCCGGAACAGGCACGCCAGCCGGCGCAACCAAACAGATTGCCACCATGGCCGAAGACCTGATTGGCAGTGGTGCTGCATCCGGTGTGGCGCTTAATTCCGATGGGGCCTCTTCGGTGAATGTCATCAAGTGCCTTGAAGGTACGCCACCTCATCCGGAAAGCTGCCAGTTCCTTGCCGATCCGGCGGGCGGTGGCATGGCTGGAACCCGCTAATCAAAGACTAACCAACAGGGCAGGGAACAACCTGCCCTGTTGTTCTTGAACCCATGTCAGGACCCCACTAATGGCATTGAAACAATCCCTTCGCGGCGCAATTTCCCCCTTTATCGTGATGGATGTCATGCGCGCGGCCAATGCGCGCGAAAAGGAAGGCAAGGCTGTCTATCACCTCGAAGTCGGCCAGCCCGGAACCCCCGCACCGCGCAAGGTGCGCGAAGCCGCCGCCAAGGCGCTTGAGTCTGATCTGATCGGCTATACCAACGCCATGGGGATTGATCCGCTGCGCGAAGCCATTGCCGGGCACTATAAAACCAAGTTTGGCGTTTCGGTCGATCCAGCACGCGTCTGTGTTGCCAGCGGGTCGTCCTCGATCTTTGTGCTGGCGTTTCTGGCCGCCTTCGATGCGGGTGACCGGGTTGCGATGGCAGCCCCAGGTTACCCGGCCTATCATAACATCCTGAGCGCGCTTGGCATTGATACGGTCAACCTGCCAGCCGGGCCGGAAACCCATTATCAACCGACCGTTCAGATGCTGCGTGATCTCGATGAACCGGTCGATGGCTTGATAGTTGCCAGCCCGTCCAACCCGGCGGGCAGCATGATTGATGTCGAAACCTACCGCGAACTGGCGACCTATTGCCGCGAAAACGGCATTCGCCTGATCAGTGACGAGATCTATCAGGGTATTTCATTTGGCGATGTCGCTGAATGCACTGCCCTTGAATTCGGTGATGAGGCGATCATCATCAACAGCTTCTCGAAATACTTTTCCATGACCGGCTGGCGTCTGGGTTGGGCGATTGTGCCGCCCGATCTGATGCGTGCGGTCGAATGCCTGCAGCAGAACCTGTTTATCTCGGCCCCGGCATTGTCACAGCTGGCCGCAGTGGCCGCATTTGATTGCGAGGACGAACTGCAGGCCAATATCGCGGCCTATGCGCGCAATCGTGAAATCCTGCTTGATGGTTTGCCCAAGGCCGGTTTCACCAAATTCGCCCCGGCCGATGGCGCGTTTTACCTGTATGCCGATGTCCGCGAACTGACCAGTGACAGCGAAGCCTTCTGCAAGCAGATGCTCGAAGAAACCAGTGTCGCGACGACGCCCGGCACCGATTTCGACCGCCTGCGCGGCAAGGGCTATGTCCGCTTCTCGTTTGCGCATAGCGAAGAAACCATGATCGGCGCGGTCAAGGCGCTTCAGAACTGGAAGCGCTGACCTTTTAAACGATACCCAATGAAAAAGGGCTGCCCAATGGGCAGCCCTTTTTTCTTTTGTTCTGTTAGCCGGTCTTAACGACCAAGGCTCCACCAGCCACGTTTTTTCGGCTTTGGCTTTTCATCCTTTGCCGGTTCGGCTGCAGGGGCCGCTTCCGGTGCCGGGGCAGGAGCCGGTTCTGCAGCTTTCGGCTCGGCAGGTTTTTCTGCCGGGGCTTCTGCCTTCGGAGCTTCCTTTTTCGGCGCCGGGGTGCTGACTTCTGCCGGGGCAGCGGCCGGGGCGCTTGCTGCTTCCGGTTTTGCTTCGCTCGGGGCTTCCGACTGTGCTTCCGGGGCCGGGCCAGACTGGATCGGGATGTTCTTCACATCGCGTTCGTTGCCCTCGTCATTGCGATCCGAACGGGTGTTGCGGTCACGACGATTGCGACGGTTATCATTGCGATCACGGCGCGGACGGGCCGGGGCCGGGGCAGTGGTGCTGCGCGAGCGTCCGGTACGAACACCTTCCTGATCGAAGCTGTCTGCATCCTGACCTTCGCTCTCGGCGTCGATCACGGTGTCTTCGGCGGCACCGTCCGGTGCTTCGTGATCACGGTTGCGGCGGGCTGCTGTCAGGGCCGGATCATCAGCGGGCGAACGGGTACGGTTGCCATCAAAGTCCTGACGGCGCGAACGACGGCGACCACCACGTTTGCCACGACGGCGGCGCTTGCGGTTGCTGTCATCATCATCATCGTCGTCATTATTGTTACGATCATTGTTGTCAGACGCATCATCACTGTCGCCCGATGCATCCTGCTGCTGATCGTTATTGCGATCATCGCGGTCATCGTTGCGGCCACGGCGGCGACGGCGACGACGACGGCGTTTGCCGCCCTGATCATCATCTTCGTTGCGTTCGATGTCATCTTCTTCGTCATCCGTATCAACCGGATTTTCAATCGCGGTCAGAGAAACGCTGTCGGTATTGAGAACGGCCGAGGTTTCTTCGACTTCGTCACCCTTTTTTGCGCGGGTGCGCTCAATGCGGTGGTCCGGCGAAATCAGGCTGTCATCACCAAAGATCATGACGCTGAAGCCATAACGGCTTTCGATTTCGCCAAGCGAATCACGTTTGCGGTTCAGGATGTAAAGCGCGACTTCACTGGCAACATGGACGGTCAGCGCGCCGGAACGGCGACGCATGCCTTCTTCCTCGATCACGCGCAGCAGATGAAGGGCCGCACTTTCGATCGAACGGACAAGGCCGACACCACGGCAGTGGGTGCAAACTTCAAACGCGCTTTCGACCAGCGACGGACGCAGGCGCTGACGCGACATTTCAAGCAGGCCAAACGGGCTGATGCGACCGATCTGCAAACGGGCACGGTCGTTGCGCATTGCTTCTTTCAGCTTGCGCTCGACGGATGCCTGATTGCGGTGGTCTTCCATGTCGATGAAGTCGACAACGATCAGACCGGCAAGGTCACGCAGACGCAGCTGGCGTGCCAGTTCTTCGGCTGCTTCAAGGTTGGTCTTGTAAGCGGTTTCTTCGATGTTGCGTTCGCGGGTCGAGCGGCCGGAGTTAACGTCAACCGCGACCAGTGCTTCGGTCGGGTTAATAACAAGATAACCTCCGGATTTAAGCTGTACGACCGGGTTGAGCATCGCATCAAGCTGGCTTTCCACCTGGAAACGGTGGAACAGAGGCACGCCCTGATCCTTGTAGGGCTGCACACGCTTGGCATGCGAAGGCATCAGCATCTTCATGAAGTCTTTGGCAACGCGGTAACCTTCGTCACCTTCGACCAGCACTTCATCGACATCGCGTGCATAAAGGTCACGGATGGAACGCTTGATCAGATCGGCTTCTTCGTAAATCAGGCAAGGTGCCTGGCTCTGAAGGGTGGTTTCGCGGATACGGTCCCACAGACGCATCAGATAATCGAAGTCGCGTTTGATTTCGGCTTTGGTCCGTTCGGCACCGGCGGTACGAACGATGACCGCCATGCCATCGGGAATCTCAAGCTCTGCCAGAATGGATTTCAGACGCTTGCGGTCCTTGGCGTTGGTGATCTTGCGCGAAATGCCACCACCACGCGGGGTGTTTGGCATAAGCACACAATAACGACCGGCCAGCGACAGGAAGGTCGAAAGAGCAGCACCCTTGTTGCCGCGTTCTTCCTTGACGACCTGAACCAGAATGATCTGGCGGCGTTTGATGACTTCCTGGATCTTGTAGCGTTTCTGAAGCTGACGGCTGTGCGATTCGACGAACTCGTCGCTGTCATCACCGCCAAGGTCTTCGATATCTTCTTCAACATCGGCGGTCGCATCAAGTGCGGTCACTTCGTTGGCATCGTCGCCTTCGGCATCGACATCAACGTCAAGTTCGGCGATTTCTGCCGACATCGCAGCGTTACCGCCGGTCGGGGTGTCATCCCCGTTTGATCCGTTATCGTCGCTGCCTTCGGAAGAGGTGCTTGCATCTGCGTCCGAACCGGCTGCTTCGACATCGTCGCTTTTCTTGCGACGGTTGCGCGGACGGCGGCGGCGCGGCTTGGCTTCTTCTTCCTCGCCAGAACCGGCATTGTCGGTTGCTGCGTCAGAAGGTGCATCTGACTGGGCAGGGGCCTCGGTCGTGGCATCAACATCCTTGGCTTCTGCATCAGACGTATCGGATGCTTCGTCCTTGTCCTTGGCGCGCGGTTTGCGGCGCGAACGGGAGCGTGACGGTTTCTTTTCTTTTTTCGGGCTGTCTTCGCCATCGCCGATATTGTCTTCGACGATCTCGGCGTCCTTGACCTGTGCGTTGCTCTGCGCAATCGCCTCGCGGTCTGCAACCGGAATTTGGTAATAGTCGGAATGGATTTCGCTAAAGGCAAGGAACCCGTGACGGTTTCCGCCGTAGTCAACAAAGGCCGCCTGAAGTGACGGTTCTACACGCGTGACTTTCGCGAGATAGATATTACCCTTGATCTGTTTTTTCGTCGAAGTTTCGACGTCGTATTCTTCTAGGCGATTTCCGTTAATAACAACGACGCGGCTTTCTTCCGCGTGCGTTGCATCAATAAGCATGCGTTTGACCATTCGGAACCTGTTCCTGTAGGCCCCGCCAGTTCAATGCTATGGGCGCAATTGCGCTGATATGCAAACAAACCGGCGTGTCCGGAGGCGCCGCCCATAAAGGTCGCGATATGTCCTGTATGTATCTGGGTCATCGCGTGTCGGCTGCTCTTCCGGTTGGACCTGGTTTTGGTGTTGAAACAAAAGAATTAGATTGCGTGTCTTTTCGAGCGCGCCAAGACAGCCTTGTTGAGGAGGGCTCTATCGGGAGCGGGAATTGCCGCGTCACCGAGACACCGACCGTAAGAACTGCACTCGTCGCGTCCTCAGCCTGGTGGCATTTTGATTACTTACCACAAGGCTATTAGGAATCTCGGGTGCAACATATCTCTTTTATGCGTATGCTACAAACAGTTTTGTTGCGCGATGTGACGACTTTCTGACAGTAACGTGTAAAAACACACAGAAATCCGCGCCATTTTCCTTTTGGCGATTTATTCCCGGCAAATATATGAAAAGACACTGTTTTTACCGTGTCACCATTTGCCTTGGTCATCGCGGAAAGTTGAAATACGCGATCCCCAAGTTCTGGCGTTGGTCAATTGCCCGTTAACCAACGCATTGCTATAAGCGGTGAACAGATACTCTTGCAGGGTAACAGGCGCTGAAACGACACATGCATTCACAGCACGCGAATTCACTTTCCATGACGAAAAACGCATCATCGCGATCGATCCTGGCCAAAATCGGCAGGTCGATGATGGTGTTGTTTGCGCTGGTGTTTGCAGCCCAGATGATCGCATCAACGGCATCGGCCCAGCCGGCCAAGGTGCTTGGCGCACGTTTGGGGGTTTATCCCGATTATACTCGCTTTGTGATCGACCTTGATCAGGATGTCGACTTTACCTATTTCCTGCTGCCCGATCCGTATCGCATCATCATCGATATGCCTGAAATTGACTGGAATGCGCCTCCGGGCAAGGTGACGTCGGGCGGGGGACTTATTTCCGGGCTGCGCTATGGTCTGTTTAAACCGGGCACGTTCCGTGTCGTTCTGGATATTGCCCAGCCGTCATTGGTGTCCAAGATTTTCTCACTGCCGCCCGGTGGCGGAAAACCCAACCGGCTTGTGGTGGATATCAAACCGACACAGCGTGACGCCTTCCTGACCGCATCGCGCCAGAGCATGGAAGCCTATTCTGCGCGCAGCCGTAACGACACCAGCGCCACCGAACAAAGTGTGGACGTTGCTGTTCAATCCGGACGTGGCGGCGATGAAAAGCCGTTGATTGCCATTGATGCCGGCCATGGCGGGGTTGATCCGGGTGCCATCGGGGTGGGCAATGTCTATGAAAAGGACCTGACCCTTGCCGCTGCCCGTCAGCTTGCCGAAACATTGACGGCATCGGGGCGCTATCGCGTGCTTCTGACGCGCGATAAGGACGTGTTCCTTAAACTCCGTCAACGTGTCGATATCGCCCGCAAGGCCGGGGCGGATCTGTTCATTTCCCTGCATGCAGACTCAATTGGCAATCCCAAGCATCGTGGTGCATCTGTCTATACCCTGTCTGAAAACGCATCGGACAAAGAAGCCGCCGCCCTGGCATCTAAGGAAAACAAGGCCGACGTCATTGCCGGTATTGATCTTTCTGATGAAAACACGCTGGTGCAGAGCATCCTGATTGATCTGGCACAGCGGGAAACCATGAACCTGTCGGCAACGCTTGCGGCTAACATGGTCACCCAGCTTGCCCAAAGCATCGAACTTCAACGCCGCACCCATCGCTTTGCCGGTTTTGCAGTTCTAAAGGCACCAGATATCCCCTCGGCCCTGTTTGAAATGGGGTATTTGTCGAACGCGACGGATGCCAAGCTGTTGCAAAGTCCCGCACATCGTAAAAAGATTGCCGAGGCCGTCATGCGGGCAATTGATATCTATTTCGAGAAGCACAAGTTCTAAAAGCTGGGTTCGCGTTTGCTGCCTTTGGGATCAATCCGGCCTTTGGGGCGTTGACTGATGGTGGTTGTGCGCGCTGTTTCTGAAATAAAACCTGCCGGGCGTGGCGGCTGTCACAACCTCGTCATTATTTTGCCGCTATAATGCGGGCAAATCCGCGTTTTCGGCACAGACGGGCGAAATGTCTGCCGGGACATTGCATTTCCGATAAGAGTGCATGAATATGCCCCCTTGTCGGATCAGGCCAACAAAATGAAAAAGACCTGCTTACATGCGCATTTTACTTAGTATTTTCGGCTTTCTGTTCTTGATGGCGGTTGCGGGCGGTGCCGGTATGCTGGCGATCTTCTGGCATTTTGGTCAGGGACTTCCCGATTACACCCAGCTTGAAAATTACGAGCCCGAGGTCATGACACGCGTTCATGCATCTGACGGGGCACTGATTGCCGAATATGCCCGTGAAAAGCGCGTTTTCGTGCCGATTTCGGCCATCCCGCACAAGGTTGTTGACGCCTTTGTCGCGGCCGAGGACAAGAACTTCTTCTCCCACCCGGGGATCGATTTTGCCTCTGTCCTGCGCGCCGCTGTCACCAACGTTGTCAATCTGGGGACAGGTAAACGCCCGGTCGGTGCATCGACGATCACCCAGCAGGTCGCCAAGAACTTCCTTCTGACCAACGAAGTTTCCTATGAGCGTAAAATCAAGGAAGCCATCCTTTCCTTCAGGATCGAGCGGGCCTTTTCCAAGGAACATATCCTTGAGCTTTACCTCAACGAGATTTACCTCGGCAGTGGCAGCTATGGCGTGGCTGCAGCAGCCTTGCGCTATTTCGACAAGTCGCTTGATGAGCTGAATGTCGAAGAGGCGGCCTATCTTGCGGCCCTGCCAAAGGCACCGTCGAACTATCACCCGGTCCGCAACCATGACGAAGCCAAGGCGCGTCGTAACTGGGTGATTGGCCGGATGCTGGAAGAAAAATACATCACCGAGGCCGAAGCGCAGGCGGCGTGGTCATCCCCGCTCGTTGGGAAAAGCCGTGAATCGGTTGATACCTATCAGGCCGATTTCTTTGCCGAGGAAGTCCGTCGCCAGCTTGTCGATCGTTACGGCGAAGGCATGCTTTATGACGGTGGCCTTTCGGTGCGGTCCACCGTGGTTCCACGTTTGCAGGATATCGCCGACAAGGCGCTGTTTGACGGGCTGGTCGAATATGACCGTCGTCATGGCTGGCGCGGTCCAATCACCAATATCGACCTGTCCGGCAACTGGCAGCAGACCCTGCGCGAAGTCGAAACACCGGCTGATATCCCGTGGGATCGCGCGGTGGTGCTTGATACAGATGCGAACGAGGCAAAACTAGGCCTTCTGAATGGCGAGCAGGGCCGTATTCCGCTGCGCTTCCTGACATGGGCGCGCCCGTGGCAAAAGGGTCAGACGCTGGGTGCTGTCGTGAATAGCCCGTCGGATGTGCTTAAGCCCGGTGATGTTATTTACGTCAAACATTTCGCCGAACTTGATGGCGAACAGCTGCCGCCCAATACCTACGGCCTGCGCCAGATTCCGAATGTGAATGGCGGTCTGGTGGCGATGGACCCGCATACCGGTCGCGTTCTGGCGATGACGGGTGGTTTTTCGCATGATATGTCGAAATTCAACCGCGCAACCCAGGCCCGTCGTCAGCCGGGCTCGGCCTTCAAGCCGTTTGTTTATCTCGCCGCCCTTGATAAGGGCTTTACCCCATCGACACTGGTGCTTGATGCACCGTTTGTGATTGATCAGGGGCCGGGCCTTGGCAAGTGGAAGCCGGGCAACTATAGCGGCCAGTTCTATGGTCCTTCGACCATGCGTCTGGGGATTGAAAAATCGCGTAACCTGATGACCGTGCGTTTGGCCCAGACCATCGGTATGCCGACTGTGGTCGATTACGCTGAGCGTTTTGGCATTGTTGATGAAATGCCAGATGTGCTTTCGATGTCGCTTGGGGCGGCCGAAACCACCGTCATGCGCCTGACGGCTGCTTATGCCGAACTGGTCAATGGCGGCAAGGAAATTACGCCGACCCTGATTGACCGTATTCAGGACCGTCGCGGCAATGTGATTTACCGCCGGGACGAGCGCGAATGTGCCCAGTGTCAGGACGTGGCATTCCGTAATCAGATGCCGCCGGACCTGCCTGATACCCGCGAACAGCTGACCGATCCCGCCAGTGCGTTCCAGATGGTGCATATCATGGAAGGTGTTGTTTCGCGCGGGACCGGTCGCCGTATTGCCGAGCTTGGCTATCCGCTGGCCGGTAAAACCGGCACGACCAATGATTCGCGCGATGCCTGGTTTGTCGGGTTCTCGCCGGATTTGGCAGTTGGTGTTTATGTTGGCTTTGATGACAACCGATCCCTTGGTGACAAGGAACAGGGAGCCAGTGCCGCAGCCCCGATCTGGAAGGAATTCATGCGCGGTGCCCTTGAAGGCACCAAGGCCATTCCGTTCCGTACCCCACCGGGCATTCGCATGGTCCGGGTTGAAGCCCGCACCGGTCTTCCGGCCCGTCCGGGCGATCAGGATGTGATTTGGGAAGCGTTCAAACCAGGCACCATCCCGGCTTCAAATGACAGCGTCATTGACGGTGGGTATAGCGGTTCGGGCGGATCGGACAGCAGCGGCGGTGCCGTTGCCGGGCCGGGCGGCATTTATTAGCGCTAAACTACCCCCCCTTAGCACCATCAGAAATGGTGGGCAAACATGATCAAAGCCGGATGTGATCAGAATCCGGCTTTTTTCGTTCAGGGACGTGTTCACCTGAAAGGTTTGACTTTCGGATCGGCGGTTTTGCAAACCTTTTGAGTCATCAAAGCGTGATAAAACAATCAAGGCACTGACATCGGGGTGTCACGAGATTTTGTCATGATCTTCAATGTATTGTTTCATACGCTGAAGAGGTTCTTGTGATGAGTTTTCGTCTTTCCCGCCGAAAGTTTTTGACCGCCAGTGCGACGGCAGGTACCGCAACTGCTATGGGTGGTTTCTTTATGCCGTCGATTTCACGTGCTGCGGATCGTCCCATTCTGACCCACGGTGTTCAGAGTGGTGACGTTACGCAAAGTACAGCCTGCATCTGGGGGCGCGCAGATCGTGCATCGCGCATGGTGACTGAGATCGCCACCACCGAAGGCTTCAAAAAATCTCTACGTATTCCGCATGTCGATGTGCTGCCGGAACGTGACTTTGCCGGTAAGCTTGCCCTTGCTGATTTGCCTGCCGGTCAGGACATATTTTACAAGATCCATTTTGAGAATCTTGATGATGGTCGCGCATCGTCCGAGCCGATTATTGGTCATTTCCGCACGGCACCAGCGGCCAAGCGCAATATTCGTTTTGGCTGGTCCGGTGATACCGGCGGGCAGGGCTGGGGTATTGATGAAGACCGCGGTGGCATGAAAACCTATGCGACGATTGCCAATCACAATCCCGATTTCTTCATCCATTCCGGCGATACAATTTATGCCGATGGTCCGTTTGCCGAGACCAAGGAAACGCCGGACGGCGAAATCTGGAAAAACATCACCACCGAAGACACCGCAAAGGTTGCCGAGACGCTTGATGAGTTTCGGGGCAACTACAAATACAACATGCTTGATCAGCATGTGCGCGAATTCAACCGTCTGGTGCCTGTGTATTATCAGTGGGATGACCACGAAGTGACCAACAATTGGTATCCCGGCGAGATGCTGCTGGGTGATGATCGTTATACGGAAAAGTCCGCTTCCTTGCTTGCCGCACGTGCCAATCGCGCCTTCCGCGAGATGTTGCCGATTACTGAACACGCATCGGAACCGGGCCGGGTTTACCGCAAGGTTTCCTATGGGCCATCTCTGGAAATTTTCTTCCTTGATATGCGCACCTATCGTGGCACGAACGATGCCAACAACAGCCCTTCACCGACGGACAATACGGACTTCCTTGGTCGTGCCCAAATGGAATGGCTCAAACGAGGTCTTTTGAATTCCAAGGCAACCTGGAAAGTGATCGCTGCGGACATGCCGATTGGCATGATCGTCTATGACGACTGGAAAAATAAAAGCACCTTTGAAAACCTTGCCAATGGTGATGGTGCACCAGCCGGGCGCGAACTTGAAATCGTCGAATTGCTGCGCTTCATCAAGAACGCAAAAATCAACAATACGGTTTGGCTGACGGCCGATGTTCATTACACGGCGGCCCATTACTATGACCCGAACAAGGCACAGTTCCAGGATTTCGAACCGTTCTGGGAGTTCGTCTCGGGGCCGTTGCATGCAGGAACTTTCGGTCCGAATGAAATGGACAACACATTTGGTCCGCAGGTCAAATTCACTAAACACCCGACCGAGGAACAGGGGATCAACCTGCCGCCATCTTACGGCCTTCAGTTCTTCGGGCTGGTTGATATTGATGCCGATACCGAACAGTTCCGCGTTTCGCTTCGCGATGTCGCCGACCAGGAGCTTTACGCCGTAACGCTTGATCCAGTTTACACCTGATCCGAAACTTCGGCGACTTGGACTGTCACTGCAGAACCCGGCGCATTAACCGCGCCGGGTTTTTGCATGGTTGCAGGGGTTTCAAGCGGGACAAAAACTGTTATAAGCCACGCCGACATTGCCGCATCATCGATGCGGCGAAACAGATTTTCAGACGAATAACGGAGACATCAATGCGCGCTGAAGCACAGGCATTGGTCGATGAAATCAAGCAGTCGATGGCACTGCTGAGGAGGCATCTTTGACTGGGATAACGCTCTTAGACGCCTCGACGAACTGAACGCACTCGCCGAAGACCCGACCCTTTGGGACAATGCGGCGAACGCGCAGAAAGTCATGCGTGAACGTACCCAGCTTGATGACGCCATCAATGGCTATAAAAAGCTCGCCCAGGAGCTTGAAGACAGTATCGAACTGATCGAACTTGGCGAAGCCGAGGACGACAGCGAAACGGTCGAGGAGGGCGAAGAAGCCCTGCGTTCGATCCGCGAGATCGCCGCAAAGCGCGAACTTGAAAGCCTGCTTTCGGGCGAAGCCGATTCCAATGACGCCTATCTCGAAATCCACGCCGGTGCCGGCGGGACTGAGGCACAAGACTGGGCATCAATGATGGCGCGCATGTATTACCGTTGGGCAGAGTCCAAGGGTTACAAGCTCGAGATGCTTGAAGAAAGTGATGGCGAGGAAGCCGGTATCAAATCGGTGACCTACAAGATCACCGGTCACAATGCCTATGGCTGGCTCAAGAACGAAGTAGGCGTGCATCGTTTGGTGCGTATTTCGCCCTATGACAGTTCTGCCCGTCGCCATACCAGCTTCTCGTCTGTTTGGGTTTATCCTGTGATTGACGACGATATCGAAATCGAAATCCTGGATAAGGATCTTCGTGTCGATACCTATCGCGCATCGGGTGCCGGTGGTCAGCACGTTAACAGAACCGATTCTGCTGTGCGTATGACCCATATTCCGACCGGTATTGTTGCCCAGTGTCAGAACGACCGTTCGCAGCATAAAAACCGCGAAACGGCGATGAAGATGCTGAAAGCCCGTCTGTATGAGGCTGAGCTGAAAAAGCGCGAAGCCGAAGCACAGGCAGTCGAAGACAGCAAAACCGACATCGGTTGGGGCCATCAGATCAGATCTTACGTCCTGCAGCCTTATCAGATGATCAAGGATCTGCGCACGGGTACGGAAACGTCTGATACCCAGGGCGTTCTGAACGGCGATCTTGATGCCTTTATGGCAGCAGCCCTTGCCGCCAAGGTCACGGGTTCTGCCGGGGAAATCGAAGATATCGATTGATCGGTCTTTTGATCCTGCCTGAATTTGCAAACACCCCGCTGATCATTCGGTGGGGTGTTTTTCTTTGCACGGATCAAAACGACAAGAAAACCGACCAAAGTCCGCAAAAATCCCATTTCTGTCACAGAATTGCCGAATAGCTCTGCAAGAGTACGGTCAAGCGCGGCCTGTCAAAAACAACAAATCACCGGCATAGCACGGGGCACTGGCAGGTTGTGCGGAGCAAACATCCATACTCTCACGGGAAGATCCAAATGGCCCATCAGTCCCATGGTCCGGTCGCGGTCGGCGACCAGTTCAAACTCGCTACACCCAACGGTCCGATTTTCGAAGTCATCAAAATCCGCGAAATGGCACCGGTTGATCATGCGCTGATTACCAAGGTGCGTGATACCAAATCCCCCACTCTGATTTCGATCAACACATTGCTTGATCGTGATTTCTATATTCCGGTACCGCCGGAAAGTCGGCAACTGCCTGACAGTGACGGCATCTTGCGCGGTCTTTGATTGTCAAACGGATCGATACGCTGTTTAGCGCGATTAAAAGCGAAAAACAGGTTGGCTTGGCGGCCCGGACGCGATGAAATGGGATGATACGCATTCACCGTCATCCGGGACCGCCAACATGACCGATACCAAGACTGATCAGCAAATCCTCGACCGCCTGTTTTCCGTGCTCGAAGACGATATCTTGCCGAAAACGCGCGCCGGGGTATCGGGTGGCAACAAGCTTTTCGGCGCGGCGATCCTGCGCAAGGATGATCTGTCGCTGGTGATTGCTGAAACCAACAATGAAACCGAAAATCCGCTATGGCATGGCGAGGTGCATTGTCTTAAGCGCTTCTATGAAATGCCCTCTGACCAGCGCCCGGCAACCTCGGAGCTGATCTTCCTCTCGACGCACGAGCCGTGCTCGATGTGCCTTTCGGCCATTACCTGGGCCGGGTTTGATAATTTCTATTACTTCTTCTCGTATGAAGATTCGCGCGATGCCTTTGCCATCCCCCATGATCTGAAAATCATGAAGGAGGTCTTTACTCTTGAAGACGGCGAATACAATAAATCCAACGCGTTCTGGGATAGCCATTCGATGATGGGCATGGTCGCAGAGATGCCGGCGCCGCAAAAGGAAATCTATGTTGCCCGCGCCAAGGCGATCTCGGACGAATATGACGCGCTGTCCGCTCAATATCAGGACACCAAGGCGGATAACGATATCCCGTTGAACTAACGGCCAGTTACCCTAAAAAAACGTGCTCCGTAATGAAACGGAGCACGTTTTGGTCTGGTCGGGCGATTTGATCAGGCTGCCCGGACAGTTGCGATGAAGCTGTCGACTTCCTTGCCAAGTCGGCTTGCCGATTGTGAAAGCTCCTGCGCGCTGGCAAGAACCTGGGCAGCGGAATGGCTGCCTTCGGTTGCGGCCTTGGTGACATCGGTAATCGCGTTGGCGACTTCCTGCGTGCCATTGGCGGCAAGGGCGATGTTATGAGTGATTTCATTGGTGGTGGCGTCTTGTTGCTCCACAGCAGCCGAAATCACGGTCGAGCTTTGCTTGTTGTTTTCAATAACATCACTGATCTCGTCGACCGCAGTTACCATGGTGTTGGTAATGCGCTGAACCTTTTCGATTTGTGCAGTGATGTTTTCGGTCGCACGTGCCGTCTGGCTGGCAAGGTTTTTGACTTCCTGCGCGACAACCACAAATCCCTTGCCGGCATCGCCTGCACGTGCGGCTTCGATCGTGGCATTGAGCGCCAGAAGGTTGGTTTGTTCGGCAATGTCTTGGATCAGTTCGACCACACTGGAAATTTCGCGCACAGAGTCGGCAAGGCCGGTCGCGGTTTCGCGCGTTGAGGTGGCCGTTTCGGTCGCGCGGGTCGTGATATGGGTGGCATTTTGAACCTGCGCACTGATTTCACGGATGGATGTCGCCATTTCTTCGCAGGCGGACGCCACGGTTTCGACATTGGCACTGGCAAGGCCAGAGGCATTTGAGACCGAGGTTGCCTGTGTGTTGGTCTGTTCCATCATCGCCGTCAGGCTCTGCGCGGTTGCTTCAAGCTCGGTCGCGGCAGACGCCACAACCCTGACGATGGAGCCGACATTGTCCTGGAAGGCATCGGCAAGCTTGTTCATCTGCTCACGCTTTTCTGCCGCCGCACGTTCCTTGGCCTTTTCGGCCTCGCTTTCGAGTTCCTTGGCCCGGATCATGTTCTTTTTAAACACTTCGGTTGCCTTGGCAATGTCGCCAATTTCATCGGCACGGCTGGTGCCAAAGACCTCGGTATCAAGTTTGCCATCGGCAAGCTGGCCGAGGTTGCCGACAATCTTCTCAATCGGTTTGGTGACCGAACGGGCAAACAGGATGCTGCCGGCAACGCCAAGTGCTGTCACAATGGCGACGATCACGGCGGCAATCATCAGGGCGCTATATACTGGGCCGAATGCTTCGGCCGTATCGATTTCACCGAGAACGATCCAGTCGACACCATTGAAGTGGATCGGCATATAGGCAGAGATGACCGGGATGCCGCGATAATCAAGAATTTCGTGAATGCCGCTATTGCCAGACAATGCGTCACGCGTGGCAGCATCGTTCACCCGGGTTTTAAGGATGGTGCTTTCCTCGGAAAAGCGCGAATCACTGCGCATCAAGCCGTTTTGACCAACGATATAGGTCTCGCCACTTTCGCCCATGCCGACCGACACATTCATGATGTTGTTGATGCGTGAAATCGGCATCTGGAAGACCATGGCACCCAGCAACTGACCCGCTTCGCTGCGGACCTGATGTCCGATGAAGCTCGCCGGTGCGTCTGCACTGGGCGCATAGGGACTGAAATCGGTAAAGGCGATGTCCTTGGCGGAACTCGCCGCCATTATATCGTGAAACACGCGCCCCAGATCGGTTTCCGCCCATTCACCGGTATTAAGGTTGGTGGCAAAGTCAGCTTCCTTGAAGACGGAATAAACAAGTTCCCCATCAGCACGGATCAGGAAGATGTCGTAATATCCCTTGAGTTCAAGGAACTCACGAAAATGCGGGTGATATGTCTGGTGTGCCTGGCTCCAGTCCGATCCGTCGCCCGCGTCGGTCAGAAGATGCTTCTCGCCAAGCGGATGGCTGTTGTCCGAGATGTAAAGCTTCTGAAGCGATGTCATCGGGTTGCCATCCAGGCGATCCCAACCTTGGGCAAATGCCTTGAGAGCATCACGCGTGTAACCACTGTCAGCTTCTATAGTCAGGTCTTCTTCAATCGCCTGCAGATAGGACTGAATGGCGTTCTTGCGCGCATCTGTCAGTGCCAGAAGTTTGTTGTGAACCTCGGTTTTCTGGGTCACCCAGAGTTCAAAAGACAGGATGCCACCCGCGCTCAGCGCGGTTAGCAGAATCAGGCACGCAATGATCGTCGGTAGTTTCACCGAAATACGTTTCATGACATTTCCTCTCGCAGTGCCCGTCGCCCGTTACTGAGGTCTGGGGGGCTCTCGCCCAGGTTTCGACAGCGTCAATATTAACCTTTGGTATAGTTTTTAGTTCTGTTGACGACGCCAAAACATCCCCATTTAGGGACTATGCTTGTTTGTTGAGTATTTGGTGATTGAACGCCAAGGTTGAAAGGTATTGTGTTTGTGTCTGCAAAACAGATTTGGAACGTATGAGTCCGAATCTGGCGAGTTTTGTTTGCCGGTTCTGGTAAACTGCCGGGCATGGAACAGCTCAATAACGATATCTGCTATCAGGCACTCAAAACCCGGGACCGTCGGTTTGACGGGCGGTTTTACACCGCGGTTCGGACCACCGGGATTTTCTGTCGCCCGATCTGTCCGGCCGTCACGCCCAAGCGTGACAATGTCGAATTCTATCCCAGTGCCGAGGCCGCCATTGCACACGGCTTTCGCCCGTGCCTGCGCTGCCGGCCAGAAGCTGCACCGGGCAGCCCGGCAAGTGCCGGTGTGCACGCCACCGTGGCCCGTGCGGTGCGGCTGATTGATCAGGGGGCGCTTGAAGATGGCTCGATCGCGGGTCTGGCAGATCGGCTTGGCGTTGGTGACCGGCATTTGCGCCGCATCTTCAAGGACCATACCGGCGTCACCCCGCAAGAACACGCCAAGGCACGGCGACTGCTGCGTGCCCGTCAGTTGATTGTCGATAGCAACCTGACCATGACTGAAATCGCCGATATTGCCGGTTTTGGCAGTTTGCGTCGCTTCAATGATGCGATGAAGCAGGCCTATGGGCAGGCGCCAACCGCGTTTCGCCGGGGCATCAAAACCAAGGCACAGGGAAAGCCCGACACGGATGATCCGTTTGCCGCGCGTAATGACGATCTGATTTTACGTCTGCGCGCCCGCCAACCGTTTGATGCCGACTATCTTCTGGCCTTCTTCCGTGCACGCGCCATTCCGGGCCTTGAGACGGTGTGTGACCGCATCTATGTGCGCGGTTTCAAGTTTGATGGTCGGGTTGGCTTGATGATCTGTCATTTCAGTGCTGATCAAAGTGGTGTGGATGTCATCCTGCGCGGCCTGGCGCGCGAAGCGGTGCTGGAGATCGGGGCACGGGTCCGCAGGCTTTTTGATCTGGATGCCGATGTGCCGTCCATCACCGCCCAATTTGCCGAGGATGCCTTGCTCGCCCCCTTGGTGGCAAAACGCCCGGGCCTTCGGGTGCCGGGATGCTGGGATCGGTTTGAACTGGCCCTGCGGGCGGTTTTGGGACAGCAGGTTTCGGTCGCGGCAGCACGCACCTTGGCCGGCCGGCTGGTGGCACGCTTTGGCGAGGCCTTGCCAGATGATCTGGTGGACGGAACCGGCATTACGCATGTGTTTCCGACGCCGCAAAGCCTGATCGGGCAGGAACTGATCCCGATTGGCCTGACCACGCGCCGGGCGCAAACCCTTGCGGATGTCATTGACCTTTTTGCCAGCCCCGATTGCGATCAGAAATCCGGGGATGAGCTGATTGCCATCATGACTGCGATCAAGGGGATTGGGCCATGGACGCTGAATTACTTTGGTCTGCGTGGGCTTGGTGATCCCGATGCCTTTCCGGCCGCCGACCTTGGCATCCTTAAGGCATCAGGCATGGGCGGCGGTCCGGACAAACCCAAGGCGCTGGAAAGCATTTCGGAAAACTGGCGGCCTTGGCGGGCCTATGCCGCGCAGTATCTTTGGTCCGCATTGGAAGGAGAATGATGATGTCCACCCAGATTAATGTCATGCGTTATGCCAGCCCGATCGGCAAACTCTCGCTTGCGAGCATTGGCTGTAAGCTGGTGCATCTTGATTTCGAAGACAATGATGACCGCCTCCACACCATCCAGAACCGCCGTTTCAAAAACCTTGAATGGGAGGAGGGCGGTACGGCCCCCGCGCCATTGATCAAGTGGTTGGATGGCTATTTCGCAGGCATCGTCGGGCCGTTGCCGATGGACTCTATCAATATGGTCGGCACCGCGTTTCAGAAATCGGTATGGGATGCGCTGATCACGATCCCGAGTGGTCAGAGCCTGTCTTACGCCGGGTTGGCTGATCAGTTGGGCAATCCCAAGGCTGTGCGGGCCGTGGCCCGTGCCAATGCCCATAACCCGGTTTCGATTATCGTGCCCTGCCATCGGGTGATCGGATCAAACGGCACACTGACCGGCTATGCTGGCGGGCTTGAGCGCAAGAAATGGTTGCTCGATCATGAAGCCGCCATGCGGGCCAAAGCGGCCTGAAATCAAAAGAAAAGGCTGCCGGATGGCAGCCTTTTGTGGTCGTGATGTATCGGTCGATCAGATCGACATGACAATACGGCCATCGATCTTGCCATCGCGCATACGATCAAAGATCGAGTTGATGTTTTCCATCGGCTCGGTCGTGAAGTGGGAATGCACCTTGCCGTCGCCCGCGAAATCAAGGGCTTCCTGCAAATCCGCACGGGTGCCGACAATCGATCCACGGATGGTTTTGCGCGACAGGACGGTATCGAAAATATCAAGTTCGAACGTTCCCGGGGGCAGGCCGCAAAGCGCCATCGTGCCGCCACGGCCTAGCATGCCAACACCCTGTTTGAAGGCCGCGCGTGAAACGGCTGTGACCAGCACGCCATTGGCGCCACCCATCTGTTTTTGCACTTCGGAAACAACATCGGCCTCGGCCGCATTCAGGGTCCAGTCGGCACCAAGGTCCTTGGCGAGTTTGAGTTTCTCATCGGCAATATCAACGGCAATGACTTTCATACCCATGGCCTTGGCATATTGCACAGCCATGTGGCCAAGCCCGCCGACACCGGAAATCACCACGGTCTCGCCGGGTTTGCATTCGGTTTCCTTGAGCCCCTTATAGACTGTCACACCGGCACACAGGACCGGGGCGGCATTGCCAAATTCAAGCGGGTCGGGCAGGTGGCCGACATAATCCGGATCGGCCAGAACATATTCGGCAAAGCCGCCATTGACGGAATAACCGGTATTGAGCTGTTCACCGCACAGGGTTTCCCAGCCGGTGATGCAGTGATGGCAATGACCACAGGCCGAATGCAGCCATGGCACGCCCACACGATCGCCTTCCTTGACGGATTTAACGCCTTCGCCGACTTCGGCGACGATGCCGACCCCTTCGTGACCGGGGATAAAGGGCGGGTTCGGTTTGACCGGCCAATCGCCTTCGGCGGCGTGAAGGTCAGTGTGACAGACACCGGATGCCTCAATCTTGACCAGGATTTTTCCCGGCGTGACCTTGGGCACGGTGACTTCTTCAATCGACAGGGGCTTGCCGAATTCCCGAACAACGGCGGCTTTCATGGTGGAGGGCATGGTGACATCTCCTTGCTGATGACGCACAAAGACAAACGATTTCGTCAAATATTGCGCCGGGGAGTGTCGTTGATTTCAAGGGCCCTCACCATGAGGTGAGTCAATTGTCTGATGATTTAATTATTAAAGTTTGCGCCGGTTTATGCGCTGTCTTCATCAATGTCGGGCAGCTCAAGGACATAGTCCTGATAATAGTCGGGTGGCATTCCCGCCTCATAGCGCGCTTCGTCATTAAACGGCGGTTTGAGCGGCCCGCGGAAATGTTTGCGCAGCATGTCATGCCAGGTGGTGTAATAGGGCAGGTCGCGCTGATCGCAGATATATTCGTAGTATTTTCGACCGGCTGCGACATGGGCGATTTCATCATGGGCGATGATCTTAAGGATACGCGCACTTTCCGTATCCCCATGCGCCAGAAGCCGTTCAATGGTCGGCGGGGTGGCATCAAGGCCGCGGGCCTCAAACACCATCGGCACCACGGCCAGACGCGGCAGGACGTCATAGGCCGTGTCCATTGAGGTCTGCCACAACCCGTCATGGGCAGGTAAATCGCCATAGGCCGCACCCAGTTCCCCAAGGCGCTTGCTGATCATCTTGAAATGACGGGCTTCGTCATCGGCCACCTGAACCCAGGCTTCATGAAAATCGCGCGGCATGTTGGCCTCGGGAAAGCGGACACAAAGATCCCACGCCAGATCAATTGCATTGAGTTCAATATGAGCCAGCGCATGCAAAAGCCCGATGCGGCCCTGAACGCTTCCTTTCTTGCGCTTGGGCATCTTGTTGGGCGGAAGTAGTTCCGGCTTTGCCGGACGGCCGGGACGATCGGGCAGGTCGGTTGATCCGACTTCGCTGATCTCGCCACTGCGCCACATGGCAGCCATTTCGGCCGTGATATCGGCCTTCTCGGTGGCGTCTTCGGTCAGAAGGGCCTTTTTCGCGGCTTCGGCAAGGGTCAGCTTGGTCATGATCGTCTGGTCTATGTTGATGGCAAAATCTGCACTTTGTCTGCCATCTGCGCGCTCGAGGGTCAATTGGCAAACAAAAAGGGCGGCCCGAACTCAAATCCGGACCGCCCTTTATAATCAATCAGCGAACGCGCAATCAGGTGATGTTAAAGCGCGCCAGTGCCTCTGCCAGGTCCTCGCCAAAGGCATTGCCCTTGCGGATGATCGCGGTACGGCATGGCAGGTCCTGAAGCGACGGATGGTTCGGCGCATCCGAGGTCAGAACGGCGGTCGGAATGCCGCGTGTTTTTGGCATCGCCTGCAGGGCGTTGGCCAGATCAACACCGCTCAGCTCATCAATGGTTTTGGCAACGATGATGAAATCCGGGCGGGTGCGCACGGCAAGTTCGATCGCCTCGAACGAGGTCTGCGTGACTGAACTGCGATAGCCACAAGCGGCCAGCTCGCGCTCCAGAATGGTTGCCATCGAACGCTGCGGAATAACCAGAAGCGCCTCGACATTGGCCTTGGCCAGCCAGTTCGGATCGATATCAGGGGCACGTTTGGACGGCAGTTCACGGACGAACTCGGCAGTGTCCTTGCCACCGGCACTCATGTCGCCAGCCAGCAAGCTCTCGATCTTGTCGACAAAGGCCTGAATATCGTTGATCGAGCCTTCGTTCAGTTCCTTGCACGTCGTGACATAGTCGGCAAGGCGATGGCTGGTCAGGTTGATCAGCGGTGCGGCAACGGACTTGCCCTTGTATCGCAGATTGAAAACTTCGCGCTGGATGGCGGTCAGATGACCCGGTTCACCCTTGCTGCGTGCGTTTTGCAAAATCACATCGATGGAATTGATGATGTCATTGGCTTCGTCGCGAAAGTCCGAAAGCATCTGATCGTCAAGATCGACAACATTCTTGTTCATTGCTGTACCTGCTTTGCCGGCAATCCCGGCTTGTTTTTCCCCGATTAGGTGACTAACCGAACACCTAATACTCCCGTGCCTAAATTTCTAGCCCGACATCGGGGCCATGGCAACAAAATCAGTAAAGCAGAAGGTGATATAAGCCGTTTGGAAAAGTGCATTTTACGATACAGCCAAACAAAAAGGCCCGGCATCAAATGACCGGGCCTTCAAACTGAAATAGGCAGCGGCTAGAGGGATTTAACCGCCTCAAGCACTTCGGCGACGTGGCCTTTGACCTTTACCTTGCGCCAGGCATTGCGAATGACGCCATTGCCATCAATGACAAAGGTGGACCGCTCGATCCCCATGAATTTTTTGCCATACATGTTCTTTTCCTTCCAGACACCATAATCCTCGCAGGTGGTGCCGTTCTCGTCAGAGGCGAGAATGAAGTTCAGATCATGCTTGGCCTTGAACTTGTCGTGGCGTTCCGCGCTGTCTTTGGAAATGCCGATAATCTGCGCATCAACCGCGCTGAAATCAGGTTCGGCATCGCGGAATTCGCAGGACTCGGTCGTGCAACCCGGGGTCATGTCCTTGGGATAGAAATAGATCACCACCGGCTTGCCTGCCAGATCAGACAGTTTCACGCTGCCATTGCCATCGGTTGGCAGTTCGAAATCCGGGGCCTTGTCACCAACATCAACTGTCATGGTCTATCCTTTATCTGATCGAGGCTGCTTGGATGTGTCATATGCAGCCGTGAAAATACAAACCCTTATAAGCTTGGCAAGTGCTGTTGGATCATTGTGGTGCATCCGACGGGGCGATCTTTTCGGCCGGCTCCGCAATCACGCGGTCATAGATATCTTTGATGCGCTTTGCCGTGCTTTCCATCTTTTCCTGCAGGCTCGCGAAATCGTCGCACTTCCCGGCATTGGCGAGCATTTTTTGCAAATCCTCGCTGGCTTTTTCCGGATCAAACGGGCCTTCGGTGGTCAGGCGTAGCATTGCCTGCAAGGCGAGCCAGAAGGAGGAGGAGTTGGCGAGAAACTCGGCTTCGTCAGCTTCAAGAATACCTGCCGTCGCGAGGTTTTTGAAAACCACCCGCGTGGTCGGCGACAGGATTTCCGGATGGTCATGGGCATGACGCAGCTGCAGATATTGCGCAATGAATTCCAGATCGACCAACCCGCCGCGGCGCATCTTGATCGCCCATGGGTGATTGTCGCCTTTGCCCGCTTCCATGCGGTTGCGCATGTCATAGACCGCACGGACCAGTTGGTCGGGATCGCGTTGTTTGCACAGCACGTCATTGGTGGTCGCCAGCACCTTGTCACACAGCGCCTTGGGCCCGTAAACAGCGCGCAGGCGGGTCAGCGCCATATGTTCCCACGTCCAAGCTTCGTTATTCTGATAGGTCTCAAAGCTTTTGAAATGGGTCGCAAGCGGCCCCTTGGATCCGCTCGGACGCAGGCGAAGGTCGGTTTCAAACAGAACCCCTTCGGCCGTCGGTGCGGACAGGGCGTTGATATAGCGCTGGCTGAGCCGGATGTAATAATGCCCGGGTGACAGCGGCTTTTCGCCATCGGACTCTTCGGCGTCTTCGGGCGCCTCATAGATAAACACCATATCAAGGTCCGAACCGGGCGAAAGTTCCTGCCCACCATGTTTGCCGAGCGCAAACACCGCAAGCCCTCCGTCAGAAAACTTGCCGTGTTTGGCGGCAAAGTCATCGGCAATGCGCGGGAAAAGCGCGCGAATGGCAACGTCAGCCACATCGGCCAAGGCGCGGCCAGCTTCGTGCGGGGTATGACGGTTTTCGATGGTTTGAACATCAATCTGGAATTTCTGATCGTTGGCCCAGCGCCGTGCGGCATCAAGCCAGTCTTCGACCATGTCTTCACGCGACAGTCGGGCATCAAGTTCTGCCAGCATCGCATCGGCATCGGGCAGTTCTTCGTGGAAGCCCGCCATCAAAACGAAATCAAGCACGGCCGCATTACGCCCGATATATTTCGCCATGCGCGGCGCCGTGCCGGCAATCTGGGCCAGAAGTTCCAGCAATTGCGGATTGGCGGTAAACAGTGAAAACAGCTGCACCCCAGCCGGCAAACCTTTGAGGAAATCATCAAAGGCGCGAAACGCCATATCCGGATTAGTGGTTTTGCCAAGTGCGCCCAAAAGGGTCGGCATCAGTTCGGTCAGGATTTCACGCGCCCGGCGCGACCGGGTCGCGCGATAGCGCCCGTGATGCCAGCCACGCACCGTGACCGAGACATTCTCGGCATTTTCAAAGCCCATCTGACGCAGGTTTTCAAGCGTGTCGGGATCGTCCTCGGTCCCGGTGAAAACAAGATTACCCGTACTTCCGGCCAGCGGAACGTCATCTTCGAACAATTCGGCATAGTTGTTTTCAACATTGCGCAGATGAAGCAGCAAGTCAGCCTTGAAGGCATCAAGCGTTTCATATCCAAGGAAGGTCGCCAGTGCCAGCAAGCCCTGATCGGTATCGGGCAGGGTTTGGGTCTGCTGATCATTGATCATTTGCAGGCGGTGTTCGACAGTCCGCAGGAATTCATAGGCCGCAACCATTTCATTGCGGACTTCCTCGGATACCTGACCGAATTTGGTCAGGGTGCGCAGCGTGTCACAGGTTGCCTTGCCACGTAGCGCAATTTCGCGCCCGCCCCAGATCAATTGCTGGGTCTGGGCAAAAAACTCGATCTCGCGGATGCCGCCCCGGCCAAGTTTAACGTTGTGGCCGGGAATATTGATCTTGCTGCCGCCCTTGTGCGCGTTGATCTGGCGCTTGATCGAATGAATGTCCTGAATGGCAATGAAATCAAGATGCTTGCGCCAGACAAACGGGCGCAGGATTTCAAGAAATTCGTTACCTGATTTGCGATCTCCACCGACGATGCGCGCCTTGATCATGGCCGCACGTTCCCAGTTCTGCCCGACGGTTTCGTAATAGGTTTCGGCTGCAATCATCGACAGGATCGGCGGGGTCGACGCCGGGTCGGGACGCAAGCGCAAGTCGGTGCGGAAGACATATCCATCACCTGTGCGTTCTTCCATGATCCGGGTAATGTCGCGCACCATACGCACGAGATCCTGCTGAATACGGTCCGGATCAAGGTAGGTCACGACATCCTGATCATACAGGAAGATCAGGTCGATATCTGATGAATAGTTAAGCTCGCCAGCACCCAGCTTTCCCATGCCAATGGCAAAGATGCCCGATCCTTCAAGCGGATTTTCCTGGCTCGGCAGGTCATATTTGCGCAGGCGCGCCATGGCCGACAGGCAATGCGCCATGGTGAAATCAAGGGTTTGCTCGGCCGTGTCACTGATTGCCGAGGTGATTTTTTCAAGCGGCCAGGCCTTGCAGATATCAGCCATCGCAATCACCAGTGCCGCCCGGCGTTTCGCCCGGCGCACGGTTGCCATGGTGGTGGCCTGATCAAGGTCGCGGGAATCGGCGCTGATGTGGACCGGTTCGAGTGCATTGGCAAACGCCTGATCAAGACCGTTGTCAAAAACGTCACAGACCGTGTCGGGATCGCGCAGGCACAGATTGGTCAGATAGGGGCTGTTGCCAAACAGCGCCTCAAGAACCGCGCGTTTTTGGGGATTGGACGCAATCTCGCCAATTTTATCTGACAGGCTTTCAAATACCGGTCGGTCGGCAAGTGTGTTCCAGCGTTCGAACGCGTTGGCAACACGGTCGGAATCGAAGGCTTTGGGCAGGTCCTGTGAAATCCAGGAAAGAGACACTTTTTGCGTTCCTTGTATTGCGAAATGGTCACAAACCGCGCTATGCAAAGGGTTGCACCTGATTGCATAATATCAGCAAGGAGTTGGACGTCCTGATCAACAGGATATCTTATCTGTTTCTAGCTTTTCTGTGATCGGACAAAAAGGGGTATAGATCAATAGCGGTCTGGTACTTTCAGGTAATATGGTTGTCAGTAACGCATCGACAACCACACCAGAAGATAGAAGTTATTGATATCGCTTCATATGACATCGGGAACACAAGGTAAAATGAGTGCGCCACGTTAAGACCTTTGCCGGATGGCTGGCGCTGACTTTATCAGCCATCGTCCTGTTTGTCGGCGTGTTCGCGGCAGTCACGATCTGGCGACTGTCCCAGGAACCTGTGTCTTTACACCGGCTGACCCCGTATCTGGTCGATCACCTTAATCAATCGATGGGCAATAACCGGCTGGCGGTCGACGATGTCGTTCTGCGTTGGCGCGGTTGGGATGAAAAGTTTGACGTCGGCCTGCGCCGCGTCAGCATCTTTGGCCCCGATAATCAGGAAATCCTCCACGTCCCCGAAGCCGACGTCGTGTTTTCAAGCAAGGCACTGTTTGAAGGCGTGCTGGCCCTGCGTGAACTCAATCTGATCGGCCCGCGCATCCGTCTTGAGCGCAGTGCCGATGGCACCATTGATGTCGGCTATATCGCCGAAGAAGCCGTCGAAGATGTCGCGACACTTGCGGATGGCGAGGGGGACGGGGACGGCGCGACCGCACCCACCGGGGAGGCCTACGATAAGGGACGTGGATCGTCCGTCGTGATCGAACTGCCGAACGCGCCAGAAACCGCGGATACAGTCGCGGAACCGCCAGTTACTGGGACCGAAACCGCAGGTAATGACGCCGAACCAGTCGAGCGGTCCGGCAATCCGGTCTTGCACGATATCTTTGCCATCCTGTCGGGCGAACGCACCGACATTCCGGCGGCGGCTTATTTCGAAAGCTTCGGGATCGTTAATGCGGACCTTGAAGTCCGTGACGAGAAAATCGGTATTGTCTGGGCCGCACCGCAGGCCGACATCCTGTTGTCGCGACGCGCCTTCGGGATTGGCGCCGAGGCCTCCATGCAGGTCAGTGCCGGGGATATTTCCACGCAGGTCCGCGTGACCGGCGATTACAGCATCGAAACCGGCGATGTTGATCTTGAAGCCGATATTGGCGAGATCGAACTTGCCGATCTTGTCAGCATCTCCGACCTGTTTGAGAAGTTGCATGATGCCTATGTGCCGGTATCGGGCAAGCTCAATGCCCGCCTTGATGCCACGGGTGAGCTGATCTCGGCCTCGACCGATCTGACGGTTGGAAGTGGCGTGATTACCTTCCCGGAAGAAATACGCGCAACCTATCGCGTGACTGACGGGCAGATCGTCACGAGCTATGTGCCGGGTCGGTTCAGCCTTGATGATGTGGTTCTTAATGTCGGTGACGCATCGGCGAAACTGCAGGGCGTGGTGCTTGACCCGTTCGGCCAGTGGCAGGTCAATCTTGACCTGTCGGCGACCGATGTTCCGACCAATGAGCTGGATCGCCTGTGGCCCGAAGGTGTTGGCGACGATGCCCGCACTTGGGTTGTAACCAATCTGTCCGAGGGTATCGTCCATCAGGCGACCATGCACACAGAACTGCATCAGGATGATGCCGGCGAGGTTGTTCTTGATGACCTTGGTGGTCAGATGACGATGTCGGGCATCACTGTGCATTATCTGGGTGAGATGCCTGATGTTCTGAATGCTGCCGGACGTGCAGAGTTTGACGAAACCAGTTTCAGCATCTTTGTAAATACTGGAGAGGCTGATGGCATTCAGGTCACTGACGCCAGCATCATCTTTACCAAGCTTGATGAACCTAAACCCGATGCCGACATCGAAATCGTCGCACAGGGTAGCGCACGCAAGGCACTTGAACTGATCGAGGCCAAACCACTTGGCTTTGCCACCCGGCTTGGCATTGATCCGGCCAAGATCAGTGGCGATCAGGCGACGCGGGTGCGGCTGCATTTCCCGCTTCTGCGTGATGTGACCTTTGATGATGTCGATGTGGCGGCGGCCTCGCGCATTGAAAATGCTGCGATTGACGGTGCGTTTCGTGGCATGGATATCGCCAATGGCAGCTTCGAACTGCAGGTCAATACCAAGGGCCTCGAACTTGCTGGTGCGGCAACTGTCGGCAAGGGCAAAACCAACATCAACTGGGTTGAGACTTTTGATGCCAACGCTGCGGTAACAAGTCACTACAAGCTGTCTGGTGATCTTGACCTTGCCGTGTTGCCCGATATCGAACTTGATCCGGGACCGTATCTGAACGGAATGGCCAAGGGCGATCTTGATATCCGTGTGGCCTCTGATCGCGTTCGCGTTGTCGGGGATGTCGATCTGGCCAATGTCGGCCTGTCCGTACCCATCGAAACGGTTGGCTATCGCAAGGAACCGGGGTCGGCGGCATCCGCGAAGTTTGACGTTGCCGTTCAGTTTGATGGTGGTGGTGCGGTAAACAGTTTTGGCGTGATCGCCCCGGCACTCGAGGCCAAGGGGCGTGGCAGTTGGCGCGGTGATAACGCCATGGCCGATAAATGGTTTGTTGAACTGGAAAACACCCGTTTTCGCGAAAATATTGACGTTTCGGGTTCCGTTCGCATGGAAGAAGGTGACCGGCTGGTCGTCGATCTGAGCGGTGCGCAATTTGATCTGCGTCCCTTCATCGAAAGTGTCGGGGCCGATGATGCTGCCGAAGACACAGCACCTTCTGATCAGAACTATCTCGTCGCGCTTGAGGCTGGTGGTTTCCTTCTGAAGGAGGGCGAGCCGCCGCTTTTGAATGATGGCAAGATCACCCTGCGTCAGGAAACTGAAAAACGCGAACTTGAAATCACCGCCCGCCAATTGATCGCGACGCCGTGGATCGTTGGCGATGAGGCAGGCGATGATGACGCGGGCAACGATCTTTCAGGCGCCAACACCGGCGGCATTGGCGAACGCGCAGAGCGTAGCGGTGGCAGCACCGAGGTGTTCCTCAATATCGAACAGATGGTCATGGCCAATGGCGAGCTGCTGGCCGATGTGCGTGGCTCCATCCACACGGTCGGGCAGGAATGGGATCGCCTTGTTCTGAATGGGGCATTTGGTGATCGGGCCAATGTGTTTGCGCAAGTCACCCGCGAAGATTTCCAGACCCGCAAGGTCACACTCACCAGCGAGGACGCTGGTCGCTTCCTGCGTGCAGTGGATATGTATGACAATCTTCTGGGTGGGCGCATGACGATTGAAGGCACGGTCGATGAGCGCGACTTTGCCCAACCCTTTAGCGGTCAGGCCAGCATTGCAGAATTCCGTGTGGTCAATGCACCGATTGCGGCCCGTGTGCTGAGTGCCGCATCACTCACCGGGCTTGGCGATGTTTTGCAGGGCAACGGCATTTCCTTTAACGAGCTGAATGGCGAATTCACCTATGTGAATGATGTGCTGGCACTGTCCAAGGTGGCGGCAAACGGGTCGGCTGTTGGGGTGACGGCGAACGGGTCGATTGATCTGGCGAAATCGGAAATCCGTCTGGCGGGCTCGATCGTTCCGATCTATGCGCTGAACTCGGCCCTTGGTGCCATACCGATCCTTGGGGATATTCTGGTTGGTGAAGAGGGCGGTGGTATCTTTGCCCCGACCTACACGATTGAGGGCGATCTGGATGAACCGGACATTACGGTCAATCCACTCTCGACCTTCGTGCCGGGGGTCTTCCGCAACCTGATTACCGGTGCTGAACCGGGCTAAGTCGGCATCCTGCCAAACACAAAAAAGCCCCGCACGATGATCGGCGGGGCTTTTGTTTTCTGTGTGTCTGTCTGGATCAGACCGGCTTGATCAGGACGTGACGTTTCTTGCCCGCCGAAACCTTGATCACGCCATCAGCATTGAGCGCATCCGAGGTGATGTTTGCGTTTTCATCGCTGACTTTTTCGTCATTGATCTTGGCACCGCCGCCCTTGATCAAGCGGCGCGCGTCACCACCCGATTTGGCAAGATCGGCGCGACGGAACAGATCAAAGGCCGGAATACCGGCATCAAGATCGGCCTTGGCGACCTCAACGGTCGGCAGGTCATCGGCCAGAACACCTTCTTCAAAGGTTTTGCGGGCAGTCTCCGCCGCTGCCAGGGCTGCTTCTTCGCCACGGCAAAGCTTGACGGCCTCGAATGCCAGAACCTTTTTGGCTTCGTTGATCTGCGATCCTTCAAGCTTGGCGTATTCGGCAATCTGTTCGAGCGACATCTCGGTGAACAGACGCATGAACTTGATGACGTCGGCATCTTCGGTGTTGCGCCAGAACTGGTAGTAGTCATAGGACGACAGGCGTTCTTCGTTGAGCCACACGGCACCGGCCGCGGTCTTGCCCATCTTTGCACCCGACGCGGTGGTCATCAGCGGTGTGGTCAGGCCAAACAGCGATTTCTCGTCCACTCGACGACCGAGTTCAACACCATTGACGATGTTGCCCCACTGGTCCGATCCGCCCATCTGTAGCGTGCAGCCATAGTTGCGGTTGAGTTCGACGAAGTCATAGGCCTGCAGGATCATGTAGTTGAATTCAAGGAAGCTCAGCGACTGTTCACGTTCGAGGCGCAGCTTCACCGAATCAAATGCCAGCATGCGGTTGACCGAGAAATGGCGACCAAAATCACGCAGGAACTCGATATAGTTCAGCTTGTCCAGCCAGTCGGCATTGTTGACCATAACCGCATCGGTCGGGCCATCGCCAAAAGTCAGGAACTGCTGGAAGACCTTTTTGATGCCGGCCATGTTGGCGCCAATGATTTCGTCGGTCAGAACCGGGCGCGCATCATCACGACCGGTCGGGTCGCCAACGCGCGTTGTGCCGCCGCCCATCAGGACGATCGGCTTATGGCCGGTTTTCTGCAACCAGCGCAGCATCATGATCGACACAAGCGATCCGACATGCAGGCTGTCTGCAGTGCAATCATAGCCCACATAGCACACCACCGTGTTATCCGATGCATAGGCATCAAGGCCTTCAAGATCAGTACATTGGTGGATGTAACCGCGGTCATTCATGACGCGGAGAAAATCAGACTTCAGTTCAGTCATGGTTTTTGCGCTATGTTGGTTGTGATAGAAAATTCGAGCCGCCAATTGGTGCGGAGGCGATGATCTAGCACATTCGTAGCAAAATGGGCAACGATGCAACCAACATCAGTTGCCCATCTCGGTTTTCAGATGTGTTTTTCCGACGTTAGGCTGCTTCAGGCAGGTGCCCGGTCTTCACATAAATCAGGCATCCTTCGTCGGTGTAAGGCGCGTGGGAACTAAGATGCGGGCTGCGCAGCCAACTTCCCTGCGGATAGGCGCCATGCTCATCGGCAAACGTGCCTTCGATCACATAAATTTCCTCGCCACCCCAATGACGATGGGCGGAAAACTGCGTACCCGGTTGCCAGCGCACCAATGCGGCGTGTTCTGTGCCGTATTCATGAAGCGGTAAAACCGACAGCCCCGGCGCGATGCCGGGCAGGAAGGTCGCATTCTTGGTGTCGATCTTGATTTGTGCTTTGTCATCCGCATCAAACTGATGCAGTTTCACAAGGATCGTGCAGCCATCCTTGGTGAACGGCTTGTGGCGGGTGCCAATTGGATTTCGGAGGTAACTTCCGGCTTCATAATCACCGGTCTCGTCGGAGAATACGCCATCAAGGACAAGGATTTCTTCGCCACCATCATGGGTATGGGTGTCAAAATAGGAATTCGAGGCAAAACGAACGATGGTGGTGGCACGCGCCACTTCATCGCCAATGCGATCAAGCATCATGCGCTCCACGCCATTGGCAGGCGATTTTTGCCATTGATAATCGTCGGGCCGGATAACAACCCTTTTTGTGAAGTCAGCATTCAACAACATAACGTCTTTCCCTTTTGCATCAGGGGCGGGGACAAAGACGGCAGCCCAAATTCGATCTTAAATATCTGGGCTGCCAGTGCGGGTTAATTACGCCCGGCCATCACGCCGCCATCAACCGGCAGAACCGTTCCTGTAATCCATGATGCCTGACCGGAGGCCAAAAACAGAATGGCCTCGGCGATATCGGCGGGTTGCCCATTGCGACCTAGCGGGTGGAAGCTGCTAAAGCCCGGCAGGACTTCCTTGACCTGCTCCTCAGTCATAAACGTGTTGTAAACAGGCGTTTCCACAACCGCAGGGGCGACTGCATTGATGCGGATATTGTGTGGGGCAAGTTCAATCGCGAGGTTTTTGACCATCTGATGAACACCGGCATTGGCCGCAGAATACGCCGCCGACGGTGTTGCGCCAATCGCCTGCAGCGCCCAGATCGATCCGGTTTGCACGATGGTGCCGCCACCTTGCTTGATCATGGATTTGGCAGCGGCTTGGGCGGCAAAAAACTTACCCTTCAGGATGATATCAACGAACCGGTCATAGTCGGCTTCACTGAGTTCGAGGAACGGTTTGGGCTCAAACACACCGGCATTGTTGATCAGGATATCCACCCCGCCAAAGGCATCTTCGGCGACTTCAATCAGCATGTTAGCCGTTTCTGGCAGGGCAATGTCGGCTGCTACCAGTTTAATGCGATCTGATGCATTCGAAATGGTTTCTGACGCCGCCTTAAGTTTCGCGGCGTTGCGACCATTCATTACGATATTTGCACCTGCATCGTGAAGGCGTTTGGCAACTGCAAAGCCGATACCGGAACCGGCGCCGGTGATAATTGCGGTCTTGTTTTCAAAGGTCATAGTTTGCTACCTACTAGTTGGAAGGTTGGATGGGGTTAAAAAAAGACGACGGGTCTCTTGGGCTGTCGTCATTTCGAGTGTCTGGTTCGACGATTATCTCAGGCGCTGACTCGCGCCAGCAAAAGTTCAGTTGCCGATATGAAAACATCAACATCGTGTTGGGCGTGGGCCATAAGCTGTGCGCCTTCGACAAGTGCAAGGCATTGCGCAGCTTCCAGTTTGCTATCCATTACACTTTTGATCGACCCATCTGACTTCGCATCATCAAACAGGGTTTCAAGCCAGGCGAGGCTCATGGCATGAAAGCGTGAAATCTCGTTCAATGTTGCGTCATCAAGACTGTTTCGATCCGAACTCAGCGCCACGCAAAGGCAGATTGTTTTTCCGCCCTGAAGTGCGTCTTGATACAGCCCGACATAGCCACGAAGTCGGTCTGCGGCACTGTTCGTACCACGTTTGACTTCAGACAGGGCATCATCAAATGAGATCCGATAGCGTTCCATCATCGCTTGACCAAGGATGGCCTTGGTTTGGAAGTGATGATGAATACTGGCTTTGCGGATGCCAACGGCTGCTGACAAATCCGCATAGCTGAAACCATCAAAACCGCGCTGACGTGCGATTGTTTCTGCTGAATCAAGAAGGGCTGTTTTTGTGTCCATGCCAACCTACTAACAGGTAGGTTTGCGGGAGTCAAGTTTGATGTAACGCACAATGAGCCACCCGCGATTTCATCCTTGTCGCCTTTTGATGTTCAACGATAAGCTGCCGCTCTTATCGAATTACGAGGCACGACATGACACAAGACTGGATCACGGCAATCGGCATGATGAGCGGCACGTCACTTGATGGTGTGGACGCGGCCCTGATTGAAACCGATGGCGTTGAAGTCCGTAGGTTGGGTCAGTCTGTTTTCGTGCCCTATGCCCCGGAATTGCGTGAGCGGATGCGTGGATGTTTTGGCAATCGCAGTGCAACCAACTCCGAACATGTTGTGGCCGATGATCTGACGCAGATCCATGTTTATGCTGTTAACATGTTACTTGCCAAGGCGGGAATGTCGCCAGGTGAAATCGGCATCATCGGCTTTCACGGGCAGACTGTGTTTCACGAGCCGGCATCGGGTCTGACCCGTCAGATCGGGACACCGCATATGTTGGCGGAAAAAACCGGTATTCCGGTGGTGGCGGATTTTCGGCTGGCCGATGTCGCGGCAGGTGGCGAAGGTGCGCCTTTGGCCCCGGTTTATCACGCGGCCCTGATGAAAAGTGCCGGGGTGGATGTGCCCGTGGCGGTGCTTAATATTGGTGGGGTGTCCAACGTGACCTATATTGATGCCGATGACCAACTGCTGGCTTTTGATTGCGGACCGGGTAATGCACGGCTTGATGACTGGATGTTGCGCTATACCGGTAATCCGGTTGATCTCAACGGGGCGACGGCGGCATCGGGCACCGGCGATCCGATGGTCGAGGTCAAATTCCTTGAAGACCCATATTTTGACCGTATCCCGCCCAAATCCCTTGATCGCGAAGATATGGCCGCACGCATCGACGGTCTGGTGGTTGAAGCCAAGCTGAATGTCCCGGATGGTGCAGCAACCCTTGCCAACTGTACGGTGGCCGCCATTGTGGCCGGAGTAAACCATCTGCCGGCGGCACCGCAAAGCTGGTTTGTATGCGGGGGCGGACGTCATAACGATTACATCATGGAAACGCTTGGTAGCCGTCTTGGCGTGCCGGTGCGATCTGTTGATGAACTGGATTGGGATGGTGATGCGGTTGAGGCGGAATGTTTCGGATTTCTGGCGGTCCGCCATTTGCGTGACTTGCCGCTCAGCTTCCCCGGAACCACAGGCGTTCCGGAGCCCTGTTGCGGTGGCAAGCTTTACCCCACAAAAAAGGCCGCCTGATCAGGCGGCCTTTCGTTTGGCTTTTGCAGGCAAGCAGTGCTTAGGCGCCGCGCTTGTCGAGATAAGCCGCCGATTGCTTGATCACTTCATCTTGCTGTTTGGCAAAATAGTGATCGGCACCGTCAATCGCGCACATGTCAACTTCGATGCCTTTCTGGGCATTGAGCTTGTCAGCAAGCTTGTTGACGGATGCGACCGGAATGTTGGTGTCCTGGGTGCCGTGGATCAGGATACCGGATGACGGGCAGGGGGCGAGGAACGTGAAGTCCTGCTCGCTTGCCGGGGCGGCAACGGAAATGAAACCGTCAATTTCCGGGCGACGCATCAGAAGCTGCATCGCGATCCACGAACCGAACGAATAACCGGCAACCCAGGTTGCGCGTGCATTGGCATTATAGGTCTGCATCCAATCCAGGGCGGATGCCGCATCCGACAATTCGCCGATGCCCTGATCAAACACGCCCTGCGAACGGCCGACACCACGGAAGTTGAACCGCATGACGGAATAGCCGCGATCCTTGAACATGTTGAACATGTTGAAGCACAATTTGTTATTCATTGTGCCACCCTGCTGCGGGTTCGGATGGAGGATGAGTGCAATGGGCGAATCGTCAGCGCCGTTATGATGGTAGCGACCTTCAAGGCGACCTTCGGGGCCGTTAAAAATGACCTCAGGCATGGATCAGACTGCTCCTGTCCACGAATGGAAAGATGTGTGCAACAAAAATATCCGAGTGTTTTTGTAAGTTTTTTCGACTTTGTGCATAAATTGCGCTGGGCAAATACTTGACCAAGTTACTCGGTTATCCTATATTCCGGCTAACCCGTTGGTGCCTGTCTCACCCGTTTCGCGAAATGCGCGAGGCCGGGGGTAGGTGCGGTTGCCGGGAATCGAAGGTACTAATTACACAGTGGACCGCCCCATGTTCAAGCTAATTCGTCAGGAAATTGACGCGATGATTGCCCGTGACCCTGCGGCGCGATCCCGTTGGGAAGTCGTGATCAGCTATCCGGCGTTTCATGCGATCATGGGCTATCGCGGGACACATTGGCTGTGGCAGCGCGGTTTCCGCCTGACAGCACGTTTCCTGTCGCAGATTTTGCGCTGGCTGACCGGGATTGAAATTCACCCGGGTGCCACGATCGGCAAACGCTTCTTTATTGATCATGGCATGGGTGTCGTGATCGGCGAAACCGCCGAGATCGGAGATGATGTGACCCTTTATCAAGGGGTTACCCTTGGCGGGACGTCGCCCAGTGTGAATAGCGACGGCCAGCGCGGCCTGAAACGTCACCCGACCCTTGAGGACGGTGTGATTGTCGGGTCTGGCGCGCAAATCCTTGGCCCGTTCACCGTGCGCAAGAATGCCCGTGTTGGTGGCAATGCCGTTGTTCTGGGCGAAGTGCCCGAAGGGGCGACAGTGGTCGGTATCCCGGCCAAGATGGTTCGCCGTGAACAGGATGACCGGTTCTGCGCGTACGGTACGCCGCTTGGCGATCTGCCAGATCCGGTGGCGCGTGCCCTTGAGGAACTCGGCCGTGAAGTTCAGACGCTGCGCGACAAGGTTGTTGCGCTTGAGGCCGAAAAGGCTGGCGAAGACAACACGCCCGAGAAACCGCGCATCGTCGCATCATCGGAATAGAATTTGCGCATTCATCGCGCAATGTGAACGAAAAAGCCCGCTTGTGGGGTAACCCGAAAGCAAGGCAGGAGGACGCACCGTGAAGCTGAGTACCAAAGGCCGCTATGCCGTTATGGCGATGGTCGATCTCGCTGAAAGCAGCAAGGACCGGCCGGTCGCACTTGCAGATATTGCGGACCGCCAGGAAATTTCACTTTCATATCTTGAACAGCTGTTTGGCAAATTGCGCAAGGGCGGTCTGGTCCGTTCAGTGCGCGGCCCGGGTGGTGGTTACCTGCTGGCCCGCAATGCCACGGAAACCCGTGTTGCCGATGTCATTCTGGCTGTTGATGAACCGATCCGTGCAACCCGTTGCAAGTCCGGATCCCCCAAGGGCTGCAAGGCCAATCGTGGCCGCTGTCAGACCCACGAACTCTGGGAAGAGCTTGGCAACCAGATTTACCTGTATCTGGCCTCTGTAAGCTTGGCCGATGTCGTGGATCGCAATGTTGCCGGCACGCTTCGGACTTTCCCGGGTAAAACAACCCAAATTGAAGAGCCGTCACAGGTTGCGGCACAGTAAATGCTCCTCTATATCGAGGGCAGATGCGAATAAGGATGATTTTAAACTGATGGCCGACCAGGTTTATCTCGACTACAACGCCAGCGCGCCGCTTTGCGAGGAAGCAAAGCAGGCCATGCTCGCTGCGATGGATGTTGCAGGTAATCCGTCTTCGGTTCATGCCAGTGGCCGTGCGGCCCGCAAGATCGTTGATCATGCACGTCGCACCATTGCCGATCTGGTGGGCGGCGATTCCGAACGGATCGTTTTCACCAGCGGCGGGACAGAGGCCAACAATCTGGCGCTGAACGGTTTGGAAGATGTCACCGTATTTACCAGTGCGATAGAACATCCGTCGGTCATCGAAGCCCGGTCCGATGCCAAACGCATCCCGGTGGATGCCAATGGTGTGATTGATCTGGTAGCCCTTGAAGCGATGCTCAAAGACGCATCGGACGCGGGGCAGAAGGTTCTGGTGTCGGTCATGCTGGCCAATAACGAGACCGGCGTTATTCAGCCGGTTGCCAAGGTCGGTCTGCTGGCCCGTGAATATGGTGCCAAAGTCCATTGCGACGCCGTTCAGGCGCTGGGGCGTGTGCCGGTGGATATGGGCCGCTTGCTGGTTGATATGGTGTCGATCTCGGCCCATAAGATCGGCGGTCCGAAAGGCGTTGGTGCGCTGGCGATTGCGCCGGGTGTGATGCTGGTCCCTCAGATCCGGGGCGGTGGGCAGGAAAAATACCGTCGTGGTGGCACGGAAAACGTTATCGGGATCGCAGGTTTTGAGGCCGCGGCCAAACGTGCGGAAGCCAGCATGGCAAAAATGGTGGATGTCGCGAAATTGCGCGATCGCCTTGAAACGGAATTGGCATCAGAGGCGCCTGAGCTTCTGATCGCCGGTAAGGGAACGGAGCGACTGGTGAATACAAGTTGCCTGATCCTGCCAGGAATGCCCGGGGAAACCCAGGTGATGGCACTGGATCTGGCAGGTGTGGCCATCAGTTCGGGATCAGCCTGTTCATCAGGCAAGGTACGTGAAAGTCACGTACTCAAGGAGATGGGTGTTGACGAGCCGGGCTCGGCCATTCGGGTCAGTCTGGGGCTGGAAAGCACCAACGAAGATGTTGATACATTTGTCCGAGTTTGGAGCCGGATGAGGGGCAATGCAGCGCGTAAGAANNCGCGTCACGCTGCCTGACNAAAGAGTGAGTGAGGAAGCCTTTAAAATGAACGAGCTTAAAGCAAAGCCGATTTATCTGGACTACCAGGCGACGACGCCGACCGACCCGCGGGTTGTCGAGGCAATGCTGCCGTATTTCACCGAGAAATTCGGTAACCCGCATTCGCGCAACCACAGCTTTGGCTGGGAAGCGGAAGACGCGGTCGAAGTGGCACGTGGCCAGGTTGCCAAGATCATCGGCGCATCGGCCAAGGAAATCATCTTTACCTCGGGTGCGACTGAGTCCAACAACCTTGCACTCAAGGGCGTGATGAAGTTCTACGGCAAGAAGAAGCCGCATCTGATCACGGTCGTGACCGAACATAAATGCGTGCTCGACAGTGCCCGCCACCTTGAGCAGGAAGGTTACAAAGTGACCTATCTTGGCGTTAAGGAAAACGGCCTGATCGACCTTGAAGAACTCAAGGCTGCCATCACCGACGAAACCGCACTTGTCTCTGTCATGGGTGTGAACAACGAAATCGGTGTCATTCAGCCGCTCAAGGAGATCGGCGAAATCTGCCGTGAACGCAAAGTCTTCTTCCATACCGACTGTGCGCAGGCGGTTGGCAAGATCGACCTTGATGTTGATGACATGAAAATCGACCTGATGTCGATTTCCGGTCACAAGATCTATGGTCCGAAAGGCGTTGGTGCTCTTTACGTTCGCCGTCGTCCGCGTGTGCGTGTGATTGCACAGATCACCGGTGGTGGTCAGGAACGCGGCATGCGTTCGGGTACGCTGCCGACCCCGCTGATCGTGGGCCTTGGCAAGGCGTGTGACATTCTGACCAATGAAATGGCCGAAGAAAACGCCCGTATCGAGAAGCTGCGTGACTACACGCTTCAGCGTTTCCGTGACCGTCTCGAAGACATCTATGTCAATGGTGACGAACATGAACGTGTTTGCGGCAACCTGAACATCTCGTTTGCCTATGTCGAAGGTGAAAGCCTTCTGATGGACATCAAGAACATCGCCGTATCTTCGGGCTCTGCCTGCACCTCTGCGTCGCTGGAACCGTCTTATGTTCTGCGTGCTCTTGGTGTCGACGAGGAACTTGCACACACCTCGCTGCGTATTGGCATTGGCCGTTACACCACCAAGGAAGAACTCGACGAAGCTGTAGATGCGATCTGCACTGCCGTTGAGCGCCTTCGCGAGATGAGCCCGCTTTGGGAAATGGCCCAAGAAGGCATCGACATCAAGTCGATCGAATGGGCTGAGCACTAAGAAGCGCCTGAATTAACGTCATCGTCTCGTGAGAGAGACCAAAAGATTATTGGAGAAGAACCATGGCTTATAGTGAAAAACTGATCGACCATTACGAAAACCCGCGCAACGTCGGTTCCATGGACAAGAACGAATCTTCTGTCGGTACCGGCCTTGTTGGCGCGCCTGCTTGCGGCGACGTTATGAAGCTGCAGATCAAGGTGACCCCGGAAGGCATCATCGAAGATGCGAAGTTCAAGACCTTTGGTTGCGGTTCGGCAATTGCGTCGAGCTCGCTGATCACCGAATGGGTCAAGGGCAAGTCGCTTGACGAAGCCGGTTCGATCAAGAACTCGCAGATTGCCGAGGAACTCGCACTTCCGCCGGTTAAGGTTCACTGCTCGATCCTGGCCGAAGACGCGATCAAGGCTGCAATCAGCGACTATAAAACCAAAAACGGCGCAGCGGACGTGGACGCTGCTGAATAAGCAGCGCCCACTCCCCACCGTTTTCGGAATTTTGGGAGAATACAATGGCTCTACCGTCACCGATTTCTGTCACACCGGTTGCCCTTGATCACATCAAGGCACTGCTTGATAGCCGTGGGAAACCGTCGCACGGCATCCGGCTTGGTGTGCGCAGCAAAGGGTGCTCGGGCCTGTCCTACACGCTGGAATATGCGGATGGTGCCGATGGCTTCGAAGAAGTCGTCGAGCTTGAAGACGGCGTGCGCATCCTGATCGACCCGAAAGCCATCATGTTCGTGCTTGGCACAGAGATGGATTACGAGGTCAACAAGATGGAAGAAGGCTTTGTTTTCCGGAACCCCAACGAAAAAGGTCGTTGTGGTTGCGGGGAATCCTTCCACGTCTGATCAGGCCGGGCTTTCCCTGCTTTCTGAATGGTTATGGCCCTGGCGACATCGCCGGGGCCATCGCCTGAAAAGGGTGATGTGACCGAATACCGGTCAGCTTTCGCCTTGTTGAACTGATTTGTTTTTGTTTTTTAATCCTCGGAAGTGCATCGCGTGAGCAACACCGAACAATCTGCGCACAAGGTTTGCTGGTCCTGCAAGGGGCCGGTCGAAGCAAGCGCACTGTTTTGCGAAACCTGCAACGCCATTCAGGCCCCGGGCCAGCTGGATCATTTTACCCGCTTTGGCCTGGAAAAATCCTTTGCGGTTGATGTCGATGCGATGGAAGCGACCTATCTCAAGCAGCAGCAATTGCTTCATCCCGACCGGTTTGCCTCAAAATCCGGCCGTGAGCAGGCCCTGTCATCGCAACAGGCCGCAAGCCTGAACGAGGCTTTCGAGACGCTTAAAAACCCGGTCGCACGCGCGCATTACATGCTTCGTCAGGCCGGTCATGAGCCCGAAGGCGGCGAAGGCCACACGGTCAATGATCCGGAACTTCTGATGGAAGCGATGGAAATGCGTGAGGCCCTTGATGATGCCGCAGATAAAAGCACCATCGATGCCATGATCAAGGATACCCGCAAACAGGCGCGTGCCTGTGAAAAGGACCTTGAGGCGGCCTTCGATGGCGAATCCTATGACGCGGCCAAAAAACTGGCCACCCGCCTGAGATACCTGATGAAAATGACCGAGGAAGCGCGCGCGAAGAAATCGCGCCTTGCCGCTGCCTGATCATAGAAAAAGACTGGACGTAAAGATGGCTTTGCTAAAAATCCACGAACCGGGCGAAACCCCGCTCCCGCACGAGGAAGAACGCCAGATCGCTGTCGGCATCGACCTTGGCACGACCAACTCGGTTGTCGCGATCTCGAACTCGGAAAAGCCCGAAGTGCTGCGCGATAAATCCGGTGGTAATGCGATTGTGCCATCTGTGGTTTATTACGGCGATGATGCCCCGGTGGTCGGCGAGGCCGCGCGTGATCAGATCAATTCTGATGCCAGCCGCGTGGTATCATCGGTCAAACGCCTGATGGGCCGTGGGCTTGAAGACGTCAAATCGGTGGCAGGTACACTTCCTTATCACGTTGAAGTGCCCGAAGAGTCCGAGACCGAAAACGGCGAACCGACGATGGTGCGCCTCAATGTCGGCAAGCGGGTTCTGACCCCGGTCGAAGTTTCTGCCGATATCCTGCGTTCCTTACGTACGCGGGCGGAAGAAAGCCTTGATCAGTCGGTCGAAAAGGCCGTGATCACTGTGCCGGCCTATTTCGATGATGGTGCGCGTACCGCGACCAAGGATGCTGCCAAGCTTGCCGGGATTGAAGTCCTGCGTCTGGTCAATGAACCGACGGCCGCTGCCCTTGCCTATGGCCTCGATAACGGGGCAGAGGGGCTTTATGCCGTTTATGACCTTGGCGGCGGGACCTTTGATATCTCGCTTCTGAAAATGCAGAAGGGTGTCTTCCAGGTGAAGGCAACCGGCGGTGACGCGGCCCTTGGTGGCGATGATTTCGATCACGCGATTGCCGAACATCTTTTGGCGGAACGCAAGGATGGCGGGGCGACCGATGATTTGGATGCGTCTGATGCCAAACGCCTGCTCAAGGCGGCCCGCACGGTCAAGGAAAGCCTGACCGATCAGGACAGTGTCGAGGTCACCGTGGCGCTTTCTGGCACGGAAACCAAACATACGGTCACCCGTGAACAGTTTGATGCGATGATCGCCAAGCTGGTCGCTCGCACGACCGCGATCACCGAACAGGTCCTTGATGACGCCGATATCCTGCCCGAAGACGTCAAGGGTGTCGTGCTGGTGGGCGGTTCGACCCGCGTGCCGGCCGTGCGCAAGGCCGTCGCCGATCTGTTTGAACAGGAACCGCTGTCTGACATCGACCCGGACGAGGTTGTCGCCCTTGGCGCGGCCCTTCAGGCAGAGGCCCTTACAGGTGGTTCAGACAACCTTCTTCTGGATGTCACGCCGCTGTCGCTTGGGCTTGAAACCATGGGCGGGATTGTTGAAAAGGTCATTGACCGCAACACCCCGATCCCGGTCGCCAAGGCACAGGAATTCACTACCTATCAGGATGGCCAGTCGGCCATGATGATCCATGTGGTGCAGGGCGAACGTGAAATGGTTGATCAGTGCCGCTCGCTCGCGCGCTTTGTTCTGACCGGCATTCCGTCAATGGCCGCAGGGGCCGCGCGCATTCGTGTGCAGTTCAATGTCGATGCTGATGGTCTTCTGACTGTCTCGGCCCGCGAAGAAACCACCGGCACCGAACAGGAAGTCGCGGTCAAGCCGACCTATGGCATCAACGAAACCGATATGGCGACCATGTTGCGCGATAGCATGATGCATGCCCGCGAAGACATGGAAATGCGCGTCCTGACCGAGGCCCGCGTTGAAGCCCGCCGTAACATTCTGGCGGTCAACGCCGCGATGGCAGCGGACAAGGCGCTTCTGACCGCAGAAGACGAAACCAATATCAATCAGGCGATTAACAACCTTGAAACGGCCATGGCCGGCGAGGACCGCGATGCGATCAATGACGCCGCCGAGGCGCTTGAAAATGCCTCGCGCCCGTTTGCCGAGGCCCGCATGGATAGCCGGATCCGCCAGGCACTTGCCGGGCAAAATGTCGATGAAGTGAACTAGGAAGTGAATTAATCGACACCGGTAGAATTGACAAACCGGCGAACTGCGGCGATTGTCCCCGACAACCGCCAAGGTCAGGGCCGGACAAGTGCGAAGCACTGCTTCGTATAAACAGAGATCGAACGACAAGTATTACCGAGGAGAAAGGCACAGATGCCTAAGATCGTTTTTGTTGAGCCGGATGGCACCGAAAAGGAATTCGAAGTTGCCGACGGCCTGTCCGTTCTGGAAGCTGCCCACAAGAANGGCATTGANCTNGAAGGCGCATGCGAAGGTTCGCTGGCNTGNTCGACCTGCCACGTNGTTCTNGACGAAGANTGGTTNGACAAGCTNGACGAGCCGTCCGAAGACGAAGAAGACATGCTTGATCTTGCCTTTGGCCTGACNGAAACNTCGCGNCTTGGCTGCCAGATCATCATGAGCGACGAGCTTGACGGCCTGCGCGTGACCCTGCCGTCCGCGACCCGTAACATGATGGTCGACAAGTAAGTTTTATCACCTTCTGCTGACCGGGCGGGTGACCGCCCTGGCGCCAAAGGAGACAGATATGCGTTGGACAGATATTCAGGACATCGCGATCGAGCTTGAGGAAGCCCATCCTGACAAGGATAACCTCAACCTTCGCTTCACCGACCTGCATAAATGGGTCACTGAGCTTGAAGGGTTCGAAGACGATCCCGCGAAATCGAACGAGAAAATTCTCGAAGCCATCCAGATGGCCTGGATCGACGAACGCGAAGACTGATTTTGATGAGCGTGATGTGCGCCAGACGGCCTGCACCCTGATCACGAAATACCGGACCAGCCTGCACATGCGGGCTGGTCCGTTTTTGTTTGCGCGAAGATATAAATAAACTAGGGACGTGACAACCATGAGCAAAGCCGCCACCTTCACCGACATCATCCCGGCCGACAGCCTGTTTGGCAAATTGCGCACCTGCGCGCCCGAAGCCTGGCAAAGCTATGTCTGCCATGACTTCGTCAAGCAGCTTGGCAATGGCACGCTGCCCGAAGCTGCGTTCAAGCATTACCTTATTCAGGATTACCTGTTCCTGATCCAGTTTTCGCGTGCCTATGCGCTGGCGGTCTATAAGGCCGAAGACCTTCACGCCATGCGCCAGTTTTCCGGCACCGTGCACGCCATCCTTGATATGGAAATGAGCCTGCATCTCGACTTCTGCAAAGGCTGGGGCCTTTCCGAGGCCGATATCGTCGCCCAGCCAGAGGCGCGCGCATGTATCGCCTATACCCGCTATGTGCTTGATCGTGGCCATCAGGGCGATGTGGTCGACCTGCAGGTGGCCCTGATGCCCTGTATGGTGGGCTATGCCGAAATCGCAAACCGCCTGATGGCAAGTTCTGATACAAGGCTTGACGGCAATCCGTACCGGGCATGGATTGAAATGTATGCGTCCGAAGAATTCCAGGACGTGGCAAAGGCCGAGATCGAGTTGCTTGAACATACATCCGCAACCCGTGGCGGTCATCGCCGCCTTGAAGGGCTGGTCGAGACCTTTACGATGGCAAGCCGCCTTGAAGCCGATTTTTGGCAGATGGGACTTGATCTGGCAAAATAGGCCAATATCGCCTATATAAGCTCGAAAGACGACGTGCGGGTGGCGGAAATGCCGCCCGTTAGCTTTTTGGATTAACTTCTTGTCGCTGCGGCCTTGACCCGCAGATGGGTGGGAAAAATGAACTCTCTTGGCTTTGATAAAGCCCCGGAAGATACCCGCGTGGTTGTCGCCATGTCGGGCGGGGTTGATAGCTCTGCCGTTGCAGCCCTTCTGAAATCAGAAGGCTATGACGTGGTGGGCATCACGCTTCAGCTTTATGATATGGGGGCCAATGCCCCGACCCGTGCGAAATCCTGTTGTGCCGGGCGCGATATTTATGATGCGCGCAAGGTGGCCGAGGATATCGACATTCCCTATTACGTGCTCGATTACGAATCACGCTTCCGCGAAGAAGTGATCGATGATTTTGCCGACAGCTACATGCGCGGCGAAACCCCGATCCCCTGCGTGAAATGCAACCAGACCGTCAAGTTCCGCGATCTGCTTGAAACGTCCTATGACCTGGGCGCTGATTGCATGGCGACCGGCCATTATGTGCAGCGGAAACTGGGTGCCAATGGTCGCGCTGAACTGCACCGTGCGGCCGATCCCAACCGCGATCAAAGCTACTTCCTGTTCACCACAACCCAGGAACAGCTCGATTTCCTGCGCTTCCCGCTGGGCCATTTGATGAGCAAGGCGGAAACCCGCGCGCTTGCTGCCAAATACGGCCTTGAAGTTGCCGACAAGCCCGACAGTCAGGATATCTGCTTTGTCCCGGATGGCAAATATGCCCGTCTGGTCGAACGCCTCCGTCCCGAGGCGGGCGAACCGGGCGAGATCGTTGATCTTGATGGCAATGTGCTCGGCGATCATCGTGGGCTTATCCATTACACGGTCGGGCAGCGCCGTGGGCTTAATATCGGTGGCACGGCAGAACCGCTTTATGTCGTCAAACTCTCGCCGGAAAAACGTCAGGTGATTGTTGGCCCGAAAGCCGCACTTGCCAAAAAACTGGTCTATGTCCGCGAGCTCAACTGGCTTGATGGTGACGGGATTGATGAAAACGGGGTTGAGGTCGAAGTCAAACTGCGCTCGGCCATGCAGCCGACGACCGCAACCGTCTACCCCGAAGCATCCGGCGAAGCCCGCATTGAACTGCACGATGCCCAGTTTGGCATCGCACCGGGGCAGGCCGGGGTGTTCTATCAGGGCGAACGCGTCCTTGGTGGTGGCTGGATCACGCGTGAAGAACTGATCAGCAACACCGCAAGCGCTGCCTGATCACCGAATGCCACGGGCGAGGGCAGATGATCCTCGCCCGTCGGTTTTGTTTGGCGGATTTGCGGAAATCTTTTTTGACAAAATCGTCAAAAAGGCGCTTGACGGGGACGGCTCCCTGACTTAAAAACCGCCTCGTTCCGCACCGTACGGAACACCACAAAATTGCTTGTGGCGGAGTAGCTCAGCTGGTTAGAGCAGCGGAATCATAATCCGCGTGTCGGGGGTTCAAGTCCCTCCTCCGCTACCAATTAAATAAGCCCTGCATCCCTGATGCAGGGCTTGTTTCATTTCTACGCGGCAGGAGAGGGCTTGAGCCCCTGGTTCGCGAGAAAGCGAGGCACGCAGCTTTCGAGAGACATCGCTCATCGGGCGATGGTCCGCCGGGCAAAGCCCAAGGATAAAAAGCAGCCCAAAGGCTGGTTTTTACAATTCCTTTCGTGCCAATTGCTTATATCAGTTCTATGAAGACTGCCTGACCTCCATAGAAGAGAAAAGGCCAGTTGCTGATTGGGCGTATTAACTAATTGATTTCTTTTAGGTCATCTAGCGCGTTGCAAACTGCTTTCAGCTTGCTGAGGGCTGTCCGCGAGTTATCAATTAGATAGAGTTTTTCCTCGCCCGCACGAAATTTGTTCTCTCTGATGTAAACGAAGTCATTTTGTATGCAGGATACCGATTGCAAAAGGCATCCTGCAGTAGACTCAGCGTTTGAGTGGATTAACTTCACAAGTCGGAGTTGATCTGGTGACAGTGTCGCCTGAAAATTGTCTTTTAACCAACCAAAGTGAGCAGCGATCTCTTGAGTTCTCTCGATAACTTCTTGTGCGCGTTTTGTGTCAACGAGACTGAATGCGATTTTTAGATCCTCATTGTTCTCACTAATACGTTTGCGCTGCTCTAGCTCTTCCCTTGTAAGGCCCTCGTCATGTTCTGGAAAACGCTCCTCGGGTCTTAACTCGTTGCTCAGAGTCAGTTTGTTTCCTAGGTTTTCAAGCTGGGGCTGAAGTTCTTTTAGTCTCTCCAACGCAACAGGAGCTTTTTCGATTGCGAGCGCAAAGCGCTGGTGAAAAGGTTTCATTGCTTTTGTATGTGCTGCATCTTCTTGCCATTGGAAGCTTAGATGAGCAGCGAAGAATGCACCAAACACACCAATTGCTGATCCTAAAATGCTTCCCCATCCATCAGATACTATGGACAGTGACGGTAAAAAAATTAGTGAGCTAACTATGCCCGTGAGCCAACCGCAAAGAAGTAAAACCAACGCATGAAGTTGCTTGTCTTTCATGGTTAAAGTCCAAAAATATATTTGTGTGTATTACATATTTACAGTTCTATTTATAATCGTGAAAGGGGCCTTTTCGCTTTCTGTGTCTTAACCGCAAAAGCGCCTTTCGCTTCGATCAAATTGATCAGATTGGCATTAATCGTGAGGTTTATCCTGTGCGTTTTTCCTGAAATGGTCACGGTGATTGCGACAATACAGACGGCTCCATCTGCAAGTTCTATGGTCGTTGAGTGTGTTAGGATGTTTTTACGGTCGGCCTGCATGCGTTCGACGCGAAAGTTAAGGGGCTCTGCTTCCAGTTCCAGCAATTCTGTTATCGTTTTGCTCGCTTCCCATCCTACCAACGTATAGATATAGTCTGAGAAACCCCTCTGTTTGGGAAGCCCGCGCCCACCGATGCCCGACGCCGTTTATTTGTTTATTTCCCTGTTTCTTGCCGTCGTTGCCGTTGTTGCGGTGGGCTATGCGGCCCGTTTGCACAGACAGGAAACTGCGCGTCAGGACCTGTCTGATGCCGTGATGGCGATGATTTCCGACGGTATTGTGACGCTTGGTGCGGATGGTTCTGTTAAGCGTCTCAACGCAGCCGCCAAAGCGATGTTTGGCCGGGAGGTTTCGGGTCGGAACCTCGCCGATCTGCTACGGGGCTTTCCCGGCGCTGGCGACGCATTGGCGCAAATCGAATACCGGGCCGACGCCGTTCGTGCGGACGGCTCGATTTTCCCGGTTACCGTGACGCTTTTGGCGCCAAGTGACCGGAGTGAAACCGTTCTGATTATCCGCGATCTCTCGCGTATTCGGCCGGGTGCGACCGAGGAAGAACAACGCTTCAAGCAAAGCCAGTATTTCGCGCGCATCGGGACCTGGGACTGGCGCATTGATACCGACGAGCTTTACTGGTCGGACGCGATTTATGGCATGTTTGGCTATAAACCGGGCGAGGTCACGCCGACTTATTCGCTGTTTTGTGATGCCGTGCATCCCGATGACAAGGAGCACGTCCGCGCAGGTGAAATCCGCTGCATTGAAACCGGCGAAAACCATGACGAGGAATACCGCGTGGTTTGGCCGGATGGCACCATCCGCTGGCTGCGTGAAACCGGCAATGTCACCAAGAACGAGGCGGGCCAAACCATCAAGATGATGGGGGTTGTGCGCGACATTACCGAGGAACGCGCCGAAACCGATCAAATCCGTGACCTTGCCTTCCATGACCCGCTGACCCGCTTGCCAAACCGGATCATTTTTGAAGACCGTCTGCGCAAGGCGATGGACCGTGCGAAGCGCAACAAAAAGCGCGTTGCGGTGGTGTTTATGGATCTTGACGGGTTCAAGCAGATCAATGATGAGCTTGGCCATGTCGCGGGTGATCACATTCTGATCAATACCGGGCAGCGCTTGATGAATTCCGTCCGGGCCTCTGATACCGTGGCGCGCATCGGTGGGGATGAATTTACCGTCATTCTCGAGGACCTTGAAACCGATGCCGAGGTCCATGGCATTGCAGACAAGATTCTTGGCGCAATCGCCGAGCCGATGGAATTGGGCGAGGGCAGCTATCGCGTCGGTGCCAGCCTTGGCATCGCGATTTATCCCGAACATGCCAGAACGCTTGATACCCTGATCCATATCGCCGATCAGGCAATGTATGCCGCTAAGGCAGAGGGCACGAACCTTTATCACATCGGTTGGGAGATGGCAGAGTGAGGACCGATAACATCGAAATACGCCCCGCCACCCGCGATGATCGTGATGCCTGGGAAACTCTGTTTCGCGACTATATGGTGTTTTATGGCTGTGCTGTTTCTGAAACCGCACTCGACACCACTTGGGGCTGGATCAGCGATCCTGACGGCCCCATGGAATGCCTGCTGGCCGTCAAGGACGGGCAGGTCGTCGGCCTTGCGCAATACCGTGCGGTGCCCGAAACCCTAACCGGTAGCTGGTTCGGCCATCTTGACGATCTTTTCGTCGCATCCGAGGCCCGCGGTGCTGGTGTGGCACAGGCCCTGATGACAAAGCTTTGCGATATCGCCCGCGACCAGGGATGGTTCAAACTCACCTGGATCACCGCCGAAGACAATGCAACCGCCCGCAGGCTGTATGATCAGATCACAGATGCCTCGAACTGGGTGGTTTACGAGCGGATGCTTGGGGATTGAATTATGAGAGGCTACGTGAGGGAGTGTTTTGCGCTTCCTTGCCATAGCCACGCGGGGCACAACCCATCACCCGTTTGAATGCTGTGCTGAAGGAGCTTTCAGACTCATAGCCCAGTGACAGCGAGATTTGTGAAAGTGGCTCTCGGGAATGCAGCAGCTTTTCACCCGCCAGCATCATGCGCCATTGGGTCAGATAGGCCATCGGGCTTTGTCCGACCTTGTCCTTAAAACGGGCGGCAAATGCGGACCGCGACATGCCCGAACATCGTGCAAGGGTCTCAACCGTCCAGTTTTGTGCGGGATCGGCATGGATTGCTGATATCGCTTTGCTGATTTGCGGGTCGGCAAGGGCAAAAAACCAGCCAACCCCCTTGGCATCATCATTCATGTACATGCGCAAGACCTGGATCAGCATCATATGTGCCAGATGCTGCAAAACCAGTTTGCTGCCCGGATCGTTTTTGCGCATTTCGGCCATGGTGCGTTCGATGCAGTGGCGCAGTTCGTTGCTTTCATCCCGATTGCGGATAACCACAAGCGGCGGCAACATCGCAAGCAACAAGTCGGCCTGCGGCCCTTGCAGCCCAAATCGGCTGCTTGCCACCACGCAATCCCCGCCGCCATTAAGTGTTTTGATGGTGCCAAACCCGGCAGGTTTGAAGGTTGTGCCTGCTTGCAGTGGTGCGACATCAAGGTCGCTTGCCATCAAGAACGCCTTGCCATGAGGCAGTAGGACGCAGTCTCCAGTTTGCAGGTGCACCGGCTCCGTCACGCCCTCAACCGAAATCCAGCAGTCCCCTTTTACCACTGCAGCCGTTTTGATGTTTTGCCCCTGATCGGGAAACTGGATCGCCCAGGGCGCGCCGATGTCGAACCCGGCCGAAAGGTAGTTTTCCGGGCGGAGAAGGGCGAGGATGTCGGAAAGCGGATCCATTGGCTGCCTGTTTGTGGACGAATGAGAATATATATTGGACTGATACGCATAGATCGTCCAGATCGCAAGCGATATCGTGCTTGGGACGGGAACATGATGTGTTCTGGTTTTTTCCAGATGTGATGTAAGGACGGAGTGACGATGCGTGTGTTTGTAACAGGTGCGACGGGGTTTGTCGGATCAGCCGTGGTGCAGGAACTTCTTGATCACGGGCATTCGGTATTGGGTCTGACGCGTTCCGATGCGGGGGCCGAAAAGCTTGCCGCACTCGGGGCGACTGCCTTTCACGGTGATCTTGAAGATGTGGGGAAACTTCAAAGCGGGGCGGCGTCCTGTGATGCGGTGATCCATACTGCCTTTGATCATGATTTTTCCCGCTATGTCGAAAATTGCGAAAAGGATCGCCGCGTGATCAGGGCTATGGGGGCGGTTCTGGCCGGATCGGATCGCCCGATGATTGTGACATCGGGTATCGCGCTTCTGCGTGCTGATCGGCCCTTGGTTGAAAGCGATACGGTCAGCGGAGATATCCCGCGCAAGGCTTCAGACGAGGCGGCAGCTGAAATAGCAGCAGATGGCGTGAATGTCTCGGTTATGCGGTTGCCGCCGTCAGTGCATGGGGCGGGAGATCATGGCTTTGTTCCGCTTCTGATCAACCTGGCACGGGAAAAGGGATTTGCCGCCTGTATCGAAGATGGCGAGAACCTTTGGCCTGCAGTACATCGCTTTGATGCGGCACGGGCCTATCGCCTCGCCATCGAAGATAACGCCAGCCAAACCGCTTATCATGCCGTGGCGGAGGAAGGTGTCGCATTCGCCGATATCGCCCATGCGATCAGTGTCGGACTTGATGTTCCGTTCAAGTCCATGACGCTTGAGCAGGCCGAGGACTATTTCGGTTGGTTCAGCCATTTCGCGGCCATCGATTGCTGCGCATCAAGCGGGAGAACCCAGCAAGCACTTGGTTGGGTGCCGCGTGAAATCGGCCTGATCGAGGATATGCAAAACGCCGGATACTTTGATGAATGACGCAATAAGGAAGGCCGGAAAGCTCCGGCCTTCCTTATCATCGGAGTGTTCGCTGCTGATGATGGCCAAGGCTGGACAAAACCCGCCCGTCAATCACAATCAACACAACCCCGATGGCGGGGCAAGCAGGCCAAACTCTGTGTCATACGTCGGTACCCCAAAAATCACGATGACGCCGCCAAAACCGATCAGAATGCCGATGGCTTTGCGCGTTCTCTCCTTTGTCATTTTCCGGTTGCGGTGTAGTAGGGCGTTCTGCGCTCAATCCAGGCTGTCAGGCCCTCATCAATATCATCGGTGCCGAACCCGTTTGGCTTCAACCTGCAAGCCTTCGGCAATGCTCAGATTGACGCACAAAAGGACCGGAAGTTTCCGGTCCTTTTGTCAACGGCGGACTAATTCTACGAACGTTATTGTTTGGCCACTACCTGGCTTTCTTCGGCCAGTTCTTCATCTGGTGTAAGAACTGGGACAAGCTTGACAGCCGAAGGCAGATATTCGAATTGGTCATCTTCCGGGTCTGATGCCTGGTTGATCATTTCAGCAACAAGAAGCCCCAGCAATCCGACCTGAGCACCGGAACTGGTTCGGTTTGCCTGGCTTACATTGAACGGACCAATGATCTGGACAGATTGTTGGAAGCCATTCTTCTTGCAAGTAACAGTAAATTCCCGAGTTTGGCTTCCATAAAGCGGCACCCGAATGGCATGTGGTGTGACCACCGATGCGGTGAAATACTCGTGTTTCACCTCACATGTTGCTCCGGTAATTTCCGGTGCTGCGGTCCAGGCATCGCCTCCTTCGGAACTGACTGTGCGTACTTCAAACGTTTGCTCGCCCTTATAGTTTTCAGACAACTTCTTATAATGGTCGTCATCTATATTGACCATCGTAACCGATGAAACCCCGCTAAGAGGGGCAGCTGGTTTATTTTGAGCGCATGCAGCCAGGAAAAGCGCAGTGCAACACGTTATCGCAAGTTTTAGAAAAGACGTTTTGGTGGTCATCCCAATCCCCTGTCAGGATAATCTAAAAGAGTGCTGTTGTCCCATAAAGCACGTAAAACTGGTACTCAATTCGCCTGAGGTCGGCTGTGACAGTTGTCACATTTAGGTCTGTTTTCTGAAATAAATGCATATCGGTCAGTTATATCGTTTGCTCAGCAATCGCCCGTCAATGATGACCAACCCAACTCCGATGACGACCATGCCGATGATGTGCTGCGCCATCAGGATCTCGTCGAGAAATCCCACACCCAGCAAGATCGCACTGACCGGGATCAGGAAGGTCACCAGCAGCAGGTTGCTTGCGCCCGCCCGTTTGAGGATGGCGAAATAGAGGATATAGGCAAGTGCTGTGCTGAGCGTCGCAAAGCCCAGAACGGCAAGGATGGTGGCGGTCGTCGGAACGGGCAGGTGCCAGGGCTGATCAATCATGATTGAAAGCGGCAGCAACATCAGGCTTGAGGCACTTGTCATTCCGGCCGCCGTCAGGATCGGTGGGGTTTCGGCAAAGCGACGGCCAAATACGCCGGCACAGCCATAGCTGAATGCGGCCAACAGAACCGCCGCCGGGGCAAGCAGCCCAAACTCTGTGCCAGATGTCGGCACGCCGAAAATCAGGATGACGCCACCAAATCCGATCAGAACGCCGATGGCTTTGCGCGGTCTCAGCTTTTCGCTGTCCGTTGCGATATGGGCGATCAACAGAGTGAAAAGCGGGGTGGTGGCATTGAGGATCGCGGCAAGGCCGCTTGTGATGTGCGTCTGGCTCCAGACAATCAGGCAAAACGGCACAAGGTTGTTGAGTGCCCCCATCACAGCAATCGCGCCCCAGAATTTCGGGTCCCGCGGGATCGGGATATCACGCAGCAACACCACCCACCACAACACGATGGCGGCAATCGACACCCGGCACAGCACAAGGGTTAGCGGAGGCAAATCGACCAGCGCGATTTCGGTAAAGAAGAACGATCCGCCCCACAGAACAGATAGCGAAATCAGCATCACCCAACTGGTGCGATCCATCAGCGGGGCAGGTGCATTCGGCCGCGAGGTGTGGGTAGAGCGCGCCCGGGAACGGGGAGGGGCCTCAATCCCGCGACCTGCCGGACGTATGGCAATCTCGTTCTCAAGCGATAACAGGCGTGTGGTGTTTTCGTGGGGCAACATCGCAGGCTCCATCCATCAGTTGGTGACGGACGAAGGTTAGGCTCCTCGCGCAAAAGCTGCTCGCCAGTTTCGGACTTGAACGTGGATACAAAAAAAGCGGGGCGACATTGGCCCCGCTTAATCATCAGACAATTGGATGTATCATTCTGCGATGAGGTCTTTATTCCTCGCACCAATGAATTTCGGCAGCTTGGCAAAGATCGTGATGTTGCCAAGTAGCACCATGGCAAGGCCAGTCGCGCCAATCGGTGTCCAGACATAGCCTTCAAGGAAGGTTGAGACGGTAAGGGCGACCACCGGGAATAGCACAGTGACATAGGCCGCGCGTCCCGCACCCACCCGGTTGACGAGTGCGAGATAGGCGATGAAGGCCACGACCGAGCCCGGAATGGCGAGATAGAGCAATCCGCCGATATAGATCGGATCGGTCGGCATGACCGGTGTCTGGCCCTTGAACATGGCAAAGATGAATAGAAGCACCGTGCCATAGATCATGCCGTGCGCAACCGCATCACGGTTGGGAATGCCCATGGCATGCAGCTTGACCGAAACCATGTTGCCGCAGCTAAATACCGCCGTGCCGCACAGGGCGAATATCATGCCGGTGATTGCATGTGGATTGTGCGACAGGGCATAGATCTGATTGGCAAACAGGCAGGCAATCCCGCCCAGCCCGAATGCCGCGCCAAAGACAAAGCGCAAGCCCGGACGGTTGCCATAAAAGGCCCAGTTGCCCAGCGCATTGAATATGGTCGAGGTGGTGAAGATCACCGCAACAATGCCACTCGCGATATAGCCGGTTGCCGAATACATCAGGATAAAGTTGATGCCAAACAGCCCGCAACCCAGAAGCACGATCCATGGATGTGCCCGCCACGGCACCGGGCGCCATTTCCGGGTCAGCAACAGGAAGCCGCAAAGAACGGCTGCTGCCAGCGCAAAGCGATAGAAGATCGAAATTTCGACCGGGATCGGTCCGATCTGAAGTTTGATCGCATACCAGGTAAAACCCCAGCAGGCGGTGACGATCACGAATAAAAGGGCTGTCATCATCGGGGCTTTCAAAACAGCACGTGCAAGGCATTCGGTGGCACGAAGGGTGACGTAAATCTGGTCACGCGGGTTGGTGGCGCGCGGGGACCAATCAGGGAATCCCGAATATGTGGGGCATATCCGGTAACGCCAATAAGCCACAATCAGCGTCGCGCGGCTTTCACTTTCTTGCGCTGTTTTTCACATTCTTGCGGGCGAGTTTGCCGATGATCAATTCTGCCCGGTTGCGTTATTTTGCCTCGCTAACCGCACTCAGGAACTGTTGCGTACGTTCGCGTTGCGGGTTTTCAAAGACTTCGGTCGGCGTGCCCTGTTCCTCGATCTTGCCACCATAAAAGAAGCAGATGCGATCGGAAATATCGCGGGCGAAACCCATCTGATGGGGCACCATCAGCATGGTCAGTTTATGGTCGCTGACCAGTTTGCGGATGACGTTGGTTACCTCGCCGATGACTTCGGGATCAAGGGCAGAGGTGACTTCGTCAAACAGCATGACCTTGGGGCGCATGGCCAGTGCACGTGCGATGGCAACGCGTTGTTGCTGCCCACCCGACAGACGGGCGGGATGTTGATCGCGTTTGTCGGCAACACCCACCATATCAAGCAGTTCAAGCGCGCGGTCACGGGCCTCGGCCTTGCCAAGGCCAAGGGATTGCACCGGGCCTTCCATACAGTTTTCGAGCGCGGTCATGTGCGGAAACAGATTGAAGTGCTGAAAACACATGCCGATATCCTTGCGGATGCTGCGCACATGTTGCTGATTGGCCGGGACGAGTTTGCCGTTCCTGGGCATATGGGTCAGCGGTTCCCCATCAATATAAATCACCCCGTCCTCGATGGTTTCAAGCGTCATCAATACCCGCAAAACCGTTGTCTTGCCCGATCCAGAAGGGCCGATGATGCTGACCATTTCGCCCTCGGCAATATCAAGGTCAAGGCCTTCAAGCACGGTAAGCCCGCCATAACGTTTGCTGACATTGCGAAACTGCACCATCGGCACATTTTCCCCTTCAAGTCGAAGCGGATATTGGCTTTGCGTATCCAAGTTTTTATCTCCCTGATGATGGCAAAGCGATCTCGAGATCGGATGCCGGATGTGCACAACATAAAAGGATGGATGAGGCCGGTGGTGGCGACACCGTTGGCGGATAGGCGACTTCACCGCGTATTAAATCTGCCCGGCATGTCCGGCACATGCCCGATCGGCAGGCGGCATTCGGGCGGATATCGGTTCTGGCTTCGATCCAGTTCAGCAAGCTGCCGTCTTCGGCGTTCCAGGTTCCGGAAAATCCGGTCGAACGGATGGTGATCTGCGCGCTGTCAATCCCGGTAAGCGCGCTTGTGGTCAGGCCATCATTGGCGAAGAGTTCAAAATGAATATATCCGGTCAGGCGCCCAAGCGTGGTGTGAATGGTGCGCACTGCATCAATCATCCCCGCCGGGCCACAGATAAACACATGATCGGTTTCACCAAGTGCAGCAATATCGCGGACGAAATCGGGATGCCCCAGTTTCCAGTTCGGTTTTGCCTTGTCCGGCAAAGATTTCACCCGTGTCAGATGAATGCGCAAATCAAATTTCGGCAGTTTGGCTGCCGCAAGGTGCAGGGCATCAAGGAAGGGCAGGCTTTCGTCATCCGGGGCGACATATATCAACGTGACAGGGGCGCTGTAGCCTTGCCGTGCCAGTGCCGCAATTTGGGCAAGGATCGGGGTAATGCCAATACCCCCGGCAATAAAGGCAACAGGCCCTTGCAACCTATCTGGCAGGACGAACTCACCAGCGGGCGGATAGACTGCGCAAAGATCACCGGGTTTGAGATTTTCGTGGATCCAGCTTGAAACCGAAAATGCACCGTTTTGATTGGCTTGTTTGCGCACGGCAATGTGCCAGATTTCGCTGTCATCATCATTCTGATTGGCAAAGGGGGCCTCGATCAGGGAATAGCAGCGGAAATGCTGCGCGCCATTATTGTCGGTAATGCCAAAGGTGATGAATTGGCCCGGCTTTGGCGGCTGTGCGGTGCCAGCCGGCATGGAAAAGGCAACAGAAACAACGTCTCTGCTTTCCTGGCGAATGTCGGCGATACGCACAGTTGTTGCCTGTGGCTCGGCATCAATGCCCAGCATCTCCATGCGTTCATCAATCTGCTGGCGGAGCGCATCAAACAGCGCCGGGGACGCTTTGACGCGTTCGACCATGTCGGGCGAGGGGGATGGTCCGGTCAAAACCACATTCAGTTCCGAAATCAGCGCATTGACGGGATCGGTCCTGATGATCTCGATCTTGTCATCGGGGGCAATGGCGCCGGGCTTGATAACGCGGGCATAAATGCCGGTCCGCCCGGAAAGGGAAAACAGGCTGGGGAACCCGGCATCGGCATTGAAGAAATGTGCCATCTTGTAGCACGGGATGCGCGGCAAGGTCAGTTCGACTACTGCGGTGCCGATGCGCAGTTGATCGCCCATACGAAGGACGGTTTCGTCCGGACCCTGATACGTCACGTTTTCAGCGAAGCTTCCCGGTGCAATCGCACGTCCCAGAATGTTTTCGTAATAATCATAGTGTTCGGCGTTCAACAGATAGATCGCATGATTAGGCGTGCCAAGCCGGCGGCCGGTGCCGAATTCATTGCCTTCTATTCCCGTTGGCCCGAGCTGGATCGGCGTGGTCGCAGGGGTGCGCACAAAAGCGGTGCGTTCAGCGCGCCCGTCAATTTCAACATCTTTCATGCGTCCGATGTACAGACTGACAACCCGTGCTTCGGCCATCGCCCCGTTCCTCATTTTTTCTGTTGTTTTGCTGTAGAGATATACATCTAACGATATAATCGTCGTTATATGAAGAAAAAATCGCAGTTTTACGTAATTTAATTTTTATGTTGTATCCATCTTAGGTTTTGATACCATTTGAGACCACAGCAGAAAAAGCGGGGGAGCACATCCGCAGTGCTGCATCAGGGAACAATCACTGGAGACAATGATGAAATTGATCAAAAAGCTGGCGGGTGGCTTTGCTGTTGCTGCTTCGCTCTTTGCTGCTTCAACAGCAATCGCGTCTGAAAATCCGCTTTTGGAAAAATACCGTGCCGAGGGTGCCACAGTCGGCATCGCCGGTTACGCGCCTTATGGCTACAAGCTGCCGAACGGCACCTTTACTGGAGAACAGGTTGAAATCGTCAAACATGTTCTGGGGCAGATGGGGGTCAGTGATCTCGAATTTGTCGCCATGGATTTCGGTGCGCTTATTCCGTCACTGGTAGCGGGCCGTATCGATGTTGCTGCGGCTGGAATTTATGTCCGCCCGAAGCGTTGTGAACAGGTCTTGTTTGCCGAGCCGACCTGGGGGCAGGGCGCTGCCTATCTGGTAAAGACCGGCAACCCGAAAGGTCTTCATACCTTTACCGATATCGCCAATACGCCTGATGCAACGCTTGCGGTTCTGGCCGGCGGTACGGAGGAAACCCTTGCCAAAAAAGACGGCGTTCCGGACGAGAAACTTCTGAAGGTCGGGGATAAGGCTGCGGGTATTTCCGCCGTTGTTTCCGGCCGTGCGGATGGCTTCGCCCTGTCGGCCTTTGCAATCAACGACATCGTGCGAACTGCCGGTGAGTTGATCGGGGTCGAGAGCTCAGGTTCGATCACCGAGATTGGTGGTGAAAACTATCAGGGTCACGGCTCGATCGCCTTCCCGAAGGGTGAGGGCGATGCCCTTGCCGCCAACATGGCCTTCCGCGATGCCTTCCAGGCAGAGCTTGCCAAATGGATGGAAGGCGGCGGGTATCAGGAGATGGCCACTGCCTGGGGCTTTGGCCCGGCCGATGCCCCGTCAAAGACCATGGCGGAACTGTGTGGCGAAGGTCTCTAGTTCGCTCCGATACCCGCGTCTGAGTTGATCAGGCGCGGGTGTCACCCTTTATAGAGGCGGATAGATCCATGTCCATACGTGCACTTGTCATCACCCTTATCGTGACGGTCATTGCCGGGCTGATGTATTTCAAGAACTCGCCGTTTGTCGACAGTGCGGTGGTGTTTCTTGATGCGGCTGGAATGACAATGAGGCTGCTGCTGGTTTCCGCAGCATTGACGCTTGCGATATCGCTGGCGGCTGGCATTGGCCGGTTGTCAAACTGGTCGCCGGTTCGGTGGCTGAGTATCGCCTATATCGAGATTTTCCGCGGAACGTCGGCACTGGTGCAGCTGTTCTGGCTGTTTTATGTCCTGCCCCTGTTCGGACCGACGATTGATCCGTTTACGGCCGGGGTTCTGGGCGTTTCGCTTAATGTCGGGGCCTATGGCGCGATTATGGTCGAGGCATCCATTCGTGCGGTACCCAAATCCCAGTATGAAGCCGCGATTGCGCTTAATCTCAGTCCGGTGACCTGTATGCGCCGGATCATCCTGCCACAGGCCATTCGCATTATGATCCCGCCCTTTGGCAATCTTGCGATCCAGCTGTTCAAGCTGACAGCGCTCGTGTCCTTTATCGGCATTTCCGATCTGACCTATACCGCTTATCAGCTTAATCAGACGACCTATCGTACGGTCGAAGTCTTTACGATCATTCTGTTCATGTATTTCGCCATCGGACTTGCGATCACCATCGGCATGCGCCTTTTGGAACGCTATTACTCACGCGGGGTACGACTGGGAGGGGCGCGATGAACTGGGATTGGGCCTACACCTTTGAAATCCTGCCCCAGATGGCAGAGGCATCGCTGGTTACCTTGCAGGCTACGGCGTTCGGGTTTGCACTTGCCGCCATTCTCGGGCTGGTCTGGGGCATTATCGGCATTCTTGAAATTCCGGTTTTGTCCTTTGTCGTGCGGCTGTTTATCGAGTTTGTCCGCACCACACCGCTCCTGATCCAGCTGTTTGCGATGTATTACTTCCTGCCGCAGTTCGGCATCATTCTGCCAGCCATGATTTGCGGGATACTGACGCTGGGCATTCATTACTCGGCCTATTGTTCGGAGGTCTACCGATCGGGGTTCGAGCAGGTCGAACGTGGCCAGTGGGAGGCAGCCAAGGTCATCAACCTGACAACCTGGCAGACACTTAAACGTGTGATCCTGCCACAGGCAGTGCCGCCGATCATCTTGCCACTTGGCAACTATTTCGTGACGATGTTCAAGGAAACGCCTGTGTTGCTGGCGATTACCGTCATTGAACTGGTTGCAACCGCACGTATTATCGGTAATGACACCTTCAAATACACCGAACCAATCACTTTGGCTGGCGTGTTTTTCCTGCTACTGAGTTTGGTGGCGGCAAAACTGACACGCGTTGTCAGTGAAAAAGCGGCTTTACCAAGCCGATAAGAAACCTGAGGAAACGACCAGATGCTTCTTACGCGCAACAAGGCCAAGACCACGGCCCAGCAGCGGATCGTGTCCATATACGAAGAGGTGCGATACCGGATCTGCACCAATCGCTATCCGCCTGAAACCGTGTTGCATGAAGAAGTGCTGGCACAGGAATATTCGGTCAGCCGGTCGCCCATTCGCCGGGTGATTTCCATGCTTGAACATGAAGGGCTGGTCGAGATCAAGCACGGGATCGGAACGATCGTCACCAGCATCGAACCCGATCAGCTGGCAGAGGTCTATGCCGTGCGTTTGATGCTTGCTGAATCGATGGGGCCTTACATCAAGATGCCGTTCTCGACGGAAACGCGCGATGTCTTCATTCAATGTGCTGCTGATTTCGAAGCCCTCGAACCCGGCGATACCATCGGCTTTGCCGAGGTCAATATTCGCTATATGACGGCGACGCTTGATCTGTCGTCCAACAAGACACTCAGCGAAATTCAGCAGAACCTGTTTTTCCAGACATCACGCATGTGGTTGTTGCTGTTACCGGAAATGAACTGGAAAGACACCATTGCGGCCGTTTCCGATGAGCCGCTTGAGGTGGTGCGACGCATTGACGTCAATGACCCGATCGGGCTTGGTTACGCCATTCGCAACCATATCTTCAAGGGCCAGCAATTGCTGCTAAACGCGCTGCATGGCCGATAAAACCAGATCCTACTAAAAACGGGGCGGATACTGCAAAGTATCCGCCCCGTTTGTGTTCAGATGCCTGGTAAGGGTGACCTGACCGTTACTTGGCCATTGCCGTTGATCGGTTGGTGGCTTCAGGGATCAGGCCCTTTGGCGCGAACCGCATCACGACCAGCAGGATCGCCCCCATCATCAGGTAGCGCATATAGGCCGCACCGGCGACGAGGTGTTGAGCGAGCTCTGATTCTTCACCAAGCGGTGCGGTGATTGTCGACATGAACCAGTTGCCAAACGGCTCTGCTTCGACCCACAGGAACCAGATGATAAAGCCGCCGAGGATCGAACCCCAGTTGTTGCCCGAGCCCCCCAGGATCACCATCACCCAGATCAGGAAGGTGTAACGCAGCGGGATGTAGCTGGTCGGGGTCAGCTGACCGTCAAGGGTGGTCAACATCGCACCGGCAATACCGCACACCGCACAGCCCAGAACAAAGGTCTGCAGGTGACGGCGTTTGACATCCTTGCCCATCGCAGCAGCCGCATCGCGGTTGTCACGAATGGCACGCATCATACGGCCCCACGGGGACTTTAGCGCCCGTTCGGCAAACCACATGATGATCGCAAGCACGGCAACGAATAGCACCGCATAACAGAACTTGACGAACAGACCTGCCGCATCGGAAATCTCGGTCGCACCGAAGAAGTTCGCAAGGCTGATGAACCATTCACTTTCGATCAGGTCGACCTCATAAGGCACCGGGCGCGGGATGCCGGTGACGTTTTTAACGCCACGCGACAGCCATTCTTCGTACTTGATGATCGCAATGATGATCTCGGAAATGCCAAGGGTGGCAATCGCGAGATAATCCGCCCGCAGACCAAGCGCGATCCGCCCGATCAACCAACCGGCACCGGCTGCTACCAGACCGGCAAGCGGCCAGGCAATCAGAACCGGCAGGCCCGCACCACCAAGATAGCCACTGAGTGCCGGGTCGATGCTTTCGATCGTTTCTTTGGCCGGACCAAAGAACGCACCGATCACAAAGTAGCCGGCCAGCAAAAGAACGAGCGTGACCGGAAGTTTCAGTGCGCCTGGCACAACACGTCGGGCGTAAATCACCGCAGCGATGGTGCCCGCAAGGCTTAGCAGCGACAGGGCAATATCCCCGCCTGCAGCCGCCCAGGCCTCACCCACAGGGGGCATGGAGACCAGAACAGCAGTCAGACCACCAAGGGCGGTAAAGCCCATCACACCGACATTGAACAGGCCGGCATAGCCCCACTGCATGTTGACGCCGAGCGCCATCACAGCAGAGATCACACAAAGATTGAAGATGCCAAAGGCGACGTTCCAGCTTTGAAGAAAGCCGATCGCGATCAACACCAGGCACATAAGGCCATATAGGAGCGCAACTCTCTTCGTCATATCACTTTCCCACGAATAATACCGGTTGGCCGGATCAGAAGAACCGCGACCAGAATGATGAAGGAGACCGCAAACTTGTAGTCAGTCGACAACAGCTGCACGAGCCCTTCGGGCGCCCAGTCCGTGGGGCCGAGATAAGCGAGAAACTTCTTGAACGCATAGGTCACCGTGACTTCCGAGAAAGCCACAATGAATGCGCCAAGGATCGCGCCGACCGGTTGCCCGATGCCGCCCAGAATGGTGGCGGCAAAGATCGGCAGCAGAATCTGCAAGAAGATGAAGGGCTTATAGGTCTTATCAAGGCCATAAAGCGTGCCGGCGATGGCAGCGAGTGCCGCAGCAATAACCCAGCAGATCATGACAACGCGTTCCGGGTTGATCCCCGAAAGCAGTGCCAGATCCTCATCATCGGAATAGGCGCGCATCGCCTTGCCCGAACGGGTTTTCTGCAAGAACCAGAACAGCCATGCGACGACGATGGCGGTGACAACAACCGTGATCAGCTGGCTTTGCTTGATCGCGATGCCCTCGTCAAGGCCAAGTGCCTTGCGGGATTGAACCGCACCAATGATGAAGCGCTCACCATCGGCAAAGCTTTGATCCGCCGGGCCGATCACGATACGGATGATGCCCGCAATCAGGAACATCACACCGACCGATACGATGGCAAACACAATCGGGTTGGAGCGCTGCTTGCGATAAAACCGGAAAACCATCCGGTCGGTGACAAGTGCCAAGCTGATCGTGGCCAGCACACCAATTGGCAAAGCCAGAAGGGCAGTCGGGAAGGGCGCAATAGAGACGCCCATATTCTGCAGGAACCAGGTGATCAGGATGGTGATCATGGCGCCAAACGACATCAACTCGCCATGGGCGAAGTTCGCAAAGCGCAGGATTCCGAAAATGAGTGTGACGCCAAGCGCCCCAAGGGCGAGCTGCGCGCCATAGGCGGTCGCCGGAACGACCACAAAATTGGCAAACAGCGCAAGTGCGTTAAGGATTTCCATTCAATACCCCATTTATCCGCCCAGGAAGGACCGGCGGACTTCTTCGTTGGCGAGAAGGGCTTCGCCCGTATCGGTGAACCGGTTGCGTCCCTGTACGAGGACAAAACCGTGGTCGGCGATTTCCAATGCCTGACGGGCATTCTGTTCGACCATCAGGATGGCGACGCCGGTTCTGGCGACTTCCACGATCTTGTCAAACAGTTCATCCATCACAATTGGCGACACACCAGCGGTCGGCTCATCAAGCATGAGAAGCTTTGGCTGGGTCATCAACGCACGACCGACAGCGACCTGCTGACGCTGACCACCGGAAAGCTCGCCTGCTGGCTGGTTGCGCTTTTCACCAAGGATCGGGAACAGGTTGAAAATCTGTTCCTTGGTTTCTTCGATCTTGTCGTCGTTGCGGATGAAAGCCCCCATATCGAGGTTTTCTTCAACTGTCATCGAGACAAAGACGTTGCGGTTCTGCGGAACAAAACCCATGCCCTGGGGGACACGCTCCTGAGGTGCGAGATTGGTGATGTCCTTGCCATCAAGGACCACCGACCCTTCGCGCAGGTTCAGCATCCCGAAGACAGCCTTCATCGCCGTTGATTTGCCAGCACCGTTCGGGCCAACGACAACCGCGATCTCACCTTTTTCGACATTAATCGTACAGTCATGGAGGATATCGGACCCGCCATAGCCGCCGGTCATACCGGTTGCGCTCAAGAAACTCATGACGGTACCTTCCGTTCATGCTTGCGACCTGTTCCGAGATAGGCCTCGATGACCTCCTCGTTATTCTTGACCTCTTCGATCGTGCCCTGGGTCAGAAGCTTGCCCTCGGCCATGACGATCACCGGGTCACACAGGCGCGCGATGAAATCCATGTCGTGTTCGATCAGACAGAAGGTATAGCCGCGTTCCTCATTAAGGCGCTTGATCGAGGTCGCAATGGTATTGAGCAGCGTGCGGTTCACCCCGGCACCGACTTCGTCAAGGAAGACGATTTTCGGCTCGACCATCATGGTACGGCCCAGTTCCAGAAGCTTCTTCTGCCCGCCGGAAAGGTTACCTGCCAATTCATGTTTGATGTGGTCGATCTCAAGGAAATCAATCACTTCAAGCGCGCGTTCGTAGTTTTGCGCTTCGATTTCCTTGACGCGGGAATAGTTAAACCAGCTATGGCGTAATTGTTCGCCCGGTTGTTCGCCCGGTACCACCATCAGATTATCAAGCACACTCAATGTCGAGAATTCATGTGCGATCTGGAAGGTACGCAGCAAACCCTTGTGGAATAATTGGTGCGGTTCCAGGTGGGTGACATCTTCGTCATCAAGGAAGATTTTCCCTGAAGACGGCGGAAAAACGCCCGCGATAATATTAAACAGCGTTGTTTTTCCGGCACCATTCGGCCCGATCAGGCCGGTGATGGAGCCCTTTTCGATCGATAGCGTCACGCCATCGACCGCCTGAATGCCGCCGAAATTCTTGGCGATGTTTTCGACCCGTATCATGGGGAGTTTTTGACCCTGTCATTCAATCAGTCCCGGGCATCGATGTGCCATACAGCAATAAAGGCCCGGTAATAGAGGAACTGCCAGAGACCGAAGTCCCTGACAGTTCCAGCGTCGTTAGCGATCAAAGGATGATCGGCTTAGTGGTACATCTCCGTTTCCCACTTGCCGCCTTTGATTTCCGTCTCACGGAAGCTACCAGCGGACTCGCCCGGCTCGATGAATTCAAGCGCGGTACCACCGACATAGTCGATTTCACCACCATCAGCGAGGATCTGAAGCGCCTTTGCGAGTTCACCCGGATAGATTTTCTCACCCGGTGCGTTGGCAACTTTCATGATGTGGTCTTTGTAGACAGCACTATCGGTCGAACCGGCAGACTGCATGGCAAGCAGCAGAATGGCAGATGCGTCATATGCTTCGGGGACATACGGGTCATCACCCTTGAAGCCTTTGCCCGAAGCCAGTTCAGCCAGCATCGATGCGCCCGGGCTATCGGTACCCGGGTTGGTGCCAATCGAGCCATCAAGCATATCGCCGAAGTTGTCAGTCAGCGCTTCACCAACCATGCCGTCCGGAAGGACGAAGGTTTCGAACGCACCGGTATCAAGCGATGCCTGAATGATGCCTTTACCGCCCTGGTCAAGATAACCAGCAACGATCAGCACGTCACCACCAGCCGAAGCAAGGGTGCCGATTTCAGCAGAATAGTCGGCTTTGCCATCTTCATGGGCTGCAACAGCGGTGATTTTGCCGCCTTTTGCTTCGTATGCCGCCTGGATGGCGTCTGCAAGACCTTTACCATAGTCGTTGTTGGTATAGGTCAGGGCAGCCGTTTTGATGCCACGACGATCAAGGATTTCTGCGATGATCTGGCCCTGACGTGCATCGGACGGTGCGGTACGGAAGAAGTAGCCGTCATCTTCGATTGACGACAGCGCCGGCGAGGTTGCCGACGGCGAGATCATGACCACGCCATTGGCGCGGACAACGTTGTTCAGGATGGCTGTGGTCGCACCCGAGCAGGTCGCGCCGTTGATGCCATGGACGCCATCAGACGTTACCAGACGATCAGCTGCCGCGGTGGCTGCTGCTGCATCAATACAGGTGCTGTCACCACGTACCGAAACAACTTCACGCCCGCCAAGCAGCAGGCCGCTGTCGGAGACTTCCTGAATGGCCAATTCGCCACCAAGTGCCATCGGCTTGACGAGAGATTCCGTCGGGCCGGTGAAGCCTTGCAGCATGCCGATCTTTACCTGTTCCTGTGCAGATGCGCCTGCGATGACAGCCGTCGAAAGTGCTGCCGAAAAGAGGAGGGTAGAGAGTTTTCCCATAGTGTAGCCTTCCCTGTTTTATTGGGCCTTTATATTCGTCGGGCAGTATACAGAAAACGCTACATGTTTCCAATTTCTTAACTTTAAGTTACAAAATCGCTCTTGCATATTGGGCGGGCGACGGCAGGTTTCTGAGCCTTTTGTATGTGCTCACAGGTGTGGCTCAGTTCACATCTCGTATGCATAGTAGCCTGAATAAACTGATCGCGCGATCTGTATGGTCTGAAGCCATTAATGGTCGGTGTGATTGGCGACTATAGGCATGAGATATCGTTAATCTGGTATCACAATGGATATCTCGAAGGCGCCGAGTATCTGGTTTGCCTATTCGAGGCATCATAAAGAGGTGCATCGTTTTAGGTTGACATCAAAACCTCATTCATAGGCCCATAACGGCTCTGGTTTAGAACTGCGTGGTATGTATGGACTTTAGGGTTGGCCATCTTGTGGCCGGCTTCTACACCCTGCCGTTGCATACCCAGCAGATGCAGAGTTGTTACCAAAAACGACCAGAACAGAATCGTTTGTAACTTTCGCCAAAAACACCAAAGTTAGCGAATGGGATATCGAATTGGGCTCGACATTATAAACGCTGGTGTTGAGGCCTGATGACGTTTGGGCACAGTGCGGCATATCTGGGCTATTTGACTAAATAGTGATTACAATCATGAATGGAAGAAAAACGAAGGTGTTGGAGTCTGGACTGGAGACGGTTTGCCTCCTCGGTCAATCGAGCCTCAGGCACCGCAAGCTCTGCGAAGATATGCGATTTGATCACCGCGTGTGTTTTGTGTGGATCAGAGTGCCTTCAAATTAAAGCTGCCTAACCTGCCTTGGTCCCACTATAGACACAGTGGATCGCTAGCGGCGGGATCAAGTGGCATAGTTTGAGTTTCTCGACAATCTCCGCGCCTCTAACAAAGGCCGGTTTTCCTGCTAAAGCGGTTGGCAGAACTCGAAATGTTCGAGTTGATCCGTGAACGCCAGCTTGCCGGAAAAGTCTTTTCATCGTGCTGCCAAAAAGCAACCGTTCATTGCCGTAAACGAATTTCTCGCCAGTCGCTTGGTCGGTCTTTGTTAAGATAGTATTGAAGCCTCGTATCCTAAACATTTGAAGTTGGATCAGGGGATTCCATGCATTCGGCTCAACGATGACAACACGGCCACCGGGGCGCAACATGCTGGCGATCTTGGCTGTTACCTCAACGCGCGGTTCAAGGTGGTGGAACGTGTCCTTCATGTAAATCAGGTCGAATTGCTCAGCCGGCATGTCTAGCAAATTGATTCGCCTGATATCGACACCAACCGGGCCGAAATTTTTGGAAACAACTTTAGTCAACTCGTTGGCCGCGTCGATCCACTCTGATTTCACATCGATCCCTGTCGCTTTACAGCCCATCAACGCAAGCCAGTGCAAGTCCGATCCAATGCCACAGCCGATCTCGAGAACTTTCTGTTCAGCCGATGCAATCGGGATTATATCGGCTAGCCTCTGGTCGTAGACATTCCAAAGATACTCAGAACCGCCGCGATGGTCATAGTAATGGGCGTAGTTCGCTCTGAAAGGAACTAGGTCCGAATTTGCATTTTCTAGGCACCAGTGAAAGAACTGTCCGGGAGTGCTTGGGATCAAAGTTGATAATGACACGATTAACCTATCTGATTGGTTGCGAAGTTTCGCCTAAATATGGCTACCCTAAGAACTATAGCCCACTCATCCCCTCTTTTAGTAGACTCAGGATTGGCTTCGAAGATACGTACATACCACTTTTTGGAAATAGCCAAGCGTACTTACCCTTACATTGGGCTAGAATTTACATCAATATCGAATTTCGAATAAGTTTGACAAAATCTTTTAGCAATTTCTGGCAATAACTTAGGATTCCGTGTCATTGGGAAAGAAAAGTTGCAAGGTACCGGCTGATTCTTGAACATCAAAATACGGAATCACCTCGTCATTGGGTTTGAGAAAACGCCATGTATTGCCTGCTAGGGTTGTGTGAATGGCAGTAGCCTTCGGCCGCAACTTGATCATGCGGGGCCACTTGCCCATACCCCGCTCAGCACACGATAGCGGCTCAGTACGCTTGATCTTCCGGGTTTCGGGTCGGGAAGTGACAACTGTATTTAAAGGGTACAAGAACCGAGGGTGATACTTACATGATAACTTGGTGCAGCCTGCGCCAGTCTGTCGAGAGCTCAGGCAAAGACCCGCATGCCGCGTTCCGAACTTTTGCGGAAGCCGGCAATAACATGTTCGGCAAGCGCATCTTCCACCGGGCCATGGCCATCGCGTTTGGCAAGGGTCATGCGGTATTCACCGATTTCCGGCAGGCCGTGTGCCGCGCCCAAATGCACCAGATCATCTGAAATCACGCTGATCGGCACGGCTGCAATCGCCAGATCGGCCCGCACGGCGGCAATCTGGGCCTGACAAAACTCGCTGGTATAGGCGATGCGGTAATCCACCCCGGCATCATCAAGCGCCTTGAGCGCCATGGTCCGCCAATAACAACCCGGTTCGGCCATGGAAACGGGCAGGGGGCGCTTGTCAATTGCACTGCCATGGCGCGCGCCAAGCCAGACCAGCGGTTCGGTATGGATTGGCGGCTGGTGATCAAGTTCTGCATCAAAGCTGAACACAGCGATATCGATTTCACCATTATCAATGCGCTGTCGCAAAGTACGGGTTGGGCCAAAACTGACATCAATATCAACGTGCGGATGGCTTTGTGCGAACCGTTTGAGGATTTCGGGAATGACAACCACACCCGTGTCATTGGGCACGCCAAGCCGTACCGAGCCGGCAAAATCCGGAGCATGGAAACGCGACATGGCCTCGTCATTGAGTTTGAGTAAGCGCCGCGCATAGCCCAGCAAAACCTCGCCATCCTCGGTCATGGTGACCTTGCGGGTTTCCCGTTTGAACAATTCGCGCCCGACCATGGTTTCAAGCTTCTTGACCTGCAGACTGATCGCCGAGGCACTGCGATGAACCTTTTCGGCCGCGCGTGAAAAGTTCCCGGTTTCACAGATCGCAACAAAGGTCCGGGCCAAATCAAGATCAAGATTATGAATGGCACTTGTCGGAGAATTCATGGCCTGCCTCTAGGTTTAACAGCTGTGGTTGCCGACTGTGCTGCTGAAACATCCAGACACCACATGTGTGAGTTTTTCTGATAGGTAATGTTAAATCTTCTCGTTTGATTAATCAATGAGAAATCCTCAATCTTTCCACATCATCGATTGGAGATTCTCATGATAGGTTCTGTATTCTATTGCGAAGACGCTCGTCATCCTGCCCTTGGCACGTCTTCATCAAATGTATCTGCGTTCAAGGCGACAAAGTTGGTTTCCCCAGTACGGATTGGCTTTGTCGGACGTCTGTTACAGGTTTTGCGTGCCTCCCTGGAAGCCAGGAAACACAAACGCGCGCCCCAGATGGCCATTGGGGTGACATCTGAAAGCGATCTTTCTGCCGGTCCAGACTTGTCTCATCTGACGGCAGCCGAGCTTTATGAAAGTGGCCAGAAGAATACTGGGACGTTTTTCGAAGCAGCCGATGTGTTGTCGGGGCCGGTTCTGCATTGGCCATCGCCGTCGCGTAAGCATCACTGATGGCTTCTCTTCACGCGCAACCTTGGCGGAATGATCAATGACCATTGAAAACCCGTTGTTCAGGCCGCTTGAGCTGCCAAGCGGTGTCATCCTCAAGAACCGGATTGCCAAATCGGCGATGTCGGACTCTCTTGGGGATGGCACCGGCCACCCGACGAAGGTGCAAAATCGGCTTTATCGCCACTGGGCCGAGGGGGCGTTGCGGTTTCAATTATCGGCGAAGTGCAGGGGCATCCTGGATATGCGGAAAAGCCCGGCAATCTTGTGCTTGATGCGGCGGCTGATCTGGAGCGGTTTCGTGCCCTTGCACGGGAAGGATCGGTAAATGGCAGCAGCTTGTGGCTGCAGCTTGGTCATGCCGGGGCGCTCGCCTATGCTCCGACCAGCACGCCAAAGGGACCAAGCGCCCTTGATCTGCCAAGCCTGACATGTGCAGCCCTGACACATGATGAAATCCGTAACATCCCCAAACGTTTTGCAAAGACCGCCGAACTTGCGAAACGGGCCGGGTTTGGCGGGGTGCAAATTCATGCTGCGCACGGCTTCCTGTTAAGCCAGTTTCTCTCGCCGCTTTTTAACAGGCGCGGCGATGAGTATGGCGGATCGATCGCCAATCGCATGCGGTTGCTGCTTGAAACGGTGGATGCGGTGCGCGCTGCCGTCGGGCCGGAATTTGTTGTCGCGATCAAACTTAATGCCACCGACCAGCTTGAAGGCGGCTTGAGCCAGGATGACGCACTGGCCGTTGTCGCCGCACTTGATAGCAGCAGCATTGATCTGATCGATATCAGCGGCGGGACCTATTTCCCGGGTGCCAAGGCGGCATCCGACGGGGCCGGCGATGGGCCGTATTTTCTTGAATTCGCCAGAAAGGCGCGCAAGCATACTTCCAAGCCATTGATGCTGACCGGGGGCATTAAAACCCGCGCACAGGCAGAAGATGCGGTGGCAAGTGGTGCCATTGATATTGTCGGTTTGGCCCGGGCGCTTGTGATTGAACCCGCATTGCCAAATATCTGGCGAATGTCGGACCCCAAGGATCCGGTGTTTCCGCGGTTCGAACGCGCGCCGTCTGGCGGGATCACCGCATGGTACACAATGCGTCTGACCGCATTGGCTGAAGGCAAGGAATTCCCGGACTTTGATGATCTCGACCATGCCCTTGCTGCTTATGAAGCGCGCGATGCGGATCGAACACGGATTTGGCAGGATCATTTCGGGCGATAAGTGTCTGGCGGGCGACGGGATTTTCACATTCTTGCGCAAAACAGGGCAGCCTTGCAGTCGCGTTGCTTTGCAAAAGGCGATCACGGTGCGATGATGGTCACTTAATGTCAGGAACAGGAAATGGCAGAGACCGGACCCGCTTTCCAGCCCAACGGGCGTTATCAGAAGTTTGAAGTCTTCAATCAGTTGATTGGGGATGCAAACCTGTTGCGTGCGGGCGATTTCGGCGAAAGCATTTCGGCCGCCCACTGGCGGCGCAATGCCGATGTCCTGACCCGCTATACCGACCCTGACCATCATACCATCAGCCTCTATGTTAATGGAGGAACGGGTGTTCAGCGCAAGATCGGCATCGACCCGATGAGTGGTGGTGGGCCCGGCCGGTGCTGTTTGATGCCAGCCTATCTGACCTCGGACTGGCTGATGCATGGCGAGGTAGAGCTGTTTCACGTTTATATTCCGCATACTTCGTGGGAACGCGCGGTGGTAGAGGCCTTTGATATCGAACCCAATGCGGTCGAAGTCCCGGAAAAGACCTTCTTTCTTGATCCGCTGATTGAACAGACTGTGCGGCAGTCGATGCTGCCACTTGATTGGGATATTCCGGCCGACCGGATGGCGATGTCCAATGCCGGGCAGCTTTTAATGGGCCATATGCTGCGCAGTTATTCAACGCGCCGTGATCTTGGCTTCAAGGTTCGCGGCGGGTTGTCACCTGCGATCAAACGCCGGGTGTTTGATTTTGTCGATGCCAACCTTGATCAGCCATTGACGATCGAGGAATTGGCAGAAGTTGCCGATTTGTCGGCCTATCACTTTGCCCGGATGTTCCGCAAAACCGTCGGCGAGGCGCCGCATAAATTCGTTCTGCGCCGCCGGATCGAACGCGCCATGCATATGCTGCGCGATGGCAATGCACCGGTTGCCGAAATTGCTGTGGCGACCGGTTTTTCCAGTCAGGCCCACCTGACAACCCGCTTTAGCCACTTCACCGGTCTGACGCCTGCGAAGTATCGCAATATTTCCCGCTAGTCCTTTTAAAGTTTCAAACGACGCTGCCGATTGTCCCGTGGTCATCGGGCTGTTCTGGCATGTCCGAGCTCCGGTCTTTTGGCTGCTGTAACGCGCTCCTGGTGGCAGATTTCGCGAACAGCATCCCTGTCGAAATCGTGTGCAGGTTGATGACAAGTTGTGCGGCACAAGCAAATCCGAATAATTCAAGTTGTTGAAAATAAACAATTTTACAGGATTGAAAAATCCGTTGACAAGATTGATCGGTGATATCTAGAATTTCAAAGCAACTAAAATATCAATTTTGGCAAAAGCCAATCCATCGGGAGGACATCCAAATGAAGCTCACTATCAAATCACTCGGGAAAACGTTCGGACTATGCGCCGTTCTGGCGGGGGCACTGGCGGCAACTATGCCCGCATCTGCGGCAACAACACTTCGGATCGGGACCGTTTTGGCGCCCAATGATCCGATGGGCCAGGGCCTTGAAAAGTTCAAGGCGGATGTGGAAAAAGCCACCAATGGCGATGTGGTGATCGAGGTGTTCCACAACTCGCAGCTTGGCGATACCACCGAAATGATCGATCAGGCACGCGCGGGTGCAGCCGTGGGGACCGTGACTGACGTCGCCCGTCTTTCAAGCTTTGTGCCGTCACTTGCCATCATGTCGGCACCGTTCCTGTTTGATACCTATGAGCAGGCCGACAAATTCGCCCTGTCAGACGAATATATTTCCTGGGGTGAGGAGCTTCGTGAAAAATCCGGCCTCGTGATGATTGCATCGAACTGGTATCAGGGCGCGCGTCATGCCCTGACGCAAAAGCCGGTTGCAAGCCCGGCTGATCTTTCGGGCGTTCGGATGCGCACCATCGGTGCTCCGGTCTGGATTGAAACCATCCGCGCCATGGGTGCTGAGCCGACCCCGATTGCCTGGGGCGAAGTATACAGCGCCCTTCAGCTTGGTACGATCGATGCCGCCGAAGCACAGCCGACTGCGATCTGGAATGCCAAGCTTTATGAAGTCATCAAGAATGTCACCAAAACCGGCCATATCCAGCTGGTAACCGCCCTTGTGGTTGGTGCCGAGGCCTGGGACGAGATTTCGCCGGAAAATCAGAAAATCGTGCGTGACCTGGCTGTCGAAGATGGTCGCTATGCCTCGCAACTGACCATCGAGCTTGGTGAAAAGGCACTTGAAGACGTTGCGGCAAGCGGCGTTACCGTCAGCGAAGTTGATCTAGCACCGTTCAAGGAAGCGGTTGCACCGGTTTATCAGATGCTCGACCTCGAAGCCGAGGCTGCTGTGGTTAACAAGGTTCTTGGCCGCTAAGCCATAACTAGGTCTCCCTGCCTATGAATGTGCGTTGCCCGGATTGCCTGGCAACGCACTTCAAACTTCACAACGGAAATTGAATTGATGCTCAAGCGGATTGAGTTTGCCTTTGGGGGCATGTTGCTTGTCGGCGTGGTCATTCTTGTCGCAGTGGCGTCTGTCGCGCGCGCCATGGGATCGCCGATTATCTGGTCGGTCGAAATGGCCCAGCTGATTTTTGCATGGCTATGCATGCTGGCAGCCGACATTGCCATGCAGGAAGACCGGCATTTCGGCCTTCAGATTTTGGGGGAAATTTTCCCGGCCAAGGTCTGCGCCTGGATCGAGATCATCAATATTTTGGTGATTATCGGCTTCCTTGTATTTCTGCTCAATTACGCCTGGACCAACATGATCTTGATGCATCCGCGTCTTGTCGGGGCTGCGCAGATTAACGCGTCCTACATTCATGCCTCCATGGTGGTCGGGATCCTTTTGATGATCCGCACCATGGTTTCCCAACTGATCCGTCGCATCCGCAACAGGGAGGTCAACTGATGCTGTTGCTGATTGCAGGGCTGTTTACGCTATTTCTTGTGTGTGGCTTGCCTGTGGCTTTTGCGCTGGGGCTTGCTTCCATCCCGGTATTTGTCATGACCGGTGCGATGCCGCCGACGGTTGTGATCCAGAAAATGGTCACGGCCACCCAAAGCTTCCCGCTTTTGGCGGTGCCGTTCTTTATTCTTGCCGGCAACCTGATGAATGTGACGGGTATTACCCATCGCCTTGTCAAATTCGCAAGCCTTCTGACCGGCTGGATGGCTGGCGGGCTGGCACAGGTTTCTGTCGTGCTGAGCTTCATGATGGGTGGTATTTCCGGATCGGCCGTTGCTGACGCTTCGATGGAGGCGCGCCTGCTGGGCCCCAGCATGATCAAGAAGGGTTATTCCAAGGCCAATACGGCAGCAGTTCTGGCATTCGGGTCGGTGATTACCGCAACCATCCCGCCCAGCATCGGTCTGATCCTGTTTGGCTTTGTCAATGAAGTGTCCATCGGGCGCCTGTTTTTGGCAGGCGTTCTGCCGGGCATTTTCCTGACCATCGTTTTGATGATCACGTCATGGATTGTCGCGCGCAAGAACGGCTATACACCTGATCTGCCGGAACTACCCAAGGCCAAGGATCTGACGGCGAGTTTCTTTGAAAGCATCTGGGCGCTGGCCTTTCCGGTCATTCTGATCGTTGGTTTCCGCTTTGGCATTTTTACCGCGACCGAGGCCGGGGCGTTTCTAGTTTTCTATGCGCTCGGCGTTGGCTTGTTCATCTATCGCGAGCTTGATTTCGCACGGCTGAAAGAAGCCATTTTCGGTTCGATCTCGGATCTTGGCATGGTGATGTTGCTGATCATCATGGCGGCGGTTCTGGGCTATGCCATGACGATTGAACGTGCCCCGCAACAGATCACGGAATTTGTCACCACCCTGACCGAAAACAAAACCGCGATCCTGATCCTTGTGGTCGGTGTGTTGGTGGTGAGTGGCATGTTCCTTGAAGGGGCGGCAAACATCCTGCTGGTAACCCCGATTGTCATGCCGGTTCTGGTCAATGCCGGCTACGATCCGGTGCATATGGGCATTCTGATCGTCACCCTGATCAACTTTGGCGGTCTGACGCCGCCTGTGGGTGTGATCATGTTTACGGTCTGCGGCATTCTCGATGTCAAAACCGGGTCCTATACCAAGGCGTCCATTCCGTTCTTTATTGCCATGGTGCTGTTTTTCATTCTGATGGCGGCGGTACCAAGTTTGACATTGTTGTTACCCAATACATTGATGTAATGACAGTTTCAGACGAAGACAGGCATAGGCAAAATGCCAGGGAGACAGATGAAGATGAATAGTTCGACGGGCGGATTGCTTGCGATGTATGACGGGGCGGCAAAAACCAGCGCGCATGTTCCAGCATCGGCACTGGTGTATGAAGAAGTCCGTAACCGGATCATCTCGCTTTCGCTTTTGCCTGAAACAACGCTTGTGCGGGCCGAGCTTGCCGACAGCTTCAATGTCAGTCAGTCACCGGTGCGCGAAGCCATCCTGCGCCTCGAACAGGATGGGCTGGTTGTGTCCTATCCGCAGTCGCGCACAGTGGTGACCAAGATCGATGTTGCCCGCATCCGCGAGGAACATTTCCTCCGTGTTGCCGCTGAATGCGAAGTGGTTCGTCAATTGGCAGAGGCCGAAGAGTCCGCAGCGGTGGTGAAAGCCAAGGGCATTGTCAAAATGCAGGAAGCACTGGTTGGCGACATCGAACAGATTGATCTTTTCAAGCAGCTTGATGAGACCTTCCACGCCGCGCTGTTTAATGGTGTGAGCCAGTCAAACCTGCATCTTCAGATCACCGCACGCAGTGGCCATCTGGCCCGTGTGCGGACCCTTGATTTGCCGCGTGCCGGTAAAATGGTTTCCGTCCTTGAAGGCCACAAGGCGATCATTGATGCCATCCAGTCGGGTGATGGCAATGCCGCCAGTGCCGAAATGCGCCAGCACCTTTCGGGCACCATGGAACGCTTGCCGCAGATCATCGAAGAAAACAAACCCCTGTTTTCCTGATCATCAGGCAGGATTTGCCTCCGCACGAACCCACGATAAAAAAACAAACCAAACGGCGCGCAGCATTCTGGACTGCGCGCCGTTTGCGTTTCAGATCACGCCCGTTTGGCGATATCCCAGACGCCGGTGCGTGCCACTTCTTCGGCAAAGCAGCGCAGGCTGTTGGGCTGACGACCCAGAATTTCATGCACGTCATTGGTTGGCTGGCTGTTACGACCATCCAGTACTTCGGAGAACAGGTACCGGATTAGTCCGCGCACCTCATCAGGCATGCCATCGGCGGCCAGTCCGTGATCAAGCTCATCAAGGGTGATGGGCACGAAATTGACCGGATGGTTGGTGACGTCCGAGATGATCTTGGTGACTTCGGCAAAGGTCACGGCATTCGGCCCGGACAATTCATAGGTCTTGCCGATATGACGATCATCAAGCAGGCAGGCAACCGCACATTCCGCAATATCATCGGCATCAACAAACGGCTCTGGCGTGTTCCCGGCCGGCAGGGCCAGCGTGCCTTGCTGGATATAGGGCAGGAACAGGTCTTCGTTGAAATTCTGGAAGAACCAGTTGGCACGCAGCACCGTCGCATCCGCACCGGAAAGATGCAGGGCATGTTCGGCCTGATGGGCGGCTTCTTCGCCTCGGCCAGATAGCATCACAATGCGCTTTACGCCGTGCATCAGGGCAAGCTTGGCAAAGCTCGCAATGATTTCATCAGATCCCGGAACGGCGAGATCGGGCTGGAAGGTGACATAGACTGCATCGCGATCGCGTAGAACATCATCCCATGTTTTGCGATCGGTCCAGTCAAAGGCGGGGGTGGTGCTGCGTGAAACCGCACGCACATCATGCCCCAGAGAGATCAGTTTTTCAGCAACGCGGCGGCCGGTTTTGGCCGTTGCGCCGAGTACAAGAAAGCGGGGATTGGTCGACATCATATTGGCTCCTGACAAGGGTTTCAAAATGTGAGGAATCCTCACATTTGCCAAATGTGATAAATCCTCATATTTTGATCGTCAAGAGTTGTGACCCATCACAAGCCTGTGAAACCTGGCTCATCATGCCGGGTTGTTTCGAGGAAAAAGGATCTAACGCGTTGACTGATAACGTGAAAAAAATGCGCCGTGCGCCGACCCAAAAAAGAAGCCGTGAACGGGTCGACACCATCCTAAAAGTCGTCTGCGAGCTGATTTCAACTCATGGCAGCGACGCGATCAGGATGGGTGAAGTCGCCGAAAAGGCGGGAGTCTCCATCGGATCGCTCTATCAGTATTTCCCGGACAAGGCGTCGATCATTCATGCGCTTGCCGATCGCTATAACGCCGAATCCGTCCATTGCATCGAAGAAGCATTGGCGGAGGTAAGCTCAGCTGATGCCTTACTGGCAGCGTTCGATAAGCTGATTGATACCTATTACGAGCTGTTTCTGGCCGAACCGGTGATTTGCGACATCTGGACCGGTACGCAAGCCGACAAGACCCTGCGCGATATGGAAATGGAAGTCAGCCGGGCCAATGCCGGCCTTCTGGCCAAGGCGATCCTGCGCGTGCGGGGCAATGATGGTGATTTCAAAACCATCGTCGCACGCTGTCTGTTGATCATGTATTCAGGGGAATCCACCATGCGGCTTGCCATCGCCGTCCCGCGCAGTGAAGGGCGCGAGATCGTCGCAAGTTACAAGCGGATGGTCGGTCGGGAATTGGCTGAGATGGCCCGGATTTAGGCTGATTATTAACCGACTTTGGCTGCAAACGGTGTCGGGGCGGGGCGGGCCAGCAGGAAGCCCTGCACGTAATCGACGTCGTGATTGCGCAGGAATTCAAGCTCCTCCTCGCGCTCGATCCCCTCGGCGACGACTTCGATATCAAGTTGCTTGGCCAGGGCGATCAGTTTGCTGACGATGGCCTGTTTGAACTTGTCATGATCAACATGATCGACCAGTTCGCGGTCAATCTTGATGATATCAGGGCGCAGTTCCGGCAACAGGTTCAGGGTTGAATAGCCCGAACCGACGTCATCAAGTGCCACCCGGAAGCCCGATGCGCGATAGCTTTCCAGAATGGCGCTCAGATGTGCGGTGCTGCGGACCTTCTCGGTTTCAATCACCTCAAACACCACATTGCTGCGATCCAGATTGCATTCCTCGACCACGTCGATGGTTGAACGCAGGCAGGAATCCGGATCATAGATCGAACTGGGCGTGAAGTTGATGAACAGGTTGCCATTGATGCCGGCCTTGTGCGCATTCCGCACATTGGCAGCCCGTGCCGCCCGGTCCAACTGAAACAGAAGGGTTGCCGATTGGGCCGCGTCAAACAGCTGACCGGGATTGATGACTTCACCAGACACGCTTTCCCCGCGCACAAGGCATTCATGGGCAAAGGGTTTGCCAAGGTCATCAATGGCAAAAATCGGCTGGAAGACGGAATTCAACCGGTTGTCCCGCAACAAGTCGCCCAGCCATTCCGCGCCGATGGCGGCCCGAATTGCGCCAAGGCTTGTGATTTGTGCAATGTCATCAATTTCCGGGCGCTGTTCGCCGGGCATAATCAGGGCCTTGGTATCGGCCAGTTCTTCGGGAAGGAGATGGGCCGAAATGGCGTCGATCAGGGCACGCAGGCCGGGACGTTTGTAATGTACCGAAAGTGTCGCGACAGAGGCCGATTTTTCAACCTCTACACCGATGGATTTGGCACCAGCCAGGATTTTTCCGGTGGTGTGGGCGACCGGCGGCCAGAGATAGAGCGTGCCGTTGGCGGGGGCGATTTCGGGAACCGAATCACATTTTTCACAATAGGTCACCTCAAGATCTCCATTCCGTCCGTCGCGCTGCTGGCTTTGGCCAATCGCTTTGTTGTTGTGTCGTCAGCCTAGCATATGCCGCGCGAAGCCAAAAAATCCAGCCTAGAAGTTTTATCATTCAAGGCGATAGCGGCCCTGTTCACTCTGATACGGTGAGGCTTGCCAATTCGCTCAAACATCGCAAAGCGCGAAACGATTGGTCAAAGGGCGGTGCACTGCTATTCTGGGCCAACCAACATGCCCCTCAGAGGACCAAATGCATTACAGCATGCGGCAATACCGCGCCGAAGCGCAAAGCCACAGTCACAGCGATTTCCATCAGATCATCATCTCCGAGCTCGGCAAGCTCGAGATGGAGGTCGAAGGACGCGGTGGCGAGGTTTGCGGTCGGCAACTGGCCTTTGTCGAGGCAGGCAAAACCCATGCCTATCGGGCGGAGGGGCTTAACCGTTTCCTTGTCCTCGATGTCAACGCCGACCTAGCCCATCGCACCGGTCTTGAGGCGCTGTGGCATCGGCACGGCAGTGCTGCGACCTATCTTGAAGTCGGCCTTGGCCATCAACGCGGATTAATCGGTCTTTTGGACGGTTTGTCGACAGCCGATACGCACGAAAGTACTGACGGGGCACGGTTGCTGGATGGTTTGAAAACGCTTCTTCTGAGCAGTCGTCAGACTAATGGCGGCTTGGCTTACGGTAAGGTGGATTTACCATCGCGCCTTGTCCGCACCATGGCCTGGGCCGAGGCCAGATTGGGCGAGGAAATTACAATCACCGACCTCGCAACCATTGCCGCCCAATCGGAAAGCAGCCTCTTTGCTGCCTTTCAAAAGCATGTCGGAACAAGCCCGATGCGCTGGCTGACCGAGCAACGCCTGCAGATGGCCATGGCGCTGCTGCGCGACCCTGAGATCCGCCTTTCGATGTCTGATCTGTCGAACGCCGTCGGCTTCGCCGACCAAAGCGCGTTCTCACGTGCCTTTTCCCGTCGCTTTGGCTGTGCGCCAAGGACGATACGTCCGGGTGCGGCCGTTCTTTAAAGCCAAACGCGCAACTCATACCGTTTCGTTCATGTCGAGAACTTCTGGAGTTTGGGCAAAGACCTGATGCCCGAACGGGGGCATCTTCCGATCTTGCAAAACGGCAGGATCGGGTGCTCCATGAAAACGGTTGATGAAAAACGAAAGGCAACGCTGATCGGGGTGATTGCTGTGGTCCTTTGGGCCCTGCTTGCCCTGTTTACCACCGAACTGGCATGCATTCCGCCTTTTCAGTTGGTGAGCCTGTGCTTTGCCGTGGCCAGTATTTTCAGTGCACTCTGGATCACTTTGCGCGGTGGCAGTGTCGTGCGCGCCTTGCGTCAGCCGCTTGGTGCTTGGGTGCTCGGGGTTGGTGGACTGTTTGGCTATCACTTCTTCTATTTCGTAGCACTGGCAAACGCGCCTGCAGTTGAGGCGAGCCTGATTGCCTATCTCTGGCCGCTTTTGATTGTGTTGTTCTCTGCACTTCTGCCCGGTGAACGCCTGAGATGGCAGCATCTCGCAGGGGTTGCTTTGGGATTGTTTGGTGCAGTCCTTTTGGTCAGCAAGGGGCAAGGCCTGTCTTTCAACCCGGCATTTGCGTTGGGCTATGGTGCGGCTGTTATCTGTTCTTTGCTCTGGTCGGGCTATTCAGTGCTTAACCGACGCTATCGCAACGTTCCGGTGGGGGCGGTTTGCGGCTTTTGCGCAGGCGCGTCGTTGCTTGGCTTTGTCACCCATGGCCTACTCGAAACCTGGGTGACACCAGATACCATACAATGGTTGGCAATCCTCGGTCTGGGGCTCGGCCCGGTTGGCGCGGCCTTCTTTGTCTGGGATCACGGCACCAAACATGGTGACATTCAAATCCTCGGTGTTGCCGCCTATGGCGCGCCGCTGCTCAGTACCTGCTTGCTGATTGCCTTCGGAAAGGCGCTTGCAACGCCTGCAATCATTGTTGGCTGTATCCTGATTGTCGGTGGCGCTGTTCTGGCGTCTGCGAACTTTTTGTCTGGCAAGCGAGGTCGTTCACTCTCTTCGGAATAGGTTCGCGAAACCGGCCCCTGTTACATATCGGTCACATTTACGTGATTATACGGAATTTCTGCAATATTTGTGCTGTGCGGCAATATTTAAATGACTTATAGTCGGTATGTGCTTGGGGAGGGGGCGTAGTAAACAGTTTACGCATCCAGGGACAGATGAATGACGCAGCCAAAAAAAGACATTGCGCTCGGAATGAAGCAGGCGATGTCAGCCGCGCAGTTTAAGCAGGCCGCCAAAATCGGCGCCCAGCTCGTGCGTCTGCACCCAAAGAGAACCGATCTCCAGATAATGACAGCTGTCAGCGAGCTACAGGCTGGTTTGCCAGATAATGGGGCAAGAAGACTGAAAAAGCTGTTTGCTTCCTTGCCCTTTGGCGACAATTATTTCCCGGCTGTTACAAAGAATTTTCTGCAATACGCAGAAGCATTTAATGACTACGGATCATTAGAGTCTTCAATCCGTAAACGCCTTCGTGCGGCGCCGCACAACGATATGTTGTCAGCGATGCTCGCCGACGTCATTTTTCGGCGTGAAATCGTTTCAAGTCCCGGACTGTGCCATGCACCTCGTTTGGCGGAAGCAGTTCAGATTTTGCGCAATATTCCCGAGAAAAGCACGAAGTTCGAAGACAGTCAGAAACTGCTCGCACGCATTTATCTTCACCAGGAAGAATATCAGCTGGCATCCAGTGTGCTCGAAGAGTTACTCGCGCGTGCTCCAGGGGACATTTCAGTCCGAATGCTTTTGGCGTCGTCTTATGCGATTGCAGGCAAGGATGAGGATGCGGTTTCAAACAGCCTCGCAATTATCAAAAGCAACCCGGACTATAGTGCGCAGCCTTACCTGATCATTTCCTTTATGCGCCCACAGGCCATGCCGGACGGGGCGAAGAAGGTACTTGACGGCATCGTGAATAATGCCGGGGCAGATAGTGGAGAACGCTACAAGGCCGCATTTGCGTTGGCCAAGATCGAGGAAGTCCAAGGCAATATGCAGGCGGCCTTTGAATATTATCAGAAAGGGCACGCTGCTGATCGTTCGGGGCGCCCCTTTAACATCAAGCGCGAACTTGGTGAGCTGCAAAAACTGCGTGATCTGGTGAGTGCTCCGCGACAAACCTCTATGCTGTCAGCCGGCGCAGAAGATCCCGCAGGACCAAAGCCCATCTTTGTTGTCGGCATGCCGCGATCTGGAACCACGCTTACGGAACGTATTCTTGGCGCGCACCCGGATGTGCATGCTGCTGGTGAGATTGGTGATCTTGCGAAGGCAGTTACGGATGTTGTAGGGCCAGGGCAGATTTCGGAACAGGCAGCGCGAATTGACGCGAAGGCCGCAGCACGGATCAGAAAGCAGTATCTTGATGCATTGGCAGCATATGCACCTGACAAACAGTTTGTCACGAACAAGACACCTGCCAACTATTTGCGGATTGAAATGATCCGGCGTGTCTTCCCGGATGCACCGATTATTCACACGCACCGTCATCCTTTGGCGACATGTCTGTCGATTTACACGACGCCATTTGCCATGCCGATGCGCTATTCCGACGATCTGGGAGAGTTCGCACAATACTATCGCGGATATGTCGATCTGATGAATGCCTGTTTTGAGACCGATCAGAACGGACAGATTTATGATCTGTCCTACGAGGATTTGGTATCTGATCCCGAGGCGGTAGCACGCGACTATCTGGCTCATTGCGGACTGGATTGGCGGCCGGAATGTCTGGAATTCTATCGCGCGGGCAAGGCGGCTGCGACGGCCAGCATGATTCAGGTGCGCCGTCCGATTAATCAGGATTCTGTTCAGAAATGGCAGCGGTTTGAGCCCTATATCGGGCCGTTGGCAGCACTGGCAGATGATCCGGATATCCGTCAATGGCGGGCTGCGGTCAAATCATCGCGGCGTGCGGTTGCCGCGTGACCTTCAGGCGAGCTTCGGGTTAGAAGGTATCAGAAGGAAAACGATACCGAGAAATCCGGAGCACCGCGATGACCAGCACCATTCCCAAAGCAGAACTGCATTTGCATCTTGAAGGCGCGATGACGCCAGCGCTTGTGCGCCGTTTTGCCAAGCGTAATGGCCTTACTCTGCCTGATGACATCTATGATGATCAGGATCGCTATCTCTGGGATGACTTTCCAGAATTCCTCAACAGCTTTGACAAGGCCAGTGCTGCCATCCGCACCAAGCAGGATTACGCCGACCTGACGTCCTCCTATCTGATCGAGCAGGCAAAGGTCGGAACCCTTTATGCCGAGATTTTCTGTTCTCCAACTCATGCGGCCAATTGCGGCCTGTCCTTTGACGATCATCTTGAAGCCGTGGTTGAAGGCATTGATCGTGCCGAAAAGGAAAGCGGGATCATTGGCCGGATCATCATGACCTGTGTGCGCCATGTCGGGCCGGATATTGCGATCAAGGTTGCGCGTGAAACGGTTGCTTGCGGGCATCCATACATTGTCGGATTTGGCATGGGCGGCAATGAAAGCATGTTCACGCAGGAAGATTTCTATCCGGCCTTCAAAATCGCCCGTGATGCAGGCCTTGGCTGCACCACCCATGCCGGTGAGGTCGAAGGACCGCAAAGCGTCTGGGATGCGATTGAAAAGCTTCCTGTGACCCGGATCGGTCATGGTGTGCGGTCCATCGAAGATCCGAAGCTGGTCGAAACATTGGCCAAACGCGAAATCGTGCTGGAAGTCTGCCCTGGGTCAAATATCGCGCTTTCGGTGTTCCCGGATTATGCATCCCATCCATTGCGCAAGTTTTATGAGGCCGGGGTCAAGGTCACCCTTGGGTCAGATGATCCGCCGTTCTTCTTTACCTCGCTGGCAGACGAATATCAGCGTGCAGAAGAGCTGTTTGGCTTCAGTCCGGCAGAACTGACGGGCATCACCCGCACGGCCATCGAAGCCGCCTTTGTTGATGAAGACACCAAGGCCAGGCTTATCGCGAAGCTTTAAGCGTCAAATGGACTTGCAGCGCGCGATATGCGCATCAAAAGCCTGCCAGAACTTGTGGCGATAGAGATCATGTTCCTGAAGGATCTCGTGACGGGCTTCGGGGATTTCCGTGATGATGATGGATGGCACATTGCCAAACAGATCTTCGGTGGTCTGGTTGGAAACAACCTGATCATTGCCGGCCAGAACCATGGTGATGGGGGGCAGGGTCCATGCGCCCGATTTCATATGTTCTATCCGGTCGGAAACTAATGCCTGTGCCTTGAAACAGGCATCCAGCCATCCGGCAGAAACACCGCCAACCACAAGGTTCGGATGCTTTTTCAGGATCGCGACATTTCGGGCATGGCGCACGGCGTCCGAGGTCAGGATGTTGTCGTGCACAAACTTGGTCAGCGGGCTGAGCTTGCTTTGGCCGGGCAGGTATTGCTTGTCAAAACCATAGCGACACATGCTGTCAGCAACGAACTGTGCCGCGAGCGACAACCAGTCATGGCCCCCCAGGCCAAAGAACGGCGCGACCATTACGGCACTTTCCCACAGACCCGGTCGATCAAGCATCATCACCATGGCGACCAATCCGCCGGTCGAGTGGGTCAGGACAATCGGGCAGGTGATCCCGTGATTGTCACGGACATGGCCGATGACATGGCGTGTATCGGCGATATAATGCGCAACGTCATGGATATATCCCATTACCGGATCGCTGGTTTCGCGTGATGAGCCACCGTGACCGCGAAAGTCAAAGGTGACGCAGCCAAAGCCACGTTCAGAGAGCTCGTCTGCGGTTTCCTGATAGCGCTCGATATACTCCCCACGTCCTTGCAGGATCAGAATATGCTGTCGCGCCTGGTCTGGCGTCTGCACGCCATAGCGCAGACGGATCCCGTCCGGTGTTGTGAGGGTGTTGATCGCAAACGTCATTGGATGGCTTTCAGGTTCTGATTACTCGTCTGCGAGTGCGGTTGTGATAAAGGCCGTCATTTTATCCATCATGCCCGCGAAATCGGGATTGAATGTCCCGCGGCGCAAGCTGCCATCGGGGGCGGTATCAAACAGATTACGCTCGCCATAAAGGATATCTTCGCCGGTCTGACAGCGGGTGAGCGCATCGCCCTCGTCATAATGCCCGCAATCGGGAACAGCGCCATCCAGCCCGTAAAACGGGTCCTGGGGGCTCATGGTAATCGCCGTGTGGGCGTGATTGAGCGTGCGCAGCTCATGATTTTCAGAGCGCACGATATCAATGCCGTCGCAGGTCGCTGTGCCATCGGGGGCAGGGATCTCGCCCTGATACCAGATCAGGTGCTTTTGCGCGCTTGTGACCTTGTTGCAGAAGAAGTCACCGACCAGCTCCGGATTGATCGTCTGATCGTCTGAGCTGACAACCCCGAAGACGGGTAAATCAAAGTCGGGCAGGCTGCCGTCGCCATAAGGTTTGGTGAGCAGATAAAACTCCGCCGCGGCATTCATCGCCATGGAGCCATATTTTCCCGGATCACTGTTTTCACCCTGACCCACCCAGTCTTTGACATAGCGGACATAGGGGGTAAGCCAAGCCTGTTCGCTTTTGGCAGCTAATCCCGGCGAAAGCATGACAAGCGCGCTGGTCCGCTCCTTATCCGCTTGTTCGCTATAAACCCGACCGATCAGGGCAGCACCGGTGGAAAAGCCCATCGGAATGATGTGTTTAACCTCATCACCAAAGCTGTTCATGCCGAAGCGAACCGTTTCAAGCCAGTCTTCATAGTCCACATCAAGCAAGTCACCCGGGACAGTACCATGGCCGGGCAGAAGGACGCCATGGAAGGTCGCGCAGGGGAAGCGATCCCGCAAATCGTCGCGAATGTCACTCAGCCAATAGGGACTGTCCGTCAGGCCATGAACCATCAGGAAACCAACACCATTTCCCTGCAATCCGGCATCATCGCTGTTGCATGTCGCGCCAACCGGTCCAAGCGCGAAGGGCGCGCGCATGTCGACAACCTGATCAAGGGTGTGTTCGCCGAACGGTTTTTCCTCCACGGCAAAGCGCGTTTGCGTCAGTACGTTGCGTATCTGTTGGCGCGTGGATTTGACATAATCATCAAATGACATTCCGGCATTCGGGGCCATAATCGCCGCACCAGATGGTTCAAGGGCAGCGTCATTCTTCGCGCAGGCGCCGGTTGCTAGCAGGCTGCACAGGGCAAGCGATGCCAGACCTGTTCTGAGGATGCGGGGCGTGCCCATGATGTTTGCTCCGTTCAGTGTCGGTGATGTGTCGTTTCTTTTGAATGTGTTGGCAGGGATGTTAACGCGCGCGCTGCTATGGTGCGAGCAACAAAAAAGCGACCTGTAAACAGATCGCTTTTTGGGGCCGTTTGAACTGGTAAAAATCGTTACTCGATCAGTTCCCAGCTATGGGTGACTTCTGCAGCCTTTGATAGCATGATCGAGGCGGAGCAGTATTTTTCTGCCGAAAGTTCAACCGCGCGGCCGACCTTGGTTTCATTAAGGTTCTCACCCTTCACCTTGAAATGCAGGTGGATCTTGGTGAAGACCTTGGGATCGGTTTCCGCACGCTCGGCTTTGACGTCAGTTTCGACATCAAGGACGTTTTCTCGGCCTTTTTTCAGGATATGAACAACGTCAATCGATGAACAGCCACCGATACCAAGCAGAAGCATTTCCATCGGGCTCGGTCCAAAACCGTTATCCTTGTCACCATCCATGACAACACCGTGGCCAGTGCCGCTGGTGCCGGTGAAGGTCAGGTTTTCAAGCCATTTTACACGCGCTTCCATAATCGCATTCCCATCTGTGAAGAGTTGTTACCCTAACCTCTAGCCCGCCTTGGGCGGGGCTGCAAGGTGAGATCGGTGACATTGGCGTGAAGCAGGATGAGAAATGCGACCATGAGTGGTAAGTTGTTATGGGAGTTTTTACTTTCCGCTCGGATACTGGTCTGATTATTCAGATACCTATGGTGCAGGAGTTACGGCCATGACAGAGGATCCAACGCGCAGCAAAAGCCGCTTCATGATGGGCATGGAACATGTCCTGCGTGAGATCAATCACGAGATCATCAGCCCGGCCATCCCGGATATGTCAGTGGAAAACGCTGTTCCCCTGATGATTACGGTTGCTCGCCTGCGGGCCGAATATCTGAAATTTGCCTTCCATCTCTGCGATGATCGCAACGAGGATCACCCGACGGCCGAGGAACTGGCAAAGCTCAAACACCTGCGCGAAAGTTTCCAGGAAATGCTGGCGGTGGCCAAGGAACTCGAACATTGCATTGATCGCGGCTATATCGATCTTCCGGTCAAAAAATAGTCCTATCCTGACAAGCACCGTGCTTTGATGGTCCCAGCCTTAAGAAAAATAATGACTTATTCTCCAGTATATGCAATGGGTTGCGCATATAAATTACAAGGCCGTCTTAAAAGGTCTGATCTGGGACATCACATAAAACACGAAAAAAGGGAGAGCGCTGCTTTGCAGCGCGCCGGGTGTCTTGTCAGTCAGTGCGGATGTTGTGGCAACAGCGGCGTTGTCACGCGATAGTCTTGTTTTTCTTGATCCGGACGACCTGAAGGTCGTGTATGTCAATGCGGCTGCAGAAAAGCAACTTGGCGATGCCAAGTCGGTTTTGCGGCCGGGGACCGAGGTCAAACAGCTTCTCGCCTATCTTGCGAAAAACGGTGAATTTACCGATGGCGACGCCGTCACGGCGGTGCGCACGGCACTTGCGTCGATTTCCACGGGCAAATTTTCGGAACTGCCGGGCTTTCGTCTGGGCAAGACTCCGTTTCTTTGGCACTGCGATGTTGGTCCTTCCGGCACGCTGGCCCTTGTTTTGCGGGATGCCGGCCGGGCACAGGAACTGGCCAAGGCACTGGCAGATCATAAAACCTTTATCCAGCACCTGATTGATGTCCTGCCTACCCCGGTTTATCTGAAAAACCGCGAAGGGGTTCTGACGCGCTGCAACGGTGCCTTTGCCGAGCTGTTCGGGTTGGATCCCGAGGATGCGATTGGCAAGCGCATGGCCGATTTTGCGCCAAAATCACTGGCCAAGACCATCGGCGAACTCGAAGCCCCCTTGCGTGAAAGCGATGGGCAGGTGCGCGATGAAATTACATTTGCCCTCAATGACCATGAATGCACCGCGCTCTTTGCTGCCTCCACACTTCGGGGGCCAAGTGGTGCGATTGCCGGGACCATTGGCTCGCTGATCGATGTCACCAGCCTCAAGCAAGCTCAGGCCGAAGTCGCGGAGGCCTCCGAGCGCCTGACGGGACTATTGGAAAGTGCGCCGATCGGGGTCGGGATTTCCAGCCGCGAAAATGGTGTATTCCGGTTCTTTAACAGCACATTTGCCAAAATGCTTGGGCTTGCGGACGAGAAGGAGCCTTCGGACTCTATTCTGCTTTCCGAGCGCTACCGCGAACAGTCGCTCAAGGATATGGATGCGCTGGGCGAGTTGCAGGATGTCGAAATTCGTCTGCGCCGCCCGGAAATGTCCGAAGCACGCTGGCTTAAGACCTCGATCGAACCGCTATCGTTTCAGGGCGAGGAGAGCGTGCTGTGGTGGACGAGTGACATTACCAAGCAAAAGCACGCCGCGCGTGAATTGCAAAACAAGGCCAATAATGACGAGCTGACCGGGCTCGCCAACCGGGCGCGCTTCATGCAGAAGCTCGATCAGTGTGAAAACGTCCTGCGCGGCACTGATACGCCAGCCGCGATCTTCATCCTTGATCTGGACGGCTTCAAGCAGCTTAACGACACACAGGGCCATGCCGCCGGAGACTGGGTTCTGATTGAAACCGGTAAGCGTCTGAAACGCGCAGCGCGCCGGGCAGAGGAAGTCGCGCGACTTGGCGGGGACGAGTTTACGCTGCTGTTCCTCAATAAGGGCGGTGAGAAGGAAATGACCGAGGCCGCCGATGCGATTATTGCCGAAATGAGCCAGCCTTTTGTCTGGGAAGGACAGGATTGCGGTATTTCAGCTTCAATCGGCTTGGCTGTCTTTGATGGCGGCAGCTGTGATATGAGCGAACAACTCCGCCGTGCCGACAAGGCAATGTATGAAGCCAAGGCGGCCGGAAAAGCTCAATATTGCCTTTATACCCCTGAACTCGAACCAGACCTGCATACCGACGACTGAGGATGGGCGTGCGCGGTACGCCCGCTCATCAGTCACGCGCTTCCATGCCAAGAGCAGTCAGGAGCGGTTGGATATAGGGGGCGTAGGGCTTCCAGCGTTCAACGCTGGTCTGATACAGGCCTTGGCGGACCTGTGCGGCGCTTGCGGTGCGGACGGAGCGTTCCGTCTTGTGGAAGTCCAGCACGGACTCATCCCAAGACAAGCCTAGGAAATCGATCAAGCGGCGGGCTTCGGGTTTGATATCGGAAACAAGGTCTTCGTAATTGATCTCGATAAACCGGTCCTTGGGCAGGACCGCACGCCAATGCGCCATCAGGTCTTCATAGGCGCGATAGAACTCGCCCAGTTCCGTCTGGTTGCAGGTATAGACCTGCAGATTGGCAAACCGCTTCGAATAGCATGACAGGCAGGTGTCGACCGGATTGCGGCGGCAATGAATGATCTTGGCGCCCGGAACCGAGAGCAATATCAGGCCGGCCCAGGAAAAGTTCCCCAGCATCTTGTCGATGACAATCTTCGTCGACGGTTCCGGCGGATACATTGCCAGGACTTCATCGCGATAGGATTTCGCAAGTTCTGCCAGCAAGGCCGGGATTTTGATCTTGTCGTGATCTTCGGGCTGGCTGGGGAAAAGGGTACCAAACAGTCGATCCTTGAATTTAGGGAAGCTGCGCAGTTCGCCGGTCGCGAGGGTATCAGGATGACTGCCGAGAATTTGCTCGGTCAGGGTACTGCCACACCGTGGCATGCCGACGATGAAAGCATGATCGGGGCCGTCAACGGTTTTTTCTGGCAGGTTCTCAAACAGTGAGGCGGGGAAGTAATCGGCAATCGCACGCACGCGCCCGCAGGCGGTTTTTGAATCATAAGCCTTGTGTGTCGGGGTGTCCTCGGCGAAGTCCTGACGGCGAAGGGCATTGGCGGCATCAAGGTGAAATATCGCCTGCTTGGGATTCTTGCTGTCGATATAGGCTTTGCCAAGGGCAAAGCCGATCATTTCTCGATCGACCTTTGGCAGATCGTCAGCATCCTCACCAAGGATACTCTCCATAGTCTTGATGTCGGGGCTGTCGGCGGTGAACTTTATGACATCGGCAAGGTCATGCCATGCGCGGCCTGATTTCGGGTTTTCGGCGATGGCCTTGCGGAAATATTCCGCTGCGCTTTCCAGATCACCCGTATGACGTTTTGCTTCGCCGATCTGAAGCAAGTTGTTGACCCGGCGTTCCGGTTCATCCGGGGCGAGTTCTTCTGCCCGGGCGAGGTATTCCAAGGCCTCTGCCTCACGCCCGACCTTGAGCAGGGCGGAGCCAAGGTTGTTCAAGGCACGCCAGTTATCAGGGCTGAATTGCACGGCCTTTTCAAGGATCGTGATGCCCTGGTTAATGTGTTCGCCTTGAATAAGGTAGACCCCAAGGTCGCTATAGGTCTGGCCGTCAGTCGGGAATTTGCGAACGGCGGCAAACAGGATTTGCTGCACCAGATCATACTTTCCAGCCCCGGCAAACAGGCCAGCCAGTTCGCGAAAATAGTCGATCTTTGTATCGGGCAGATTGCACGCGGCCTGCAGGAGTTTGGCCGCCTCGTTGAGATTGCCGGTCGCGCGGTGAATTTTGGCCATTATCATAAGCGCCGGGCCATAATCAGCTGCAAGCGAAAGGGCCTGTTGCGCCTGTGCCTGCGCATCAGAAGCCTTGCCTGATGCCAGCGCGTTTTCTGCGCTTCTGATCAGTTTGTCGGCCTTCTGGCGATTACGTTTTTGCGCGAAACTGGGCGGTGCGACTGCCTTGCTCATGAAGCTGATTAAATCCCGATACGAATGGCTGGGTCAACCCTATCGGCAAGGGGTGATCAAACGGTTTAAGCGGAAACGAAAAACGCCCGGCCAATCGGCCGGGCGTTTCCCGTAAGCATGGTCTTCCGGATGGAAGATTAGCCGCTGTAGTACATGTCGAATTCGACCGGATGCGGCGACTGTTCGAAGCGAATGACTTCTTCCATTTTCAGGGAGATGTATGCGTCGATCAGGTCGTCGGTCATAACATCGCCTTTTTTCAGGAAGTCGCGGTCTGCATCGAGGCTGTCGAGAGCTTCGTGCAGCGAACGGCAAACGGTCGGAACTTCTTTGAGCTCTTCCGGCGGAAGGTCATAGAGGTTTTTGTCCATTGCTTCACCCGGATGGATCTTGTTCTCGATACCGTCAAGGCCAGCCATCAGCATTGCGGTGAATGCGAGATACGGGTTGGCAAGCGGATCCGGGAAGCGGATCTCAACGCGTTTGCCTTTCGGAGACGCGGTGTACGGGATACGGCAGGAAGCAGAACGGTTACGAGCAGAGTATGCCAGCAGAACCGGTGCTTCGAAGCCCGGGACCAGACGCTTGTAGGAGTTGGTCGTCGGGTTGGTGAAGGCGTTCAGGGCTTTGGCATGCTTGATGATACCGCCGATGTAGTACAGAGCGGTGTCAGAAAGGTCCGCATAGCCGTTACCTGCGAACAGCGGCTTGCCTTCGTGCCAGATCGACTGGTGCACGTGCATGCCCGAGCCGTTGTCACCGAAGATCGGCTTCGGCATGAAGGTTGCGGTTTTGCCATACTGGTGTGCAACCATGTGGATGCAGTACTTGTAGGTCTGAACGGCGTCAGCATGTTCGATCAGGGTGCCAAATGCGATACCCAGTTCGTGCTGCGACGGTGCAACTTCGTGGTGGTGCTTTTCGCAACGCACGCCCATTTCGTTGATGTAGTTGACCATTTCGGCACGGATGTCGTTTGCCGAGTCAACCGGCGGTACCGGGAAGTAACCACCCTTCGGACCCGGACGGTGGCCGCGGTTGCCGCCTTCGAATTCGGTGCCGGTGTTGTACGGACCTTCTTCGGAGTCAAGCGCGTAAGCCATGCTCTCCTGCGAGGTGCTCCAACGAACGTCGTCGAACAGGAAGAATTCCGGCTCTGCGCCGAAATATGCGGTGTCGCCGATGCCAGCTGACTTCATGTAAGCAAGCGCGCGTTTCGCGGTCGAACGCGGGCAACGCTCGTAACCCTGGCCGGTAGCCGGTTCGATAACGTCGCAAACAATGATGAGGGTCGGCTGTGCCGAGAACGGATCAACGACAGCGGTCGACGGATCCGGCATCAGAATCATGTCAGATTCGTTGATTTCTTTCCAACCGGAGATCGACGAACCGTCGAACATGATACCGTCAACAAAGACGTCTTCGTCGATCGTGCAGATATCCTGCGCGGTGTGCTGCCATTTACCTTTGGTATCGGTAAAGCGCAGATCGACAAACTGGATGCCTTTTTCTTTGATCAGATTAAGTACAGAAGCAGCGTCAGACATGATGCAACCCTTTAAAACTCATAAACAGTTACCGTATGGTGTTCTTTCGAAGGCGTGACCGATCAGATCGCGTCGTTGCCCCGTTCACCAGTACGAATACGGATCGCGTCCTCGAGTGAGGAAACGAAAATTTTACCGTCGCCGATACGCCCGGTATGAGCGGCTTGCTGGATTGCCTCAATCGCACGCTCGACAAGCGTGTCCTCGACAACGATTTCCAGCTTTACCTTCGGCAGAAAGTCCACAACGTATTCGGCGCCGCGATACAGCTCCGTATGACCTTTCTGACGTCCGAAACCTTTGGCTTCGGTAACGGTAATCCCTTTGAGACCGATCTCTTGAAGGGCCTCTTTTACCTCGTCAAGCTTGAACGGCTTGATGATGGCTTCAATTTTTTTCATTAGCGCCCTCTGCTTTTTGGCGAGAGTTGCGTTGAACTCTATAAAGCGTAATGCTTCGCCCGCTGACTATTGCACGGACCATGCCAGTTTTCACCGGCCACGGCATTCTAAGGATTCTCGTTGCGAAAACCCAGCAAAACCCATGAATTTTTTACGATTTTCCGACTTGTTGCTGACTGCGTTTTAGGCAAGATGTTCAAAAATTATGCAAACGCACTGTTTAGAAGCCGGGCAACCCTGTTCAAACCGTTCCGGGCTTGCCATTCGAGGGGCTTCATGCGACAGGATTTGCTATGCAAGGGTTCTATCACACGTGAAAATATGCACGATGAGCGGGACTCGACCGGAGGCCACCATCCGGTGATTGACCATTATATAAAGGACGCCTCATGACCGAATTTGTCGGCAATCCGCTTTTCGCTTCGGGCGGGATCACGATCTTTGAAGTGATGAACGAACTGGCCATCAAGCACAAGGCCATCAATCTGGGGCAGGGCGCGCCGGATGAAGATGGCCCGGCCGATATTCGCGAGGCCGCGGCCAAATCACTGACTGATCTGTCCAACCAGTACCCGCCACTGGCCGGCGTGCCCGAACTGCTTCAGGCCGTTGCCGATCACAACAAGCGGTTTTATGGCATCGAGGTCGATCCGAAAAAAGAAGTGCTGGTGTCTGTTGGTGCGACCGAAGGTCTGGCCGATGTGATCCTGGGGCTGGTTGCGCCGGGTGATGAAGTCATCCTGATCGAGCCCCTTTATGACAGCTACCTTCCGATGGTGAAGCTGGCAGGCGGCATTCCCAAGCTGGTGCGCGTCACCCCGCCGGAATGGGAACTTCCGCGCGAAGAGCTTGAAGCTGCGTTTTCCGAGAAAACAAAGCTGATCCTGCTGAATTCGCCGCAAAATCCGTGCTCGAAGGTTTACCGCGAGGATGAGCTGCAATTCATCGCCGATCTGTGCATCAAGCATGATGTGATCGCGCTGTGTGACGAAGTTTATGAGCATCTTGTCTTTGACGGGCGCAAGCATACGCCGCTGATGACGTTCCCGGGGATGCATGAACGCACCGTGCGGATCGGGTCGGCGGGCAAGACCTTCTCGCTGACGGGCTGGAAGATCGGCTATATCACGGCCTGTGCGAAACTGATGGAGCCGATCAAAAAGGCCCACCAGTTCCTTGTCTTTACCGTTTCACCTGCGCTTCAGCATGGTGTTGCGTTCGGGCTTAACAAGGATGATGCCTATTTCGAGAACTTCACCGCCGAGATGGAAGCCAAGCGCGACTATCTGATGAAGGGCTTGAAGGAAGTCGGGTTCGATGTGCTGGATTCTCAGGGTACCTATTTCATCACCTGCGATTTCCGCCCGCTTGGCTATGATTGTGATGATGTCGAGTTCTGTCAGATCATGATCAAGGAAGCCGGTGTGGTCGCCATTCCGGTCTCGGCCTTCTATCAGGGCGAAGATGGCGGCGTGCGCCACTTTGTGCGCTTCTGCTTCTGTAAGGACGAAGCCAAGATGGACGAAGCGATTGCGCGGATGAAAAAGGCGTTTGCCAAGTAATCTGGCCGGAAATCAGCGATCAAAATCAAAAAGGGGCGCCAAGATGTGATTGGCGCCCCTTTTAATTGTTTCCGTTTTAGGCCCGGATCAGGATTTGACCATTTCCCAGCTGCCGGTCTTGGCGGAGCGGGTCAGGGCATCAAGGATCTGCATGTTGGCAATGGCGTCTTCGATCGGATAGTCGACCGGGCTGTCGCCCTTGAAGATCGCGGTCGCGACTTCACCTTGCAGGGTGTACTGGTTGCAGACCGGGAATTTGATCTCGCGGGCTTCATCAAAGCCCGGCTGTTTCTGGCCAGCCACGCGAATGATGGCTTCGTTTTCCGGCACAGCATTGAACGGCAACAGGATTTCAATCCGGCCTTCGGTACCAAGGATATGAACGCGCTGAACGGCTGCTGATTGCGTGCCGCAAGTAAAGCTTGCCTGCAGGCCCGATCCGAAATCAAGCATGCCTGATACCAGGCGGTCGGTGCCGAATTTCGGGTCCTTGTCCATCAGCGAAACCACGCGCACTGGTTCCTTGCCAGTGATAAAGCGCGGGCCGACGACGCAGTAACAACCGATATCAAGCAACCCGCCGCCGCCAATGTCTTTTTTATTGCGCACATTGTTCGGGTCGGCATTGAAATAGGTAAAGATGCTTTGCACGGTCGTAAGCGTGCCGATCTGACCGCTTTCAACAATTTTGCGGGCTTCAAGCCATTGCGGATGGTGGCGGACCATAAAGGCCTCCAGCACCTGCTTGCCGCTTTTGTCACGCGCCTCGATCAGGCGTTTGGCATCTTCGGTATGAAGGCCGATCGGCTTTTCGCAGAGAACATGCTTTCCAGCCTCAAGCGCCTTGATCGTCCATTCGACATGCAAATGGTTGGGCAGGGGATTGTAGATCGCTTCGATCGACGGATCTGCCAGCAATTCCTCGTAAGAGCCATAGGCGCGCGGAATGCGCATGTTTTCTGCGACTTCACGGGTCTTTTCATGATCACGACCGGCGATCGCCAGAATTTCAAGCGCATCGCTTTCCTGCATGGCCGGAATGACCTTCTCCGTGCCGATCTTGGCGGTGCTAAGGATGCCCCACTTCATTCCGATACTCCGTCTGTTGGTCTTATGCGGCCCTTTGATCGCGGTCAGCCGGGCCTGTTTCATCCAACCCTTAACGTTCATATAGGGTGGCAGGGGGCGGCTTTCTGCTATCCGGGCCTGTTATTGAATTGAACTAATTAAGGCATTTGCCTTCACATGCAAGATGCCCTGACGGGTAGGAGGGGTGATTTGTGTTATGAATTGCGCGTTATAAACAGGTCCAGAATGCCAAAGCCCGCAAAATTCGGTGCTTTGAACGACTTGCCGTTTTTGGTGGGAAAAAAGTGAAATTATGCGCTTGACGTTGACCGCCTCGGGCCATATAAACCGCGCCACACGATGGCGGGTGTAGCTCAGGTGGTTAGAGCACCAGTTTGTGGCACTGGGGGCCGTGGGTTCAAGTCCCATCACTCGCCCCAAATATTCAAAGGCTTAGAGGTTTTCCCTCTAAGCCTTTTTTGGTTTAGGTAGCCAAAAAGGCTTCGAGGTGCGCTGGAGATCGCCAGTGCCACGTTTGCCGGCCCCCAATTGCTGAGCTTCATGCTGATCCGCCTTGGCTGTTATCATGCTTTCGTGGTCATAGGCCAAATAACCTAGAATACCTCTCTAAAATCCGCGATTTCTGCCTGATTTTTTTCTTCTTGCACATGCTTGAAGCTAGTAGCCGCATGTCTTGATCAGGTCTGGATACAGGAATGTGTGCCTGCCGAATGGAAACTCCGCAGTCCGTTTTTAGGGAACCAATTTGCCGTGCTGGTTACTCACTACCTAATCACATCATGACGCCATTTTGCATAAGGACGAGTGTGGCATGAGCAACTCCCTGGAAGAAATTGCCGGTGTTTTCGAAAAACTCATCAAACAGGAAAATGCCGCGGCGGAAATGTTTGACGAGAACGGTCTTCCTGAAATTGCGCAGGTCCCCGTTCAGGTGGGGTGTGCGGCCCAGATCGGCTTTAATCGCGTGCGCAACACCTGGACGATCAGCCTCATTCAGGATAGCGCATCCATAAATTCAGATCATGTTGGTTTGTTCCTGGAGCACTTGCTAACCAGTACCAACAAGCTTCGGTTCGGGGCGCCTTTCACTGCCAGCTTGGAAGAGGATGGTGGTGTGAACCTCACTTTTCATGTCGCGCAATCAGACGAACATGCCGATGTTCTTTCCTTGCTGAAAAGAGCCCGTCAACTGCTTGACGAGGCTGCAAAGTCTTTGCCCGGTGCAAAGCAGTCAGATGTGGGTGGCGCCGGTCCGCAACCGTGGGCAATGGCCTGAAACCCCAGAGATTTTGAATTCGGAGAATAGAACCATGGCATTACAAACGTTTCAGGAATTCGCGCGTGATTTTGTGCCTGACCTTGAAATGTCATCGTCGCGGCGGTTCGATCTGGTTTTTGATGACAAGGGCCTTTACGTCGATGTCACGTTGACCAACGACGACAAAACTGTCCTGAGCGATATCTATGTTCTTGATGTTTCTGCATTCATGGGTGGGGTACGTCGCAGTCTGGTGCACGCCGTCATGGGGATCAATGAGGTCGCCGCACAGAACAGCAATTTCATGGTGACGATCGACAGCAGAAATTACCTCGTTCTGTCGGGGTACTGCCAGCTTGATGGTTTGAGGTCCGAAAGCTTTGATCGCGAGCTCACCTTTTGGCTGGATCAGGCCAATCGCCTGCGTTCGCTTGCCCAAACAATTTCGTTCCAGTCTGAAGATATCGGATATGAGCTCGATACAGTCGCAGGAGGTATGTGATGAGTGTTAAACTTCAATCATTTGAGGCCCGCCAGGAGATAAATCGCGCTCTTTGGAATGACCAGCTCGAAACCAAAAAGCTGATTGGGAAATCTTCGCTGCAGAAAGCTGGTTTTGAAAGCCTGCAAGGCGCTACGCTTAAGACCGGCAAGACTGTGGATGCGCTGATCAATAGCAAAGAGTTGTTCAGCAACTTCTTCCGCTCCGAGGTCAAGGCGATGACCGCAGGTATGAACGATAACAATGTTCGTGCCTTTACGCGTGTCGCAGAAGAAAGACTGGGCGAAATTCACGACGCAACGTTTGCGCGGATGGAAGATCAGGCGCTGTCTGGAAAAACCATATCCGGCCGCAAGAAAACCATGCAGGCAGCCAACAAGATGGCGATGGAGTTTCTTAAAGAACTCAAGCCAACCGCGATGAATGTTGCAAGCCAGGACATGGGTCGCGAACTGCGTAACGCGCCCGACCGTGTTGCCGCACCGCAGATGTTTAAAACCGAAGACGGGCATTTCAATCTTGTGCGTAAGGCGCCGCAGATAGAAAACCTCGTCCTGAAAGGGGGCGGAGCAAAAGGGATCGGTTATCCTCCTGCGCTGCGCGAAATGGCGGAAACCGGCATGCTTGACGGGCTGAAACAGGTCGTAGGGACTTCGGCCGGTGCCTTGACAGCCGTGGCAGTCTCCGTCGGTTTGACGACCGAGGAGTTGCAGGATTTCACCAATCAGGACCTTAAGGCCCTGATGAAGGGCAATGACGACCTCAAGGCGCTTTATCCTGAAGCAGATTATAAAAGAATGATCAGTTTTATGGGAGGCGACGCGACCCCGATGCTCCATGCGCTTGACCGTCAAACCGGTCAAAAGGTTGAAGCCTATCTCAATACTGTCTCTGATCAAGCACGCGATGATTTTGCACAGGAATATGCCGCGCGCCTGAACGACGGCACGACCGCAGACCAGATTTCGCAGCGGATCGGTGTTCTTGCAAATCCCGATTTTGACAATGATCGTTCCGGAAACATGGTCACGTTCTCTGACATGGCGATGCTTCACGCGATGGCGCCAAATCAGTTCAAGAACATTCAGATTACCGCTTACGATGTGGCGAACCAACAGCCAAAGACCTTCAATGCGACTGAGTCCCCGGATATGCCGGTGGCATTTGCTGCCCGTGCATCAATGGCCCATCCGCTGATTGCAAAAAGTATTGTGCTTGATGGTGTGCAACTCGCAGATGGCGGGATTGCTTCCAATATTGCGGCGGAGGCTGTGTATCCGAATGGGCGGGCGGGGGCAACCAATCCGACCAATGGGTCGTTGATGGATCAGGAAATTCGCGCACGTACCGCACTCATGGTCTTTGATGACGGAAACAAGGCGTATACGTCCTTGCACGGCTCCCCTGATGACCGTGCCGTCAAGAACAGTTTCAAAGGGAATGTCCAGAGTTCACTGGTTAATAACCCGAACCACTACCAGGACAAGATCGATGACCGTTCCAAGGTGTATGAAGCTGGTGCGAACACATTCGTCGTGTTCCACGGCAAAATCGGAACGACCGATTTGAATGCCTCTGATCAGGACAAACAGGTTGCCGAAGCAACGGCATCCATGAAGATGCTTGAGCAAATCAGCAACCGTCGTGATGCCGCCTATATGGTTGAAGTGGATTCACCGCTGCAGGCGTTTGGATTGATGACGGATGAAGAAAAGCAGATGTTGATCCACGAGGGAGAGCCGCAGCGCGGGAACTTCGCGAACGAGGACAACTTCGTTGCTGCTGGCATTCTGTATGATTTGGCCCGTCAGGAGTTCGGGGTCTGATAAATCAATACCCTGAATACAGAACTATACACGAGGGCCACCCGATGTGACGGGCGGCCCTCGTAAGATTTAGGTGGCAGCATACGTTTTCTGCGGGCTACACTACCTTTCTTTGTCGTCAAGAGCTGTGTCGTTGCTGAGAGCCAGCGAACCGGGTATCCATAAATCTTCGTCCAGGAAACGCTTTGATGGAGCAATCCGAAGTCAGAATTCATTCCGTGATCACCAATGATCAGCAAGAATTGAATCACTTTTTGGAAACACTCGGAGACAGGCTTGAGGAATCAGGTGTTGCGTTTGCGGTTGCTACCCGCATTCAGGTTTGTCTGGATGAAATGCTGTCCAATGCGGTGAAATACGGTTATCCACCAGAAAGTACCGGCCAGATTGAGATATCAATCACGTTCGACGGCGCGGAAATTCTCGTCACGGTTTCAGATGACGGTATCGCCTTCAATCCCTTTGACCGTGAATCTCCAGACAGTCTGGATAAGGAGCTTGAAGCGCGTGATATTGGCGGGCTCGGGATCCACATCGTCAAGACGATGGCAAGGCGCTATGACTATCAGCGCACCAAAAATCACAATGTTAACCGGTTCTGGCTTACTGCTCAGTAAGGACCCGGGCGACACATTCGGCGCATGTACGAACTTGTAAAAAGGTCGCCCGGATATCTTTGGCGTTTGGCGATCAGTTCGCCTTATCGCGATATTCGAAGGTCACGCAGGTAATGTCGTCGGCCTGCGGCGCGCTGTCTGCAAAGCGATAGACAGCAGAAACCACATCTTCCTGTAGAGTACCCACATTTTCGAACGTCTGACGCAACGCTGTTTCGAGGCGTTCTGTGCCAAACTCTTCTTCTGTGGGGTTGATGGCCTCGTTTACGCCATCTGTAAACAGGAACACACGATCCCCGTCTGCAATTGGCAGCTGCTTGTCTTCGTACGGCATGTCTTCCATGACGCCCAGGGCCATGTCACCGGTGCCGGGGATTGCAATACTTTGCTGTTGTCCGGCCGGCAGATGATAGGGCGGGTTGTGACCGGCATTGCAATAGGTGAACACACCGCTATCAAGATGCAGGATGCCGTAAAAGACGGTGACAAACAGCTCCTCGCTATTGTTCTGGCAAAGTGCATTGTTCAGCGCGGTGATGCATTCCGCCGGGGAATTGAATTCCGGTGCAATGGCACGCAGGATCGAACGGGTAATCGCCATAAAGAGTGCTGCGGGAACACCCTTGCCCGATACATCGGCGACAACCACAGCAAGGCGATTGTCATTAAGATAGAAGAAGTCATAAAAATCACCGCCGACGTCCTTTGCAGGAACCATCTGGCCGACAATATCAAGTTGGGCGCTTGGGGGCATGTCGTCGGGCAGCATGGCCAATTGGACGCGCCGTGCAATATCAAGTTCCTGTTGCAGGGACAGATAGGCGGTTTTCGATTTCAGCGCTTCTTCGAGTTCAGAGATGGTTGATTGCAGTGTGCCGTGCTGTTGGTGAATGCGTTCCTTGAGGCTGGAAAGCGTAAGGGTAACGACCGCAAGTTCGCTTGCGGACTTGACGTCTTCGTTCTCGTTTTCCGTGCCATTACTCGCAAGCCGTTGTTCAATCTGGGTGAGATCATCCATGATTTCTTTGCGTGCATCTTCATCAAGCGTTTCGGCAAGTTCGGTCATTTGATCACGAATGACCCGGGCCTGGCGTTGACTGCGGTTGCGGCGTGAGCGGGTCATGCGATCAAGACGCATCATGTCGTTGCGCAGTTTGACGATTGCCGATGAAATCTGTCCGACTTCATCGTTGCTTCGTGTCTGTCCAAGATGCCGCGAAAAGTCACCCTGCGCGACGCCGGCCAGAACACCGATGACCCCTTCAAGCGGGTTCAGTGATCGCCGGATATAGAACCACAACCCGAAGGCTGCAGCGATCAGAAACAGGATAGTTCCAACAAAAACGACACGTTCAAACTGCGCAAATGTGTAAACACTCTCGCTTATATCCTGAACACTAACGACGTAACCTGCCTGCTCGGAAAAACCAACAACCGGGTTGCTAGTGACGCTGTACATTCTTTCACCGAACGGGATGCGCTCTTCGGTAGATGTTCCGTATTGGACGCTACTGCCGATCTCTTGCCACAGCGTTTCATTCTGGCCGCTTAGATAACGGCCGCGACGATTGATCAGCAGTGTTTCGCTTTCCTGTAGATCAGAGAGCTCATCCAGCAGACGTTCGAGCTTGATTGCGGCAACCGCAACCGGGTTGTTGTTCATGCCATAGGGAAGGGGGACGGCGATGGCCAAAAATGTCTGACGGTCACGGGTCACAGAGACACCAGTGAATCGCTTGCGAACCCCATTTGCCAGAAGGAAAAGTTGGTCGCTGTTGATCAGTGGACTTGGGAAATAGCTTGCTTCGGATGTGTAGGCCTGTTCCCCGTCCGGTTGATAGACTTCGATGCGATCAAAGTAGGCGTTATCCGTAATGCCAACAGTTGCGATCGCGCGTGCTGCCGAATGGATATCGCGGGAGTTATTGCGCAGCATCGCGTCACGTAGTGGCCCGTCTTCACGCAGGAGCCAGATCTTGTCAGACAGCGACAGGACAGCACCATCAACAACCTTGCTCCATAGGCTATTTTGTTGAAGCGCTGCAGAACGGCCAAATTCGACCTGGAGCAATTTTTCGCGATAAGAGAAGGCCCAGTAAAGACTGCTTGAGACGATGAGCAGGCAAATGCATGAAAAGATGCTCAGGCGGTTACGCAGCAACATCAGTTGTCCCCCGTTTCGTTGAGGGTTTCCATCAGCACGCCGGGACCAGCAATGACCCAGAAGGAAATCGCGCCAAGCAATCCGATCATACCGATGGTTATGACGGCTGTTTCCACACTATAGACAGTTGCGAGACTTCCCGCGATCAGCGGACCAAGCACGTTGCCGATCCGCTCGAGAAAGCGAAACAGGCTCAGGCCTTCGGCTGGTGATGAGGTTGTCGTGCTTTTCACAATGATGTTTTGCACCAAGGCAAGCTGTGGCGAGATGCTGAGCGCCTGGCCCATACCGATCAGGGCGACAACGCCCACCGTCGCCCAAATGCCATCCCATATGGACAGGCTGATGCCGCCCAAACCGGCCAGGATGCCGCCGACGATAACGAAAAACGCATGTAAATGACGTCTGTCGGCAAGTTGGGATGCCTGTGGCATTAGAACCACAACCGCAATGCCATACATCATCACAACCCGCCCGATGGCAGAATCACCCGCGTTCAAACCTGACAGGTGAAGGGGAACCAGCAGGAAAATAACACCCGTGAGCATGATTTTGGACGGAATGGCACAAAGCACTGTCAAAGAGGCAAACCGCAAATTACCGAGCAGGGCAAAGTCGGGAGTCTTCCGCATTCCAACACGTGATCTTTCTCGCGCGTTTTGGGCATCAGATTGAGGGGTGTCTTCAGGCTGTCCGAGGTGCTCTGTATCGGTATTTAGCGTTGAACGAAGCAATAAGCCTGACAACAACGCAAGACCGGCAGAAACCAGAAATGTCGCAGCATATCCGATCCGATCAGCAAGAATGCCGCCGATTGCAGGGCCGCAGATACCGGCAACAAGAATTGCGCCGACAAATATCGCCATGTTGGTAGCGCGGCTCGATGGTTGGGATCGGCTGGCAATATAGCTTTGGCACGCAACAAAGATCAGACCATAGCCGAGCGCTGAGAGCATTCTGGACGCAACAAACAGGTAAAAGTCGGCAAAAAGATAGCTCGCGATATAGCCACTGACTGCCGGAACCAGACCGATAATGAATGTCTTGCGGGCCCCCAGTCGTTCAGCAAGAGGCGATGACAAAAGCGACACTGCTGCAAGGACTGCCATGAAGGCCATAATGGGTAAGCCGGCAGCAAAATCAGGCATGTGCTGCAGGCTACTCGGAAGGCCAAGTTTCTGAACATAAACAGGCAGGAAGGCGCGCGACAGTTCTTCGGCGAACATGAAGATAAACAGCGGTAGCCGTAACGCACGGATGTTATTGGTTTCCTTCTCGCGGAACTTGAAGGGGTCGGAGAAGGAAAATCTGTTTTGTATGGATCTGACGGCTTGATCGATACGGTTGACTTTTTCCGGCTCTATTTGGGCGGCACGGAGTTCGCTTGCGTCATCAAAAAACAGCCTTGCGCGCACTGCCAGCAAATAGAGAACATTGTTGAGTACATTCTGAACCCGGGTGAGTTCAGCCGTCGCATTGGCATGGATCGAATGCGAGAACCTTCCTTTTGCGCCATCGCGCAGGATGTTGACGACGGATTGCAGCGGGTTTAGCAACCGGCCGTAAATCAGGAACCCCAACATTTCATATGTCACGAGCATCGTGATCAGAAGGGTCGTCAAAACTTCGTAGGTAACCTCTTCATGCTGGCTACTGATGTAATCCGGGTTCAGGGCAATCGTGACGTTGGCAAAGGTTTCGCCTTTGTGGCGGATTTCGTGCGAGATGCGCGGTGCGTCCAGACCGCGCTCGCCGGCCTCGTATGCAAAGGCCCCGCTGTAATCATTTGCAGGCGGTGCAATCGAGATCGCGGAAATATCACTGTTTTCATTCAGTATTTTTCCAAGATAGGCTTCGACGCCGACCATTTTGTCGATTGGGATGCCTGCGGCAACAGCGCGTTCGACATCTTTGCTTATGCTACGTGCGACAAGCTCCGCCTTGTCCTGAAATTCGGGCAATAGCCGGTTTTCAAATGTCGTCAGCGCACGATAGGAAAACACGCCCAAGGTTAGGCAGAGCAAGCCGAGTGCCCCAATCAGAAGCCAGATCAGAACCCGGGATTTCTGCTGTGATATATCGGTTGCTTTTGTTGCGGATGAAGAATGATTCATCAGTTCAAATCCCCATCAATCTGCCGAAGTTTTTTCGCCGTTTGATCAAGCGTGTCTTGGGTCAGACGATAGCTATCCATAAAGCCGTAATCGTTAAACTCCGAGCCGGGCTTTGCCGACACCGCGGTGGGCGCCGGTTCGGCAAGAACGGGTGGCTCCTGCTGATCTCGTTGGTCGAGTAGTTGGGAAAGATGACTGCTGAGCCCATTGAGATAGCGACTGATCGGACGGGTGACAAAGAAAACAAGAACGGTCATTGCGACAAAGCCGCCGACCCATATCCATAAGCCATCATTAATCAGGGACTTATTGATGTCCGAGACGAGTTGAGCCTGCCGGGCAGGGGAATAGCGAAGGACAATGCTGCCGGTCGGGTTGCCAAGCGCATCAATCACGCCAAGGCCAAGAGAAATGGCACCGCGATCATCTTCGACCATCCAGCTGGAATGCTTGTTTTCCTGCCATGCCTGTTCCCAGCCAGACGGAATGATGTCGCCAACAAAACTTGGGTCCGTGCTCAGAACTGTTCGGCCATCCTGATCAAATACCTCGATCGAAAGGATGCTGTCATTTTCAGCCATCGCGGCAAGAAGTTGTTGATTGCCGGTGGGAAGGCGGGCAAGCGGAACGCCGCCCAGGCTCATCTCTGCCTCGAGGGATGTACGCAGACCTTCGATCAGGAAATAGAAGCGGTCATTGACGACCTGATCAATAGCCTTTTCGAACTTGTACATATTGATCATCAGCATCATGGCCATGGCAACGATACTGACAATCAACAGGTTGAGAACAATCAGCACAGGAAGTTTTTTTGCCAGCATTGTCTAGTTCTCCTGCGCATTAAGAAGTTCTGCAAAGGACAGCAATGCCAGTGGCGGGTACTTTTCCAACCGGCGGGCAATGTCCATGTTTATTTTCAGAACGAATTGCGGGAGCGCATCATAGGGAATGTCACCTGGTGCGGTCTTGTCGACGAGAATGCGAAGCGCCTTGGCGGCACAATATTGCCCGGCAACATAGTAATTTCCCACCAGACCAAACAACGCATCCCCACTGGAAAGAAATGGGTCTGCCGCGGCAAATGTCGGCAGATTGTGTGTGGCGATGGCTTCAAAAAGTGTTTTCTGGTTTCGCAGCAAAAATGTATCCGGACCAATATAGACAATGTCGGGATGGGTCATGGCCAGCTTGTCGACCGTTTCTGCAATCGCATCCGGTCGTGACCTGCCTTCGGCGTCAAGCGGGATCGGGAAGGCCGTGAAATCCAGGCCGTGCAGTTCTGCTTGTGCTTGTAGGGATTGCACTGCACTGGTCGGGCTGGACTGGGAAGAGTCATAAATGGCGGCAATTTTTCCGGCGGGGAGATAGCTCAGGATCGTTTGCAATTGTGCCGAGCTTTGCGGGATATGGGAAACGCCGGTCATGTTTCGACCAGAAGTCTGGCTTTCATCGACAAGGTCGCCGATCTTCGCATCAGCTACCATGCAGTTTACGGTCGGAATATCGGAAATGAAGTCAGCTTGACCTAGCTCGGACGTTTTGCCCGATATGTTTTGGGCGGTCGCCATGCTCCAGGTGTAAACCAGATCTGGCCGGGCATCGCGGATTTCTTCGCGGATTTTCTGAAACTCTTCGTAGTTTTGTGCCGGGTTGCGAACGATGGTTTCAATCGGGATATGCCGGTTCGCGAAGTAATCAACGAAGCCTTGATCGGTTATCGTGTCCCCCCGCCACTGCACCATGAAAATACGAAATGGGCGCTGTGTGCCGTCCTCGGATGTTTCTACCGGCATGTCGGAATATCCGGCGTCCTGTGCGAAAGCGGGCGTACCGAATGCCGCCATTCCCAGTATCATCCAGGATGCCATGATACGGGGGAGCCTGTCAGGAAGGTTGGTGGTTCGGTTCACGTTACAAGTCATGTGCGAAACGCCCGATTGGTGTCTGAGGTGACTGTGTCGCGCAGTGCCATCTGCAAAAGGTATTTTCCGCTGGACGTGCGCTGGACAGCAAAGCCGATATATCCGTGTGCAAGGTGCTCACTGACCTCGAAGAAAGCGTCGACCGGGCAGCTGATTAGTTCCTTGTCCTCTGGATTGCGGGGGCGTTGGAGTGACGTCGGATGACCTTTGCGGTGAATGATATAGCGCTGCATATCGCCATAGCAGACCGCATGACCGATCACCTGAAAGCCCGCGCCCAAATGATTGCCCAGACTGTATGGGTTCAGCGGGGATACAGTGCCCATCAGGTGATGATAACCAGCCAGCAGCGCATAATGGCCGCGAATTTGGTTCATCGTCTGATGCAAATGATTGCCGCGAAAATCCGGATGGACGGCCGCGCCATCAAAATGCGCAACCCGCAACGCTTCATCTGCAGGCAAATCGGTAAAGCGCGCCAGATTGTCCGGATCCTGATAGGGAAAGGACACAACCGCATACCCAATTAGCCGTCCTTCTTTGAAGGCGCCAACGGTTGCACCGCGCCGCTCGATATGATCGGCGAGGAAATCGGGTTGGTCTGAACGAAAAATGTGACGGTCTGGAAGGTTTGCGACGACCGCTTGATGAAGTTCGACAAGATCGTTCAGATCAGCAGTTTCCAGAAACCGTAACGTGACCCCATATGAAGTTTCAGCAGGGTCGTCACGTCTAAGGATGTTGCTTTGCCATTCTGACTGGTGAAACGCCAAAAGGGCCGTCTGATCAGACGGCCATGGCGGGGGGATCCGCGCTTCTGTGTCGGCTTCGACTGGGGGCATATATTTGGGCAACGAACTAGTCACGTCAGGCCGTCTGGAAATGATTGGGGAAGGGCGAAGCGGTTTTGGATGCAGAGCTCTGAGGCTTCGTGGCCGTCGCTTTGTCGAGTTTTTCGATCCATTGGTCTGCGGACTGAGCCAGTTTCTCGATAATTTTGGTCAGCGTGGCGACGTCTGGGATGTCAAAGTCCAGATAACGGCACAGAACGATTTCCCGCTGATTGTCATCCAGCGCAAGTGTGGCGCCGCCGGTGTCATGTCCAAACAGGTTGCCGCAAAGCATCATGCGCATTTTTTCTGCTGACAGGGATTGTTCGGCATTTGCCAGAACAACGTAAAGGTGCGTGACGTCTTTCACTGCATCTCGTTCGATGTTCAGCGTGATACGGTCGTCAAACCGGATTGCGCAGGTGCCATCCTCGGTGACGGTCAATTGATCAAGGCCCGCACTTTTACCGAACTCGGTGATAAGGTTTTTGAAATCCATAACGCTACTTCCCTGACGCTTAGTTTACTTCGACCAACTTCTGAGTGATTTCCAAAGGACGGGTGATGGAGATGTCCGTTCCCGAAACGGATACAGAGAATGTCACGCCATACTCGGACGCATTGGGGTCCAGATTTTTAATCGCCAGGTTCCCGTCAGAACCTAGCAATTGAACGGAGTTTTGCTCTTCGGTAAATCTCCGGAAGACGCTGACATCTGCCGAAACCGTGCCGTCTTCTGCGAACCGAATATTGATGTTCTGGCTGAATGCACCGCCGCCGAGCATCAGGCTGCCTTCATCGAACTTTTCGAATGGCAGTCCGTAGTCATCGACATTGAGGATATCCATCAACATGCCCTGATGAACCACACTGGTCAGAGTTTTCAGAGCCGTGCTGTCTGCCTGACCCATACCGGAAAGCTGGTTGTGGACGCGTTCGGCCATGTCAGTGGTGGTTTCGTCGTCGCGCGCGATGTTGACCTGAAGTCCTTCGATCTGGACGGTGCCGCGCTGTATGAAGTCCTTGGAAAACTGTTCACCAACGGCGACGTCGCCAAGGTTCTGGGGATCAAACTGGAAGGCCTTTTCGAGCAAGATGTGCTCTGAGCCTTCCTGTGTCAGGCGGATATGGGTTGCGGCGTTGTCCTTGCCGAAGGCAAAGCCACAGGCCCGCTGAAGGGCGGCTTTTTCGGCATCGCTGACGGAGGTATCGGCATCCTCGGGGATGGCGATTTCGTTTTCTTTTACGATGTCATTAAGCGACGTTGCTATCTTCAGGAAAACGTTGCTGCCGATCAATTGGGAGTTGGCGGCGGGCCCCTGATACGGATCGACCATCGTCACACCCGAAGAATTAACCTCACTGAGCATCGAATACTGACCTGTCAGGTCGAAAGCTTCGATCCCCAGATTTTCCCATTTCGTCGGTGGGAACTGTTCGATGAAGCTGGTCTGTTGTTCGCGTGTCATTCCGGCGAAAAGATTATCGATCATGTCTGATGACACGGTTGCCATGTCATCAGCACCGGCATTGGTCGCAAGCGCGTATTCACCAAACTTGCGTGACGCATCAATGAACTTGCCAAACGCGTCCGAAATGTCGCCATTCTCGGCGGTAATGCTGTCCATTGCTGTATCGAGCAAAGTCTTGGCAGAATCGATTGCGGCGTCGGCGAATGTTTTTGCGTGGTCCTTGATCGGCTGACGTTGCTCGGACGACATGCCGATCTCGCCAGAAAAGGCGCGCAGCATGGCGGTGGCCGGCATATCCAGGCCATCAAGGTCGTTTTCCATCCGGGCAACCAGTTGTTCAATCATCTGCCCTTTGGCACCGTCCACCATGTCCAGATAGGCTTGGTCTGCACCGTTTGCATTTTCCGGTACGTCCCGAAGCAATTTGGCTGCTTCCATCATGGACGGCAGGATATCGGCAAGCGGTTTGTTCGCGGCAAGGTCGCGGGTCACGTTTTGCATCGACCGGGTAGCAGATTCAGCCGTGACCATGGTCGATGCGGTTTGGGCATTGGATGCCAACAGCGCGAGAACATCCTTGGCGCCCGCCTTTGCCAGGTCTGTGTCCTGTGCGTCAGAGATCCGGTCCTGGCTGGAGACCAGTGCAAGCTTTTGCGAAAGATGCTGCACGCCATCGCGCGATAGCTCTTCCATGCTGTTGATCATGGCGTTCTGCAGTATGTTCTGAAGCGGCTGTCCTGATTTCAGAAGGCTATCCACCGACTTGGCGATTGCCGACATGTTTGGCGGTGTCTTGTTGTCGGGGTTTGCCAGCTCCTTGACCAATGCGCCGATATTGTTGCGCAGCTCAGTTGTGTTTTTCTGAACAAGATACTGGGCGCGGACCTTGGTGCCGGGAATATGTTTGAGAATGCGATCTGCAAGGCTGGTCGGTGCGCCTGCCTGGCCTGCATTTGCGGCACGGCCCTGCGGCGGAGGAGCGACTTCGAGTTTCATGCCCGCCAGGCTGACATTGTGCCGTGCCTCGACATTCTCCATGCCGCCGAGTTGATGCGCGACCGGGTTCTGAATACCGATATTTGGCATGACCTGACTCCTTCCTGCGAACAGATGAATTATCTGGATAGTAAGTGGCAGGAAGGGCCATGTTGGTTCCCTGAAATATCAGGTTATTGCGCAAATTTGCTGGAAGTCACGGGATAGGTCGTGTCGGTTGGCAAAGACTAGTAGGGCGTTGCCTCACTTTCGAGCCAGCGCAGGATTTCCGCGACCGGTTCGATCAGGTCGCCGGGAATGAACTGATCGACGGTTGCTGTCTCGTACAGTGATCGGGCAAGCGGGACGTTGCGCATGATTGGAATGCCTTCCTGCTCCGCAACTTCCATCATGCGTTTGGCAACTGCACCTTCGCCGGCAGAAATCACAACCGGCAGCGGCGTTTCATCGGCCTCGTAATAGAGGGCGATGGCAATGTGTGTCGGGTTTGTCACAAGAACCTTTGCCTTTCGTGTGCGTTCGATTGTGGAGTTCTGCATCATTTCCTGATGAAGTTGCTTACGCTTTCCTTTAATCAGCGGGTCGCCTTCGGACTCCTTGTATTCGCGTTTGACCTCGTCCTTGGTCATTTTCAGCTGTTTTTTGTGCTGGAAGCGTTGATAGGCAATGTCAAAGAAGCCGACGATGAGGTAAGCCGCCGACGTATAGATCATCACCTGCGTGACAGTCTGGGCGAGGATGGCTGTGACACCGGACAGGCCGCTGGGCGGCACCAGCATCAGATCCCCAAGTGCGCCATAGACGACCAGATAAATCAGGATCGACAGAAACACGACTTTGAGGATGTTTTTGAGAAACTCTACCATGTTCTTGGCCGAAACCATGTTCTTGGCATTGGCCCCGACATTGAGTTTCTTCGCACTTGGTTTGAGGGATTCGAAGGCAAACAGAACCCCGGTTTGAACCATCTCGGCAAAGACACCAAGGATCAGCGCGATCAGTATTGGCGGCACAATAATCCCGATCGAACGGTTCATGATTTCGGTGCTGATGGGCGCGATCATTGATGAAACGGGATGGCCATACATCTCGGCGGGCAGGACCATAAGCGCCATCATGTCTTCGAGGATGTTAGCACCATTACCGATGAAATAGCCAATCAGCGCGATCAGCAACACGGTCTGTGTGAAATCCTTTGATTTCGCGACCTGACCCTTGTTTCGGGCGTCGCGTAATTTCTTGGGAGTTGGATCTTCGGTCTTTTCATTCATGCCGCTACTCCATCACACCACGTAGTTCATACAAGTGATCGGTAATGGCGCGCAGCTCTGGCCCCAGATATTCAAATAGGAAGCCGGCATAAATGATCAGAACAAACAGGCCGACCGCACTTTTGATCGGCATAGACAGGAAGAACACCTGCAATTGCGGGGCGAACCGGCTGATCATGGCGAGGCCAAGTTCTGACAGGAACATTGCGATCAGGACGGGTGCTGCCATGATCATGGCGACATACATAAAACGATCAAGTTGCTGCAGGAAGAACAGCCCGCCGTCATTTCCAACAAACTTTGGCCAGAAGGAGCCGATCGGCCAAAAGATGAAGCTTTCATAGACGGCGCGCAAAAGAACCAGCAAGCCGCCGCTGATCAGAAAGAACACGCTTGCCGCCTGGTTAAGCAAAATCGCCAGGGGCGATGTCGTCACACCTGTCAGCGGGCTCATGGTGCTCGACATGGTTGCGCCGCGCTGGTTATCGATGATGAAGCCGATGGCCTCAATCGCCCAGAACAGCATCGCGACAAGAAATCCCATCACAAAACCGATAAAGGCTTCTTTGCCGATGATCGCCATGACCAGAAGCGGGCTGTCCTTGGTTTCAATAACCGCTGGCATCGCAAGCGGAATGACGGCAAGGGCAAACACCGCCGCAACGCTGTTACGGATCAGTCCGGGCAGGATGGATTTGCCAAACATGGGCAAAACGATGAACAGGCCAAGGAAGCGCGCGACAGCAAAGGACAGGGCGACTGCAATGGTATGCAGATCGTAAACACCCCAGTCCTGAAGCTGCTCAATGACCATAACCCGCGCCTTAGCTTGTCAGTTGCGGAAAGTCGGTGAATACCGCCAGTGCAAAACGGTAAAGCTCGCCACCGATCCATGAGGCGGTCATGAACAGGACAATGCCCACGGCGGCAAGTTTGAAACCGAATGACAGGGTTTGTTCCTGCACCTGTGTGAGGGCCTGAAGAAGACTGACCAGCGTGCCGACAACGGCGGCCGCAATGATCGGGGGTAATGACAGCATCAATGTCAGAACCAGTGCCCGGGTCAGGAAGCTTATGATATCGCCTTCGAACATTTCCGCATCCTTTCCCTAGTTCACGTAGCTCAGAACAAGTCCGTGAATCAGGCGAGACCAGCCATCAACCATCACGAACAGGAACAGTTTTAGCGGAAGTGAGATCGTCATCGGTGAAACCATCATCATACCCATTGCAAGCAGGATGTTGGAAACGATCAGATCGATCACGACAAACGGCAGATACAGAAGAAAACCGACTTCGAATGCTGATGTCAGTTCGGCGACCGTGAAGGCCGGGGCCAGAACGAGAAAACTGTCCGGGCCAAGCTGAGCCGCAAGATCGGCAGGCCAGATCTGGGCGATTGTCTGAACGAAGAATTCCCGCTGGGTTTCGTCCGTATGCTGCATCAGAAAATAGCGGAATGGCTCGAACGCCTGCGCCAGCACATCAAACAGGTTCGCCGTGTCATTAAACGACACATTACCTTCCTGCAGGATGTCAAAAACGGAAGCCCCGACCGGCGCCATGATGTAAACCGTCAGGATCAATGCCAGCCCGTAAAGCGCCATGTTTGGCGGAATTTGCTGAACGCCCAGTGCGTTACGCACCAGAGATAACACAACCGCAATTTTTACAAACGATGTCGTGATAACGATAACGAACGGGATCAACGCCAGCAGCGCCAGCAACAGGGCAAGTGTTAATGGATCAGGAATATTGATCATCGTCCGCTTCTAGTCCTTGTCGGGGGTGGACGGGATATTCCATCTGGTAATGCGAAGCCCCGTGCGGCCATCAAGGTCAACCAGTTCACCACGCCCCACGGCAGCACCATTTGCGCGTATCGTGACCATATTTTCCGGCGTGCGGCCGGTTTCAAACACACTGCCGACCCCGGTTTTGTTGAGCTCCGCAAGTGATAGTTGGTGCACGCCAAGGTCAAAGCTGAGTTGCACCGGCAAATCGGCGAGGCTGCTGATGTCGACCGGTTCGGAAACGGCGCTTTCTTCAGTTTCGTTTTCCGGGATGTCGCTGTCCTCGTCGACGATTTCAGGCGCATCGGAAGGGGGCATATTCACGGTAATGACCTCTTGAATAGTGATTTGGGTGCCTGTCCAAACACCGCGCAAACCAAGTCTTTGGGAAACCCGCAACAGTATCGACCCGGTGTCATCGGGGATGCTGATGGTATCGGGGAAAATGACGTCACCAGTGGTGAGGTTCGTGAAATCTGTGAACGAGAGGGAGCTCTCACCGATTTCGAGGCGGACCTTTGTCGGAATGTCAGGTGCCTTGAGCGTCTCATCCATCGGGACCTGCTGACAAAGGGACGCCAGCACTGGCAGTGCACCGTTAGAAGCAAAGAGCATTATTGTGCAGGTCGATGCATCACCGTCTGGCATGCCGTTCAAGGTTGCCGACATGATGTTGTTATATTCAGTAACGGCGTCGCTCTGCTCCAGTCCCAGCAATTCAAAGGTCAGTCCTTGTGTTGCCAGGCTTGCCACCAATTCGCCAATGGCCACTTCAATTAGCGCCAAAGACAGGGATTCCGGAACGTGGCTGATTGGTGTTCCGGCAGGTAAAGTCGCGCTCAGAATATCGCCAAGGAAGTCGACCGGTACTTTGACGGCGATGGGGTGGCTGGCAAGTGTTGCCCGAAGGGTAAAGGCCGATCCCGGTGCAGCGCGTTGGACTTCGTGGCGTGCGAGCATGCTTCCCTGCACCTGCCAGTCACGACCTGCGAAGGTGACGGATGCTGGAAGGCGTGGCATTGCCAGAATGTTCAAGGCCTGACGTGTCTCGCGGTCAATTTTCGGAGAAGCCAGCGGGCGCATATTACTCATAGGCCATCATCCTCGCCGTCTTCATCTTCTTCATCGTCGCCTTGATATTCCTGACTGGATCGGCGGTTGCTATCACCCTCGTTGGTTCCGGCACCGCTGTCCTGCACGGTGATAACGTCGACATCCTTCTGCAATACCTTGGACAGGCGCGACGCAAGGTCGTCTTGCCGCTGATTAAGGAAGTTGGAACTGTCGGCATTGCTGATGACAAATTCCGCCACAAGCCTGCCATCGCGTTCTGAAATGCGAACTTCGGTTCCGGGCAGAACAGCCTCGTTGAGCTGAATGCGGACTTCGGTTGAACCACTGGTTTCGCCGACCATAATGCGCGATGTAAGGTTCTGCGCGAGCTCATTCAGGCGGTTGTCGCTTGCCATAGGTGACAGTGGCTGAGCAGGTTTGACCGGCTGGGATTGATTGGTGTTCATCTTGCCAAAAAGCTGCATTGGCGACTGGGGTTCGGATTGACTGTTACCCTGGCCTTTGTCATCGCGCCGGGAGCCCGAGCCATCCTGACCGCCGTCTTTGTCACCCGATTGTTGGTCACCTTTGCCCTGTTGATCGCGTTCGCGTCGCTCAAGGGACTCATTGAACCGTTTCACATCATCCTGCGCCGGGGGACTTTGATCCATTTTGGGCCCGCTGTTCGAAGACGTGCTTTCGGTGTTGACCGTGCTGTTGCTTGGGGCTGACGTGCCGCTGGTACCTACCATCCGTGCTGCTCCTCTTCCCAGCTTTCAATCATGACCGGCGAGGTGAACTCTTCCATCTCCATCTCTTCCTTGTAGGCCAGCGCCTCGCGCAATTCTGCGTCGTAGCTTTCAGCCAGATCTTCGAATTTCTCACGCTGACGGCTGGCTTCACTCAGCCGCTGTTCCGCAAGATGAACCGCCTCAAGAGCCTGCTGATGGGCCTTGTTTGCATCATCGATTGAAGTCTGAATTGCCTGTTCTTCATCACGCAGCATCAGGATGCGGGTGCGCAATTCTTCGATTTCACGCACCTTGACTGTCTTCTGGCAGATCTCGGTGAATAACTGATCCTGATGCTCGACCATCCAGACACGGTATTCTTTAAGCTTGTTCTCAAGCTCGATAACCTTGTCGGCCGCTTTTCGCGCCTCAAGCCGTGCCAAAGACAGACGACGTTCGGCACCTTGTTCGCGACGGATCTTGAGCTCAAGGAGTTCGGCGAAGATGTTCGACATTAACCGACGACCTCCTGCAATTGCCGCAGGGTTTCGTCGAACGGAACGAGTTCATCGGTCTGTTGCTGCAGGAAGGCACGGATCGCACCAATCTTGTCGAGTGCCTCGTCAGACGCGGCATCTGTACCGCGTTGATATTCGCCGACTTTCACCAGCAGCTCAATCTCGTAGTATTTCGCCATCAGTTCCCGCAGGCGCCCGGCGGCGGCCTTGTGTTCGGGGGTGATCACGGCGTTCATCACACGGCTGGCAGAGGCCATGACATCAACGGCGGGGTAATGGTTCGCCGATGCCAGTTTGCGAGACAGAATGATATGACCATCAAGGATCGAGCGGGTTTCATCGGCAATCGGTTCATTCATATCGTCCCCTTCAACAAGGACGGTATAGAGTGCTGTGATTGATCCCTTGTCATTCATGCCAACCCGCTCCATCAGTTTGGGAAGGGTGGCAAAGACAGAAGGCGGATAGCCGCGACGGGTTGGCGGTTCGCCGGCAGCAAGGCCGATTTCGCGCTGTGCCCTGCCAAATCGGGTGACAGAGTCCATCAGGAACAGGACTTTCTTGCCCTGATCGCGGAAGTACTCGGCGATTGCCGTTGCGACATAGGCCGCCTTGGCGCGTTCCATTGACGATTTATCAGATGTGGCGACAACCAAGACAGATTTTCGTCGGCCTTCCTCGCCCAGTTCATGTTCGATGAATTCGCGGACTTCGCGGCCACGTTCACCAATCAGCGCGATGACAGTGACGTCGACATCGGCCCCTTTGACCAGCATGCCAAGCAATGTACTTTTACCGCCGCCGGCTGCTGCAAACACACCAACCCTTTGGCCTTCGCCACATGTCAGAACGCCATCCAGAACGCGAACACCAAGGGACAGTGGGGATGAAATGATGCGGCGCGTAAGCGGGTCCGGGGCTTCCTGATAGACCGGATAATGTTGCTCGACGGTAAGGGGGCCACGTTCGGCGACATCAAGCGGACGACCAAGCCCGTCAAGCGTCCGGCCAAGAAGGGCAGGTCCGACCGGCACCATATGTGCGCGACCGGTCGGAATGACTTCCGTCGCAGTCGAGATACCATACATATCCCCGATCGGGGTCAGAAGGGCGGCATCCTTGGCAAAACCCACGACTTCGGCCTGAAGTTCAAATTTTTCGCCGGGCGTGCGCAGAATGCAGATCTCTCCGATCCGGACCGATGGCACAACCGCGCGAATGATCGTTCCGACGACCTGTGCAACCCGACCCTTGATGGTCAGGGGCTGCACTTCGTTCAGCGCAAGTGCCATCATATCCGTGATGTAGGAAAAATCACGCATCAGTTATCTCCGGCAACCATGGGCTTGGTGACGGTTGTGCCTTGACTGCCAAGAACGCGCTCGAACGAGTTGTGAATGGCTTCCAGCTGGGTATCGAGACTTGCCTCGACCGAGCCGATCTCTGTTTCAAGAATGCATGCACCCGGCGCGAGCCGCACATCCGGTTCGACCGACAGATAGGAAATGGCCGGGTAGGCACTCAGCAGGTCGTTGATTTTATCTTTGACGGCCTCACTTTCGGCCGGGTTCAGGCGAACGGTCACCTGATTTTGGGTGCGAACGGCTGCAAGCCCGGTACGCACGATCCGGAAAATAAGGTCCTGGCTGTCGAGTTCTCCGATGACCTTGGTTACGGCAGTGGAAACAAGGCCAACTACATCATGCTCGATCTTCTCAAAGTAGTTTACGGTGCGCGATACGTTGTCGAGCATCCGTTCAGCTTCTTCCAATCGTGCTTCGGCAATACCTTCTTCAAAGCCACGCTTCTTTTCGGCTTCGAAGGCGTCGAGCGCATCTTTACGGATTTGTTCGGCTTCCTGTTTGGCCTGTTCGATTATATCCTTGGCCTGGGCAATCGTATCGACGGTTTCGCCCTTGAGGACGCGCGCGGATGGATCGACCGAGATGGTGCTGTTGGCGTTTCTTATGCGGAATGCCATTGCGGGGCGACCTCCCTGATAACACGTTTGACGAGCCCGCTTGCGACAGGCCCGGACAACGTGATGCCGTCAGCATCAAGCGTGATGTCCTTGGGTAATTTAAGGGCAAGGCGACTTTTCAGGGCATTTGGCTCAGACGTCATCGCGCAGCCAACAATCGCGGCACCGCTTGCCATCAGGTTGTCATTCGTCAGATCGACAATTGATATGCCGGTATCAGGCAAGATTTTTTGTGGTGCGATGAGCGGGCTCTTGTTCAGGACAAAGTCAAACTCTCTGGTGCCGATCCTGTCCTTGCATTGGCGAATATCATTCGGGGTCATCAGGTTGCGGATGCTTTGCCCCGCACTGCAAAGACCAAGAAAACGTACGATCTCGACAAATATTGATGAGGGCATCAAGGCAAGTGCGCGCGAAACGGCATCGTCAAAAGCCGTGACCCATTTTCCGATCAGATCAAATTCTTCGAGCAGATATTTATTGAGATGCCCGGCAACGGAGCGCGACGTTGCCGCAGCTTCAATTGTTGCCGTTTGCAAGGTTGATGGCAGTCGGGTCTGATCGACATAGCCCAACGGCAGAAAATTGAAGGCATATGTTCGCGCCCAGTCTTCCCGGCGCGCCATTGCTGCGGTGAAATCCGCTTGAGTTTGCGAACCATCACTCAGCATTGGCTGGCTCGCTTGCCGTTGATGACCGGAAATTCAGAAGGTCCGGCTTCTTCCAGAGAACAGCCAGAACCCCGACCCCGATCAGGCTGAGACACAGCGCAACAATCAGTCCAATCAGCGTGACGGAGAAATCACTTGCGGACGAGACGGCGACATCAAACCCCATGACGCGGGTGACAGGGCGCATGTCCGAAGTAGAGCTTGCAGCGATCACTGCAGAAGGAACCAGGATCACAGACACATTGTCATAGGCTAGTTGCGAGATGCTGTTCACGACAAGCCGTTTGATCTGGGGAACGACGTTTTCAACAACTGAGTCCGGTTCATGTTTGATGAAAACAGACGCAGAGGCCGGGTCGCTTGCTGCAGACAGGCCCGTGCTTTCGCTGGGCAAGACAACATGCACGCGCGCCGTGACAACGCCGTCAATTTGGGTGATGGTCTCAGAAAGTTCCTGTGACAGCGCGTAGATGTAGCGGACCTTTTCTTCAAGCGGTGAGGAAATCAATCCTTCCTTTTTGAAGACATCGCCCATCTTGACGAATTGCTGTTGGGGCAATCCTTTCGCACGCATGATGCCAAGCGCTTCGGCGACATTTTCGGATCCGACGGAAATCACCAGACCTTCTGCGCCAGGCGATTTCTGTGCATCAATGCCGGTATTGAGCAGCACAGACAGGATCTGGTTTGCCTCATCTTCCTGCAAACCCGACACCAGTTCGACTTGTTCGCTACACGCCGTTAACGCAAGGCTGACGAACAGCGAGATGAGCAACTTTCTGAGCATGTTCAATTTATTGGGCCTTCATCAACTGATCGACGGTTTGGGTTGATTTGGACACAACCTTGCTGACCAATTCCTGCTGGATCGCCCAGCCGGTCACTTGCATCTGAAGTTCAACCATGCCTTTGACGTCCATCGCACCGGAAGACGAGGAATTGTGGAGCGTATTCAGGATGTTATTTTCTTGGCCGCCCATCTCGGTGCGCATTTTTTCAAGGCCGCCAAGGATATGATCACCAATTGAACTGACCTTGCCTGTTACCTCTTCGCTCAACCCGGTAGGTGGAAGGGCAGCTGGTGTAATCACAGCGGCATGTTCGTCCGCGCCCGAGACTGCGGGCGACATGGTCGCGTTGAACTTTTCAACATCGGCCTCTGCTGCGGGAATGCGTGCCTGGGGGATCTGGGTTGCTGCATCTGCGACAGCAGTCGGACCTGCGCCAGGAATGGCGGCTGCTAAGCCATTGATTAATGCCATGGTGACCTCCGTCTAGACCGTTTCAGATTTGATGGATTGTGCCAGTGCGACAGCCTGCATGTCGGCGTTGCGCGAGATGACGCGATCAAGCGGAATTTCGCTTTCTGCGGCGCGTCCAGCCATTTTCATGCTCATGCCAAGGAAGGCCAGAGCCATGTCATTGTCCGGGTCCTTATCGAGAACGCGTTTCTGCAGCGTTGAAATTGCCTGATCGAATTTCTTGTCTGTTAAATCAGCAATAGCGAGGCCGATAACGGCCCCGCTTTCGCTGGGATTTGCTTCCAGTAATGCTTCAAGGATGTTTCTGGCAACGCTTGGCAAACCACGTCCGGCTGCCAGAAATCCTATTTCAGCAAGTAATTTGCTTTCCGGTACATTTACGGGAGTCATCCCTTACCCCTTGTTGTGATCAGATTTGCAGGATGTTGCGCCGTGTCTGGCTGTCCTGTTGGATCTGTTGTTCGAGCTGCGAGCGAATGTCTTTCATCATGTCGCGCCAGGCTTGCTCTGCCTCACGCAGGTTGTCCATTTGCTGGCGACTGACATCCGAATGCCCCTGATCTGCTTCGGCATCAGCTTTGGCCATTTCGGACTCGCGTGTCGAACCAGCTGCTGCGATTTGACCGATACCGCCAGCAACATTTCCAAGAGCGCTACCAGCTTGGTTTATACTTTGGGCTTTGGTTGATGCCGCGGTTGCCGCTTTCGAGAAGAACTCGGCCGTTTTTGTCATGCCGTTTTTGGTGGCTGCCGTCGCTTGGTCGGCGTACGACGCACTTGTATTTGACGCCTTCATCGCCATTCCGGCAGCGCCCATCTGGATCAGGCCCGACCCAATCTGAACTGCGCCCTGAATTGCTGCTGCTTCAAATGCCTTGTTGGCCGCTTTGCGCAGGTTTTCGACCTTGCTTTCCATTGCTGTAACCATCTCGTCCATCCGGTTCAGACGGTCTTCACGGTCAGCTTTGCGGTTTTCGGTCGACATTTTGTGCATGAGTGACATGACGGCAAACATGTCGACGGCTGCATTATCGCCATCCCCGGGCAACTTATTCAAAAGTCCTGAGATGTCCTTTGCTACCGTGTTGCTTGGGGCTGCAAGGGTCGGGCTGTTCCCGTCCTTTGAAATTCCAAGGTCGTTGATATCGGCCGCATTGCCCTGACGTGCGGCTTGCGTGGCTTTCTTGCTGCCGGTGGCGTTCGTGCTTTCTGCCTCGTTGAGCTGGTCAATATGCTGCAACGGGTTCGGCGAATTGGTATTCGAGATTGTATTGCTCATAACCATTTCCTTTTGGGCCGTTGGCCACGTTTAGATCATACGGCGCGTAATCTGCATTTTTGTTTCCGCAGTCGAAGACACCATCTCCGCGACCTTTTGCATGCAGTCTTGTGCTTGCTCGACAATTTCCTGCAGACGATCTGAATCCTCGTCCATCAAGGCCTGCAGCTTTGCGAGGAACTTTTTGATGTCGACCTGATCTGCTGCTAGTTCGTCCGCATCCCGCTGATCAGCGGCAGCCGCGATGTTGACTCCGCCAGAGGTCACGTTTGCGGCACCACCAATCACACCAGCAGCAACAGAGACCTTGGCAAACAGGGCAGGGGCTTGGGAGACCGCGTTTGCTGCACCAACCCCGGCAGCCAAACCGGCGACCGCAATGGCAACCGTAAAGGTGATCCCCATGATCATCCCGGCTTTTTGCGCCATTTCTTCATCGTTGGGATACATGGCCTTTCCAAGCGCCATGGCACCCGCCTGCAACGAGAAGTCGGGTCCACCCGCCTCCACTGAAATTGTCGAGGCCAGATCAACCACCGAAATGGCAGCAACAGCAATCAGAACACCGGCAACCAGCGGCGACGCAGCTCCTGCTGTCACTACAGCCAGGGCGACGGAGGCAACGACTGCGGCGATCTTGCCGATGATGCCAAATATTTTGCCGATCTTGGCTTTGGCCTTGGCATCCGCAATCTTGTCCCACTGCTCCTCCATCTTTTTCTGGAGCTTTTCATTCTGTTCTTTTTTGATTTCGCCGTTATTACGCACTTCCTCTGCCGTAGCCTTGGACATCTGGTCGCTCAGCTTCGATTTTGCTTGCTGCAACAACATGACCAGGCTTTCGAAATCTTCGTTCGCCGGTGGCGCAAGTGTCGGTGCGTTAGACGGACCGGTCAGCTCCGGCGGCAGGTTCTGAGCCGCACCATATTTTGCGCCAGCCTTGCCAGCTTGAGCTGCCTGTATGTTCTGTGCGTTTTCAACATCGGTATTTCCGGGCAGCGGTGTCGCGCTGCTATTGTTTACGCCAATGGTACTCATTTTATTCCTCCCTTCGCGGGACTGAACAGGCGCGACCGATCATGATCCATCCAGATGGGCACAATCGTCGTGCGACCTAATAGGTGCCGTGTCTTTTGCGAGGGCCTAGTTGCTGGCCAATGCATCAAGCAGCACATTTGCACGGTCGCGTATTGCGCTTGCTTCTTCGCCTTCGACTTCTTCCAGGACATAGCCAAGCATTTCTTTGGCATCGTCAATTTCGCCGATGGCGATCAGACATTCCGCGATATGGAGCTTCGGCTCGACATCAAGGGGGGCAATTGCCAAAGCAGCGCCATAGGCCTGAATGGCTTCGGGGAACATCTGCATCATCTGGCAGGATGCCGCCAAACCCTTGTGGTATTTCGGCTCGAAGTGATTATAGACGCTGAGCATCGAGAAGGTCTGTGCCGCATCGTGGTATTTTCCTTGGCGATAGGCATTGAAACCAAGCGCATAGATCGCCTCTAGTTCGTCCTCGCCAAGGCCGCGAAGGGCGGCAATCGTGCTTTTGTTTTCAAAGAGCTCTGTTGCCATCGTTTCGATAACTTCAGGGTTGATGCTGTCACTGGTTTGCTCGGTGGTCATCAGCTTGTTCCTTTTCTCAGGCTCAGCGCATGTTGCCGACAATAGCGTCGAGGGATTTCTGAATTTTCTGCAGGGTATTGGACAGGGTGTCGAAGGCCTGATTGCGTTTGTTCATCAGACTTTGCATCCGGATCATGTCGAGCTGTCCTGTAGAGTTCAGGCCATCGATCTTGCCTTTGATGTCGTTGATCCAGGTGTCGATGGTCTTCTGCTGGGCGTCGAATTTTCCGGTACCCGGTTCGTTGATGCGGCCATCAGCAGAAGAGGTTACGTTGACATTCGGAAGGCCACGCAGGTCGTCCATTGAGCCGTCGCCCGGGAGCTGCAGGTCAATTTTGACGCCCTGTTCTGCCAACTGGCGGACGATTTCGCGGGCCTGCGACTTGTTCGCACCAAGGTCGGCCCACTTATCGGGGTTATCACCAGAGGGACGGACCGCGCGAAGCGAACTGAGCAAGTCATTAAGCTGGCGAACCTGCTCGTTGCGCGACTGGATTTCCTTGATCTGATCAGCCATCTGGCTTTCAAGGTTGCTGGCGCGTTCGGCCTGAACCAGCATCATCATTTCTTCCATGCCCATGCCGGGCTTGATGCCCTCAACGCCGTTGACGTTATTACCAGAAACTCCGGTCACCATGGTTTCGTCCTCCGTAGGTGGATTAAGCGCCGTTAGCGCATGTTGCCAACGATGGCATCGAGGGATTTCTGAATTTTCTGCAAGGTGTTCGACAGGGTGTCGAAGGCCTGATTGCGTTTGTTCATCAGGCTTTGCATCCGGATCATGTCGAGCTGGCCGGTTGAGTTCAGGCCGTCGATCTTGCCCTTGATGTCATTGATCCAGGTGTCGATGGTTTTCTGCTGGGCGTCATAGCCATTGCTGCCATACTCATCAGAAATCCCGTCTCCATGGGTCGTCTTGACCGTGACGTTCGGCAGGCCTTTCAGATCATCCAAGGAACCGTCATCAAGGAGCTGAATGGTTACCGGGACCCCTGCTTCGGCCAGAGCGCGAATGGTTTCGCGTGATTCCTGACGATTGCTACCAAGGACGGCCCACTTATCGGGGTTATCACCAGAGGGACGAACCGCGCGAAGCGAACTGAGCAAGTCATTAAGCTGGCGAACCTGTTCGTTGCGCGACTGAATTTCCTTGATCTGGTCTGCCATCTGGCTTTCAAGGTTGCTGGCACGCTCGGCCTGGACGAGCATCATCATCTCTTCCATACCCATACCGGGCTGAATACCCTGCACACCAGATGTTGCGCCTGCACCGCTTACACTGCTCATATCCTCAACTCCTGCTTGTCGTCGTTTCCGAGTATTGGTCTGCCTGGATGTCTTTAGATTGGTCAGATCATCCGGCGCATGCGCTTCATCGAGGCGCTGGTCTTTGTCTGCACCTGTGTCAGGCTTTGACGGGCTGCGTTGACTTCCTGCTCGATTTCTTCGAGGTCGGCAGAAAGCTGCGCACGGCCTTTTGACTTTTCGCTTTCCGGCAACGCGCCAAAGGCCTGGTCCATTGCCTCACGGCTGACACCACCTTTGGAAAACAGCGCATCCGTTTCCTTGATCGCGCTTTCAGCCTGATTGCACAGCGCTTCGAGCTGTTTGACGATTTCAAGTGCCTGAACTTCTGGTTCGACTGTCATTTTTCGTCCTTCGGTTTGCTTGGTTAAAACCCTGCGTCGTTGCCTGATCCAGCAATTTGGAAAGCGTTGCGACCCTTTCTGCAGATTAAGTAACAGGCGATCAGGATCAGTTCCCTGAGCCGTGCATTTTTTCGTGCAAACAAGTTGGAAAATTCAGGGAACTGATCGGGGGATTTTGCCACTTAATATTCAGCACGCGTGTGTGCGATCACGAATAAAGGGAGTTGGCGTAAATGGTGGGGCTTGAAGGTGTTCAGTCTGCCAACATTCAGAATCAGAATTCCGGTCCTCAATCCGATATCGGTCAGCGCACCGGATCGTGGCAGGGCCAGAATGTTTCTGTGCGTCAAAACCCGACATCAATGATTGCTGATGCCGCAGAAGAAATGACTTTTGCTGCTTCTGAAAAAGAAGAAGCAAAAGGCATTCAGGAACGCACGGTCAAACAGGCGGCATCTCGGCAAATTCCGACGGTCGAGAAGATCAATGAGTATATTCAGACTGCAAACGAAGCGTTTGATCAGGGCAAGCTTGAGCAACTTATCGCCAAGCTGAGATCCGGGACGAACCCGTTTGAAGCCGCGTCTGCATTCGGCGATATTACCGATCAGTATGCCGCCTTGTCTTCGGCCTACCATGAGCTGGAAGCCGAAGGTGGTTTTGATGACATTCTGGAACAGCTTCAGGACGCGATTGAGGAGCTCGATGACGACTTTGGGCCAGACATTCGTGCCGGGTTTAACATCGCATCAACCGCCTCGCTGTTTGGTGCAGGCAATAGCGAACGAACCCAGTCATTCCGGGACTGCTATCGTGGTCTGATCGAAGAGGGGCAGACACTTGCGCAGTCCTTCTCGGGGATTTGTGAAAGGTTTGGACGCGACGAGCTGCCCAATGCCGTGGAAAAGCTCCTGCGTGCGGTTGGCGATGATTTGAGTGCACAAGGACCGTCAAGCGAGCCGGTTCTGCTCAAATCGTTGATTGACGAATTGTATGCGGTGGAAGTGATCGGTACAGGGCTTGAGCAGTGCGACATGCTCTCGGAAAACATGGAACGCCGTTTCGGGTGCGATAGCGTGGAACCGGTCGCCGTCATGCAGGGCTTGCTTGATATTGCAGCGGCTGGTTGGACCACCAAGGATTCCTTTAACCGGCTTTTGAACGACAGCGGTGTCGCCGAGACCGAAGCCCAAATCGGCTTCCTTCAGGAAATCAAAACAGTCGTAAGAGAGATGCCGTTACGGGCATTTGCGGACCAGGAAGCCAAGGACAAAGTCATGATGGCCCTGCAGGAAAGTCTGGATGACGTGATCGAACGCGAAGAGGATGAATTGTTGTGAACTGGATCGAAGAAACCCTCAAACGGTTCGGTGAGGAGATCGGCATCGAGAATCTTGGTTTGTCCGAACTGGCAGATGGTCGAAACGGCCTTGTTCTGGATTTTGATGATGGTGAGCGATCGGTCTGTTTCGAACAGGCGGGGGATGATCTTCTGGTGTATCTGTCGCGTCATATACAGCATGTTGATGATGCGAAGCTGGCAGAAGCCCTGTCTTTCGGGAACTACAAAAATACGCGGACCGCGGGCATACAGGCGGCCCTGCGCGGCGAAAACACCTTGGTGTTTTTGACAAGAATATCTGCGGCACAAGTATCCCACATCAAACTTGAACAGTCGTTGGAGCTGCTTCAGTCGGCCCATGAGGCACTGGATGGCCGTTAGGCCTTCCGGTGATTTTGGAAACGCAAAGGTCAGGTACAGAAACGATGGTCGATATCAGAATTGGCGGTTTCAATTTCAATCAGGGAATTGATCGCATCATCAATCAGTCCGACGAGGTAAGTAAGCAATTGCCACAGGCAACATCGTTGCCGCCGTCGCAGGATGTTGGTGTCGACAGGCTTGCTGCTGTTTTGGACAAGCCGGGTATCAAGGATGTGCTTGAAGCGGAACTCAAGCCGGTGATCGAAGATCGCGGGCTCCTTGCGCCGGGCGCATTCAAGCAGGCTCTTGGCGATGCCATAACCGAGCTTGAGCGCCTTCGGACGGAAGACAGCCAGAATGACAAGGCCTACAAGGCAGCCATTCGTGTGTTGAACGAAAACCGTGAAATCGAAGGCATGCTGCAAAACTATGTGCGCGCGCTTTTCAAGGGGTAGGAGACAGGTTGTTGAGTGACGTTTCAGTCGAGCCTCGTGAGGATGATAATCGGGTGAATTCGGGTCCGGAAACTGGCGGAGAAACATCATCCGGGCTGCCGGATGCAGCGATTAGCACCGAAGCCCGAAAAGCATCCGCGATCGTTGATGCAAAGGCAAGCGGCTGGAATGTTGTCGACGCACTTGCCTTTTTCTATGCGCAGTATGGCAAATTCCGCCATTCCCGGGCGCTTTATGCTGCCCTTTATGCGCAGTTCCCCGAAAATCAGAGATACGGACTTGGTCTCGCCAGTGCCCGGTTGGCCTGCGAGGACTATGAAGGCTGCCTGAAACTCGCGAATTATTTGGCAACGCGGCCAAACCCGCCGGCGAGTGTTTTCTTCCTGATGGCGCGATCTCATCATGCACTTGGGCATACCAAAGAGGCGCAGGAGGCCGTTCAGGCCTTTCTCAATAAAAATGAACAGCAATCAAAGGTGCCAGCTTCAGCGCCAGCTAAGAACAGAGTGAAACAGAACTGATGGAAAAACTGCAGAAACTCCTGCTTCTTGCGACCAACCGTACAGATATCGTTCTTGCGATCTTGCTTGTGGCTATCATCTTCATGATGATCCTGCCGCTGCCAACGCAGCTTGTTGATGCCCTGATTGCAACGAATATGGGGCTGGCTGCCATCCTTTTGATGGTTGCTATGTATCTGCCAAATCCACTGGCGTTCGCGGCGTTTCCGGCTGTTCTGCTGGTGACAACTCTGTTCCGGCTGGCTTTGTCGATCTCGACAACGCGACTGATCCTGCTGCAGGCTGATGCGGGTAGTATCGTTAAAACATTTGGCAACTTCGTGGTCGGCGGCAACCTGGTTGTTGGTTTGGTGGTCTTTCTGATCCTGACAATTGTCCAGTTTGTTGTGATCACCAAGGGTGCTGAACGTGTGGCCGAAGTCGGCGCACGTTTTTCACTTGATGCAATGCCTGGCAAACAGATGTCGATCGATGGCGATATGCGCGCCGGTGTGATCGATATGGATGAAGCACGCCGACGTCGCGGTCTGGTCGAAAAGGAAAGTCAGCTTTATGGCGCCATGGATGGCGCGATGAAGTTCGTCAAGGGTGATGCGATTGCCGGCCTGATCATTGTTGCTGTCAACTTGATCGGTGGTATGGCGATTGGCGTGATGCAGCGTGACTTGGCTGCTGGCGAAGCGGTCAATATCTATTCCATCCTTACAATTGGCGATGGCCTGATCGGGCAGATCCCTGCACTGTTTATCGCCATTACGGCCGGTATCATTGTGACCCGCGTTTCGGTCGAGGAAGATGGTGCCGGACCAAGTAACGTTGGTAAGGATATTGGTGGACAGGTCCTTGCACAGCCACGTGCCCTGATGATTGGCGCTTGTATCATGCTCGGGTTTGGTTTGATCCCGGGGATGCCAACGGGCACGTTCATTGTTCTCGCGCTTATCATTGGTGGGGTCGGGACTGTTCTTTTCAGGGCGCAGAATGCTGTCGATGCCAAAAGCAAGGGCTCCGATGCCACACATCTTAAGTCCCTTGCTCCTGCCGGGCAGTCATATTCCGAACGCGAAGAAGACGACACAGGCGATGAAGTCGTTCTGACCGTGCCGCTGCTGTTGGATGTGTCGGCAAACATCAAGGAGTTCCTGAGTGCGGAAAGCCTGAACAAGGAACTGATGAAAGTCCGACGCGCGCTTTACTATGACCTTGGCGTTCCGTTCCCGGGGATTCATTTGCGTTTCAATGAAAATCTTCCAGCAGACTCCTATCGCATATTGCTTCATGAAGTGCCCGTATCCCAGGGCCGTTTGAAGCCAGACATGCTGTTTGTTCGTGAACCTGCTGCGAACCTCCAAACATTGAACCTTGCCTATGAAGAGGGTGAAAAGTTCCTGCCGGGATTGAATACGCTTTGGGTCGATAAAAAACACCGGACCATGCTTGATAAAAGCAAGCTGTCCTACCTGAGCCTTGATAGTATTCTGACCTATCATCTGGCCTTTGTTCTTAAGAAATATGCGGCCGACTTTGTCGGCATTCAGGAAACACGATATCTGTTGGCCAGTGTCGAAGACCATTTCTCGGAGCTGGTAAAAGAAGTTCAGCGCGTGTTGCCGCTTCAGCGCATCGCAGAGATTTTCCAGCGGCTGGTTTCCGAGGAAGTTTCCATCCGAAATCTGCGCGCGATCCTCGAAGCCCTGATTGTTTGGGGCCAGAAGGAAAAAGACACAGTGCTGCTTTCGGAGTATGTAAGGACGTCGCTAAGCCGCTATATCAGCTACAAATATAGCGGTGGCAACAACATCCTTCCGGCTTATCTGTTTACCCCGGATGTTGAGGATACAATCCGCAATGCGATCCGACAGACTTCTGCCGGCAGCTATCTTGCGCTTGAGCCGGACGTATCGGCGAGGTTGCTTGAAAACATCAAGAAGACTGTCTCGGATATATCAAGCTCTGCGCACAAACCGGTCCTTTTGACGTCGATGGATATTCGACGCTATGTGCGGAAATTGATCGAGGGTGATTTGTATGAATTGCCGGTCCTGTCATTCCAGGAATTAACGTCCGAGATCAATACTCAGCCACTCGGTCGCGTGACGCTCTAGGGGACGATGCGACCGAGTTTGAATTCGAGCCGTATCTGACCCCAGTGCTTCTACTTCAGACGTCTGCTGAGAGGTTTTTGATCGTCTCTGCGAGCAAGTGATACGACGTTGCATGGTCGATCATCGGGCCATTCTCAGCACAGTAGTTACTGAGTGCTTTGTCGAGCAACATATCAACCGTCTCGGCGGGCAGGTCGCTTGGCTGAATGCCCAGCTCCTTACAGCATGCGACAAATTGCGGTGTTTTACGGACCGCTGAAAACTCCAGTCGGGTGGGGAGCATGATGCCCTCGTAAAGGGACTGGATTTCCTTTGCGCGCAAGACAGCAGCCTTGATTTCGTCGGAGCTCAGAACTTGTTTGTTGTCCGAAACACCAAGGCTCACTTTATCCATTGCCATCGCGCTGATTTTTTCGCCAAATGCCGTCTGCATTTCGGCTGTGAAAACGCTATGGGCATTCAGTTCCGCGACGGACACATCACCGGAATCAACGGCACGTACCCACTTCACGCGCCGGCCACTGTCGGGAAGTTCGCCGACGGATTCTACCTTCAGGCTTCCATTGTTGCCGTTTAGCAGGACGTATTTGTCCTCCTGGGCAGCATTCAGAATCTGGGTCAGCGTGGCGGAATTATTGATCATTCGTCGGTCCGTATGACAGTGTGCCTGTTTAAGTGGTTAAGGTGTCATTGAAAACTAGCCGGGTCGCTGTGGCAGCGCTATCTGGCGAATAACTTCAACCGACTTCTCGAGCAGCACAGATACATCACTCAAGTCCGGTGTTGCAGCACTTTTTTTACTGGAAAACAGGTCTGATAGCTGTTCATCTACTTGTTCACGTTTGTGGTCGTCGAGGTTGTTCGGGTCTATTTTTGCAAGATTACAAGCAGTTACAAACCCATCGCCGTTTCTCGTCGCGCTCATAAAATTTTCGATCACAAAAGAGTTATGCGTGGCCTGTTTTTGATCGTTCTGCGCCAGTGCAATTTTCCGATCCAAAAGTGAAGCACTGCTCTCTGACGGCGGGGCAATGTTTTGCTCGGCAAAGGTGGAATGGGCCCGCGATATTTGTGCTTTCTCAAACGTACCAAACTTCGCAAGCGCGCCGCTGTCGCCTTCAAGCATTTCCTTGGTCAGGGCACGGACAGCTCTTTCGCCAATTTTGCCCGGTCCGGTTTGCGCACTGTCATCCTGCGGTCGCGCGACACCATTGGTCTCATGCGTCGAGACATTCTGGGATGGCAGATTGTCGTTTCTAATACCGGTCATGGTTTCAAGGCAGGTGCCTGATCTCCTGAAGCGTAAATGTATGCCGCTTTGATTTTGTTACACAAAGGTCCCGATTGGTTCCTTATCTTGTGGTGCCGTTTCCTGTGAGTCTTGCCCTTCTTTCGACCAATCCCGCCATTTTTCAACGGTTGAAATAAATTTCTCCAGCTCGGCGGTCAGTTCCTGTGGGGTCAAGTCTTCCTCACCAAACGGCTTGGTCAGGCAAATGGCCCCATCATCCTGATCAAGCGATAACGTAGCCCCGCCTGTGGCCCGCCAGTAGAAATTTGCCTTCAACAAAGTTCTATATGGGGTGACGGCGGCAACAACACTGCCGACATAGGCAAAAAACAGGATACGCTGATTGGCTTTTTCTTGGGCGATATTGATGATGATGTCGTCATCGAATGCCAGCATGCAGCAACCGAACTCGTCAAATGCAAGGCTTTCGATGCCGATGCTTTTGCCGAAATCGGAGATCAGCCTTTCAGCTTTTGTTTGTGCGGAGTGATCTGTCATTGCTAAGACGCCGCAGGAAGATTGACGATTTTCGGGGTGATCATGAAGAAGCGTTCGCGCCGCTCGTTGCTTTGCTCTGTCGAACGGAACAAGATACCAAGCCCCGGAATGTCGCCAAGCAGGGGAACCTTCGATTCATTGTCAACTTGCGTTTCATAGACATATCCCCCGATCAGGAGGCTCTCGTCCCGGCCAACGACGGCTTGTGTGCTAATCGTGCTGCGTTGAACTGACGGGATTTCATCGACCGTTGTCTGGTCATCAATCGTGCCATCTTCGATATCGACATCAAGCTGCACGGAATGCTGGTTGCTTTGCGAGATCAGGCGCGGTGTCACGCGAAGCATGATGCCCGCCGTGACAGGGAACAGGTTCGCCACCCGTTCACCAGAAACGCGGACATAAATCGTGCGGCTCAGATCAAGTACCGCTTCAAGATTGTCGACCGTCAGGACAGACGGTCGCGAAGAAATTCGTGCATCGCCGCTGCTTTCAAGTGCACGGATCTTGGTCAGGAAGTAACTGCCTGCTGACGTCAGGATCGTATTGAGATTGGCATCCGGACCAACAGCGACCGAGAGTTCGTTCTCGCCGGGTGTTGCCGTTTCAATGTTGCCAAATCCGCCAGATACATTGCCGTTCTGACCGCGCCAGTCGACCCCAAGTTCTTCCAGTTTGGACACGTTAACGTCGACAACTGCCGCTTCGATTTCGATCAAGGCGACCGGAATGTCGATCGTTGACAGCAGGGCTTCGTACTGGCTTATCCGATCCTTGGTGTCGCGAATAATGACGGCGTTCAGGCGGGGATCGGATTGTATCCGAATTTGAGCAGGGCCGGACGGAGCATCATTCTGATAGTTCTGGTTGCGGTTGCCGGCAGCAGAAACACGCTCCTTACCGTTCAGGCCTTCCCCTTCCAGTCCTTCGAGCGCCACGGCACTTTCAGGCGATCCGGGCGTCTCGCGCACCTTGATGGCCGCCCCGGCATTTCCGGACTGCATCAGATTGCGCAGAATGGTGGTGACACCAGGAATGGTAACTTCCTTGTCACGATAAAAGAACGTTCTGTCTTCGGCTGATGCGTGTTTGAGCCGATAGACATAGATTGATGTCTCGGCTGACTCTGCGTCTTCGGGCAGCATGCTGAGTACTTCACGCACCAGTCCGACATAAGGTGGCGGCCCGGAAACAATGACAGCATCGTTTTCCGGAAATGCAGTGACACCAAATTGTGGAAAGACGAGGCCAAGTTCTTCTAGCGCGCTGCGGGCATTGCGGGCGGCACCGCGCGGCAAATCAATGCGGCTGCGTGTGATTTCGCTGCGCGGATTTACGTAAAGCGTGCCACCGTAATAGAACCATACAAGACCGTTAGTTTGCGCCAGATCATCCAGAAATTGTTGTGGGGTGGGCGCAAACAGCCGCCCGTTTGCAACACCGGTCACATTGCGGCCGGTAACCAGATGAATGCCATAGGCTGCGGCAAATGATTGCAGGATATCGCGAATAGGTTCGTTACGTGCATAGACCGAAAAGCTGGTTTGCGGCCAGTCCGGGGTCGGTGCAGCAGTCTCACCGAACTGCAGTGTCTCCTGCGCCTGCGCTGTGGCAGGGTGGAATGCGAAGGCGGCGACAGTTGTCGACCCGGCAACAAACAATGCACGTGCAAAATGGCGCAGTGGTGATGATACGCGCTTCTGAGAATGTGCGGCACGCGTGATCGAGAGAAAATTCAAAGTGGCAGCAAAATGCATTTATCTGACCAGCAAGTTTGGTTGGATGAATTGGGGCTGTGCCGTCACGTTGGCCTGCTTCCGCGCGGAAGGTGCCGAAGGGGCAGCTGCCAGATTGTCTTTCCACCAGAAAAGGTCATTGACGAAATCACCAACGATTTCCTCAAAATCCATCGGACGGGTGTTTCCCTCGATGAGCTGGTGGATGAACAGGGTGTCCGTTTGCTTGTCGAGTGAAAGGCAGGACTGACTGCTTGCTGCCCGACCAAGTGCAAACTGCATGCTGTTTCGTAACATCGACGTTTTTGTATCGGTATCTGCCGGCAAGCGTCGCAGGCGACTGGAAAGAAGAATTTGTCCGCCCGGAACATTCGAAAGCGTCACGTTATGCCGCCCGTCGAACCGAAGACGGTATGATCCATCCCGTCGCTTCGCAGGTGTTTCGATCCGAAGGGAACGGGCAAGTTCAGAAACAAGTGAGGTGAGTTCTTTTTCAGACATGGAACTTCCCGATTTGCGGCGAATTCGACGTTATGGCGCACCCGTTTTTCATTCGGGCAGATGCACCATTTCCACACCTTTAGTGACAAGCAGACCAATAGAGTTCCACACTTTTTTTGCTTGGTAGCCAAGGCCTTGTTTGCGAATATTTGACCAAGGATTCTTGATTTAACCGGTGAGATTTCAGGTGCAATTTGTCGTTCTTTTCGGCCCTCAGGCCGGTGCGCATGTTACCCTTCACTCAGGCGACTATGTTGTCGGCTGTGGTGAAGAAGACGATGTTGTGGTCATGGGGCGTGGTGTTGCAAATGCGCATTTCAGATTTGCGATTGATGAGGCCGCTGGGCGACTGAAAGTCCTGAAATGTGAAAAGACTGTCTTTTCAGAAGGTGCACATGCGCTTTCTGAGAATGACGAGATTGCCCTGCCTCAGAAATTCTGGATCGGTGATGTTGTTATCGGGATTGGTGGTCTCGAAACCCGTTGGGACGAACCGAAGTTTGAAGAGTCCCCGCATGCGGTTGATCGATCTGTTGTTTCTGATGACGCAAACAAGCCGTCTGATAACGGAGCAGAGGCGCTCGAAGGTGGGGCAGGGGATAAAACGTCGCTACTAGGTCAGGGCGGTCTGACGGATGATGCGACAGGCGCTACAGGGGAAGCCGACGCTGCCACAGACGAGGCAGTCGCTATTTCGGACGATGGCAGGAAACGAAAGTCGTCCCGGTCTGTGATGCTGATCCCGATTGTGGTGACAACGGTTGCGGTCATCGGTGGTTTGCTGATGGTCTTTATTGCCGGTGATGATGAAAGCATTGCCACGCCTGCTCCTGGCCAGGTGATGGTTCCAGGGCAGGAAGAGTTCAGTGAAATTACAACACTTCTTGCCGGTATCTCCGAGGTTAGTGACCTTAAGGCGACATTGATCGACGGCATTCCCCATGTTGCCGGTTACGCACCTACGACCCAGACGGTAGAGATGATATCGACCGCTGTATACGGCATTGCGCCCGAGGCCCGGATTGATGTGATTGCAGACAGTGAACTTGAAAAGCGTGCGGCATCGGTGCTTTCGGGCAGGGGTGTAAAGGTCGACAAGGTCGAAGATGGTGTCGTTTATGTCAGCAGTGTTGTCTCCGATCCGGGCGCAAAAGAGCAGCTCGTTGCCTTCGTTCAGGAAGAGGTTGTTGGTGCCGCAGGTGTCGATGCAGAAAAAATTTATGAGATCAGGGAACTGATTGACGTCTTTGGTGACCAATTAAAACGTCAGGGAATTTCCCAGATTTCGCTTCGAAACTTGCGTGACGAGATCATCGTATCGGGTCGTCTGGAATGGTCGAAGCTGAATGACTGGGAAGATCTTCTGGCGCAGTGGACTGATGAATATGGGTTGAACTTCCGTGATGCCCGTCCAGTGGTTTTGGACGGCGACAATATGCCTTTTGAATTGGTTGCCGCCGTGGGCGGGGACAACGGGTTCTTGCTGCTTTCCGGGCAGGAAAAGGTGCATATCGGCGGCGAAGTTGCCCCGGGGTTCACCCTGAAGTCGGTTACAGATGGTGCGCTGGTGCTTCAGCGTCATGACAGCGAATACATGATTGATATCAGAGAGACAGAATGAACGAGCAAACTGCGACACATATTCTGGATATCGAAGAAAAACTGGCCGGCGAAGATCGGGCTGATCACGCAGATCAATATTGCGACCGTCTTGAAGCTGCCGCGATGCAAGTGAAGCGTCAACTTGATCAGGGCGTAGCCCCGGACCAGTACCGCGTTTTGTCAGGCTTGCTTGAATCGTACGAGGCCGCGCAAAAAGTCGTTCGGATGGTATCGGGCACAGCCCAGAAGAGCTAACCCGAAATCTTTCGGGATGTGAATGAAACTGCCAATTCGTCATACATACCCCTTGCGGGTGTGCGTTTCTGAAAGGAACTTCTGAAATGTCGTTGAACTTCAACTCCGTTGGCCAGTCGCTTGGCAATAACATGAAGGCCAATGAAGCAGATTTCGAAAGCTTCATGCAGAACATGGATTCATCTGATCCGAGCCAGATGATCGAAATGCAACGCAAGATGCAGGAATGGACCTTGTCTGTTCAGATGCAGACGTCAACGATCAAGGCGCTTGGCGACGCATTGCGCGGTGTCATCCAGAAAATGAACTGATTTGTCAGCGGTGCCAGACAATGAGCGCAGGAAGACAATCTGTTGCCTTGGTAGAAGAATTGCGCCCTTCGCAGTCTTCTGCCGAGCTTTTGGATGGTGCCGACGACAACAGAATTCTATCCGTCTTGATGGCGGCCATTGCTGATCTAGTTCAAGCTGCAGATCAGAATGCACCAATGAGGCCCGACGCACTGGCTGAGCGCGTTGACCTGGTCATTGCGCGCTACTTCGGCAAGCATCTCGACGAGATTGCTTCACCGCCGGAAATGTTCGGGCAATACGAGCAATTTTCGGCAAAAGACTCTCGCACCTGCCACGAAGAGAAGACCTGTTCGGTCTGGCTTGCGCTTGTTGTGCTTGATGGCGAAGCAGCCCGGATTGCGATGAGCAACGGTGTGCGCTGGGCTTCCGGGATGCTGGCGGATCGCTACTGTCCAAATCCACCGACCGTGCAACAGGTTTTGGCTTGTCGGCAACTGCCGCTGACAGATGAACTGGCGAAGCTGTATGGTTTGGCGCAGCAGGTTTATGGCGGTCTTGAACGACACACAAGATCAACGTCTTCGGGGCGTGATATTGTCCCGGTGACCACTGATGCCAAACTGTCGGCCTGTTTTCCTTCCTATATCCGTGACTTTAACTGTGTGGTTTCCCTTCCATTGTCAGTGACGGGGCGGAAGCAATCCGTACGTCTCCTGGAAACACCAGAAACGCGACCTTCGAAAACAGCTGTGTTTCGTCGGTCACTGTTGATTGGTGCAATGATATTGCTCTGCCTGTTTGCTGGCTTTGTTCTTGGGTGGGTGTATCAGGGGCAAATCACGGCACACGCCGGTGCGATCGATAGCATTCAGGAGCCCGTATGAAACAGTGGTTCTGCCATGTTTGTCCGGGTGTCGATCGCAAAACGCTGTTTCGTGATCTTGCCGATAACGCAGTCCCGCACTGGTTTAAGGCTGATGGTGTCTGGGGAAGATCGAAACGCAATGTGAACGCCGGGAAGTATCGGGGATTGGTCATTGCAATTCCAACCAGTGGTTTGCGACAGTCTGAGCACGTCGCCCGTATCGGATCCTATGTTCATCGACTTGCGGCCACGTTCCAATCCTTGGGGCGGCCGATTGTTTTGCTGTTGTGTGGTACTGGTGATCACGATGTTTCATCGGGGCTGACCAAGGCCGGTGTTTTGCCGTCCGGCAAGGCTGTTATCGGATGGCTTGGCGAGAATGTGGACACCGGAATCAGAGCGTTGGCGCTTTCAACCAACTATCAGGCAGCAATCTCCCGTTCAGACAGGCTGATTTCCGATCAATCAGATACGCGATATTCTGCAAACCTTCCGGTGCAAAATGCTGTCCTGGGGTGGCATTCCGTTTTGCAGGCTCTCGATACTTTTATTGAAACATCACGGCCGGCTTGGAAACCGTCGGGTGTTTTCCTGACCGGCGATGTGGTGCAAGGCGACGTGGCCCGGAGCCGGCAGGTCAGTCTTTATCACGAGCTCGAACGGTTTGCAGGGGCAGAAGATCTTTATGCTTGGGTCAATAGCAAACAATCTGGTCGCAAAGGTTTGTTGGCCGTGGCGGCGCTTCTGGCGCTGATGGTTGGTGGTGGGGTTGCCTGGCAACACGGGGCGGCTTTGCGTAATGCGTTGTCACCGCATTCGCAAATTGATGCGGCGTCGCGTTTGTGGCATTTGGGGGAAACCCTGCAACAGACACAGGGTGCGGATCTGATTGCAGTTGTGCCGGGGACACAGTTTGAAGCCTTGCGGTCCGAAATCATCGCTCTGAGCAAGACGGTGCTTCAGGATCCAGCGCGCAGGGCGTTCGAGTTGCGCCTCGACGGCATCGAGCAAACGGCATTGACCGCCAACACTGAAACGGTCGTGAACCGTTCTGTCCAGTTCCTGTCAGAGCTGACGACTTATTTGAGTGGGCCGGTTCAATCAACCGATCCGGGGGCAGGTACGGCGGCCGGTAAAGTTACCCAAGAACCGATAATCGATCCATGGTGGACGCTTTTGGCTGAAAACGGGGTGATTGATCGGGCTCGTGCCGATGGCGTGCCGCCCGTCCTGTCTGACATTGTCGGAAGCAGGTGGGGTGTTTCGCCCGATTGGCAGCACGAAATCACCAATCGTGTTCAGTCCCTTCTGGAGACAGTCGTTGGCTATCAGTGGGGTGTCGGGCGCGGCCCCGAGATCGTCGCAGCAGGTAATGCTTGGTTCGCCCTGAATGATCAGATTGCATCTCGGCCTGAAACGGTGAGTGAAAAGACTATTGGTGATCTTTTGGCAGCCTACGGGACGGTCGCTGACAGTCAAAAGCAGCTTGGTCTGTTATCGGATGATGCCAGCGGGCAAGACCCATTGTTTGCGGAACTGAATGCTACGCCTCTGCTGGACAAGAGCTGGCTGTTCAGGTTGCGCCTCAAGGCAAGTTTGGAGCTTGAGGCTGCCCTTAATCAGGTTGAACTGTCTTCGTCTCATCGTGACGAAAGAACCAACGTTGTACGTTTCGATGGGTATAATTCACGGGCTGTAGCGCAACTGCTGTCGCTAAATGAGGACCAGATGGGGCGTGAAATACTGGGCCGTGTCGGGCAAGAAATTGTGCGACCGAGTGCGGATGGTCTCCCGTCCAGTGAGGATATCTCGCGTGCGCTTGAGTTGGGCGAATATTATCGTAATGTCCGCAATCTTGCTGGAAGCGCCCAAGGGGCCGTGTCTGAGATTCTTGATCAATCGGCAATCACGACGATGAGTGATCTGCTGTTTGGGCAGGGGGCCGGGCCGCGTCACTTGATGGCTCCGGACTATGTCGCGTATTTTAGTACTGCATTCAGGATGCATGCCATGGCGGGTTCTTATTCCTCGGAATTCGGCGATGATTTTCGCTGGGCCTTTACCGTCACAGCAGTGCGGGAACTGGAACGTATCGACGGCGCTGGACGAAATCTGATCTCGACATTGGAAGGTGGCCTGGATCAGGTAAAGGTTCTTGAAACAAGCGCGGAGCTTCAGGCGCTGGTAGATACAGCGCAGGATATCTTACCGGTTATTGCCGAACTTGATGCCGATGGTGTTCTTGGATTGTCACCTGTCGTTCAGCGCTGGAAAAATATCGCGAGCACCGAAAGCCTTCAACCTTCTGGCCGTTCTGTTGACGGGTTTGGGGGGAGTGCATGCCGCGCCTTTGGCGTGAACTTGCCCTTGGCAACGGCTTTGGCAAACGAAAAAGTAAAGACAATGATGATCGAGAGTGGGTGTTAATCCTCATTGCGATGCGTTGTCCTATTGGAAACAAGCGCCCGTCAAAGGAGAATTTGGGATGGCTTTGGAAGTAAAGATCGACGGTTCGGTGCATATCATATTGATGGTTGGCCGTCTTGACAGCTCTTCGGCTGGCGAGGCTGAGACGACCGTCAAAGCCGTGATTGATCAAGGTGCAACCCGTCTTTTGATCGATATGTCCGGGCTTGATTACATATCGAGTGCTGGTTTGCGGGTTGTCCTGGTTGCGGCAAAAAACATGCAAAAATCGGGTGGCGCGATGGCAATTTGCGGCATGTCACCGTCGGTTCGCGAAGTATTTGAAATGACAGGATTCCTTAAAATCCTAAAGGTCTATGATCGCGAAAGCGAAGCAAAGGAAGCGTTGGAAGGATAGCCGGGAAATGGGTCCGGAACGGATAGGCGATTACGACAGCAAATCGTCTATTTCCGGCATCTTTTCTTTTAATGTAGCCCGAACACGCGATAGGCGGGAACGGACAGTTCCGATTGGTACGGACAACATCGTGGCAACTTCGTCGTATGTCAGGCCGTCTACCGCGACCATCATGATCATGTTGCGCAATTCATCAGGCAGATTTTTGAGTTCTGCATCAAGATCGCGCATCACTTTTTCAAAGGCGATTTGCTCATCTTGTCCCACGGACTCGTGTGGGTGATATGTCAGGGCATCTTCGCTGACGAAATTGTACTTCTTGTGGGGGCTTCGTTGAATAAAGTTGCGCACGATATTCATCGCGATCCCAAACAGCCACGTCGCGAGTTCTGACTCACCCTTGAATTTGGCAAGTGAACGATAGGCTTCCGTCAGCGCCTGCTGGGTCAAGTCCTGGGCATCGGTGGGATTCCCAATGTGCTTTAGTACAAAGTGATAAAGACTCGCACGGCAATCCTGTACGCAGGAAATAAACGTTTCCTCCGACACAACTTCAACGCGGTCGCGCGCCGAGTCCTCGGCAACGTCTAAGTGTTGCTCAGCCTTCATTGAAACACCAGTGTCTGCCCGAATGCCAGTATCGCCCCAAGAGGGCTATGGCTACCCCAACCAATACGCACCGTATTTTTACGTGTGCTTATTTTTTGATCATTTTAATTTGAACAGGGAAGAGGCTATCACCAGAAGTCACTGTAAGTGAATGTTTAAGTTTTATCATTTTTGGAGAATTTATCATTTTCGTACGGGATGGGAGTACGGCGCCTTCAACTTGAAAGTGCGATTTCAGGCCGGATTGTGGTGGAAAACAGCTCTTTTGGGCGGAAGAAATTCGGTGATTTTCCGAGAGCTGTTGAAGACAGGTTTATCACTCGGGCTTTCGAGACTGTCGTTGAATATCCCATCATATGACAATAAGAGATGATCAATTCTATCGCCTGGGGCGTAAGCAACAACAATGTGCGGTGACGATTCTGTCTGTCCACTTTCTGCATAATCGAGAAGTTGGCTGAGCTTTTCTTCAAGTCGGAGAAATGTCTGGTTCACAGCCAGTCGTTCGGCTTCGATGTCATTGTTGATGTTCCCGAACTCAAGGCGCAGCCACATATGAACTTGCCCGACAGATAATTGATAAATCAGTCGGTTGGACGCAAACCCCCCCGATTGCAAAGCGAAACATACACCATCGCGGTGTGACGATGATCCGACCTTGTTCAGGAATGTCGGAAGATCTGATGCTGGATCGTAGTCAAGGCTGCAAAAGCCGAACTTTCCAACGCTTCTGAGCTTGTCGACAAACGCGTGTGGTACGGCCGGGCACCGAAGGCCTATGGCGCGGCATTCAATAAAAGCCTCCTCCAGCGCGGTGAGCATTGAGTCGTTTCCAAGGGCCTCTGGCGGGGTGGTGTTCTGTGAGTTTATCATGCTGAACGCGCCTGCTCATCAAGTGCATTTGCTTCGTCTCGCGCACTTGCAATGTCCCGCGCCCAATAGGAGGCGTCTTCACCGCGTGCCTCAAGATACGCGCCTGCTGTTTCGCCATTCGGGCTACGCCATTGCGCCCAATCCTCGACAATAAAATCAGGGTCAAGGTTACCGATACGCTCAAGAACCGTTTCGAAACGAGCGCGCGTGGCGTCTATTTGCTGCGCGTCAAGCCGGCCGCCCAGTCCAGGCGCAATATCCCGGTTGAAATCGATACCGCTGAGAGTGTCGAACGTTTGTTTGTCAAGGAGTACGGGCTCACCGCGGCTGTGCTGCCGTCTCAGGCTGCGGGCTCCAAGCAGGGCATCGCTGTTATGTCCGAACGCCGCGTCGTTATCAATGCCAACAAGTTTTACCCCGTCGTCTTTCAGGCTCACCATGTAGTTGCCAGCGTGGCGATCAAGTTGCCCGGCAATGCAGTCCAGAAGCTGCAAATCACAGAGCTGACGTTGAAGATCGGCCTGCTGATTGTTCGTCATGGGGGCGTCAAACGCGTCAATGACATTGTTCGAAAGCTTTTTCACGACAAATGGCTTGTCGTTTTCATTAAGCGCAACGTTGCCGTTTTCGTCGAATGTAAAGCCCTGTGATTCCAGAATCATCTTCCAGTCGTCGGCTTCCATCAATGCCTTTTGGCCGAGTAACCGGTTCCAGTCTTCGTCATCGACTTCCTGCTTTTCGGTTTTCATGGCATGCACGCCAGTGGCTTCTTCCATCATCAGGCCCACTTGGCCGTTATGTGTGCCAACCTCAACTTTGCACAGCACGTTCAGCCCCAACGCCTGATCAATTGCGGAGGCTGCGAGATTACGTGCGGCAAAGCGCGGTAGCTCGAAACGGGCATGAACCGAACTGGCGAGCCCTTCCTCAACTTCGGGGACAGTCGACAACGCTTTGAATATGCGTGTTTCACCATCATTGTAGGTCAGTTTGGCAACGGTGTTCATCGCACCCTTGCCAAATTCTTCGTTTACGCCGGACGGATCAATGTTGTTGTCGTTCAGTGCCGTGAAGTTGCAGTCTGCAAGGGAAAGACCAAATCGCTTTGCTTGAAGCATGTCATTGATCTCAACACCTTGCTGGGTGTTATCACCGACGCGATTAAGGTCATTCTCGATGGATTGCAGTAGCCCGAATTCACTGGCGATCTGGTTGACGATTTCACGCATCGCAGAAACATTTTCCTGCTTTGACGTGTTCTTTTCGTGCTTGGCGATATAGGCGTCTGCACTTTCACGAATGTCGGCAAGCTGGTTGCGCAGGCTCATAAACTGCTCTTGACGATTGTCGCTGGGCGCATTTCTGAGTGCTACGTGATATTGCTGCAGGGCACTGGACATCGCCTTGAATTCACTGCTTCGGCGGTAGAGTGTCAGCCCGCCAATTTTGATGTCTTCTTTAGGCTGATAGTTTCCTAGCTTTTCCGACAGCGTTTCAAACGTCATCAAACGTTGTGAGATATCGTTCTGTGCGACGCCGCGCGGGCGTTGTGCAATAACTGGACCCCCGGCATTTTGTGGCCGGTCATTCTGTACAGATGGATCTTCCTGATGAACGTTGGGGGCGACATTGTCCTGCGGGATCGTCCGGGCGGCATTAATCGCGGAGTTGTTGGATATCGGTGTCGGATTCATCGGATAGCCACTCTCTTTCTGATTAACCTTCAACAGCACACCTGGACTAGCTCCGGGCAACTTGCGCTTATTGATAAGTAACCAAAGGGGGCTTTGGGTTCCCGAAAAGTCATCAAAAACTAATGTAATACCTTATGAACGTGAACGCTGTACGGCGCGGGAAGGGATTTCACCGTAACGTTTACGGTACGCACGGCTGAAGTTGCTGAGGTGATTGTAGCCGACACTTTGCGCGATTTGGCTGACCGACATCGTTGTATCTTTTAATGCCAGATGTGCGGCTTCCATCCGTTTTTCACGCACATAATCGCCGTAGCTCTGGTCTGTGTGTTTCACAAACAGCCGGTTCAGGTTGCTTTCGGAAATATCAAACTTTGTGGCCAGAAGTGCCCGGGACAACGGGCTTCCAAGGTTGCAATCAATAAACGCCTTTAGATCAGCGAAAACATGTGTTTCCCATTCACGTTCTGCGTCAGGCTTTGTCTGATCTTTCCCGTACAGAATTGCAAAAATTTCGGCGATAAAAAGCGACGCCAAACCATTCGCTAGCAGGTTCTGGGCAGGGTTGGTCGTCTTCGCTGTGAAAAGCTGCATCGCAAGATTGTGAATTTTCCGGTTTGAGGGCGCTACATGCACATGACAAATGTTGTGCCGTGTTGAAACAAGCGGATCCAGAAACGACGGAACATTTTGACCAATTTGTTCGGCCAAAAAACGGGCAGGGAGCATCACCGCCGCATAGCGGATGGTTTCACCCTTTTGCAGGCTGTAGGTTGTTTTGATCTGATCAACACGCTTTATCAGAGCGATGTCCGGATTTTGAGACATTTCTTGCTGTTGCGGTATGTTCAGAACCGCTTCGCCAACAAGACACTTGCTGAAAACAACGCTTGGTTCATCGTGCGGGGGGCAGACGGTGATGTGGCAGTCTTCAAGCGCTTTGAGTTCAGCACGGTAAATCGTCAAGGCGTTGGCCAAGGCTGAACGACTGACATAGCCGCGCGTTCCGGGTACTTTGAAAACCAGATGCTCGCTGTCGTGGGAAATTCGCGTGTGATTTTTCATTCCATGCCGAATTTTCTTTATTCTTCAATTTCTTGCAGGAGCCGTATCAAGGCGATTTCCTTTTTGGGCGAGGCAAAGCCGTACAGGTTTGTTCTGGGATTGATGTCATGAGCGCTCCGACGTGACTTCCGTCGCACTCAAGCGTTGCGCCACATATCCCAATCTGTTGCATATGAGGCGACCAAGCCCGAATGCGGCCGTACTCACAGTAAGTGACAGGAACGCGCAAACAGTTCCCACAAAAGGCAAAAATAGCAAAATGGACATGCGATAGAGGAGCGTTCGTTTGCGTCCGCGGGGAAAGTCAGGGAAAAAGGAGGGCGGAACGGTTCCTGCGGAAATGTCTGACTTTAATGTCTTTTGATGGCCTTTTTGCCGCGCCCCGGTTGCCTTTGGCGGTTTATCATCTAGACTGCCCAAAAATATCAAGGTTCGGGGACGTATGGCGAAGCTCAAAGTTGATCAGGCAATGAAGCGCGCGAAGGCGCATATGCGCAAAGGTGAAATGGCCGAGGCACGTGCACTTTACGAAGCCATCCTTGCCGATTACCCCAAAAATGAACGCGTCAAAACCGCCATGGCTGAGCTCAGTGGTCCGGTCAAACCCGTAGCGGGGGCGAAGGTCGGCGCTGCTGCCGCTGGCGAGCCGCCAGCCGAGGTGTTTGCCAAGCTTTCGCAAGCCTATCAGGCCGGTCGCCTGCAAGACGTGCATGCCATGACCGGGCAGCTTTTGGGCCAATATGGCAATTCCGCCAAGCTGTGGAACTTCCGCGCGGCTGTGAGCAGCAACCTCAACCTGCTTAACGATGCCGAGCAGGCCTTGCGTCAGGTTGTGCGTCTGCAGCCCAACATGGTTGCAGCCAGAAGCAACCTTGGTGTCATTCTCGAACGTCTGGGCAAGCTGGCTGAGGCAGAAGAATGCTATCGCGCGGTAATTGCCGCTTCGCCTGAATTCCCGGAGGCGCACAACAATCTTGGCAATATCGTTAAAGCTGCAGGCAAGCTTGAAGAAGCCCAAGGCTGCTATCTGAACGCGATTGCGCGCAAGGCAGACTATGTCGATGCGCACTATAATCTTGCCAATACGTTGCGTGAGCGCGAATTGCTTGAGGATGCCAAACAGCAATATTTCAAGACGCTCAAGCTGCAGCCAAAATTGGCGGAGGCCTGGTACGGCCTTGGCCAAACCATGGCAGCACTTAAATCCGCGCCCGAAGCGATTGAGGCTTACCAACGGGCCTTGGCGGCCAAGCCCGGCTACGTCCCGGCAATTGTCGAGCAACTGCGTCAACAAAGCCAACTATGCGACTGGCGGGCGTGTGAGCTGTTTGATCAATACGCTGATCAGCTTGGCGTGACGGGGGAGGCGGCGGTGCCATTCCCGCTGCTGCCGTTTGAAGATCATCCGGCGCACCAGCTTGAGCGCGCGCGCAACTGGGCACAAAACCAATTCTCGCCAGCCGCCCCGATTTCGACGATTGCACCAATCCCTGCCGACGGGCGCAAAATCCGGCTTGGCTATTTCTCGGCCGATTTTCATGATCATGCGACCATGTTCCTGATGGCGGGCATCTTGCGCCATCATGACCGGTCAAAGTTCGAAATCTTCGTGTTCAGCTATGGCAAAAGCAAAACCGATGCGAACCGTGATCAGGTGCTTGAAAATGTTGATCAGTTCTTTGATGTGCAGGACATGTCCGATGGCGATCTGACGCAGTTTGCCCGCGAGCAAAACCTTGATATCGCGATTGATCTCAAGGGCTATACCCGCGATGCCCGGCTGGAGCCATTTACCGGGCGCATGGCGCCGCTTCAGATCAGCTATCTTGGCTATCCCGGCACACTGGGGGCAGATTTCATCGATTATATCGTTGCCGACCCGGTGGTTGTTCCGTCCGAACAGCGTGGCGGTTATCATGAGAAGATCATTTATCTTCCCGATTGCTATCAGCCCAACGACAACACGCGCGAAATTTCGACCAGATCGATGACGCGTGCCGAACTGGACCTGCCCGAAGACGGTTTTGTTTTCTGTTGTCTGAACAACAATTACAAAATGATGCCGCAGGAATTCGCCATCTGGATGCGCGTGATGGCAAAGGTCGAAGGCAGTGTGCTCTGGCTTTGGTGCAATGATGATGGGGCCAAGGCCAATCTGCGCGCGGCTGCAGAAAAGCACGGTATTTCGGGTGATCGCCTGATCTTTGCCGGTTACATGCCGCAATCCGAACATCTCGCGCGCCTGCGCCACGCCGATCTGTTTATCGATACCTTCAATGTCAACGCCCACACGACCGCAAGCGACGCGCTTTGGGCCGGATTGCCGGTGGTCACGCTGGCGGGTAAACAGTTCGCTGCGCGCGTTGCCGCCAGCCTGCTATCGGCTATCGGTCTGCCGGAGCTGATCACCGAAACGCCAGAGGCCTATGAAGAACTCATCCTCAAACTCGCGCAAACCCCCGACATGCTGGCAGACCTTCGCACCAAGCTTGCCGCCAATCGCGAGACCAAGCCGCTCTTTGATACCGAGGGCTACACGCGCGGATTTGAACAGGGGCTGGAGCGTGCCTTTGCGCAAAGACTGGCCGGTGAAGAACTCTCGGATATTGCAGTGAGTGTTTAGGGGCAGGATCTATTGTGATCTGATGTCACATTCCTGACGAATTACTTCCAGATAAGGGATTGATCTTCCGGCACGATGGGCCGGAACGTTATGCGTTGCAGCCCGTTGTTATAGGGACTGCAAATAGATTGAGCACGCAGATGATCCCGACTTTGAAAGATTGATGGATATGCCCAGCGACAGACCCGTTACGATGCTGACCCGCCGTGCCTTCTCAGCGACCCTTTTGGGCGCTGCAGCTGTTCCCTTTGCGGGTCGGGCCTTTGCGCAAACACCAAGCGACATCCGGTCGAAAATTGCCGACATGTCCCAGCTTCATGCAATCATGGTTCAGCGCGGTGATGAGGTCATTGTGGCTGAGGCACCGCGCGGGCCGGGGCTGGATCGGGTTGCGAACATCAAGTCCTGCTCTAAAAGCATCATCGGTCTGCTGACGGGCAACGCGATCGCAGAAGGTGCGATCCCCTCGGTCAAAGCCACCATCGGCGAAATCGCGCCGTCCATCATTCCGTCGAACGCCACCCCCGGTGTCGAAGATCTGACCATCGAAGATCTGGTAACGCTCAGGGCGGGGCTTGAGGGTACATCAGGGCGTAACTACGGCGCTTGGGTCAATTCCGATAACTGGGTTTCCTTTGCGCTGCGCCGACCGATGGTCGCAAGCCCCGGCGGGCGTATGATCTATTCCACCGGCACCACGCATATCCTTGGTGCGGTGCTGACGGTTGCGACGGGGAAAAGCCTGCTGGAACAGGCGCGCGCTGCCCTTGGTGAGCCGCTTGGTATTCAAATTCCGGCTTGGACACAGGATCCGCAGGGCTATTATTTCGGCGGGAACGAGATGGCGCTGACCCCGCGCGGAATGTTGCGCATCGGGGCGCTCATGCGCGACCAGGGCCGGTTCGATGGTGATCAGATCATCCAGGCCGACTGGATCGACCAATCAACCCAGGCCCACACCCGATCCCCTTATTCGGGGCTTGCTTATGGCTATGGCTGGTTCCTGAGCCGCAGCGGCTTTATTATCGCCCGCGGCTATGGCGGCCAGATCATCGCGGCACACCCGGAAAAGAATCTGGCGGTGGCCATCACCTCCGACCCAACCTCGCCCGCACGATCAGGCGGGTATTTTGGGCAACTGATGAACCTGCTTGAGGGGCCGGTGCTTTCGCTGGCCTGAGGCTGGCGACAAAGAGCATGTAAAAACAAGGTTGTGCGCAGGTTGGGTCTGGAAACGAGTCTGTCCCCTTTCTCTGAAGTTGGTTTGTTGTTGTAGGAAAACTCGCTTAACTTGTTAGCTAGCGAAGCCGTTTATGGGCTAAGAATTACTTGTTCGGTCGCTTGTGTCTGTTTCGACCAATTCAAACTCCTCAGGGGCAAACAAATTGATAAATCGTCGACTGGCCTGTTCGGCGACACGTATTTTCCGAAGAAATCTCTCTGTTTCTTTTGCTCGCAGTACATCCGAGAGGGCATAAGTTACTACTTCACGATTCATCTCTGCTTTGTCGCTGTAAATATCAGTGTCTAAGTCCAGTTTTTGCATATGCCCAAGCAAATTTTGGATGTTCTTTATCGTATGTTCTTTTGTTTTTTTGAGAGCAAATTCGACCTCTTCTGGGTTCGGATTATTCCTTATGAGACTGATGTAAAAACCAAAAGCATCGTAGTGCTTGGACAATGTTTGCATTGCTAGCTTGTTCGATTTTTGTCTCTGGCGATGCTTTAACGGTAGCATTGTGGAGCGATAAGCAAGATATCCACCGACGAGTGCTGCAAAGCCAGCAAGAAGTGTTTCCCATTGCAGGCGTTCAGACGGTGAGAATGGAAAGCCTGTAGGCATGTAGTCACCAAACTCCAAAACAATAGTGGTTCCTAGGACTGTGCCCGTTACAAATCCTGTTAAGATAAGAGCTGCTGCGTTTAAATTTGTGTCTGCCAACGTTTGCTCCATTCAGTCAGGAAATAAGGCACTAGATTAAATGACATAGTCTAGAATGGACAGCGGAAGGCGATAATTCTAAGAGTTTACATTCCCAATTCCACGCCAATCTGCTAGGTAACGCTCCATATTTCCCAAACGGGTTCATTGCTTGCCAGGAGATCGCCGCATGTCGACCAACCGCATTACTCTTCGCCGTCCCGATGACTGGCATTTGCATCTGCGTGACGGCGAGATGTTGAAAGGTGTGATTGGCGAGACATCCGAGCATTTTGCCCGTGCGATCATCATGCCCAATCTGGTGCCGCCAGTGGTCAAGACGGCTGATGCCGTGGCCTATCGCGACCGGATTACGGCCGCCATCCCGTCGGGCCATGATTTTACGCCGCTGATGACGCTCTATCTGACCGAGGGCAGCAATCCCGATGATATCGAGGAAGGCTACAAGGCCGGGGTGATCACAGCATTGAAGCTTTATCCGGCAGGGGCCACCACGAACTCTGATAGTGGCGTGCGCAATTTCGATAATGCGATGCCGGCGCTTGAGCGTATGGCAGAGCTTGGCATTCCGCTTTGTGTGCATGGCGAAGTGACCGATGCGGACATTGATATCTTTGATCGTGAGGCGGTGTTTATCGACCGGGTTCTTGATCCGTTGCGCAAGCGTCTGCCGGAACTGCGGGTGGTGATGGAGCACATCACGACCGAAGACGGCGTGGAATATGTCAAAGCCAATGACAAGAATTTGGGTGCGACGATCACGACGCACCATCTGATCATTAACCGTAATGCCATTCTGGTTGGCGGCATTCATCCGCATATGTATTGCCTGCCGGTCGCCAAGCGTGAAAAGCATCGTTTGGCGCTGCGTGCGGCGGCAACATCCGGTGATGCGCGCTTCTTCCTGGGTACCGATTCAGCGCCGCACACTGACGAGCGCAAGGAAAGCCCGTGCGGTTGTGCCGGTATCTTTACCGCCAATAACACTGTGCAGCTTCTGGCCCACGTGTTTGAGGAAGAAGGGGCGCTTGATAAGCTTGAAGGCTTCGCCTCCTTGCATGGGCCGCAATATTACGGCCTGCCGCTTAATGGTGATCAGATCACGTTGGAAAAGCGCAGCGAGCCGGCGAAATTCGCCGAAAAAATCGAAACCGGCGAAGGGCCTGTGACGGTGTTTAATCCGGGCTTTGATGTGTTCTGGCATTACGCGTAAGCGGATATTCGAAGACAAAGCAAAAGCGGCTCCATCGGGGCCGCTTTTTTCGTGGGTGTTCGTCATTCCGGACGGCGCATGGTGTTGGGCCGGAATCTTTATGCCGTGGCCGATAATGGATTTCCGCCTGCGCGGGAATGACGGGGTGGGATCTGCCTAGCCGCTCAGATCGACAGTGCCGGGTGCTGCATTAAGGCCCAGCGTCATGCGGTAGCTTTCTGCGGCTGCGTAAGCTTGTGCTGAAATCATGGCCGAGATGTTCATCGATGCGCCCTTGGCGACATTGTAATCAGCGGCCGAACTTCCGGGCACGGAAGCCGCGCGGGAAATGGCGGCCTGATTGGCGATGGCGGCTACACCATCAAGGCCCTGAATGGGGCGGATGCTGACTTTGCCGCCGGTGGCATAAAGTCGTCCGTCCGGGCCTGCGGTGTAGCTATAGCTGATCATGCCGGCATTGGCACCGGCAAGGGCCTGATGGCTTTCTTCCTCTGTTCGGACAGTGGCGTCACGGGCGCGCAGTTCCTGGACGATTTCGCGTTCGGTTGCGGTCAGAAGGGCCGGGTTGGATGTCGGCTGACGCGCGCTTTCAGGGGTGGCTTCGCGTTCTTGCTGCTGACGCTGTGTCGGGCTTTGGGTTTCCGGTTCTTCCGGCGCGCCGCCATTGATGTCGCGCGGATCAAGCTGCTGGATGATGGTGACCACAGATGCCGCACTGTTGATCGGTGCGGTTTGTGCCGGTTGTGGTGGCGGTTGTGGTGGCGCTTGTTCACCCGCACCTGTGCTGCCCGCTGTTTGCGGTGACGTCGCAGGTTCACTTCGCGAACTGGGCGGGTTTGCGGGGGCTTGTTGAGCGGAAAGCGTGCTTGAAAGCGGAACCAGCGCCACGGCGGCCGGCAATGTTTGCGGCGCAGACGCAGCCATTCCGCCCGACCCGTTGGTCGGCGGTTGGCTCCCGGAGCCGGGCAGGGCGCGTGTGGCTATAATCTGGCCAAGTTGCCCACCACTTCCGGGGATAACCTGTATTGCACCTGCCTGTATCATGGCGGTCATTATAGCCCAACTCTGGGTTAAATGTACATAAGCAGATCAAGGGGATGGCAGGGCGTTCACAGGCCTGATCACGGCGGTTTGATGCGGTGGTTTGGCGCATGGCGGGTAAGGTGGGCGCAAATGTTTTAGATGGTTTGTTAATCATGCGTGCGCCGATTGTTGTTTTATCCCTTTTTCTGATGGCTGTGGGGACGCTTGTGCCGCGGCACCCAGCACTGGCAGCGCCGGAGGCCGACTTATGGCCAGACTGGCAGGCGCATGATCCGCAAAGTACGCTTGAGATTGATCATGATGCCTGGCAAGTGCTGCTGGATCGTTACGTGACGGTACAAGAACCCGGTGTGACCAGCTTTGACTATGCGTCGGCAAGTCAGGATGGTGGGGCTGCCAAGGTGAACGCGTATGTTGAGGCCATGACCAAGGTCACGGTCGATCAGCTTAACCGCGATCAGCAGTTTGCCTATTGGGTGAATCTATATAATGCGCTGACCGTCAAAGTGGTTCTGGATCATTATCCGGTGGATAGCATCCGCGATATCGATATCTCGCCCGGGCTGTTTTCATCCGGCCCATGGGGCAAGAAGCTGATCATGGTCGAGGGCAGAACACTTAGCCTTGATGATATCGAGCACCGCATCCTGCGCCCGATCTGGCGTGATGCGCGCATTCATTATGCGGTGAACTGCGCGTCGATCGGTTGTCCGGCGCTGGCGCTCAAGGCGTATGAAGCAAGCAAGCTTGATGACCAGCTTGATCAGGCAGCAAAAGGCTTTATCAACCATTCGCGTGCGGTGCGCGTGGGCGCAGATGGCGGGCTTGTGCTTTCAAGCCTCTATGACTGGTATCGGGATGATTTCAGGAAAAGTGATGCGGATTTTATCGCGCATCTGAGGGCGTTTGCCGGGCCGAAACTGGCGGCCATTCTGGGCGATACCACGGAACTTGATATCGCCGATTATGAGTATGACTGGGCGCTGAACGCGCGGTAACACCCAAACAAGCAGGTGCTGCGTTCAGGCAGCTGTATCGTGCAGGCGGGGGTGAACTGCGACCTGTGTGGTCGGTGCTGCCGCGTCAGGGCTGGTTGCCCAAGTGGTGCTCACCAGATCATCAACCGCATTTTCCGGGCGATTCTGATTTACCTGGTCAATGGTGTGACGGACGTCACTGGCAGAAACGCCATCATAGCGCATTAATGTCTGAACGATCGGGTCGGCAAGCATGTCTTCGACCGTCAATTCCTGATCAACATAACTCATCATCTCATATCCCGGTTTTTTTGTTGTACGCAATGTAATGCAATTGACATTCATTCGCAACAACTATTCTATGTCGATGGTGACTTTTTTCATTTTCCACCCTGTAACGCTTTGATCTGCCTTAAGACAGGGGCATTTGTGCGAGATTTTCGCAAACTGCGATACATGGCAATTTCCGTTCGGGGTGTCCGGATAAAACGGCGTAAACTCTATTTGCTTGCATAAAAACCTTCTGGGTTTTAACGCAGAGAACTGGTCTTTTCGTACAGACGATGAGGCCCAACAAGTATGGCAAAAATAGGCTGACAAAATGAAACGTCCGGGAATACGCGAATATGTGCTGCTTGTGCTGCTGGCGCTGATGTGGGGGAGTTCGTTCACCTTCATCAAGATTGGTGTGCATGCCTATTCGCCGCTGGTGGTCGCAAGCGGGCGTCTGGCCTTTGCCGCACTTGTGCTGTGGTGCCTTGCGGCTATTCGCAAATCCGAACTGCCCAAGGGGAAGCGCGCCTGGATATCGACCTTTATGATCGCGCTGATCGGCAATGCCATTCCGTTCTTTTTGATCAGCTTTGGCGAGACCAAGGTCGATGCCGGTCTGGCTGCGATCCTGATGTCGACCGTGCCGCTCACCACCGTCGTGCTCGCACACTTCTTTACCCATGATGAAAAGCTTTCGACCGGAAAGGTTATCGGGATTGTTCTGGGCACGATCGGGGTGGTTGTTCTGGTCGGGCCGGAAACGCTTTCGGGGCTCGGGGGCGAATTCCTGTTCCAGTTGGCCATTCTGGTTGCCGCCATTGGCTATGCGATCTCATCCCTTGTTGCGCGTAATCTGCGTGATCAGCCGCGCATCGGATCAACCGCTGTCATCCTGACATTTGCAACATTGATGCTGATGCCCTTTACCCTGATCATTGATCAGCCCTGGACGATGGACTGGGATCTCGAAGGGGCACTTTCGATCATGTATCTCGGCATGTTCCCGACCGGTATTGCCATGTTCCTGATCCTGCAGATTATTGCGATGGCAGGCGCCAGCTTCCTTGTGTTTAACAACTATCTGGTGCCTGCCGTCGGCGTTTTGATCAGCTTCTTTGTCCTGGGCGAGGTGCCCCAGCCAAATGCATTGCTTGCACTTGCGATTATTTTGGGCGGGATTGCCGCATCGCAGATGCGTTTCGGGCGCAAATCGGCAAGTACCGAGGCGGCAGCAACAAAGGCCGACCCGATAGCGCCGGTGATGGAAGTTTCCGAAAGCGAAAAATCAGCACAAAAATGACGGTTTTCGGGGCTCGGAAATCCCTGAATTCGCGATAAATTTCGAACTTTCTCGCCCAACCGTGAAGGATAGGATTTGTCAATATTGTTTGTGCGCGACAAACCTGATACTTTCCGGCTTTCTGGTCCGGCATGTGCCTGAAAACAGGGGCATGTCACGCCGATTGAATCATTTCTGATCAAGCGTTTAAGAGGTCACGGCCTTTGTCTACCGAAGAGACCAATCCTGAGAACCGCGATATCTTCCCGGTTTCCATCGAACAAGAAATGCGTCGGAGCTACCTTGATTACGCGATGAGCGTGATCGTGAGCCGCGCACTGCCTGACGTCCGAGACGGCTTGAAACCGGTACATCGTCGTATCCTGTACGCCATGCACGAGAACGGGTTTGAATATAACAAACCGTTCCGCAAATCGGCCCGTGTGGTCGGGGATGTGATGGGTAAATATCACCCGCACGGCGACAGCGCGATTTACGACGCAATGGTCCGTATGGCGCAGAACTTCTCCATGCGCCTGCCGCTGATTGACGGGCAGGGGAACTTCGGGTCCATGGATGGCGATAAAGCCGCCGCCATGCGTTACACCGAAGCACGCATGGCGAAATCCGCGCACTTCCTGCTTGATGATATCGACAAGGATACGATTGATTTTCGCGATAACTATGACGAGACCACCAAGGAACCGTCTGTTATCCCGGCGCGTTTCCCGAACATGCTGGTCAATGGTGCCGGTGGTATTGCGGTCGGTATGGCGACCAACATTCCGCCGCATAACCTTGGCGAAGTCATTGATGGCTGCATGGCCTATGTCGATGATCCCAATATTTCCGTCGAAGGCCTGATGGAATACGTTCACGGTCCGGACTTCCCGACCGGTGCGCTTATTCTCGGCCGTTCCGGCATCCATTCGGCCTTCAAGACCGGTCGTGGTTCTGTCGTCATGCGGGCACGCACCCATGTCGAGGAAATCCGTGCCAACCGCGAAGCCATCATTGTGACCGAAGTTCCCTATCAGGTGAACAAGGCCACCCTGATGGAAAAGATCGCCGAACTGGTCCGTGACAAGAAGCTTGAAGGCATTTCCGATCTGCGTGACGAGTCCGACCGTTCGGGTGTCCGCATGGTGATCGAGCTCAAGCGTGATGCCAATTCCGACGTTGTCCTGAACCAGCTGTTCCGTTTCACAGCGCTTCAGACCTCGTTTGGTGTCAACATGCTGGCCCTTAACCGCGGCAAGCCGGAACTGATGAACCTGAAAGACATCATTCAGGCTTTTGTCGAGTTCCGCGAAGAAGTCATTACCCGCCGTACCATCCACCTTTTGAAAAAGGCACGTGATCGTGCCCATGTCGTGGTTGGTCTGGGTATTGCGGTTTCCAACATCGACGAAGTCATCAAGCTGATCCGCAACGCAGCCGATCCGACCGTTGCACGTGAACAGCTGATGGAACGCGATTGGGCGGCGGGCGATATCGTTCCGCTGATCGAACTGATTGCGGATCCGAACCAGGTTGGTTCATCTGATGGCATGTATCGCCTGTCCGAAGCGCAGGCGCGTGCGATCCTTGAACTCCGCCTGCATCGCCTGACCGGTCTGGAACGTGACAAGATCGCGGCCGAATTGACCGAGTTGGGTGAGAAGATCAAGGACTTCCTTGATATCCTTGCCTCGCGAGAGCGCAAGCTTACGATTCTGAAGGACGAACTGAGCGAAATGCGCAATGAATTCGCCGACCCGCGTCGCAGCGAAATTCAGGAAGCAGAATTCGAGCATGACATCGAAGATCTGATTGCCCGCGAAGACATGGTCGTGACCGTGTCGCACAGCGGCTATATCCAGCGTGTTCCGTTGTCGACCTATCGCGCACAGCGTCGCGGTGGCAAGGGCCGTTCGGGCATGGCAACCCGCGAGGAAGATTTCGTTTCCAAGCTGTTTGTTGCCAACACCCACACCCCGGTTCTGTTCTTCAGCTCCGAAGGTATGGTCTACAAAATGAAGGTCTGGCGTCTGCCGATGGGCACGCCGCAATCACGCGGCAAGGCGCTTGTGAACCTGTTGCCGCTGTCTGAAGGTGAATATATCACAACCGTGCTGCCGCTTCCCGATGAGGAAGAATGGCCGAACCTGCATGTGATGTTTGCCACCTCGACCGGTAACGTGCGTCGTAACAGCCTTGCTGATTTCGTGAATGTGAAATCAAACGGCAAGATTGCCATGAAGCTTGAAGAAGAGCGTGGCGACAAGCTGATTGCGGTTCAGACCTGTACCGATGATGACGACATTCTTCTGACAACCCGTCAGGGCAAGTGCATTCGTTTCCGTGTCAGTGACGTGCGCGTCTTTACCGGCCGTAACTCGGTCGGTGTGCGTGGTATCCGTCTGGCCGATAAGGACGACGTCATTGCGATGTCGGTACTGTTTGGCAACCATGTCACCATGGAAGAGCGTGACGAATACCTCTCGATCGCAGGCAAACTGCGCCGCGAGGAAGTCACCGAAGACAGCCTGCCGCTCGAAATTCTGACCTCTGAGCGTTATCAGGAAATCTATGATGGTGATCAGTTGATCCTCTCGGTCACTGAAAACGGTTATGGCAAGCGTACGTCTGCCTATGAATATCGTGTGACGGGGCGTGGCGGTCAGGGCTTTGCCAATATCGAGATGTCTGAACGTAATGGTCAGGTTGCCGCATCGTTTGTCATCGAAGAAGGCGACGAGCTGATGATGGTCACCAATGGTGGCAAGGTCATCCGTATGCCGACCCATGACATCCGTATTGCCGGGCGCAAGACGCAGGGTGTGACGCTGTTCCGTACGGCCGAGGACGAACAGGTCGTCGCAGTCGAACGTCTGTCAAACCTTGGCGATGAAGATGATGAGATCATCGATGGCGAGGAAGGTGTGATCGAGGGTGCCGAAGGTGCCGTTGAAAACGCCGACCCGGCCGCAGAGGCATCTGATGAAGATGTTGCTGAGGCATCGGCATCTGATGAAGCGGACCGCGACGAATAACGGAAAGTCTGATGACTGAAACGTCTTCTACCGTATCGCGTATCGGGATTTATCCGGGCACCTTTGACCCGGTAACCCAGGGGCATATGGACATTATTCGTCGGGCGACCCGGATCGTCGATCAGCTGATTGTCGGTGTTGCGATCAATGCCGGCAAAGGCCCGATGTTCGGGGTCGAGGAACGCTGCGCACTGGTTGAAGGTGCGCTCAAGGCTGCGGGCGGTGAAGTTGCCGCCCGTACCTCAGTAAAGCCATTTTCTTCGCTTCTGATGCAGTTTGCGCAGGAAAACGGATCAAGCACCATTATCCGTGGCCTGCGCGCCGTATCGGACTTTGAATATGAATTCCAGATGGCCGGGATGAACGCCCGGCTGTCGCCGGAAGTTGAAACCGTGTTTTTGATGGCGTCTGACAAACAGCAGTTTGTTTCTTCGCGCTTTGTGAAGGAAATCGCCCGTCTGGGCGGGGATGTCACTGAATTTGTGCCCGCGAACGTGCTTAAACGCCTGCACGAAAAGCTGGCAGAAGAAAAGGAATAACGCAGGCCATGCGTCTTTTTCGTCTATTTTCAATTATCGCACTCGTACTAGGATTTATCACCATGTCCACTGGAAACGACGCCGTCGCACAGGATCTGGAGAACACGCTTTATCTTGACCTGAAAGATGGCCGCGTTGTGATCCAGCTTCGCCCGGATCTGGCACCGAACCATGTTGCCCGGATCAAGGAACTCACCCGTGAAGGCTTTTACGATGGGCTGAAGTTCCATCGTGTGATCGAAGGCTTCATGGCCCAGACGGGTGATCCCAAGGGTAATGGTACCGGCGGTTCGGGCCAGAAACTCGATGCCGAGTTCTCCAGCGAACGTCACGTGCGTGGCACCGTTTCCATGGCGCGCTCGGCCAATCCGAACAGCGCGGATTCCCAGTTCTTCATCGTCTTTGCCGATGCACCGCATCTTGATGGCCAGTACACCATCTGGGGCGAAGTGACCGAGGGCATGGAATATGTCGACATGATCAAAAAGGGTGCACCTTGGGCCAATGGCAGCGTTGCCGACCCGGATCAGATCGTCAAAATGCAGGTTGCTGCTGACGCGCAATAATCGCAGCTATCAAATCATTGCAACCGAAAGCCGTCCCTTTGTGGGGCGGCTTTCGCGTTTTTGGGGCTGAATGCGCAAAAAGAGCCAAAATATGGAAAACAGGTGTTGACCGATGCCGCCTGTGCCATTAAAACGCGCTTCACCAACCTTGAGGGCCCGTAGCTCAGTTGGTAGAGCAACTGACTTTTAATCAGTTGGCCACAGGTTCGAATCCTGTCGGGCTCACCAATAAGCCCCTGAAACCTAACCGGTTTCGGGGGCTTTTTATTTGTTCAAAATTCCCTTCCCGAATTTTCCGATCCTGATGGCCCGGCGCTGTTTTCGCCGTGGTGATATCACGATCCTCGTCATGGCATTTCAGGATGTTTTTTGAGGGTGATTTTTCGGCATTTTCGATCTTTTCATGGCTGATGTGCATCTTCGCATAAAAAGGGGGGTTGACCGATGCCGCCCAGCCCATTAAAACGCCGCTCACCAACGTTGAGGGCCCGTAGCTCAGTTGGTAGAGCAACTGACTTTTAATCAGTTGGCCACAGGTTCGAATCCTGTCGGGCTCACCAATTCAAAACCCCTGGAACCCAGAAGTTCCGGGGGTTTTGCATATCCGGCTTTTGCCACCCTGTTTCCTCGTCCGATAACGCCATTCTCGCCTTGTCCGGTACGTCCCTGCATGATCCGTTTGGGGCAGGGAGCAATGACATGAAAATCTTGTCCGGCTTGCTGGTTGCGATTGCATCGCAATGCCGTTTACTGTAAAGAATGCAAATCAGTTTCAAATGCACCAGAGCAGGACTTCTGGTGATGATCAATTTTGTGATCGGGAAAGTTACATGTCTGACCCTGTAAATTCATCGGCCGCATCCACGGATGCGCAAACCCCGCTTTCTTCCGATGGCGCACTGGCCCCGGTGGGCGCTGACACTGCGACCGGAAACCTGAATGCGGACGGCTCTGTCATGGTGGACCCGAATACCGGGCTTGCCATTGATGCAAGTGCAACGACCCAGTCAAATGGCATGCTTGACGGCTTTGTCGGTCTGCCGGTGATCGAACAGGTCGACCGGGCCGGTGTTGTCGGCTGGGTGCTGGCGGCCATGGCCCTGATCGGCCTGGTGGTTTTCTTTTACAAGCTGGTGGGTTTCCTGCGGCGCGGTGTTTTTGCCGATGGCTTTGTAAAGGACGTCGAACGTCACCTGAGCTCAGGTGACGAAGAACAGGCTGCCGAGGTTCTGGCACGTCGTCGCCATCCGGCGGCCCGTATCGGTCTTTCGGGCATGACGCTGCCGGTAAATTCTGCTGATGACCGTGAAGCAGCATCGGATCTGATTGCAGCACGTGCACGCAAGGAAATCGATGGGCTGAATGGTGGACTGCGCATTATGTCTGCTATTGCGGTGCTCAGCCCGCTTCTGGGCCTGCTGGGGACGGTTATGGGCATGATCGAGGCGTTCCAGCGCATGGAGGGGGCCGGAAGCCGTATTGACCCGTCTGTGCTGTCTGGTGGTATCTGGTTGGCACTTCTGACGACGGCCATTGGCCTTGTGGTCGCGATCCCGGCAACCGCGTTCCATATGTGGATGCAGGGTGTGATTAGCCGTGCAGCGGCCACCATGGAAGATGTCTGCACGCTGGTGGTCAATCGTGGTGAACTGGCCCAGAAGGCACTGCACCGCGTTTCCAACGTTTCCGAACTGCGCCACGCCGCCGAATAACCCCCGTTTCCGGAAGTCGCCCCATGCAGCTGCGCGAACGCAACAGCGGTTCATCACCGATGATCGGTCTGACCCCGCTGATTGATGTTGTCTTTATCCTGCTGATCTTTTTCATGCTGGCCTCAAGCTTCCTTGATTGGAAGGGGTTTGAGATGTCGGTCAGTATCACCGATGGCAGATCCACCAGCCAAAGCGATACCCGCCCGGTCACGGTCGAGGTCGATGTGAATGGCGGCCTGTCGATCAATGGCAATGCGATTGCGCTATCCAACCTGGCACCGACACTTCTGCGCAATCATGACGGCGCACCGGTTCGCCTGCGCCCGGTCAATGGCGCCAATCTGCAGCGACTGGTCGAAGTGATGGATACGCTGGGGCGTGGTGGTGTGACGGATGTGGAGTTCATCGAATGAAGCGCCGCATCCAGATTGCCGAAGACGGACCGGTTCAGGAACCGATGTTGCCTTTGATCAACATCGTCTTTCTGCTTTTGATCTTTTTCATGATTGCCGGAAGTTTGCAAAAGCTTGGCCCCTTTGAAGTCGACCCACCGGCCAGCCAGACCGCTGAAGGCCAACCCGAAGACACGATTGTTCTTTGGTTTGGCAGCAATGGCGAGATCGGGATTGATGATCTGACCGGCGGGCTTGATCGCCTGTCGTCGATGTTGCCCGCTGATTATATCGGCCGTCCGGTTGAAATCCGTGCCGACCGTGAGGTCGAAGGGGCAAAGGTCGTGACCCTTCTGGCACGCCTTCAGGAACTTGGCATCGAGAAGGTCCAGTTGATGACTGCAATGCAGCCGGGTCAGGAATAGCATGTCCAAACGCGTTGACCTTTTGATTGCAACCGGTTTGACCGGCCTTGTCCTGACGGGTGGCATCGTCCTTGCCATGCCAGACCCGCAGCCATCGGGTTGGGGCGGGGCAGGGGCCGTGCAAAGCATCAGCATTTCGCTTGGTGCCGGGCAGTCCGAAACGGGCGAGGCCCAAACCGATGCCGAAAGTGCCGAGGCGGTGGACAGCACCGCGGCCGAGGTGCCCGAGGAAATCGTCGAACCCGATCCCGAGCAAGAGACAGAACCTGAACCGGTCCCCGAAGAAGTGGTCGAGCCCGAGCCTGAACCGGAACCCGAGCCGGAAGTGATCCCGGAGCCTGAGCCGGAGCCGGAACCCGAAATCGTCGAAGAACAGCCCGAGCCGATCCCTGAACCCGAACCGGTTGTCAAAGAGGTCGTCGAGCCGGAGCCTGAGCCCGAGCCGGTTGTCGAACAGGAGCTGGCCGAAGTCCTGCCGGTGCGGATGAAGCCGAAACCGCCTGTGGAACAGCCCGAAGCCCCCAAGCTGCCCGAGCCGGTCGAACAGGCCGCCCAGCCAACGCCACAGCCCTCCGGGCTGACGAACTCGGTCAAGTCTGAGGGGACGGTTGGCGAGACATCGGAAAGCCAGGCAGCAAGCTCATCGACCGGTAGTGGTGGCGGTGCCGCAAGTCAGGCGATGATGGTCGATTATCAGTCATCGGTGCTTGAGACACTGGCGCGCTTCCGCGAATATCCCGAACGCGCCATGCGCCGCCGGATCGAAGGCGAGAACCGCATTCGTCTTGTCATTGCGCGTGACGGCACGGTGCTTGAAGCAACCATGGTGACGTCGAGCGGATCAAGCATCCTTGATCGCGAAACCGAACGGCTAATCGAACGGGTACGGAAATTCCCGCCATTCCCCGATGAGATGACCGAGCAACAGGTCACCTGGACCGTGCCGGTGGCCTATCAGCTGCACTAGAACCAAAAAACGCCAGCCTTTCGGGGCTGGCGTTTTTGTTTGGCATTACCCCGTCCGAGGCGCGCGACCGCTAGGGTCGCAAACCTCGGAACAGGGGAGGTTTAAGATGTCAGTTTGGTGATGAAGGCATCGACATCTCTACGCAGTTGCTCGGAATTCTGTTTTAGTGTCTGCGATACTTCTGAAACGTTCAAGGCGACCGAACTGGTTCGGGTTGCTGTGCCATTGACGGTCTCAAGGCTGCTGTTGACCTCGCGGTTGGCCGACGATACCGCGTTGATGTTGCCACTGATTTCCGTGGTTGCTGCAGCCTGTTGTTCGACGGCGGCCGAGATCGCCGTAACAGAATCAACAATACTGCTGATCTGACCGGCAACGCCATGGATGGCATTAACCGCCGCCACCGTGCTTTGCTGCACATTGTTGATTTGTTCGGTAATGTCGCCAGTGGCCTTGGCTGTCTGGTTGGCAAGGTTTTTGACCTCGCTTGCGACAACGGCAAAACCTTTACCGGCTTCGCCTGCACGCGCGGCCTCAATTGTCGCGTTAAGGGCAAGCAGGTTGGTCTGACTTGCGATCTTGTCGATCAGGTCCACCACAGTTCCGATTTGCTCTGCGGCGGTATTAAGGGCCTCAATCGTATCCGAGGTCTGACGCACAGAATCTTCGACATCACTGGAAATGGTCGATGCGCGCGAGACCTGGCTTGAGATTTCTCGAATGGAACTATCAAGTTCCTCCGCCGCACCGGCAACCGTGGTCGCGTTGTCGGCGGAAATCTCTGCAGCACCGCGGGCTTTTTCAACTTCGCCCTGGGTTTCCTGCATGCTGGTCATCAGGGTTTCAGATGCCTGTGACATATCCGAGGCCGAGCTGGAAACGGCAGAAACAACTGTCCCGATGATCTTTTCGAACTCATCGGACATTTCCTGCAGCTTCTTGTAATAGGTTTTTTCGGTCTCTTCGTAATAGACCGTGATGGCCATTTCGACATCGACCAACAGGGCATTGGTGCAAGCGATGACCATAGTGGGGAGTTGGGCATCGCGGTGGAAGTTTTTGCACAGGACGAGTGTGATTTCGCCCAACATGAAATTATAGGCCGACACATAGGATTCCGGCGTCAATCCGATGCGTTCATGGGCCTTGCCGATGCGGCGGACCTCTTCATAGAACTCCTCGTCAAAAGTGCCGTCAAAGAGTTTTGCCCAGTGCTTGCGCTGGGCGTTCTTGAGGCCGTCGATATTGGACGGATCGCCAACGATTTTGGCCAGCTCGGCGTTACCCATCACTTTTCGATAGAATTCATCAAGCATGGCGGGCAGGTTTTTCTCGATCACTGGCCATGCCCGAATGAGCTGTTTGATCTTCGGTTCGTCCAGTCCAATGAAGTCAAGACGGCGTTTTAGCTCTGGATGCATCACTTTTGGTCCCCCACAAACGGCGAATAGCTTGGAACACTTCAAAACGGGGCGATCTAACTTTAGGTTGGTCTGAAGATGAATAGTTCGACTATACATAAGGTTATATTTTTATGTTTTTAAGGGGGGCTGGATGCGGTTTTTTCGATAAATTTGCCCGGATAGCGCGAAAATCTGGAAAAAATTTCTCATTTCCAACGCTGCGACGTCATAGGGGTGTGTATACCTTTGGTTGATCGGAGGCCCCTATGCCTATCAATGCCACGCAGCTGCGTACCCTTGTTGTCAAACCGGTTCTGGCCGCTCTTGGATTGCCTGCACCTGATGTCGCGGAAAACCTGATCATGGGGACGGCTGCCCATGAGAGCCATCTTGGCGATTACATCGAACAGGTCGGCGGAGGTCCGGCCCTTGGAATTTTTCAGATGGAGCCGGCAACCCTTCATGATTGCTATGAAAATTACCTTGATTACCGTGCTGACCTGAAAGCCAAGGTCGATGGTTTTTTGGCTCCTCAACCGGCACAGTCGGATGGCACACCGAACAAGGATGCCCAACTGGCGACCAATCTGGCTTACGCGACCGCCCTGTGCCGCATTCGTTATTACCGCGCACCGACCGCGATGCCGACCGATCCGAATGACGTCAACGGGCTGGCTGCCTATTGGAAGCAGTACTACAACACCCCCCAAGGCGCCGGGACGGTTGAACAGTTTGTCGCCGATTACAATCGCTACCTTGGGTCGTAAAAGTACCAAGACGGCCCGAAAGCCTTAATTCCGTAGCGTCACGGAAAAATATTTCCCATTTTCCGCAAAAATAGTGGAAAACGGCGACCGTTTTAGCCAAAATCCCCCTCCGCAGGCCGGTGGTTGCGCAAAAAACCACCAAAACACAAGAATCTAAGGGGATCGAAATGAAACGTCGTCAGTTCCTTAAAGGGGCGGGATTGGGTGCAGGTGCGGTTGCTGCTTCTGTTGCAGCACCGGCTGTCGTATCCGCGCAGGAAACGCTGAATTGGCGCATGGTTATGCCATGGCCGAAAGGCACGCCGGGGCTTGGCACCAATGCCGAAAAATTCGCCGCCATGGTCAAGGAGATGTCGGGTGGTCGCCTGAACATCACCATTTATGGTGCTGGCGAACTGGTGCCGCCGTTCGAATGCATGGATGCGGTCGAACAGGGCGTGGTCGAAATGGCGCACGGTACCCCTTATTACTGGCAGGGTAAAAACCCGGCTCTCAACTTCTTCTCGACCATTCCGTTCGGTCTGACCGCGTGGGAGCTTTCAAGCTGGATCCGCTTTGGCGATGGCCAGAAGCTTTGGGAAGAAGCCTACAACGAATTCAATGTCGTTCCGTTCTACGCCGGTAACTCCGGCATGCAGGCCGGTGGCTGGTTCAACAAGGAAATCAATTCCCTTGATGACCTGCAGGGCCTGAAAATGCGCTATGCCGGTCTTGGCGGCGAAGCAATGCGCCGTGCCGGCGCCAACGCCACCATGATCCCGCCGGGTGAAATCCTGCCGGCGATGCAGTCGGGCGCAATTGACGCGGCCGAGTGGGTTGGCCCGTGGAACGATATGGCCTTTGGCCTCTATCAGGTTGCTAAATACTACTACACCCCGGCCTTCCATGAGCCTGGCCCGGGTCTTGAGATCTTCGTTGGCAAGGACAAGTTCAACGAACTTGGCGCTGATCTGCAGGCGATCATTCGCTTTGCCGCACAGGCGATTGCCGAAAACACCTTTGCCGACTTCACCTTCAACAACATCCAGTCCTATCAGCCGCTGATCGACAAGGGCGTTGAAGTGCGTCAGTTCCCTGATGAAGTCATCATGACGCTGGCCGAACATTCCAAGGCTGCTGTTGATGAAATCGCTGCCCAAAACGATCTGTCGGGTCGGATTGCAGCCAGCTACCTTGATTTCACCAAGAAAGCTGCACGTTATGGCAAGGAGTTCGAAGCTACCGGACTTCTGCACCGTGCAAAGGTCTGGGGCTACTAAGACCAGACTTTAAATCTTTGTCGGACCTAACGGTTCGACCCCCGATCAGGGACTGCCAGCTTGGCAGTCCCTTTTTGTTTGGTCTTATGGTTGAAGATTTGTCGATGAAATGTCGATGTCATGCGCTCAGTGCGATGCAGCATCCCGCAATCGTTAATTGTTGCCTGCGCCAAAAACCGTAACTTTGGCCGCAAACAAGGTTACGAAATTAGCTTCGTGAACTTTTTACGCAAAATTTTACCAATATTGGGAGCCCCACAATGAAACGTCGCGCGTTTCTGGGCGGCGCTGGCGTTGCCGCAGGCGCATTTGCCGCCACTGCCGCCGCACCATCGATCGTCAAAGCCAATGACACCATCAACTGGCGTATGGTTATGCCCTGGCCAAAAGGGACCCCGGGTCTTGGTGCGAACGGCGAACTGTTTGCCGAGCGTGTCAACAAGATGTCCGGCGGTCGCCTGAACATCACCGTTTACGGTGCGGGCGAACTGGTTCCGGCTCTTGAATGCATGGATGCGGTCGAGCAGGGCGTTGCCGATCTGGCACATGCCACCCCGTATTACTGGTTTGGCAAGGACCCGGCTGTTTCGTTCTTCACCACCATTCCGTTTGGTCTGATGGCGTGGGAGCTTTCCGGCTGGCTGCGTTTTGGCGGTGGTCAGGCGCTTTGGGATGAACTGTATGCCCAGTTCAACGTCAAGCCGTTCCTGGCTGGTAACACGGGCCTTCAGGCCGGTGGCTGGTTCAATAAGGAAATCAACTCGGTCGAAGACCTGCAAGGTCTCAAAGTCCGTTATGCCGGTATCGGTGGCGAAGCCATGCGCCGTCTGGGTGCGCCCCCGTCGCTGCTTCCGGCTGCAGACATCCTGCCAAGCCTGCAGTCTGGTGCGATTGACGCGGCCGAGTGGGTTGGCCCCTGGAACGATTATGCCTTTGGCCTCGCATCGGTTGCCAAATACTACTACACCCCGGCATTCGCCGAACCGGGTTCGGGCATCGAAGTCTTCATCAACAAGGACAAGTTCGCAGAACTGCCCGAAGACCTGCAGGAAATCGTTGCTGTTGCCGCGCAGGCCAATGTTGAGCAGACCCTGTCGGACTTCACGTTTAACAACGTTCAGTCCTATCAGGCGATCCTTGATAAAGGTACCGAGATCCGTCACTTCAATGACGATCTGATCAATGCCTTTGCCGGTGCTGCCAAAGAAGCGGTTGAAGAAATTGCCGGCAAGAATGACCTCAATGGCCGCATCTATGCGTCGCTGATGGACTTCGCCAAGAAAGCCGCCCCGTACGGCAAGGAATTCGAGGCAACCGCGCTTAACCAGCGCGCCAACGTCTTTGCCAACGGCAACTACTAAGCTTTACGCACATCCAAATGAGAAAGGCCGGCACCTTCGGATGTCGGCCTTTTTTGTTTTCGCGATTTAATCGGGCTTAGTGAACTGTCGGCGCGTTCGGGGCGGCGGGCAGGTCAAAGGTGAACCTGTCCTGATCCTTGAGATCTTCGTTCGCAGCACGTTTGACCAGTTCGGCGGCCAGCACCAGCGATGTTTCAATCGCCCATTTAAGCTGTTCGACAGCGCCTTCATTCCCGGCATTAAGCGCCTCTGGCAGGATGCGTTCCTGCAGGAACTTGGCGACACCGGCAAAGGCGCGTGCGGCACTTTCGCAATTGTTGCGCTCAACCATGAAGCGGCCGGTCTGTTCAATCGCATCGGAAATCCCGGCCAGATGGCCCATCATGATACGGATTTCCGCGTCATCGGTTTCGGTTTTCTTGGCAACGAACCGCAGGATACCGGCGTAAAAGCCATAATCAGAAGCCATCTGAACCACGCTTTCCTTGATCTTTGGTCTCAAATCGATTTGCGCCGTTTTAGACAATAACGCCCCCGTGGTATAGTCCCCGATCAGAGTTTATCCTAACCGCCTGAATTGGCGGCCGGAATAGAAGCCGGTTACAGAATGACACACAGGGCTACGCGCGGATGATCCAGGGCGGACTGATCTTTATTGTTGCCATGACCTATATCGGGTTGTTGTTTGCCATTGCCCATTATGGCGACAAATACGCCGACAAGTGGCGCTCATCCAAGCTCAAACCATCGATCTATGCCCTGTCGATGGCGGTCTATTGCACAAGCTGGACGTTTTTTGGTTCGGTGGGGTCGGCTGCGACAGACGGTTGGGCGTTCCTGCCGATCTATATCGGCCCGATTGTGGTGATGATTGTCGGCTTTGGCATCATGACCAAGATCGCCCGCGTCTGTCATAAGCAAAACATCACCTCCATCGCCGATTTCCTCGGCTCGCGCTATGGCAAAAGCCAAAGCCTCGCCGCCCTGGTGGCCCTCATCGCGGTGGTGGGTGTGCTTGCCTATATTTCGCTGCAGCTCAAAGCCGTTTCGATGTCCTTTGATGTGCTGATCGGCGATCTTGGCGAACAGGTTGTCCGCCATTCCGAAGGCCATTTTTCCAAGGATACCGCATTTTATGTCACCATCCTGATGGCGGTTTTCGCGATCCTGTTTGGTGTACGTTATATCCACGCATCCGAACATCACGACGGACTTATTCTGGCGGTGGCGTTTGAAAGCCTGGTCAAGCTGGCTGCGCTTTTGATGGTCGGCTTCTTTGTTGTCTACGGGATGTTTGATGGCTTTGCCGATATCAATAAACGGGCGTTGGCTGATCCAACGGTACGGCAACTTTTCCTGCCTGATACCTGGCTGACATCGAACTTCTTTATCGCCACCATGCTGGCGGGCTTTGCCATTTTCTGTCTGCCGCGTCAGTTCCACGTCACCTTTGTTGAAAATGATGACAGCCGCAACCTGACCAGCGCGCGCTGGCTGTTCCCGGCCTATCTGATTGCGATCAACATCTTTGTCGTGCCGATTGCGATTGCCGGTCTGTTCATGTTTGGCCATAACCCGGCGGTCAATCCCGATACCTTTGTTCTGACCTTACCCTTGCTGGGCGGGCAGAACTGGCTGGCGGTATTTGCCTTTATCGGCGGGCTTTCGGCCAGCACCGGCATGGGGATTGTGTCCTGTGTCGCGGTGTCGACCATGGTCTGTAACGATCTGGTCATGCCGCTTTTGCTGCGTTCCGAGCGCCTTCAGAAACGCATGTCTGGCGATGTCAGTCAGGTGCTTTTGAAAATCCGCCGTGCGGCCATCATTGTCATCTTGTTTCTGGCCTATGGCTTCTATCGCTTCTTGGCGGAAAACTATGCACTGGCCGATATCGGCATCCTGTCCTTTGCCGCCATGGCGCAGTTCGGCCCGGCGGTTCTGGCGGCGATCTATCTTAAAAACATCAACCGGACCGGGGTGCGGTTGGGGCTTCTGTCCGGTTTCGGCCTTTGGGCCTATACGCTTCTGATGCCGACCTTTGTGCAGGGGGGCTTGCTGCCATCCTCGATCCTGACAGACGGACCGTTTGGCATTGGCATTTTGAACCCGCAGGCGCTTTTGGGGGTTGGGATTGAAGATCATTTGACCCACGGGGTTGTCTGGTCGCTTGGGGTCAACTTCGTTTTGATGTTTGTTGGCTCTGCCGTTGGGGTGCAGGGTGTTACCCAACGCCGTCAGGCACAGGTCTTTGTCGATGTCTGGCGCAAGGATACGCGGGCACGCAATGATACCTGGCCGGGCCGGGTGACGCTGGGCGATCTTGAAGACTTGGCTGCGCGTTTCCTGGGTAAACACTGGGCACAGCGCGCCTTTCGCAATTACCTGCAAGCACGTGACGGTGAAACCAAGCGTTCCGATATTGCCGACGTCGATGCCGCGAACTTTACCGAACATTTGCTGTCGGGTGCTGTGGGGGCTGCATCCTCGCGCGTGGTGATGGCGTTGTTGTTGCCGGATAAGGCTGTTTCACGCCGTGATGCGATGGAGCTGCTTGATGAAGCGTCCGAGGCCATCAAGTTCAACCGCGACCTTCTGCTCAACACGCTTGAAAACATCTCGCAAGGGGTAGGGGTGTTTGATCAGAACTTGCGCCTTGCGACATGGAACCATCGTTTCATTGATCTGCTGGGCATTTCGACCAGCGATATTCAGGTAACACTACCGCTCTCCGAACTTGTTCATATCTGCCGCGATAACGGCAACCGGGCGGTCGACATTGATATCCTGCTTGGCCGGAATGCCGCCCCGCAGATGCGCCGTTTGCCCCACACCTATGAGCGCAAGCGTGCCGATGGCATGGTGCTTGAAGTCCGCACCAACCCGATGCCTGATGGCGGCTTTGTCGCCACCATTGCCGATATCACTGCGCGCGTGCGCACCGAAGAAGCGCTCCGTGATAGTGAACGCAACATCCGGATCTATACCGACAACATCCCGGTGATGATTGCCTATGCCGATAAAAATCAGCGCCTGCGCTTTACCAACCGCCCTTATGAGCGGATGTTTGGCCTGAGAAGGGTTGAGGCACACGGCATGTCGGTCCGCGAAGCGGTGGGCGAGGAGCGCTATGTCCATCTCGCACCCATGATCGAGCTGGTGCTGCAGGGCTATCGCCAAAGTTTCGAGATCGAATTCCCCGCCATCACGCGCAACCGCAATGACGAACGCGCCACCCTTGGCGTGCGCGAAGGCCGCTATGCCGAGGGCACCTATATCCCGCACTTTGATGAAACCGGCGAAGTGCTGGGCTATTTCTGCATCTATCATGACATCACCGAGCGCAAGACGGCAGAACAGGCACTCAAGGAAGCCAACGAGGGCCTCGAAGCCCGCGTGACCGAACGAACGCACGCGTTGGAAGTCCTGAACTCCGAACTCTCGGATGCCAAGGAGCAGGCCGAAACCGCCAACGACACCAAAACCCGCTTCTTTGCCGCCGCCAGCCACGATCTTTTGCAGCCGCTGAATGCCGCGCGCCTGTTTACGGTAGCACTTGGCGGCAAGCAGGGCTTGGCCGAAGACGTGCTGGATCTGGTCGGCAAGGTCGACCTATCGCTTAAGGGCGTTGAGGAGTTGCTCAATGAACTCCTTGATATCTGCAAGCTCGATGCAGGTGCGATGCAGCCGACCGTGCGGGACTTTGCCATTAATGATGTGTTGGGCGCGCTTGAAACCGAATTCGGCCCGATTGCCGAAAATGCGGGGCTCAGCTTCAAGGTCCATAAACGCGATCTTTGGGTGCGCAGTGACAGTCGACTGCTTAGGCGTATCCTGCAGAACTTCATTTCCAACGCCATGCGCTATACCCGCACTGGTGGGGCGGTGGTCGGCTGCCGTGTCCGTGGGGATAAGCTGAAACTGGAAGTCTGGGATAGCGGGCCGGGCATCCCCGAAGACAAACTGAAAATCATCTTCCGCGAATTCCATCGCCTTGAAGGCCCGGAAACCGCGGATGTGAAGGGACTTGGCCTTGGCCTTGCCATTGTGGACCGTCTTGGCAAGTCGCTGGGTCACCCGGTTTCGGTGCGCTCCCGCCCCGGTCGTGGCACGGTCTTCTCGGTCGAAGTGCCGCTTGGTGTTGCCGACACAACCGCCACTCCAAAACCCAAACGTCGCATGGCGGGCGAGTTGGGCGGCTTACGCGTGCTGTGCCTTGATAACGAACCCGATATCCTTGATGGCATGCGCGCCATGCTGGAAAACTGGGATTGCGTCGTTGTCACCGCCCAATCCGGCAAGCTGGCCGAAGATGCCCTGACCAAGGCCGAGGACGGTAAACAACCCTTTGCACCGGATATTATCCTTGCCGATTACCATCTTGATTCCGGCCAAACCGGCCTAGATGTCTTAATGCGGCTGCGTGATGTTCACGGTGTTAACGTTCCTGGCGTCATCATCACCGCCGACCGCTCAACCGAAACCGCCGACTTGATCGCCGAGCAAGGATTCTCCCTGCTTAACAAACCCCTCCGTCCGGCCAAGCTGCGCGCCCTGATGACACGGGCGCTTAACCGGTTGGAGAGTGATGCGGTGGCATGACCACCCTAACGAGTGGGCGCTATGCTCTGGACATGTATTGGTTGATCCGACTAGTCTCAAGAAAAGCGTGTATGTCAATTTTCAATAGCTAGTCCGGGGTGAGAGATGTCTTTTGATCTGAAATTAGGGTTCGTCTCCGATGCAATCGGAAGGTTTTCAGATGAAACGGGTCTTAATGATGATGATGCCTTCATGTATTGGTTTTATTGTCTGATCTACGATGTTGAGTATGACGATGTCCCCTTGGATGAAATAGTAGACGGTTCTGGTGAACGGCAAACGGACATCTTTCATATTGGTGTCGATGAATCTACGCAAAAAGTAGTTGTCGATATTATACAAGTAAAAAATACTTCGGGGTTTTCTGCCAATACAGTGTCTTTAATGAAGGCAGCATTGGACTTTATATTTAAAGTAAAGAGAGCAGAATACCAAAAAATTTCCAATAAATTGTTTGTTGAAAAAATCAGCAATGTAAGGGAAGTCATTGCTGAGTATGGTAATACAAGCGTTTCTGTCCGTTGTATGTTCGTAACGTTAGGTGATGAAGAGGGGATTTCAGAAGAAGCGTTGCAAAATGCCGATAACATCCGCCGCGAGTTCGCAGAATCTCAAGTTTTCGGTGATTTTAGCTTTGATTTTGTGGGGGCGCATGAACTCAATAGGCTGATGAATTTGCGTCGAAACCAGAAGAGAACCATCAACTACAATTTGCCCATTGTATATGATGCAAACCGTGCGTCTGTAGTCGAGTTTGATGCTGCCGGGGTCAAAAGTCTTCTATGTACGGTTAGTGGTATCGAGTTGGCTAAACTTGCTCAATCCGAGCCTAGGGATGCGGTGTTCGATGCCAACGTAAGGGGAAACCTTGGGCTTGGTGGTCAAGTGAACAAAAATATTCATGAGTCTTCAACAGTGGAGGACAAGTCAAAGCTTTTCTGGTTCATGAATAATGGGATAACAATGGTATGCGACCATTTTGATATTGTTAGAGATCCAGATAGCCCGAGCGTTAAAATAAAAAACCTTCAGATAATCAACGGGTGTCAAACTACGTCTTCCATTCGATCGGCTTACGAAGATGGCGTTTTGCGTGGAGAGGTTAAACTTCAGGTCAAAATATACTCTTCAAACGACGAGTCGTTTGTTAATAATGTTGTGATTGCAACAAATAATCAAAATTCCATTAATACACGAGATCTTCATGCGAACGACGAAATACAGCAGCTTATACAGCAAAAAATTCACGAAGAATTTGGTTTGTTTTATGAGCGAAAGCGTGGCGAATCTAAAAGCGCTAGGGTTTCTCCAAGTGACGTAATTAAGTTGGAGAAGGCAGGTCAAGCGTACCTTGCCGTATTCTTGAGGCAGCCAACCGTAAGCCGTGCTCAGAAATACAAAGTGTATTCTAACGAGCTATACAGTGACATCTTTGGGAAAGCTAAGCCTTCTCAATTAGTATTGGCGCATGAGTTGTACAAGTTTTGCGATGTTCGTGGTCGTAGGGCATATCGTGAATTGGCGGACTCGGATCCGACAAGAAGTATTCTCAACTACGGCGTATTTCACATAACTAGGGTTCTCTGGTGGTTTATTGAGCAAGATGACGAAATGTCCGCATTACCAATTTTGGACTTGGTCAATTTAATTAGATCAGATGACGAGAAAATTGAAAAAGCATACGAAAAAGCAAAGAACGAAATGCAAATGATGTTGGTTGAAAATGCTGAGCCACTGGTAAACTTAAATAACTATTTCAAAAAATCACAGTCTCAACAGGATATTAACCGAAGGTTGAAGAAGAAATTGGAAGTAAATGTCGAATAGATGTTCGACATTTACTTTGGTTGGCTGCCACTTTAACGATCCGTAAGCACCAGCTTTAGGCCCATCAGAACAAAGGTGCCGGCAAAACTTTTGCCGATCCAGGCCATGACCTTTGGTCGTTCGATAATGTGGCTGCGAAGTGCGCCTGCAAAGCAGCCATAGACCACAAACACCGCAAATGTCATTGCCATGAAGATAAGGCCGAGCAGGGTCATCTCAAGTGTTGTCTCGGGGGTGTTAGCGCTAACAAACTGTGGCAGGAAGGCGAGGAAGAAGACCGAGAGTTTCGGGTTCAGCAGGTTGAGCAATATCCCGTCGCGGATGATTTTAAGAACGCCCGCAGCACTTTCATTGGCGGTGACTTTCATCGCACCCGTCCCGTGCCACATGCCCCAGGCCATATAAAGCAACCAGGCCACACCGAGATAACGCACAATTTCAAAGGCAACCGCGCTGGCATGCAGCAGGGCGGCGAGGCCAAGGATGCTGGCGGTCATGTGTGGCACGATGCCAAGGGTGCAGCCAAAGGCCGCCCAGATGCTTGCTTTCATGCCGCGCCCAAGTCCAAGGGCAAGAGTATAGATCACGCCGGTGCCGGGCAGGGCGACGATGATGAGGGAGGTTATCAGGAAGTCGAGGCTGATCATGGTCCATCCGTTCGTTTGACTGTGTTGCCCTCAATCTACGGATGGTGAGCCAAGCATTCTTGAACGGAATTGCAGGACGTGCAGATGGGGTAGTTCGTGCGGATCGCCCGCGCATAGCGGCCCGGTGTCAGGCCAAAGGCGCGGACAAAGTGGCGGTTGAGGTGGCTTTGATCGGCAAAGCCCGCGGCACTCGCGATATAGGCAAGCGTTTCGCCCGATTTGATCATGGCGCGTGCCAGATCAATGCGCCGCTGGATCAGGTAGGCGTGCGGGGTAAGCCCGGTGGCCCGGGTAAAATTGCGCAGTGTTTGAAATTTGCTGAGTCCTGCGGCGTCTGCCAAGTCATCAAGGCTGTGGCTAAGTGTTGGGCTGTCATCAAGCAACGCCTTGGCGCGTTTGATCCGGGCGTGCGCAACGGCGGTGCCCGCGCTTGATTTTGGTTCGGGCTCGCCCGGTGAAATCATGGCGTGATGAAGCATCAGCAACAGCATTTCTTCACGCCGAAGCGCAGCAATTTCTTCCGATCCATTGGTGATGGCATCAAACAATGCGCCAAAGCATTGCCGGACTTCCGGGCTGTCCATCACGGGACGGGCGAACTCGTATTGATCGGTCGCAGCGTCACTAAGGTCGTGTGCTGCCTGCGCAATTAGGGCCGGGTCAAAATACAGCATGTTCCAGCCGCGCGGCCCATCGCCAATCGGATGGCCGTCATGGACTTCGCGCGGATTGACCGTGATGATATTGCCAGCCCCGGCTTCGACCATGCCGCGCCCGGATAGGGATTTTTGCGCACCGGAATACATGAAGCCGATGCCAAACGCCTCGTGGGTGTGTTTGGCAAAGGAATGGCGTGTTTCGGCCATGACGGCTTCAACACCCAAACAATCATGGGCAACGATTTCGACCTTGTTCATCGGCCAAAGGTGGCAGTGTTTGGCCCGTTTGGCAATGCGCGATACGAGTTCGTGCGCGTTATGATGATCGCTGTGGCGGCATGCGTTCGGGAAGGCTTCGCTCCGACCCGCTGCCCATGGCATGTGGCCCCAGCAATTCACGCAATCCGCCCAAGCCATCAACGTGATTGGCAATCACACGCGTCACGATCAGAAGCGGGACGGCAACCAGAATGCCCATCACACCCCACATCCAGCCCCAGAAAGCCACACCGAGCACAATCGCGATCGAGTTGATGCGAAGCCGATTGCCAACAAGGGCCGGGGTGATGATCTGGCCTTCAAGGGCGGTAAAGGCGAAATAAAGGGCAGGGGCCAGAAGCGCCTCGGCCGTGGTCTGCATTGAAACAAGCCCGACAACAGCAACAATCGCCACCCCGGTCAGCGCCCCCAGAACCGGCACATAATTCAGAACCGCCGCAACAATCCCCCATAGAACCGGGTTGGGCAGGCCAATCACCGCCATCAGCGTGCCAATGACAATACCCAGCACAATATTGATCGCCGAGATGGTGGCAAGATAGCGCGAGACTTCGCGTTCAATATCATGGGCAATGCGCAAACCCTTGCGCCGGTCGCCAAAGGTCGGCAGGGCACGCACCAGTTTCTCGTAAACCAGATCGCCAGCGGTCAGGATAAACAGCAGCAACACCAGCATCATCGCGATCCCGGCAAGAATATCGGGCGCACCCTGTGCGGCCTGACTGATCAGGTTGGGCTCGGTCACGACGACCTTTTGCACATCCTCATCACCATCATTCTGTTCGGTTGCTTCGGTCACCTGCTGCTGGGCATCGCGGAGCTTATCAAGCGGCTCGCTGAGGTCTGCCAGACGTAAACGCAGGCGTTGCTCGATCTGCGGGGCTTCTTCGATCCAGCCTGATACCGGCCCGCTCAGCCCGTAAATCCCGGCAATGACCGACGCACTCAGAGTCAGTGCAATGGCAAGCGCACTGATCGCGCGAGGAATGCGAAACCGCGCAAGTGTGCGCACCAGTGGCGAGAAGACAAGCGACAGCAAAAAGGCCAGCACAACCGGCAAAAGCAGGCTTTGCGCAATGTAAAGACAGCCGAGAAACAGAATGCCAAACGTCCCGATCACCGAGATCGTCCGCGCCCGGCGATAAACAAGCGCCCGCGATGTCCGCATCCGGTCCTCGGATGTCGTGCCGCGACTGCTTGGCGTTGCGGTGTCGTTCTCTGTATTGCTGGTGTTGGTACTGGCGGGATCATTCCCGGCCACGGGCGTTGTCATGCAGAAGCTCCTGCTTGGACGGGACAAGGCCCGCAGATAAAGGTCTATCTGCGTTAAACGTTCTGATCGGAACAAGGTTCCGTCAGCTATGTGAGGAGGATCAGTGTTGGATCAGGCGTGGATCAGCTCTGAGAGCAGGGTGCCTCAGGCATCAATCGCCGGTTCCTGCAGCTGCAGCTCGCGGGCGATGATCACGGCCTGGGTACGGCTATGGACCGAAAGTTTGCGCAGGATGGCCGATACGTGGGCCTTGACGGTCGCCTCGGTAACATCAAGCTCATAGGCGATCTGCTTGTTGAGCTTGCCTTCGGTCAGCATGTTCAGCACACGCAATTGCTGCGGTGTGAGCTGGCCGATCTTTTCGGCCAAACCGGTTGCCTCATCATCGGCCGGGCCGTTTTCCATGGCTTCACGTGCCCAATCGGGCATCCACATGCCACCATCAAGCACGGTCTTGACCGCAAGGCCGATCTGATCAACCGGGGCTGATTTTGGCACAAAGGCCGACGCACCATATTCTATGGAGCGCCGCACGACCGGGAGTTCCTGACTGGCCGAAACGATGGAAACCGGAATGTCGGGATAGGATGCGCGCAGGGTAAACAGGCCGGTAAAGCCGTTCATGCCGGGCATATGCAGATCCAGCAGGACAAGGTCGATATCGCCCTTGTGAGCTTCGACCTGATCGATGGCTTCAAAAAGGCTTCCGGCTTCGAGGACCGATACATTTTCCAGTTCTGAGCTCAAGGCCTGTTTGAGTGCTCCGCGTACGAGCGGATGGTCATCGGCGATCAGAATCTGGAAGTTATCGGACATTGGCCATGTTCCCCTGAAAGTTATCGTTCCCCGACAGGTCGCAATTATTCTATCCCGATCAATCGGAACTCACAAAGAAATAGGTGAGAAAATGTTGGGATATTTTGATTTGGGTGTGGATGCGACCCGGTTGGCGCCAATCTGCATCGAAGGTTTTGTCTGGAAAAACGGGCAGAAAGGTTGAGGGAAACCAAAGATCACTCTCGCCCCACGAAATGTGAAACCTTGGCCCCCCTCGCGCCACCGTTTGAGAGTATGCCCATTAAAATCGGTGCCGTAAACTCCGCATTTGAGGAAAAATGAAATTTATCCTATCAGTGATATCACTGACCGAAATTCAGTACTGAAACACCACACTGCAATGCGAAATTGGCGAATTTATACAATCCGTTCCAAAACCGCGCAGCCCAAGGAAAAAAGGACACCTCAATGTCTGAACAGCCGCAAGTGATCCGTCGCGAAGACTATAAGGAACCTGACTTTATTGTCGAAAAGGTCGAACTGGTTTTTGACCTTGATCGGGACGTCACAAATGTCAAATCGCGCCTGTTTATGGCTGCGAATCCTGTGCGCGGTACCGGCAAGGGCGACGAAGTTTTCCTGCATGGCGAGGATATGAAGCTGCTTTCCGTGACACTCGATGGTGCGCGTCTGGCTTCAAGTGATTTCAGTGTCGATCAGGAAGGTTTGCGTTTCAAGGCACCAAGCGAAACCTTCATTGCCGAGCTTGAGACCCAGATTTCACCGGCCAACAATACCCGCCTTGAAGGGCTGTATGTTTCGCAAAGTGCGTTTTGCACCCAGTGCGAGGCCGAAGGCTTCCGACGCATCACCTATTTCCCGGATCGCCCGGATGTCATGGCGACCTATAAGGTCACGATCAATGCGAATAAGGAAAGCTGCCCGGTTCTGCTGTCAAACGGCAACCTGATCGATAGTGGCGATCTGGAAGGTGGCCGTCATTTCGCGGTGTGGGAAGATCCGTTCCCCAAGCCGTCCTATCTGTTTGCGCTGGTGGCCGGTGACCTCGCCTGTGTTGAAGACAGCTTCAAGACCATGTCGGGCCGGGATGTGGCGCTTCGTATCTTTGTCGAACATGGCAATGAAGATCGCTGCGACTATGCGATGGACAGCCTCAAGCGATCCATGAAGTGGGATGAGGAGGTCTATGGCCTCGAATACGATCTTGATCTGTTTAATATCGTCGCGGTGTCTGATTTCAACATGGGCGCAATGGAAAACAAAAGCCTCAATGTTTTCAACGCCAAGTTTGTTCTGGCACGGCCCGATACCGCGACCGATGTTGATTATGAACGCATCGAATCCATTGTTGCACACGAATATTTCCATAACTGGTCGGGCAACCGTGTAACTTGCCGCGACTGGTTCCAGCTGTCGCTGAAAGAAGGCCTGACCGTTTTCCGCGACCAGGAATTCTCGGCCGATCAACGCTCCCGCCCGGTACAGCGCATCAAGGACGTCAATGCCCTTCGCGCGGCCCAGTTCCCCGAAGATGGCGGGCCGCTGGCCCATCCGGTACGCCCGGACAGCTATATGGAAATCAACAACTTCTATACCGCCACGGTCTATGAAAAGGGCGCGGAACTGATCCGCATGATGCATACGCTGCTGGGCCCGGATGACTACCGCAAGGGTATCGACCTTTACTTTGATCGCCATGACGGGCAGGCAGTGACCTGTGATGACTTCGCCAAGGCAATGGAAGACGCCAATGGTGCGGACTTCACGCAGCTCAAACTCTGGTATTCACAGGCCGGTACACCGAAACTCGGCTGGCAGGGCGAATATGATGCGGATGCCAAACAATACCGTCTGACCATCACCCAGAAAACCGACCCAACCCCGGGGCAGCCAGACAAAAAGCCACTGCATATGCCGATTTCAATCGGTCTTCTAGGGGCAGATGGTTCTGATCTGGTGGCGAAAACGGTCGAACTCACCAAGGAAAGCCAGGAATTCGTCTTTGACGGCGTCTCTGAAAAGCCGGTGCTGTCCTTTAACCGGGGATTCTCCGCACCGGTCAACATCACCACCGATCAGCCTGATGACGAACTTGTCTTCCTGATGGGCAATGACAGCGATGCCTTTAACCGCTGGGAAGCCGGGCAGAAATACGCAACCCGACTGATGCTGTCGGTCATTGCGGCGTATGAAGCAAATGGCGGCGATGTCGATTCTGCCTTTGCCGGCGAGCAGGACCGGGTGGACGCCTTTGTCGCTGCGATGCGCGCAACGCTTATCAATGACGATCTTGATAAGGCGTTTCGTGCTGATGCGCTTGTCCTGCCGGGCGAGGCATTCCTGTCTGAACAACGCAGCCCCGCCAATCCCGAGGCGATCTATCAGGTCCGCACGGCCCTTCGTAAACGCATCGGCCAGGCGCTTGGCGATGATTTCGCCAACACCTATCACCAGAATGCGTCAAATGCGGCCTTTACCCCGGATGCGGCATCGGCGGGGCAGCGCGCCTTGCGGGCAATGGCATTGGCCTATCTGGTGGCAAGCGGTGCGGATGAATATGCCGATATCGCTGCCGCGCAATATGGCTCAGCCGATAACATGACCGATCAGATGGCAGCCCTTTCGGTGCTGAATAACCTTGATCATCCGGGCCGTGGAACTGCACTGTCCGATTTCGAGGAACGCTTTGCCAGTGATGCGGTCGTGCTTGACAAATGGTTCTCGCTGCAGGCCATGTCATCGCGTGACGATACCCTGGCGCGCGTCAAGGATCTGATGAGCCATCCGGCCTTTACCATGCGCAACCCCAACAAGGTGCGCGCTTTGATCGGCGCCTTTGCCATGGCCAACCCGCGTCATTTCCATGCCAAGGACGGCTCGGGTTATGAATTCTATGCCGATCGCCTGATCGAGCTTGATGACATCAACCCGCAGGTCGCAGCACGCCTGTGCTCGCCGCTGGGTAAATGGGCGAAATATGATGCGGATCGGGCGGATAAGATGAAGGCGGCCCTGAACCGCATCCTCGCCAAACCGGAACTCTCGCGCGATCTGTATGAAATCGCATCGAAGTCGGTTGCAAGCTGATCACAGGACCAGTTGAACATGACAAAGGGCGGCACCGCAAAGTGCCGCCCTTTATTGTTGCGCATTCTGATCGAAAGGCTGATCAGGTCAGCTTCATCCGCTCGCTGAATTCGCGCATTTTTTCTGACAGGTTGCGCGCCACTTCCGAAAGGTTGTGGCTTGCTGTGTTCAGGTCATGGGCGTTGCGGCCCGTTCCCTGTGCCCCGTCATTCACAAACGTGATCATTTCATCCATTGATCCGGCACCGGCCGCAATCCGCTGCACGTTTTCGGAAATCTCGCCGGTTGCGCGGCGCTGCTCATCCACCGAATGGGTGATGGTCGACTGAATGTCGTTGACCTGATGAATGACCTCGCCAACCGTGCTGATCGACTGCGCAGCCTTTTGCACTTCCTGCTGAATGGCCGCGGTCAGATCACCGATCTGTCCGGTCGCATTCGCGGTCTGATCGGCAAGCGATTTGACCTCGTTGGCTACCACGGCGAAGCCCTTGCCAAGTTCGCCAGCACGTTCGGCTTCAATCGTTGCGTTAAGCGACAGAAGCTTGGTGCGGTGCGCAATATCGTTAATCAGATCAATGATTGATCCGATCTCGGCACTGGCCTTTTCAAGCGATCCGATATTGCGCTGGCTTTCCTCGGCTTCCTCCCGTGCCCGTCCGGTCACGTTGGATGCCTCGGTTGCCTGACGGTTGATCTCGGCAATCGAGGATGAAAGTTCTTCGACTGCCGTGGCAACGTTCTGGGTGTTGGATGCAGCGTCACGCGATACCTCCAAAGCACTGCCAGATTGCTGCACGGTGTTTTCCGACTGACTTGTCAATTCGTTGGCAAGGCTCAGCAACCCCTCGGACTGTTCGGTCACGGATTGCGCGACACGGGCGACCTCGGCCATCATCTCGGTGACCGCGATCTTGCTTTCCTCGCGCTCACTGACATCGTTCCAGGCCAGCATGGTGCCCAAAAGGACATTGTCCTTGTCGCGCACAGGGGCTGCCAGAACATCCAGATAGCCACGCTCGGTCTGTATGATCTCGGAGAACGGCAGGTTGTTCGGGTTGGCAAGCTTGGTTTGGAACTCCGCCCCAAGATGGAGGAAATCACCCGAAATCGTTTCAGTCGTGCCGCCAAGATAGTCCTGCGCACTAGCATTAAGGTAGCTCAGCTTGCCATCAGGCAGGATCATCGCCGTCATGGTCGGCGTGTTTTCGACCATGTTTTGCAGGATCATGGCCTGACGCACCGATTCACGAAGCGCAATCAGCGCCTTTTTCATCTCGCCGATCTCGTCCTTGCCGACATCGGGCAGGGTCACGTTGGTGTCCCCGTTCGAGATCGAGGTCATCGCACGGGCAAAGGCACGCAGGTTGCGCAAGACCGTGGTCCGCAACAGGATCCAGCCGACAATCCAGCCCGCCAGAAGCACGCCGACCAGGATCTCGATCGACAGCAACCGCAGACTATCGGTCTGGGCATAGAAGTCCGACACATCGCGGTCAAAGCGGGCCTCGGCCCAGACGCCACCACGGCCATCGCTGATGACAACGTCGACTGCTGCGCGGTGTGTCCCGCCGACATCAGCCGGTTTGGCTTCGCCCTCAGGTGCCTCAGCACTTTCCGCTGGTGCTGCAGCATCGGCATTTTCCGCGGCGGCATCACCGGCGGGAGCGGCTTCGGCTTGTGCTTCTGCCGGGGCCTCAAGGCTTTCAAACAGAACCGTGCCGGAATTATCAAGAATCTGGAAGTTTCCGCCCAGAACCTTGCCGATGCCTTCAAGCTGGGGCAGGGGATCGGTAATGACTTCAAGGAAGCCGACCGCACGGAAACCACCCACCGGCAGGATCAGGCTAAAGACCGGGCGCCCGTCCGGGGTCGCCCACATAAAGCTTGCCGGTTTGCGGGCTTCGGCCTTTTCGCGACCGATCAGAAAGGCTTTGACGTCGGGATTATCCGTAACGCTGGCGCCAAGATTGGCATCCGACGTGGCCAGTTGATTGAATTCCTGATCATAGGAAACCGCATCAAGAAGGTTCACATCCCCCTGAACCACTTCACGCGCATTCGACAGGATATTGAGCTCGGCCTTCATGCGGGTTTGGTCATTTTCCTGATAGCTTTTGACCAGACTGCCAAGGCGTGACCATTCATTGGCGATGGGGGTGATTTTGTCGGCATAGTCGGCGGCAATACGCGACCCGACAAAGAAATTGACTGTACCACTGACTGAATTGTTCAGCGTTTCAATCGCAAAGTTGCGATAGGTGTCACCGGTCCAAAGCAGCATCCATGTAACAGCACCCGAAACCAGTAACCCCGTTACAAGCAAGATTCGCCGTAACGTCAGAAGGCTGGTAGCGCCCCCTGCAATAGCCGTCTTCGCGGCCTTGTCTCCCGTCATATTCGTCACTCCAGAGCAAACCGTGTTTATTTTTGTATTGGTTCAGTTGGCTCGCGTCGCTCCCGTTCACACCGCTACTTCTATGAGTAGTTTCCCTGATCCAAACAGAGCTTGATCTGGAAAACAATCCCTTAGTTCGCTGTTCTTGAGGATAGCTGCGGCTTACAGCCGGTTCGAAATTGTCTACAATTTCGAAATTCTCGTTTTGGTTGGGGGGCTTAGCCCCGATTTGCGAGCGCGTTTTCGACGCATTAAAATTTTTTCTGCGAATGTGTGTGATAATCGTTTGCATTTGCAAAATCGATGCTCTATGACTGTGTTTGTCAAATGCAGACGACAACGTCGTTTGTGACCGGCCATCAGGCTGACATGGCGTGCCTGATGGCTTCTATCTTCGGGACTCTCTCTCCCCGAAGGTCGATCTCTCTCACTCGAGGGGGCTGGTATCCGGATCATTGTGCGGGACAATGCCGGGGAACATACCAGTCCCCCTTTTTTTATCCAAAACGAACGATCCATATCGACCACCACTTGGCAGGGCACGAGCGGTGCGGTTGCAGGTCTGCGCACGGCTTTAGCGTTTTATAAAGGTGCTGGCGGTTAAAAACGCAGGGTAACTTTGATGTCGTGAAGGATGGCCAAATCCATGGCTGGCGAAGACCACACCAACAAACCTGATTTGCGCGCAACCCCGGAACCGCAAGGTGATCCGGATGCCGGGCAAAAGGATGCACCACTTCCGGCCTTTATCTATGGCCGGGACGGGCAGGGTGACGGCAACGCACGCGGGGGCAAGAACCCCGGTGATCGGCAAAACCTTAATGCACGGATAGCGGATATGGATCGCAAAACCCTTCTTGGCCTGGTCACGGGCGCCGGCATGCTGGGCCTTGTCTTGTTCTTTGCTGGCATGCTGGTCGGCGCAGGCCTGTTTATGGATTCTGATGATGCGGCCCGCACCACGCAAACCGAACAGCCACAAGTCGAAATGCTGGCCTCCGCCCCGGAAGAACCTGCCGTGATCGAAGAGGCAGCCCCCGAGGCCTCTGAGCCGGCCACCACCCCGGAATTAGCCGCGGATAGCGACGATCCGGTCGGTGATCTGATTGCCCAGCGCACCGAGGCCCTTGCAGATGATGCTGCCAACAGCGAAGAGGCGGCAACTGAAGCAACGGAGACCGCAGAAGAAACCGCGGCCGAAGCAACTGCTTCAACCGAAATCGCTGCACCTGAAATCCGCGACGTGACCGGTACGACCGATGATGCGCCCGCCGCACCGGCGGCCCCGGAAGCACCGGCTGTTGATAGCGCACAGGATAGCGCCGCAACCGAGGCGACCGAGGCAGAAGCCGAAGAACCGGCCGCACAAGAAACCGAAACCGCCGCAGCACCGGAACCGGCCCCGTCGGTTCCATCTGCTCCGGCGACTGAGTCTGCTGCGAATGCTGACAAACCCTTCTCGGTTCAGGTCGGCGCCTTCAAGGTGCATGAAAATGCCAGCCAGCGGGCAGAGGAACTGCGCGGCGAGGGACTTGAAGTCGCTGTCGTCGTTCGTGGTCCGGAAGATGAAGGTGCCTGGTATTATGTCCGCATCGGATCATACGCCACGCTCGCTGCTGCGCGTGACGACGCAGCCAAGATCAAGGCCGATCATTCGCTTGATGGCTTCCCGGTCCGGGCAGAGCCGAACGACCGCGTGGTGAATTGATGCGCGGGAACGGTTAACGCACACACTTTATATACAGTGATGTCAGAATGCAGAGCGGGGTGGTCATAGAGGCCACCCCGCTTTTCTATTGGGCTTGGCGCCTTCAATTGCCAAATTCATCTCATCGGGTTTGTTTTTGTCATCTGATTGGGGCATTCTACTTGCCATCCTCGGACAAAGGCGCTACGCGCTAGGTTCGCAAACATCAGATGGGCAGCCGCATGTTTCGGACGGCTGCAAAGCAAGACAGGATGGCCGAAAGCACATGAGCACGCACAAGGATTTCCCGAACCTTCATATTCTTGATCATCCGCTGATCCAGCATAAGCTGAGCCACATGCGCAAGGTCAGCACCTCGACCAAGACTTTCCGTCAGTTGCTCAAGGAAATCGCCCTTCTGATGGGCTATGAAATCACCCGCGAGCTTCCTGTCAGCTTCGAAGACATCGAAACCCCGATCTGCCCGATGAAGGCGCCGGTCATTCAGGGCCGCAAACTGGCGGTCGTGCCGATCCTGCGCGCCGGTTCGGGCATGGCCGATGGCCTGATCGAACTGATGCCCTCGGCTCGCATTGGTCATATTGGCCTTTATCGCGATCCGGAAACCCACATGCCGGTCGAATATCTCGTCAAACTGCCGGAAGTTGAAGGCCGTACCTTCATTCTGGTCGACCCGATGCTGGCAACCGGCAACTCGGCAGTGGCAGCGATCGATACGCTCAATAAATATGGTGTGGCCGACAAGGACATCCGCTTCATGGCGCTGGTCGCAGCACCTGAAGGTGTCAAAGTCTTTCAGGACGCGCACCCGGATGTGCCGATCTTTACCGCCGGCCTTGATGAGAAGCTCAATGAAAAGGCCTATATTGTGCCGGGCCTTGGCGATGCCGGTGACCGTCTGTTCGGGACGCGCTAAACCACGTGATCAAAGCCGATGCTTTTGCATTAAGAAAAGGGTGCCGTTTGGCACCCTTTTGTTTTTTGATCTGATCGGGTTTGCGATCAGCCTTTCGGCGACACCGTAATATCGACCACCGATCCGGCAAAGGAACCGCCGGTAAGCTTGATGGTCGCAACCCGATTTTCGCGGTCATAGACCAGAACCGAAATATCGGCACGCACCACGGTCACCTTGCTCCAGCCGAAATTGGGCATTTCGCGCTCATAGAAATCATACATCTGTGCCTGCGAGCCACCGGCATTCAGGACAAGACGTCCGTGCCAGGCATCGGATGCGCCAAAGATGATGCTTCTATCCATATCCAGTGACGAATTGGACGGCATCGGAATATCGGTAAACTGTGTGAAGGACGGACCCGGTTGGCCACCTTTGCCATCACTACTGCCCGTACCCGTGTTGGGCACAAGATTGGTGCCAGAGCACCCGGCAAGAGAGAGCCCCGCAAAGGCGGCGGCACATATAAGATATTGTCGCAGTCTCATCATCTTCCTTCGGTCCCCTGATGCCCATCGTCTAAGAGGGGTATCTCTATCTCGCCTTATCATCGGGCGATAATGTAAAGGAAAGGTTCACATATTCGCTTTTGCGGCATTTTGCGGCCTTACCCGGATCCGATGCCCGTAAGGGCAAAGCGCGCTTTGAACTATCAGGGGCAATATGACGTTGCGCATTGCACCAAATCAAACGGTTTTGCCCCTGATTTGACGATCTACGAAGAATCACAGCTGCTGCGATCAGGTCTTTTTCGAATCATTTTGATCCGGCGCAATGTTTTTTGGCTTCTAAAAGCCTAGGCTTTAGGGGCTGTTTTCAGGGCCTTTGCGGGATTTTTCAACCACGGGTCTTCGGTGTAATGCTGTCTGACTGTTATGGTTGGATATGGCTTTTTGGCTATCGCCTTGAAAAACAACAGTATTTATAAAAATGCCGATTAAATGCACTTTTTTCCGAAAAAGGTGTTTACAGGTTTGTATTGGGGCCCTATAACCCGCCTCCACCGACGGGGTGCGGCGCTAACGAGACGGCGACGCGGAACGGACGGTTCGGGGCTTCGGCCCCGGAGTTCTTTGACATTGTAGATCAGAAGGAAGGGATGCGCGGGCAGCGTTATGGCGCTAAAGTCTGTGCATCCTGGAGACGACGGATCGATTTGGTTTAG
>NZ_PAQR01000008.1 GCF_002709775.1 Thalassospira sp.
CCGGGAAGATGCCCTCGGGATCGTCGCCCGACAGGGTGAAGGCATCGGTGTGGCAAACGCCGGTCGCAACGATCTTGACGCGCACTTCGCCAGCTTTCGGCGGGGCGACCTGAACTTCTTCGATCGACAGCGGTTTGCCTGCTTCCCAGGCGATGGCGGCTTTACAGGTAATGGTTTCGGCGCTCATGACGCTACTCCGATGTTTGGATGTGTAATGCCAACAGTCTATTTATTTCCCTTGATGTGATAATCCGCTATTTTGGTAATTCACTTTTACGTATGTGTAATAATCAAGATGGGGTCGGGCGATGAATGCCTGGGACGGGATCAGCGAATTTATCGCCGTGTCCGAACGACAAAACTTTACCGCCGCTGCCAAGCAACTTGGCATTTCGGTCGCCCAGGTCAGCCGACAGGTCACAGCGCTTGAGGAAAAGCTGGGCGTACAGCTTTTCTACCGCACGACGCGCAAGGTCAGCGTGACCGAGGCCGGGCAGATTTACTATCAACATTGCCGACAGCTGCTTGATGGTCTGGACGAGGCAGAGCGCGCGATTGGTAATCTGACCGAGCTGCCGCGCGGCAAGCTCAAACTCACCGCGCCGACCACCTATGGCGAGACGGTGATCGCCCCGCTGGTCAATGATTTCGTCACCCGCTATCCCGATCTGGAAGTGCAGTGCCGCTTTACCAACCAGAAGCTTGATCTGGTGCTTGAAGGCTATGACATGGCGATCCGCCTGGGCCGATTGGAAGGCACCACGGGCAGCCTGATGACCCAGCAGCTTTCAACGCGGCGCCTTTATGCCTGTGCCGCACCCAGCTACATCGCCAAGCGCGGCGAGCCCTATTCACTCTCGGAGCTGCACCACCATAATTGTCTGGTCGGGACACTTGATTACTGGCGCTTTGAAGAAGATGGCCGTGAACGCACGGTGCGTATTCACGGCTCCATCCACGCCAATAGCGGGCAGGCGCTTCTCGATGCGGCGCGCAAGGGCATCGGCATCGTGCAATTGCCCGACTATTACGTCGATCCATGGATTGCGAGTGGTGACCTGGTGCCAGTGCTGACCAAATACCAGCCATCCGATGAAGGCATCTGGGCGATATATCCAACTAACCGCCACCTCAGCCCGAAAATCCGGATGCTGGTGGAGCATCTTGGGCGGTATTTGGGTCAGTCATCCTGATTTTCTGTCACAACTACTCTTCTCCTACGTCAAACCCTCAATGCATTTCGGTTTGAAGGAGGCGAGCGATGTCAAAGTGCACTGGGTCGAAAGGTGATCTGTGGGAGCTTTATGAGGCAAAGGATGGCTGGCGTTGGCGGCGGACGGCGAGTAATGGCAATATCGTCGGGGCCGCGACACAGGGCTATTCGAATAAATCCGACTGCATCGCAAATGCCAAGCGCAACGGATGTGATTGCGATTTGAGCTAGGTCTCGTGCAATCGGCGCAAAGAAAAAGCCCCGCAGCTTGTGCTGGCGGGGCTTTGGTGTTTTGGAGAGCCTGCGCGTTACTGCGCCGTCCAGCCACCATCGACCGAAAGGTGCGTGCCGGTCATTTGTGATGCGGCGTCTGAGCACAGGAAGAGGGCTGTCTGACCGATTTGTTCGGGGCTTACGAACTGTTTGGACGGGTGTTTGTCCGAAACAAGGCGGGTTGCAGATTCCTCGACCGAGATGTTGTTTTCCTTCGCGCGCGCCTCGATCTGGCGTTCGACCAGTTCGGTGCGCACCCAGCCCGGGCAGATGGCATTGGCCGTGATGCCGGTTTCAGCCGTCTCAAGCGCTGTCACCTTGGTCAGTCCGATCACGCCATGCTTGGCTGCGACATAGGCGGCCTTCTGGACCGATGCGACAAGGCCGTGGGCCGATGCCGTGTTGATGATGCGGCCCCAGTTTTTTTGGCGCATATAGGGCACGGCAAGGCGGGTGGTGTGGAAGACCGATGACAGGTTGATCGCAATCACTGCGTCCCACTTTTCAGGCGGGAACTCTTCGACATTGGCGGTGTATTGGATGCCGGCATTGTTGATCAGGATGTCGACGCCGCCAAACTTGGCTTCGGCGTCCTTCATCATCGCTTCGATCTCGTCCGGTTTGGACAGGTCGGCACCGTTATAGTGCGCGGTGACACCGTAATCGGTTTCAAGGCCCTTGCGGGTTGCCTCGATCTCATCAGCATCGCCAAAGCCATTGAGCATCACATCCGCACCAGCGCCCGCAAGTGCCTTGGCCATGGCAAGGCCGATCCCGCTGGTTGAGCCGGTGACGAGTGCGCGTTTACCTGTCAGCATTTTGTCTTCTCCCTGTATGTGAGGAGTTTGATCCTCTTGTTAAGTTAGGTGGATCATGCCGCAGTGCAATGTAAGTGGCAAGAAATGCTGTTGTGGGGCGTGCGGCTTTTTAGTTCCCGATACCGTATTTGCGCAGTTTGTTGGCGATTGAGGTATGTGAAACGCCCAGCCGATCGGCCAGTTTGCGCGAGCTTGGATAATCCGGATAAAGTCGTGCGAGCATTTCACGTTCGAGCAAATCCATGCCGCTGTTGAAATCGCTTTGCGCGAGCGCGGTGGCGATCAGGTCGGGGGGCTCGGTTGTTTGGGTGGGGGTGTCTTGCACGGTATCGGATGTGCTCTGTGCCGGGGCTTCTGATGTGCGGGCGGTGCCGCTGGCAGCATCGGCGAGGTCGCGCGCACCAAGCGTGTTGCCATCCAGAAGGGCGACGGCGCGAAACAGGGTGTTTTCAAGTTCGCGCACATTGCCCGGCCAGTCATGGGCGCAGAGCCAGTCAAGCCCGTCACGCGCCAGGCGTGGTGTGCTGCGTTCGGTCTGCTGGGCGGTGCGGTCGATGAAAAAGGCAGCCAGATCGGCAATGTCTTCGACCCGATCACGCAAGGGCGGCAGGGTGATGCCAAGAACGTTGAGGCGGAAATAAAGATCCTCGCGAAAGGTGCCGTCATGCGACATAGCTTCAAGATCGCGGTTGGTCGCACTGATGATGCGGACATCAACGGTGATTTCATCCGTGCCGCCCACACGCCGGAAGCGGCCATCCTGCAGCACGCGCAGAAGCTTTGCCTGCAGATACGGGGTCAGTTCTCCGATCTCATCAAGGAACAAAGTACCGCCATCGGCCAGTTCCAGAAGCCCCGGCTTGCCGCCGCGACGCGCCGACGTAAAGGCCCCGGCGGCGTAACCAAACAGCTCGCTTTCAGCCAGACCTTCGGGCATGGCGGCACAGTTAAGGGCGAGAAACGGTTGATCTGCGCGTGCGCTTGCGCGGTGACAGGCGCGGGCAAACAGCTCCTTGCCAGTGCCGGTTTCGCCCAGGATCAGGATCGGGGCATCAATGGCCGCCAGACGTTCGGCCTGTGATTTGACGCGCAGCATCGCGCGGCTGGTGCCGATAATGTCGTCAAAGCCGGTATGGCTGCGATCCTGAAGGGCGGTGATCACGCGCCCCAATCGGGCCGGGCGGTGAAAGACCATCACCCCGCCCCAAGGGGCATCATCGGCACTATCGGATCCGTCATCGACATGACCGATTGGTTCGACCTGCAAAAGATAGGTTTGCCCGCCCAGCGTGACTTCGCGTTCCGGCAGGTGAAAGCCGCCTTGGCGTAAATCTTCAATGGATGGTTCAACAAGAATGCTCGCAATATCCTGATCACGCAGAGGTTTTTCAGGGGTGGCTGAAATCGCCTGTGCGGCCGGGTTAGCCTGCGCGATCAGGCCGTTGGCATCGACCGCAATCACCGGATCGCCAAGGGCGGCGAGGGTTGCGTGCAACTGTGCGCGACGGCGTTCGGTCGGCAGGCGGTCGATTTCGGTAATGTCGAAAATACCGGGAATTTGTTTGAGCGCGTGCGACAGAAGCAGAAAGCGTTCCGGGCGCACGGCGGGAATATCGGCATAGATATGATGGGTGGTGACTTCAAAAGCACGGATGTCCAGGCCCTGATCAGTCAGGACATTAATCACGTCGCGCGTAATGCCAAGCCTGTTTTCACCGCGAATTTCAAACCGCATAACTGTACCGATAAATTTACACTGTAAGATAAAATATACAGTTTTAAGCTTCTGAAATCCAGCGTCTTTGACATGTGCGGCGTTGGAATGCACCAGAGTGTAAATAAAAATTTACACCATCAAATCAGACAGTTTCGCCAAACTCTTGAAAGCAAACAATTTTTAAATCTGGCACGGTGCTTGCGGTGATGTAGGCAGAATAAACGCATTTCAAGGAGCCTTCCGATGTCTGCTCATGATAAACACAACAGTGCCAAAACCGGTTTTGCCACCCGTGCGATCCATCACGGTTACGATCCGCAAAGCCATAATGGCGCACTGAACCCGCCGGTTTACATGTCTTCGACCTTTGCGTTCGAAACAGCCGAGCAGGGCGGGCGGTTCTTTGCCGGTGACGAGCAGGGCTTTATCTATTCGCGTATCGCCAACCCGACGCTGGATCTTCTCGAAAAGCGTTTGGCCGTGCTTGAAGGCGGTGAAGCTGCAGTTGCGACCGCATCGGGCATGGGCGCGATTACGTCGGTCTTCTGGACCTTTATCGAGCCGGGTGACGAGATCATTGTTGATCGCACGCTGTATGGCTGCACATTTGCCTATTTCCGTCATGGTCTGGAAAAGTTCGGCATCAAGCACACCCATGTCGATCTGACCGATCCGGCGGAACTGGAAAAGGCGATCTCGGATCAGACCAAGATTGTCTATTTCGAAACCCCGGCCAACCCGAACATGCGTCTGGTTGATATAGAAGCCGTCTCCGAAATCGCGCACAAGCATGGGGCGAAGGTCGTTGTCGATAACACCTATTGCACGCCCTATCTGCAGCGCCCGATTGAGCTTGGGGCCGATATCGTTGTGCATTCCGCGACCAAGTATCTTGGCGGCCATGGCGATCTGATGGCTGGTGCGGTGATCGGAACGCTTGAAGACATGACGCAGGTGCGTCTGGTCGGGTTGAAGGACATGACCGGTGCGGTCCTGTCGGCACAGGATGCCAACCTTGTGATGCGCGGTCTTAAAACGCTTGAGCTTCGCATGGAACGCCATTGCGACAATGCCGAAAAGATCGCCGATTTCCTCGCCAAACATCCGAAGGTCGAGAAGGTCTTCTATCCGGGGCTTGAAAGCGATCCGCACCACAAGCTTGCCAAAAAACAGATGGACCGGTTTGGAGGCATGATCGCGTTTGAGCTTAAGGGCGGCATCGAGGAAGGCCGTAAACTGATGAACGGGCTTAACATGATCACCCGCGCGGTCAGCCTTGGCGATGCGGAAACCCTGATCCAGCATCCGGCATCGATGACCCATTCAACCTATACCGCCGAAGAACGCGCGGAATATCAGATCACCGATGGCCTGATCCGCCTGTCGGCCGGGCTTGAAAGCATCGGTGATATTCTGGCGGATCTGTCGAATGCGCTTGATCGTGATCAGATGGCGATTGCGGCCGAGTAACGCTTACGCGTGACGTTTCGCTGACTTTTAGCCTGTGCAGGTTTGCCATGCCCCGGATCATTTCGGGGCGGTGAACCTGCCGGGCCTTTAGTTAGTCGTAGATGCCGTATTGCCGCAGCGCTTCTGTCGATTGAGGCGTGATCTTGTCATTGCGGATGCGGAAAACCCGGATGTCGCGCAGCTTGATGTTCTGGAAGGACGGGGCGGTTTCCCAGTTGGTTTTCAAAAGGTCAAACAGCAGGCCGTTGGAATAGGCACGCTTTAATCCGGCCTCGATCGCATCGCGCAGGCGGGGTTCATTGGGGCTGAAAAAGAAATAGATCGGCTGGGGATAATAAAGCGCGATTTCCGGCGCAATCACGATGCCCTTGGCCTGTTCCTTCATCCAGTTCCATTCAGCATGAATTTGCCAATAGGCCCGCGGATACAGATCAAACCGGTTGGCCGCCAACATCCGGTGCAACGTGGCATAGCGCCCGACCGCAACCGAAAAACCGTTATCTTCCAGGATGGCATTATCTGGCCAGCCAAGCCCCTGACCCATGGAGAATTTTTGCAAATCTTCGACCGATTGCACATCCGAAAGATCATCCAGCATGTCTTCGCGCGTCATGAACAGTCGCACGCCGGTCGTGCCAAGATAGATCGGCACATAGGCGGGCAGCAGAACCTCTTCACGTTTGGCGTTGGTACCAAAGAAGACGGTGTTGATTTCCTTGCCGGCCTGAAGCATCGGAATGCGGCGTTCCTCGGTCGGGTAATCCATGCAGATCGGGGTAATCGTGATGTCTTCGCTGCTCAGGCGTGCGGCAAGGCGCAAAAGATCAACATGATATTCCGAATACTGATCCCAGGCGACTTTGCGTTGGCAGTAATCGGATCCGACATCCATCGGCAGTTTGACGACAAGCGCGTCCGACCGGTTCTGGGCGATTGCCATGTTTGAAACACCCACCAGCATCAGCATCGCGACCACAAGAACGCGCGCAAGCATGCCAAGCCAATCGGCATGGTCACACGACGCAGTTTTTTGCGGGTCTGTGCTGGGCAGGTTGATCAATGAAGCACCGGTCGGGAGAAATCTTGAACGTTTGGTCAGGTTGCGGGGCGACCTATCCGTTTGGGAATGCGACTTTTGGCTAATAGGGCAGGCAAAGGCAAATCGTTTCAACGCATGGCTGGGGCGATTTTTTGCAAGTGGTGGCGTTGGTTTCGTTGGCTTTGCGCGGGTTTTTGCGCGCTCTGGCCTGAGTGCTCTTGGGTTGAAACGGTCGTTGAAAAATCCGCCTTTTTGCGAATCGTCCCACCCGAATGGGCGTTTTAGGGTGCGCGAAATAATGTTTCAGACCGGAAATTCGACAGTTTGCGCCCGATCGTCGCAGCCGATTCCAAGGCTTTGGTCAAACTGCCGCAGGTTTTGTGAAAAGCGGGGCCGGGTGCTTGATTTTCCTAAGCCCGCCTTAAAAATCGACCCTTGCAGCAAAACGCATCTGAAACACCGTGGGCAAATCTGCGCTGCCTGCGGTGAATAAGCCAAAAAGCAGATAACTGACGCATCGAAAATAGGGAATATACGGAAATGTCAGCACAAGAAGCCGCACCGGAAATCGGTGAAATCATCGAAGCAAGCAGCACCGGCAACATCAATGCCAAGGACCTTGAGATGCTCGGTCTGCTTGAAAAGAAAGTGCGCTGGCTTTCAAGCTGGACAATCCATAACGCCAACCATCTGCGCCCCAAGCGCGACGGCATCAAGGTTGGCGGCCATCAGGCCAGCTGTGCGTCGATGACGACCCTTATGACGGCGCTTTATTTCAATGTTCTGCGCCCGCAGGACCGGGTGGCGGTCAAGCCGCATGCAAGCCCGGTCTTTCATGCGATCAATTACCTGTTTGGCCGCCAGACCAAGGAAAAGCTTGAAAGCTTCCGCTCCTTTGGTGGGGCGCAATCCTATCCGTCGCGGACCAAGGATGGTGATCAGGTTGATTTCTCGACCGGTTCTGTTGGCCTTGGTGCGGCGGTGACGAACTTTGCAGCCCTCACACAGGATTACCTGCGCTACAAGGACATGCTGCCCAAGGGCGAAACACCTGGTCGCATGGTTGCCCTTGTCGGGGATGCCGAACTTGATGAAGGCAATATCTATGAGGCGCTGCTTGATACCTGGAAACATGACATTCGCAATGTCTGGTGGGTGATCGATTATAACCGCCAAAGCCTTGATGGTATGATTGATGCCCATCTGTTCCGTGTCATTGGCCGGTTCTTCCGCGCGGTCGGCTGGAACGTGATCACCATCAAATATGGCCGCAAGCTGCATGATGCCTTTGCCAAGCCGGGCGGCAAGTCACTGAAAAAGTGGCTGAACGACGTGCCGAACGACATCTATTCCGCGCTGACCTTCCAGGGCGGCGCAGCATGGCGCAAACAGATTACCTCCGACATGCCCGGCGACAACGCGCTGGCAGATCTTCTGGGGCAGTATGACGATGATGCCTTGCATGATCTGATGACCAATCTGGGTGGGCATTGCATGGAAGCGGTGCTGAGCGCCTTTGACGCAGTTCCCAATGACAAGCCGACCGTCTTTATCGCCTATACCGTCAAAGGGTATGGCACGCCGCTTCAGGGGCACAAGGACAACCATGCGGGCCTGATGAATGTGCCGCAAATGGACGCCTTCAAGCTGCAGAACAAGGTCGCCGACGGGCAGGAATGGGATATCGCAGCTGGCCTTGATATCAGTGCAGATGCACTTCGCGATTACATTGCCAAGGCACCGTTTAACGATGATGCCCCGCGCAACAAGTCGGCCAAGCACATCACCATTCCCGACATGCCCTATGCACGGACGGAAACATCAAGCACGCAGGAAGTCTTTGGCAAGGTTCTGAATGAACTGGCCAAGATGAAGAACAGTGATCTTTCTGATCGAATTGTCACGACCTCGCCCGACGTGACGGTCTCGACCAACCTTGGCGGCTTTGTGAACCAGCGCGGTCTGTTTGGCCGCGAAGAACTGGCCGATGAGTTCAAGGAACGCAAGGTCCCCTCGGCCCAGAAATGGATCCGCTCCCCAAGCGGCCAGCATGTCGAGCTCGGCATTGCCGAAAACAACCTGTTCCTCAATCTCGCCGCCCTTGGCCTGTCGCACAGCCTGTTTGGCGAGCGCCTGTTTCCGATCGGCACGCTTTATGATCCGTTCATTGCGCGCGGTCTCGATGCGTTGAATTACGCGTGCTATCAGGATGCGCGTTTCATGGTCGTGGCAACACCAAGCGGCATTACGCTGGCGCCGGAAGGCGGGGCGCATCAGTCGATATCAACCCCGATGATCGGCATGGGCCAGCCGGGCCTGACCAGTTTTGAGCCAAGCTTTGGGGATGAACTGGCGGCCATCATGGGCTGGTCGTTTGACCATATGCAGGACCCGGAAGGTGGCTCGATCTACCTGCGTTTGTCGACCAAGCCGCTGTCGCAGCCGGAACGTGACCTGTCAGAAACGCAAAAGACCGAAATTATTTCGGGTGGATACTGGCTGCGCCAGCCGGGCGAGGATTGCAAGATGGCGATTGCCTATTGCGGTGCCATGGCGCCTGAAGCAATTGCCGCCTGGGAAAAGCTTTCCGAAGACCATCCGGGCTTGGGCCTGCTGGCTGTCACCTCGACCGATCGCCTTTACAATGAATGGCAGGATCTCGAACGTGCTCGTCTTGAGGGCAAGGCCGATGGCAAGATGTCGCATGTGGAAAACCTGCTCAAACCACTCGCCCCGGATGCCCGCCTTGTCACGGTGATCGACGGCCACCCGGCCGCCCTTGCATGGCTTGGCGGTGTGCGCGGTCACGCGGTCGCACCGCTTGGCGTCAATGCCTTTGGCCAGTGCGGCGACAGCATCGCCCTTTACGATCACTACCAGATCGGCACCGAGGCCATCCTGCGCGCGGCGAAGCGTTGGGACTGATTAGGCGATATAGAACGCAAAAGGGAGGGCAGATTGCCCTCCCTTTTTTGTTTGGGTTGGTATCGGATATCTCAGAAAAACGCCTGTTTCACACCATCAATGATGAACTGGACGGCCAATGCGGCCAGGATCATGCCAAGCAGGCGCGATACGACGGTGGCGACCGTCGGGCTGAGGCGTTTGGCAACGACGTTTGCCAGCAGGAAGAAGACAAAGGCGATCACCATCACGACGGCGACAACGCCAATCACGCTGGCCTGCATGGCGATATTGTCTTCGAATTTGCCCATCAAAAGCATCACGGATGCGATGGCACCGGGACCTGACAGGAACGGGATCGACATCGGGAAGATCGAGATATCGTCGGCCTCGTCATCGGGGATGGTCGGGCCGTCTGCGGTTTTGGTGGCGGGTTTCTTGGCTTTGGCCTTGGCGGTTTTTGCGGCCTTTTCCGCCTCGTGGTCTTCTTCGAGTTCCTGATGGACCTGTTCGGCGCGCTCGTTACGTTTTTGGCTGCGTTTTTCAAACAGCATCTCAAGCGCGATCAAAAACAGCAACGTGCCCCCGGCAATCCGGAAGGCGGGCATATGAATGCCAAACACACCCAGCAACCCTTCACCGATCAGGGCAAAGGCCGCGAGGATAAAGAAGCTGGTCAAGCAGGCCCGGATTGCCATGCGCCGACGATGGGCGGCACTTGTGCCCTGGGTCAGGACGATAAAGACCGGTACCAGACCCAGCGGGTCAATGATCACGAACAGGGTGACAAAGACCGGGATCAGTTCATTAAGCATTGGCATCGGTGTTTCCTGCTGTCGGCGGTTTCGCGTTTGACGCGTATATTGCGCCTATCTTGGCAGGTAAATGGTTAAATTGGCAGTTCTTTCCCCCGCGCACCAACGCAGCAGCTTATCGGCGCTTGCCACGATTGCGGCCATAGCGCCCGGCACTTTCCGGCCAGTCGACATAATCATCGGGTTTCTTGCGCACCCATTTGACGAACTTGATGATGTCGGGATGGGCCAGAAGTTTTGCGGGGCTGTCGTAGTCGCGCGCCAAGGTGGCTTCATCAAACAGGCGATGGATCATGCGGTGGCACACCCGGTGCAGCCATTCGGTTTCGGTCCCGCCCTGCGATTTCGGGCGCCAGTGATGGCGATCCACACTGGGACCGGCGATCATCGCGCGCCCACAGATCGCGCAGGTGCCAAGATCAGAGCTGTTGGAGTTGTCCGCTGCTGCCATGGCCGATTATTGCGGCGGCACGCGCCGGTTTTCAAAGAATTTCTGCCAGGTGCCGGGCTTAAGGTCACGGAGCGCCTTGATGCGTGAGCCGACGGATGGGTGAGTATCGAGCAGGCTGGGCGGCTGAGTGCTGCGATACGGAACAAGGCCAAGCCGCTTGCGATTGATCTGATCGATGTGAAGCAGGGCATCAATCATGTCTTCCGGGCCATTTAGCAAATCACTCGCCCCGTGATCGGCGGCAAATTCGCGGTCGCGGATAACGGCGCGCTGAAACAGGAAGCTGATGGTCGGCACGGCACCAAACAGGACAATCATCCAGGCCGGTGGATTGAAATCGCCAAAGATAAAGATCGCCAGACCAAACAGCGCAATCGTCCATGTTGCGCGATAAAGCACATCGGTAATCAGCAAAATGCGCGTGTCGCCATGCCAGGCATGCGCCACTTCATGGGCAAGAATGGCGCGCATCTGACGCGGGGAAAGGCCATGCACCGCATCGCTTGAAATCGCAATCGTCGTGTTGTCATCGGTGCCCGTCGTGATGGCATTGACCCCCTTGCCGGGCAGCAAAAACAGCTTTGGCTTGTGACCAAGGCCGGCGCGTTCGGAAAGCAGGCGACTCATTTCGTGGATGGCGGGATAATCTTCACCCGATAGCGGACTCGCGCGCAGCATTTTCATGAGCACGTCCGGCGAGATCATCGGCGACAGGGCCAGCATCAAGGCAACCGCAACACCGGCCGAGATCATCATCGATACTCCGCCCAGCATCCAGGCACAGGCGGCAAGCACACCGATCATGCAGGCCATCAGCCCGCCCGCGTGAGAGACTCCGCCCGGCTCGATGGCGAGAAACCGTTGAATGAAGCCCGGAAGTTGCGGCGTGTTGTCAGCCATGAAGGGTTTGCCTGTCGGGTTTGGTGTTGGCGCGATACCCCAAAGATAGGGCGCGAAGGGGCAATTGCGCAAATGGCACATCGCACGGGATTGAAAAAAGGCTATATCAGGCAGGGTGTTAAGGGCATTGATCCAGCACAGATTTTGGCAGGTCTTTGTGGCACAGGATTCGGTGCCAGAATTTGGCTGAAATGGTCCGGTCAGAGGATGCGGTAAGGCAATGAAATAAAGGGCTTTGCGGCAAAATTTTAACACATCCTTATATATTCGACTAGAATAGTGGGAGTATGCCATTGGCTAGGATACCCGTTGTGGCTTCGCTGCGCGGGTGGTTTGCCATGCGTGATTGGCAAATGGCCAAAGGCAACAAATATAAGGGTTTCGCCCATGTTTCATGGGTGGATATAGCGGAAGGAACGAATGGGCCTGTTGGATAGAATCCGGCCAACCCGCAAATCGGATGCGGGACGCGAGGGGGATCGTACCCCGCTGGAACGGTTGTTCTGGCGGTCGATCGCGCTTGTCGGCGGATTCTCGATGGTGATCAACCTGCTCAACATGGTGATCCCGATCTATTCCATGCAGGTGTTTGACCGCGTTCTTTCCAGCCGGTCGGTTGATACGTTGGCCCTGCTCACACTTGGTATCGGTCTTGTTCTGGTCTTCATCGCATCGATGGAACAGCTGCGATCAAGGGTTCTGATCCGGGTCGGGACTGCACTTGATCTGCGCCTTGGTGGGGAGCTGTTTGCCCATGTCGTGCAGCAATCAGCCCGCGGCAGCCAGATGCGTCAGCGCCCGCTCCGGGATCTTTATGGATTGCGCGGTTTTCTGACCGGCAGCGGGCCCTTTGCCCTGATCGATTTCATGTGGGCGCCGGTCTATATCGGGGTGGTGTTCATTTTCGACACCCGTCTTGGCATGGTGGCCTGTGGCGGTGCGTTGCTGTTGATCGTGATCGCGATCGCCAACGAGGCGGCCGCCAAAATCTCGGTCGACCGGTCGGAAGAAAGCCAGAACCGCGGCATTGCGCAGGAAGAAACCTATGTCCGCAATGCCGAGGCGATGGAAGCGATGGGCATGACCCAGTCGGCCCGTCAGCGCTGGCAGGCGGGCCAATCTGATTCGCTTTATTGGGAAGGTCAGGCCAGCCGCCGGGTCGGCACATCGACCACGCTTTCGCATTTTGTCCGACTTGCCATGCAGGTCTGCTTTATCGGTGTCGGGGCCTATCTGGTTCTGTCCGAAAGCATCACAATCGGCATCATGGTGGCTTCCATGATCCTTGGTATGCGCGGCTTGGCACCCTTTGATGGGGCGGTGACCGCGTGGCGCAGCTGGAATGCAGCGCGCAGTTCGTTTGAGCGCCTTAACAACATCCTGCTTGAAAAACGTCAGACCGTCCCGGCCCCGATGCCGCGTGGCCGTGGCATGGCGGTCAGTGTGGACCGGCTTGTCTTTGCGCCGCCCAACAGCCGCAATGTCTTGTTCAAGGGGTTCTCGTTCAAGGCGGGACCGGGGCAGATCATTGCGCTTGCCGGGTTTAACGGGGTTGGTAAAACCGCCCTTCTGAAACTGATCATGGGCATCTGGTTGCCCGGTTCCGGGTCGGTGAAGCTTGATGATGTTGAAGCATCACGGGTCGATCGCACCGAAATGGGGGCGCAGATCGGCTATCTGGCGCAGAACCCGTTCCTGTTCCCCGGTACGATTGCCGAAAACATTGCCCGTCTGGGCAATGCGGAAATGCGCGACATCATTCAGGCGGCTGAGCTTGCCGGTGCGCATCAGTTCATCCTTGATCTGCCAGATGGTTACGACACGCGGGTGGATCGCGGTGGGCGTAACCTTTCGGGTGGGCAGCGGCAATTGATTGCCTTGGCGGCCGCCCTGTTTTCGCGTCCGCGCCTGTTGCTGCTTGATGAGCCGACAACCGCCCTTGATGACAGTGGTGTCGCCCATATCAGCGAACTGATCGAAGTCTTGCGCCGCAATGGTATTACGACCTTTATCGTTAGCCACGAACGCGAAATTCTGGCGCGTGCCGATGCCATTCTGGCACTAGCAGACGGTCAGATTCAGGTGGTCCCGGTCAAGGGTGGTGCCAAACCGGCAATACCGAAACCAGCCAGTGAAGACGATGAAATTACCGGCGCAGAAATTGCCCGTGGCCTGCCGCCAAGTGCCCGCCCGGCTGCGGCGGATGTGCCGCCGTCCGATGGGCAAATGCGGATCACGCCAAAACAGATCGCCGTTCCCAATCCGGATGCGCCGCGTCCGATTGTTGAAAAGAACAGCGCGCCCAACACCCATCTGGCAGCCGCTATGAGCGCCCCCGCGCCTGAAGCTGAGCCCGAGATCGAGGAAATGCCGGAAATTGCCGATTTCGGATCGACTGGCGAAACCGGATCGGGCCGGGCGCAGGCCGCCAAACAGGCCGCCGGGATTGCCAAAACGGAAATGAAGCCGCAGCCGACCCCGGGCGGCACGATGATGACCATGCGCCCGGTACGCAAAAAGGAAGCGGCGACACAGGATGCCGCGCGCAAGGATCCGCCAGCCCGGCCGTCGCGTGAAGCCCGTCCGGCCAGTGCCGCCGATCTTGCGGCCAAACGCCCTGCAGCCAAACCGAAAACACAGCCCGAACGCGCCGCCCAACCGGCCCGCAAGCCCGCAGCGCAGCGCAAAATGAGCGAGGCCGAAGCCATCGCCAAGGCGCGCGAAGAAGCGGCAATGCGCATGCGCAAAGTGCGTGAGGATGCCGAACGGGCCGCCGCCGCACGGGCGCCGCGCCGCAGACCAGCAGATGCGGAAGATCGCCCGGCAGAACGCGAAAAGGTGCGGGCACAAACCGCACGACGCGGCCGCCCGCAATTGCGTGTGGTTGAAGGATCGGCCGAGCGTCGACAGGGTGGTGCCTGATGTCTGGTGGTGTGCAACTTCCAACCGCGCGCGAGCTTAGCACTGACGTCAAGCCGTTGGTGCGGATCGGGTTTTTGATCCTGTTTTTGGGGTTTGGCTCTGTCCTGCTGTGGGCGGGCACGGCCGAGGTCAATTCGGCGGCAACGGCAAGTGGCGTGGTCGCGCCATTTTCCGGCCGTCAAAGTGTGCAGCATCTTGAAGGCGGCATCATTCGTGAAATTCTGGTGCGCAATGGATCACGGGTTCAGGCGGGTGACGTTCTGGTACGGCTTGATGACACCCGATCGCGTGCTAGCTTTGATCTGCTCAACAACCGCTATCTCAATGCGCTGGCGACCCAGACGCGCCTTGTTGCCGAACGTGCGCAGGAAGATCATCTGACCTTCCCACAGCCGCTTGAAGACCCGCGTTACTTCTCGATCACGGATGCGCAAACCACCCTGTTTGAAAGCCGCCGCAGCGCGTTCAAGGGCGAGGTCGAGCTTTATGACGAGCGGATCAAGGAGCTACGGCGCGAGATTGTCGGCACGCGCGAGCAAAAGATTGCCGCCGAACAGCAGGTCGGCATCGTCAAGGAAGAGCTCGCCATGGTCAAACCGATGGTGGACCTTGGCTATGCCAGACGGACCCGCTTGTTGCAGCTTGAAAGCCGTTTGGTTGAGACCCTTGGCAATATTGGTCGCTATTCCGCCGATATCGCGCGGATCGAACAACAAATCCAGCAGGTCAAGGCCAGCCAGTCGCAGCTGATGCGCGATCATTTGCAGTCGATCAATACCGAACTGCGCGACGTGCAAAGCGAGATTTCCGACCTGAACGAACGTCTGCGATCGGCCGAGGATATCCTGGTGCGGTCCGACATCAAGGCACCGCGCAACGGCACGGTGACCAACATGCAGTTCACCACCGTCGGCGGGGTTATTCCGCCGGGTGCGCAGGTGCTTGAAATCGTGCCGGCCGATGATCGTCTTGTCATCGAAGCCCGCGTTTCGCCCAACGACATTGACGTCGTTTCGGCCGGACTTCCGGTCAATATCCGGGTGACCTCGTTCAGCCAGCGCTGGTTCGCACCAGTCAAGGGCACGGTCACCGACGTTTCACCAGACCGTCTGACGGACTCTGAAGGCCGATCCTATTTCCAGGCGATGGTCGAGATCGACGCAGAGAGCCTGGCCGAGCATGAAGGCATGATTCTTTCGCCCGGCATGCCTGCCCAGCTCGAGATCGTGACAGGGGCCAGAACGATTCTTGCCTATCTGTTTTCACCGATCACCACCAGCTTCGATCGCGCATTCCGCGAACAGTAAAGAAGCAAAGAACGTATAGGTCGGGGTGGGTCGATCTATACAACCTGACAGATTCTGACAGGCCGGGCTTTTTCCTTCCAAAGCGCCAGAAAACATGAGAAAAAACGAATTATCCGTCCCCGGGCGAGTCATTTGCTATTGCTGATTCGCAAATATCTAATTTATACTACGGTATAAATCGATTCTGGGGCGGATGTCCGCCGCAGTACTGGTAAAAACAATTCCCATGTAGGGAGTATGTGCTTTGGTCTCGCCCGCCAACCAAGACGATGGTGTTGGAATCACCGACACCGACATTGATCAGGTACTTGATGACCGCTCGGAAGGTGATTCTGACGCGGTCAAAACTGATTCTGGCGCCAGCGCTTCTGGCGAAGGCAATCCCCAATCTGCAGCAACCCAGGTTTTCACCAACATTCAGAACGTCATTGGCAGTGCCTATGACGATGTTCTGGTGGGCGATGGTGGTGACAACACGCTGATTGGCGGCGAAGGCGACGACATCCTCGAATCGGGCGAGGGTCAGGATGTTGTGACCGGCGGCGAGGGCCGTGATACCTTTGTGCTCGAAAGCGGTTTCGAGCAGACCACAATTACCGATTTCAACGTTGATGAAGACGAACTTGCACTAAGCGATCTTGGTGTCGACAGCGTCAGCGAACTGATGGCTCTGGTCGATGAGGATGCGGCGGGCAATGCATTCATCGTCTTCTCGACCGGTGACAAGGTTATTTTCGAAGGCGTTTCGAAGGCAGAACTTGCCAACGTCACGCTGGTTGAAGCACCGCAGATCAACGAAGTTTCTGTTGCCACCGACGGCGGCGATACTGCTGCCGAGGGCGAAGCCAACGTAATTGAGGGCAGCGAAGGTGATGACACCATCGTTGGCTCTGACGGCGATGATATCATTTCATCGGGCGGCGGTTCCGACAACATTGACGGCGGTGCCGGCGAAGACACCCTGTCGTTTGACGGGGCGGCTGATGGCGTGCGCGCCGATATGTCGCAGGGCACCTCGACGGATGCCACCGGTGCGAACCGTACTTCGTTTGAAAATATTGAAAATCTGCGCGGTACGTCGGGGAATGACGTGCTTACCGGGGACTCCGGCAATAACAGCCTGTCTGGCGGCGCGGGTGATGACACCTTTGGCGCAAGTGACGGCGCGGACGTTATCGACGGTGGTTTGGGCGAAAACACCCTTGATTACAGCCAGTCTGGTCAGGGTGTTGAGGTTAATCTCGATTCCGGCACCGGTCGCACCAGCGATGCCGAAGAGTCTACGTCCCAAGGCGACACCGGTTCGACAGCGGATGGCTCCACGGACGGTTCCGAGGGTGGTGACGCGACGGGTGAAACTGGCGCGGGTGAAACCGAGACCGGTGGCACGGAAACCGGTGCAGGCACTTCCGAGGAAACAGGCTCAACGGGTTCAACCGGATCCGGTGAAACCTCTGGCGAGCCTTCTGGTGATGAAGCCAGCGGTGCATCAGGCAGCGAAGAAACCGGTCAGACTGAAAGCGGCACCGACAGTGGTGCAAGCGACAGGGGCACGGGTGATTCCGGTGAAGCCGCCTCTGGCGATACGGGCGCTGAAACCGGTTCGACCGGCAATTCTGAAACGCAGGAAGATACCACCTCGGGCGAGGCCACTTCCGGCGGTTCGGAAAGCACGGGCGATACTGGTGAAACAGGCAGCACCGGCGATGCCGGCACTGACTCCGGTTCCGAAGGAACGGGTGAGGATACCAGTGCATCTTCTGGTGAAACCACTGGCTCCACCGAAGGCGACAGCACAGGCGGCGAAACCGCATCCGGTGAGACCGAAACCACAGGTGAGTCCGGTTCCGGTGATGCCGCCGGCGGTGACGAAGTTGTTGCAGGTTCCGAGACCGACGCTGGTTCTGAAACCGGTACCGGCGCGGACAGCGAGACCTCCGGTGAAGGCGCATCTGGCGGTGACACGACGGGCGAAAGCGGTTCTGACAGCGCGGCGGGCAGCAGCGGTGATGATGCCCTTGGTTCCGGCGATGCTGGTTCGCAAGAATCTGGTGGCGATGCCGAAACTGGCGGATCGGAAACCGGCAGCACCGACTCCGGTGAGACTACCGGTGAAGGTTCAGAGCAGGCGGTAGACGAAGCAACCGGTGAAGAGACTTCCGGTGGTGACGCCGCTAGTGAAGAAACCACTGGCGAAGAAACTTCTGGCGCAGAAACCGGTACCGAAGGTGCGACGGGCGAGAGCGATCAGACCACCGAAGACAACACCAATAGCGGTGCGCAGGCGGGTGTCGAAGCTGGCGCAGAAACCAGCGGTGAGACCACCGATCCGCAAGCCGGTTCCGAAACTTCGGGCGAGGGCAGCGAAGAAACACCCGCTGAAGGCTCGGGTGAGACCGGATCGGGTGATGCTGGTGCGGCTGGGGATGAGACGTCCGGTGCGGATGCTTCTTCCGGCGAGACGACTGGCGAAGAAACCACGGTTGAAGAACCCGCATCTGGCGATACGCCGGTTGGTGATAGCGAAGCTGGTGCTGGTGAAGAAGGTGCTACTTCCGAAGGTGATGCCGGAAGCGATACTACGGGCGATACGACCTCTGGCGAGGATGCAGCCGCTGGCGAAGCATCCGGCGATGCCGAAGGTGAAGCCGATGGTGGTGTGGTTGACGCCGATGACGGCGACGCCAATGCCTATGACAATCAGCCGACAACTGGCGTTGACCTGGTTCAGGGTGGTGACGAGACCGATATTCTTGGCGGTGGCGCTGGCAATGATACCCTTCAGGGCAATGACGGCGACGATACCCTTGAAGGCGGTTCTGGCGACGACCTGTTGCAAGGTGGTGGCGGTGACGACGTTCTGCGCGGTGAAAGCGGTAATGACATCCTGCAGGGTGGCGATGGCAGCGACAGCCTGTTTGGCGGCGACAATGACGACATGCTGCAGGGCGGTGCCGGCGATGACCTTCTGGTTGGTGGTTCCGGCAATGACGTGCTGGCCGGCGGTTCGGGCAATGACTTCCTGCGCGGTGGCGAAGGTGACGACCACATTCAGGGCGGCAGTGGTGTTGATACTGTCAGCTACAGCGATGCCGAAAGTGCTGTAACCGTTGATCTTGCCAACGAAACCGCGACAGGCGGTGCGGGCAATGACGTTGTTCAGATGGTCGAAAACGTCGTCGGCTCCGACTATGACGATCACATTTCGGGCAACGATTCTGATAACGTTCTTGAAGGCGGTGCGGGTATCGATACGCTGACCGGTGGTGCGGGTGACGATACCCTGACCGGTGGTGCGGGCGCCGATGACTTTGAACTGACCGAGAATTTCGGCAACGACACGATTACCGATTTTGCCGGTTCGGAAGACATTATCGATCTGTCCAAACTTGGCATTCAGGACTTCGCAACCCTGCAAACCATGATGTCCGATGATGGTAACGGCAACACCGTTATCGATTTCGGCGATCAGGGCACGCTCACCCTTGAAGGGGTTGGCAGCGACAGCCTGAGCGCGGATGATTTCCGCGGTTTCGGACGCATCTTTGAGACCGAAGACAATGACGTCGGTACCGGCACGGACGGCAATGACGCACTGTATGGTTATGGCGGCGACGATACGCTCAGCGGTGGTGCCGGTGATGACGTTGTGTCGGGCGGCTATGGCGATGACACGGTTTCGGGCGGCGCAGGCAACGATACCCTGCGCGGTCAGGAAGGTATTGATACCGTTGATTATTCGGGCGCAAACGGTGGCGTGCAGGTTGACCTCGGTGCTGGAACCGCGACCGGTGCTGATGGCGACGATGTCCTTGATCGCATCGAGAACGCGACCGGCTCGGACTATGACGACGAACTCTATGGGGACAATGGCACCAACGTGCTGCGCGGTGGTGCGGGCAATGACACGATTGTCGGTCGCGGCGGCAATGACATCCTTGATGGTGGCGATGGCGACGACCTGTTCATTGGCGAAGATGGCGTCGATGTCATTATCGGTGGCGAAGGCAGTGATACCCTTGATCTGAGCGCGCGCGAAAGCAGCCAGGATGTCAATCTTGCTGGCGGTACTGCGCGCGACAGTGCAACCGGTGAAACTGATACCCTGAGCAGCATTGAAAACGTCATTACCGGTGCGGGTGACGACACCGTTCTGGCTTCTGCAGATGACAACGTCATTTCGACCGGGGCCGGCGACGACATCGTTCGCAATGTTGGTGGCAACGATACCGTCGATGGCGGCGAAGGTACTGACACGATCGGCTTTGGCGATGTGACCGGCCTGAATGTCGATCTTGCAACCGGCGCGGTGAGCACGGATTCCGGTGCGTCCCAGGTTACCAACTTTGAGAATGTCATTGGTTCCGGCAATAGCGATGTGATTTCCGGTGATGACGCTGCCAATACCCTTTCGGGTCTGGGCGGTGATGATATCATTTCCGGTGGCGGCGGCGACGACGTTCTGTTGGGCGGTGCGGGCAATGACACCATTTCCGGTGGTGCCGGTGATGATGATCTGTCGGGTGGTGACGGCATTGATACCGTCGATTACTCCGATGTTGATGGTGGTGTCACTGTTGACCTTGCCGGTGGCACGGCGACCGGTGATGGCAATGACACGATTTCAGGATTTGAAAACGTTGCTTCCGGCTCCGGCGACGATGTCGTCTATGGCAATAATGAAGACAACATCATTGATACCGGTGCTGGCAACGATACGGTATTTGGCAGTGCAGGTGACGACACCCTTATCGGTGGCGAAGGCAACGATACGCTAAGCTACAGCTCCGGTGCCGAAGGTCTTGGCGCGGGTATCACGGTCGACCTCGAAGAAGGAACGGTCACCGGTAACACCTTCACCGATCAGATTTCCGGTTTCGAAGAGATTGAGGGTAGTGCTTCTGCCGACACCATGCTGGGCAGCAGTGGCAATGACAGCTTCGACGGTGGCGCAGGCGACGATACCTTTGATGGCCGCGGCGGGGACGATACCTTCACCGGTGGTTTGGGTGCTGATACGTTCGTTGTCCGGTCTGACAGTGGCAATGATCTGGTCACCGATTTCGATCCGGCAAACGATATCATTGATATTCAAGGTATTGATGGGCTTGAGCTGTTCTCGGACATCGCCGATTTCATCGGTGAAGACGCAGCAGGCAACGCTACGGTCACGGTTGGCGATGCTGTCATTACGCTTGAAGGTGTTGATCCCGACAGCCTGACTTTTGCAAACTTCAAGGGCATCCGCTCACTCGAAGGTACCGAAAACAAAGACATCCTTGTCGGTACAGACCGCAGTGATGTGATCACCGCCAAAGAAGGCAACGATACGGTTTCCGGCGGCGCAGGCAACGACACGATTGACGGCGGCGATGGCAATGATGTCATTTCCGGTGGAACCGGTACGGATACCATCACCGGTGGTGCCGGTAATGACGTGATCAGTGGCGGTGCTGGCAGCGACGATCTTGATGGTGGCGAAGGCAACGATACGCTGAGCTATCAGGATGCTGCGGGTGGTGTTGATGTTGATCTTGAAACCGGTCAGGCAACCACGGGTGAAGACTCCGATACGATTGCCAATTTCGAAAATGTCACGGGTTCCACGTCTGATGACACCCTTTCAGGCGATGACAATGCCAACGTCCTGAATGGCGGCAGCGGCAATGACGTTCTGTCCGGACGTGGCGGAGATGATGTTCTTAATGGTGGTTCCGGCAACGACACGCTGGCCGGTGGCGCGGGCGATGATGTGCTTTCCGGTGGTTCTGGATCGGACACCGTTACATATGCGGACGCATCCGGTGGTGTAGAAGTTGACCTTGCGTCCGGTGTCGTATCGGGTGCGGATGGCAACGATACTCTGAACTCGATTGAAAACGTCATCGGGACGGACTTCGACGATGTTCTAAGCGGTTCCAGCGCCAATAACGTCCTTGAAGGTGGTGCAGGCGATGACACCATCAATGCAGGTTCTGGCGATGATGTCGTTTCTGGCGGTGAGGGTGCTGACACCTTTGTCTTTGATAACGAAGCCGGCAGAACAACCATCACAGATTTTGATCCGGCAGAAGACAAGATCGATCTTTCCGGCTTTGATGTGCCGAACTTCGAAGCGCTCAAGAAAATGCTTGGCACTGATGACGACGGCAATACGGTCATCACCGCCAACAACAAAACGATCATTCTGAACGGTGTCTCTCCGGAAGATCTGACCGCCGATAACTTCATTGATATCGATTCCCTCGGTGCAACCGATGGCGATGACGTCTTGCAAGGATCCGAGGCGGCCGAAATCATTGATGGTCTGGCAGGCAATGACACCATTGACGGTGGTGCCGGCGACGACACCATTGATGGTGGTGCCGGCGACGACATTATTAGTGGTGGCGCTGGCGAGGACGTCATTGATGGCGGTGACGGCGAAGATACGGTTGATTACTCGGCCGGTGGCGGTGTTTCCGTCAATCTGGAAACCGGTGCTGGTGGTGGCCTTGGCAACCAGGACACGCTCAGCAACATTGAAAACGTCATTGGTTCCGATCTGAACGACACCCTTATCGGGGACAGCGGGGCGAACACCCTGTCCGGCGGTGGCGGTAGCGATATCATTTCTGGTGGTGCCGGTGACGATGCGTTGCTTGGCGGTGCCGGGAATGACACGCTTTCGGGCGGTGAAGGTGATGACGAACTACTGGGCGGTGCCGGGAACGACACGCTTTCCGGTGGGGCTGGCAACGACGCCCTGGTGGGTGGTGATGGCTTTGATACCGCCGATTACAGTGATGCAGACGGTTCGGTAACGGTTGATCTGTCGGCAGGGACTGCAAGCGGTGCAGCTGGCAACGATACGCTCGAAAGCATTGAGAGCATTCGCGGCTCTGACCACGATGATACCCTGATCGGGGATGGCGCCAACAACACCTTGTCGGGTGGTGCGGGAAGTGACTCCATCGAAGGTGGTGCAGGCAATGACACACTTTACGGTGGTGCTGGCGACGACATCCTTGATGGTGGTGCTGGTGACGACTTGCTGGTTGGTGGTCCTGGAAGCAACACCGTCGAAGGTGGTGCTGGCAATGACACCGTCACTTATGAAGGTGGCAGTGCAGTCAATATCGATCTGTCAGAAGGCACGGCAACTGATGCCGATGGCACCGATAGTATCAGTGGTGTCGAAAACGTTATTGGTTCGAGCCAGAACGACGTCATTACCGGTGATGCTGGCGATAACATCATCACTGCCGGTGCCGGCGCAGATACCATTTCTGGTGGTGGTGGCGACGACACCCTGAGCGGTGGTTCAGGTGCAGACGTCTATGTTGTCGGTCCGGAGGATGGCACAGACACCATCACCGACTTCGCGGTTGGCGAAGACCAGATTGATATTCGTGCGCTGGGTATTGATACCTATGGCGAGCTCTACGAAAACATGTACGAAAACGAAAACGGTGATCTAGTCATCGATTTTGCTGAAGGCACGTCGATGGTGCTCGAAGGTGTCAGCAAGGATGACATCACCGCAGATAACTTTATCGGTGTACGTGACATTGTCGGAACGTCGGGTGATGACCTCTTGTCTGGTACTGATGGTCAGGACACCCTGTCGGGTCTTGATGGCGACGACATCATTTACGGTCTTGCAGAGGATGACAGCATCTTCGGCGGTGCTGGCGACGACACCCTGAACGGTGGTTCAGGCCGCGACATCCTTGATGGTGGCGACGGCATTGATACCGTCGACTATTCCGATGAAGCCGGTGACGTCGCAGTCAATCTTAAGGCGGGAACAACATTCGCCTATAGTGGCAACGATACCATTCGCAATATTGAAAATATTGTGGCCGGGACAGGCAACGATACGCTGACCGGTTCTGATGCCGACAACATCCTGATTGGCGGCGAAGGCGACGATATCCTTGAAGGCCTTGATGGTGACGACACCCTCTCGGGCGGCGAAGGCAGCGATACTGCGAGTTATGCCAATGCCACGGGTGGTGTCACGGTTGACCTTGCTGCGCAAACCGCAACGGGTGCGGCTGGCGAAGATACTCTTGAAAGCATCGAAAACGTTACCGGTTCGGCCTTTAACGATACGCTGATTGGTGATGGCGGTGACAATAAAATTGAAGCTGGCGTTGGCAATGACACCCTGATCGCAAGCGGTGGCGATGACGTTCTGAACGGTGGTGCCGGCATCGATACCGTCGACTATGGCAACGCGGCCAAAGGCATTACGGCCGATCTTGCGGCCGGCACGGTTTCCGGGCTTGGCAACGATCAGATCCAAGACATCGAGAACCTGATCGGTTCCGACTATGACGATACCATCACCGGCAATCAGGGGAATAACGTCCTGTCCGGTGAAGATGGCGATGACATCCTGTCGGGTGGCGGCGGTAATGACACCCTGCTTGGCGGTGCCGGTGACGATACGCTGAGCGGTGGCGCGGGCAACGACCTGATTGATGGTGGTGAGGGTATCGATACCGTTGATTACTCTGATGCCGAAGACGGCGTTACCCTTGATCTTGGCACCGGTAAAACGGATGCCGCGACCGGTGATACGGTTCTCAATGTCGAAAATGCCATTGGTTCGGATCAGGATGACACGATCACCGGTTCGGATGCGGATAACATCATTCTGAGCGGTGCGGGCAACGACACCATCAATGTCAGTGCTGGCGATGACGTGATTGACGGCGGTGCTGGTCAGGACGTGATTGATTACAGCAACAGCGAAACCGGTGTCGATGTTGACCTTGAAGCCGGTTCGGCCGCCAAGGCCGACGGTACCGATCTGCTGAGCAACATCGAAGACGTGCTTGGCTCGGACGCCGATGACAGCATCGGTGGTTCGGATGAGGCAAACACCCTTTCGGGTGGGGCTGGCGATGACACGATTGAAGGCCGTGCAGGCAATGACGTGATTTCCGGTGGTGCCGGGGATGACACCCTGTCGGGTGGTGAGGGGACCGATACCCTTGATTATGCCGAGGCAACCGGTGGTCAGAACATCGATCTGTCTGCGGGAACCGCGACCGGTGCGGATGGCAATGACACGATTTCCGGTTTCGAAAACGTCACCGGCACAGAATATAACGACACCATCACGGGCGATGACGCCGATAACGTGATCAATGGTGGCGCCGGCAACGACATGCTGACCGGCGGTGCAGGCGACGACATCCTGGATGGTGGCGAAGGCGATGACAGCTTCGTCGGTGAACTTGGCGATGACACCTATATTGGTGGTGCGGGTGCCGATACGCTTGATTACTCGGACGCTGCGTCCGGTCTGAACATCAATCTGGGCACCAACACGGCAACTGGCGAAGATACCGGTACCGATACCTTCAGCGGCATCGAACAGATCATTGCATCTGACCATGATGACGTAATTGCCGGTAGTGGCAGCAACGACACCATTCTTGCTGGCGACGGCGATGACATCGTGACCGGCGGTGCCGGCAATGACGTGATCGAAGGTGGTGCTGGGAATGATACCATTTCCGGCGGTGCTGGCATCGATACACTTGATGGCGGTGCGGGCGAAGATACCCTTTCCTTCGCAGATGAATCCGCTGTTTCGGTCGACCTGCAGACGGGCGTAACCAGCACCGGCGACATCATTTCGAACTTCGAAAATGTTACTGGTTCCGGAAATGCCGATACCCTGCGCGGCGATAGCGGTCGCAACACCCTTTCGGGTGAAGCGGGCAATGACATCCTTGACGGTCGCGCGGGTGATGACGTTCTGCTGGGTGGTGCGGGCAATGATACGCTGCGCGGTGGTGCCGGTAGCGACACCATCGACGGTGGCACGGGCAACGATACCCTTGATCTCAGCGATCTTTCTGGCGATCAGACTGTCGATTTCACCAACGGTACGGCCTCTGACGGCACGGATACCGATACCTTTACCAACATCGAAAATGTCACCACCGGTGACGGCGATGACCTGATTATTGGCGATGACACGGGCAACGTGATCAATGCCGGTGATGGTGACAACACCGTCAATGCAGGCGAAGGCAATGACGTCATCACGACTGGCGAAGGTGCCGACATCGTTGATGGCGGTGCTGGCAATGACATCATCAATACTGGCGAGGGTGCCGATACCATCACGGGTGGTGACGGCAACGACGTCATTTCGTCGGGCAGCGGCGATGACCTTGTCGAAGGTGGCGCTGGAAATGACACGATTTCCGGCGGTGCGGGTTCTGATACGCTTGATGGTGGTGACGGCAACGACACCCTTCTGGGCGGGGCAGGCGATGACCGCCTGATCGGTGGCGAAGGCTTTGATACCGCAAGCTATGCCGACTCTGAATCTGCCGTTACGGTGGATACCAGCAACCACACCGTTTCGGGCACGGCAACCGGCACCGATACGCTTGAGGGTATCGAGGCCATCGAAGGGTCTGACTTCAACGATACCTTTATCGGTGGTGGACAGAGCGACACCTTTATCGGTGGTGCGGGTGATGACACCTTTGATGCCGGTGCAGGCAATGACACCCTGACGCTCGGCGAAGGTGCCGACCAGGTGATCTTCAATCCGGGTGACGGCAAAGACACGATCACTGATTTCAACCCGGCGGTCGATACCATCGACCTGACCAGCTTCAATATCGCGGGCTACGGTGCGCTGGAACAGATGTTTGGCACGGACGCCAATGGCGATCTGACCATCACGTTTGACAGTGGTGACACCATCACCCTGCAAGGGGTCATCCCGGCAGAGTTGAGTGCAGATAATTTCGTCGGTGTCGATGTTCGCCTTGGCTCTGAAAACGCCGATGAAATGATCGGCGGCAGCGGCGATGACATCATCAACGCCCTTGAAGGTGATGACAGCATCGATGGCGGTGCCGGTAATGACCGCCTGATCGGTGGCGAAGGCAATGACACCATCGATGGTGGCACCGGCGATGACACGCTGGTTGGAAATGCCGGCTCTGACGTGCTGCGCGGTGGTGAAGGCAATGACACCGCAGATTACTCGACCGAGGGTGCAGGCATTGTTGCCGACCTTGAGGCAGGCACTGTTACCGGTGGTGACGGCGATGATGTCCTTGAAGGCATCGAAAACGTCACCGGTACCCTGTTTGACGATACCCTGTCGGGTAACGCAGAAAACAACACCCTGACCGGCCTTGCCGGTGACGACACCTTTGTTGGTGGCGCGGGTGATGACGTGCTGGATGGTGGCGAAGGTTCCGATACCGCCGATTACAGCAGTGCCGATCAGGGCATTGACGTTGATCTGGCGGCGGGCACCGCAACCGGGCAGGGCAATGACACCCTGATCGATATCGAAGATGTCGTTGGTTCGGACTTCAACGACAAGATTGCCGGTGACGAAAACAACAACACCATTTCCGGCGGCGCTGGTGGCGACGCGATTGATGGTGGAGCCGGTGATGACGTCATTGATGGCGGCGAAGGTATCGACGAAATCAGCGGCGGTGCAGGCGATGACATCATCAATGGTGGTGCCGGTGGCGACATCCTTCTGGGTGGCGCCGGTGATGACACCATCAGTGGCGGCGAAGGTGACGACATTGTCGAAGCAGGCGCTGGTGATGACTGGGTCTATGGCGATGCCGGCGATGACATCCTTGATGGTGGCGACGGTGAGCTCGATACCATTGATTACTCCAATGTCGATGCCGGTGTGACCGTCGATCTGGTCAAGGAATATGCGACCGGCGGCGGTGGCGACGACGTTGTTCGCAACTTCGAACGCGTCATTGGTACCGATTACACCGATACTCTGGTCGGCAGCGACGGGGTCAACACCCTTGATGGTGGTTCGGGCGACGATACCCTTGTTGGCGGTGCCGGCGATGATGTCCTGATCACCGGCGAAGGCGAAGACCTGATCGTGCTGGAGCCGGGCGGCGGACATGACACCGCGACCGACTTTGACGTCGATAAAGACATCATCGATCTGTCTTCCTATGGCATCGAGGATTTTGCCACCCTGCGTGACCAGATGGCCGATGATGAAAACGGCAATGCCGTCATCACCCTTGGCGATGGTGACAGCATCACGCTTGAAGGTGTCTCGGTCGACGATCTTGGTCAGAAGAACTTCTTTGGCTATGACGCCATCATTGGTACCGAGTTCGAAGATAACATCACCGGTAGCCAGCTCAGTGATGAAATCTACGGCCTTGAAAGCGACGACATCATCGATGGTCAGGCTGGCAACGATGATATCCATGGTGACGAAGGCAACGACACCCTGATCGGTGGCGCAGGCGACGATACCCTGCGCGGCGGCGAAGGATCTGACACCGCCGATTATTCCGATACGACCGAAGGTGTTACCGTTGATCTCGGTGCTGGCACCGCGACGGGTGAAGCTGGCAACGATACGCTTGAAAGCATCGAAAACGTCACCGGCGGTGATGGCGATGATGTTCTGATCGGTGATGAAAACGCCAACATCCTTGATGGTGGCGAAGGGAATGACACGGTCTTTGGCAATGGCGGCGATGACACGCTGATCGGCGGCGAAGGCGACGACGTCCTGTCCTACGAAGACGCCGAAAGTGGTGTCAATGTCGACCTGGATGCCGGAACGGCAACCGGTGGTGCTGGTAATGACACGATTGACGGTTTCGAGACCCTGATCGGGTCCGACCATGATGACACGCTGGCAGGCAATGAATTCGACAACGTCATTGATGGCGGTGCTGGCAATGACACGCTTTCGGGCGGTGCTGGCAATGACACCCTGATCGGTGGCGAAGGCGACGATATTGTCGATTATTCCGACCAGACAGACGGCGTTGTTGTTGATCTTGAAAACGGTACCGGTACGGCAACCGATGGCACCGATACCCTTGATGGTATCGAAGGTGCGACCGGTGGTGCCGGTGATGACACCCTGATCGGTTCGACCGGTGACAACGTCCTTGATGGTGGTGCCGGTGACGACACGCTTTCGGGCGGTGCTGGTAACGATACCCTTGCCGGTGGCGAAGGTGCCGACCTGCTTGATGGCGGTGCCGGTGATGACGTTCTGTCGTTCGAAGGTGACAGCATTGCCGCGGACGGCGATACCACCGACCATGTCGGCAGCCCGACCACCGATGGTACCGGCGAAGTTGCCGATATCGCCGGCAAGAACCTGTCTGATGACAGCTTCGTTGGTGGCGAAGGCAATGACACGCTTGTGGCCGGCTCCGGCGACGATGCGATCATTCTTGATCGTGATCATGAAAACGGTGCGGCCAACCCGTCGATCGTTGATATCGAAAACATCGATGCTGGCGACGGTAACGACGTCGTCGATCTGACCAGCAACACCCATTTCTATGGCGATGTCACGGTTGATGGCGGCGCGGGTGATGACACCATCTGGTCAAACGATGGTGATGACGTCCTTCTGGGCGGCGAAGGTGCCGATAACATTAATGGCGGTGCTGGCAACGACACCCTTGATGGTGGTGCCGGTGACGACGTCCTGGATGGCGGCGAAGGTTCTGACACCATCGACGGTGGTGCTGGCAATGACACCATCGCAGCAGGTGCTGGTGACGATATCCTGATCGGTGGTGACGGCGACGATACGCTTGATCTGTCCGCTGCTGACGGCGCGACCATTGATCTTGCCGCAGGCACCGCAAGCAGCGATGAAACCGGCAGCGACAGCATCTCCGGCTTTGAAAATGTCATCGCGACCGATGGTGATGACACCATCACCGGATCGTCTGGCAATAACACGATTGATGCCGGCGCAGGCAACGATACCGTTACCCTTGATGGCGGCAATGACGACATCGATGGCGGCGACGGTATTGATACCCTTGATCTGTCTGGCACCACCGGTGGCGTGACGGTCGATCTGGCGGCGGGTACGGCAAGCGGTGCGAATACCGGATCGGACACCATTGCCAACTTCGAAAATGTCACCGGCTCGGATGATGCTGATGTCATTACCGGTTCGGACGATGCCAACGTGATTGACGGTGGTGCGGGCAACGACACGCTTGATGGTGGTGCCGGCGACGACATTCTGTCTGGCGGCGCGGGTGATGACACCATCGCAGCCGGTGCAGGCAACGATACCCTTTCGGGCGGTGATGGTGCGGATACCTTCGTCTTCGAAGACGGCACCGATACCGACCTTGTCACTGATTTCGATCTGAACGCGGACGCTATTTCTCTGCCGGATCTGGGCATCTCGACCTGGACCGATTTGCAGCCGCTGCTGTCTGACGGCCCTGATGGTGCGGTCATTACCCTGCCATCCGGTGGCACGGTGACCCTGTCGGGTGTGGCCGTTGGCGACCTGACCCCGGATCACTTCACCGGTATCGACAATGTCGGCACGCCGGGTGAAGACACCCTTGGCGGTGGCGACGGCGATGACTCGGTCGACGGTGGTGCGGGTGATGACAGCGTCGATGGTGGTGATGGCAACGATACCGTTGATGGCGGTGACGGCGATGACTCCGTTGGCGGTGGCAGTGGTAACGATTCTGTCGGCGGCGGCAGTGGCAATGACACGGTCGATGGCGGCGACGGCGATGATACCGTTGACGGCGGCGAAGGTAATGACTCCGTCGGTGGCGGTAGCGGCAATGATTCTGTTGGCGGCGGCGGCGGTGATGACACGGTCGACGGCGGTGACGGCGACGACACTGTTGATGGTGGCGACGGCAATGACTCCGTTGGCGGTGGCAGTGGTAATGACTCTGTTGGCGGCGGTGCCGGGAATGACACGGTCGATGGTGGTGACGGAAACGACACCGTAGACGGCGGCGATGGTGATGACACTGTCGGTGGTGGTTCGGGTGACGACACCGTCATTGGCGGTGGCGGCAATGATACGCTTGGCGGTGGCGAAGGAACCGACACCCTTGATGGTGGCGACGGTAACGACGTCCTTCAGTTCGAAGCCGACCGTATCGGTCAGGCTGGCGATGAAACCGACCATGCCGGTAGCCCGGGTGTGGATGGCACCGGTGATGTTGCCGATCTCGAAGGCCTTGGTCTGAGCGATGATCAGTTCGATGGCGGCGAAGGTATTGATACCCTTGTCGGTACGTCGGCTGGTGATGCGATCATTCTTGATAACGATCATGCAGACGGATCAAACGCACCGTCGATTTCCGATGTCGAGGTGATCGACACCGGTGCTGGCGATGACGTTGTTGATCTGACCAGCCAGACGGAATCCTATGGCGACGTCACGGTGAATGCCGGAACGGGTGATGACACCGTCTGGACCAACGAAGGCAATGACAGCATCAGCGGCGGTGATGGCAATGACCACATCAATGCCGGTGCGGGCAATGACATCGTTGATGCCGGCGCAGGCAACGACACGGTCGTCGGCGATGCGGGCAACGATACGCTTTCGGGTGGCGACGGCTTTGACACGCTTGATATGTCCGATGTCGAGGCCGACATCGCAGTCAATCTGCAGGATGGCACTGCCCACAGCAGCGAAACCGGCGATGACGTCATTTCCGGCTTTGAAAATGTAACCACGGGTGCCGGTGATGATACCGTTACCGGCAGCAGTGCCAATGACACTATTTCGACCGGTGACGGTGCCGACACCATTGATGGTGGCGATGGCATCGATCTGATCGATGGCGGTGCAGGCAACGACGTCATTTCCGATGGCGCGGGCAGTGACCTTGTCCTGGCAGGTGCCGGTGACGATACGGTTATCGCCGGTGCAGGCAATGACAGCCTTGATGGTGGTGACGGCATCGATACCCTTGATCTGTCGAACGCATCGGGCGATGCGGTTGTCGATCTGGGTGCGGGTACGGCAAGCTCGGCTGACACCGGTAATGATCAGTTCTCGAACTTCGAAAATGTTACGACCGGTGCTGGCGATGACCAGATTACTGGCTCGAACGGCGATAACGTCATCAATGCAGGTGCCGGTGATGACACCATCGATGGCGGTGCCGGTGATGACACGGTTGCCGGTGGTGCAGGTGCGGATACCTTCATCTTTGCCGATGGCACCGATGATGATGTCGTAAGCGACTTCACCCCTGGCGAAGACAAGATTTCCATTGATGATCTTGGCATCGATAACTGGGGCGACCTTGTTCCGTTGCTAAGCGAAAACAGCAACGGTGACGCGGTTCTGAACCTGCCGGCGGGCGGCACGGTGACCTTTGTTGATGTCGCTCTGAGCGATCTCAGCGCTGATGACTTCAACAACATCACCGATGGCGCGACCCCGAATGACGACATCCTCTCGGGCACCGACGACGATGACACCATCGATGCCCTTGCCGGTGACGATACGGTTGCCGGTGGTGCTGGCGATGACACCCTGCTGGGCAATGACGGTGCGGATACCCTTTACGGTGGCACCGGCAATGACAGCCTGGATGGTGGAGCTGGCAACGACACCCTGTCGGGTGGCGAAGGCGACGATGCGCTTTCCGGTGGTGCCGATAATGACGAACTCAGCGGCGGTGCCGGTGACGACACCCTTGATGGCGGTGCGGGCGACGACGTTCTGAACTTCGAAGCCGACGAAACCGCTGACAGCGGCGATACCACCGAAAACACCGGCAGCCCGGGCGTTGATGGTACCGGCGATGTTGCCGATATCAGCGGCAAGAACATCTCCGATGATACCTTCATCGGTGGCGAGGGTAATGACACCCTTGATATGTCTGAAGGCAACGATGCGCTGGTTCTTGATGGTTCGAAACTTGGCGATGGTCAAACCACCACGCCGACGACCGAAACCCGGACCCTTGGCCTGACCGATCCGGCAAGCTCGGCAGATGTCGAAGCCGCATGGTCGGATGCCGACCTTTATGCCTTTGACTTCGGCACGTCCTATGTCGATGGCGATGGCAAGCTGAACCTTGCCGCGGCTGATGACACCGTCAACTTCGACGGCAATGGCATCGGTAATGACGGCGGCGGTACGGCCGGTGGTCAGATCAACCACGATGCCCAGTCCGGCGAAAGCGAAGCCATCGTTGTTGATCTTGGCGCAGATGCCTCGACCGCGACGGTTCAGGTTTCCAATCTGATGGCCAATGAGGGCGGCGGCGAGATCGGCTCTTGGCAGGCCTTTGATGCCGATGGCAACCTTGTTGCTTCCGGAACCCTTGATGACAGCACGATCAACTACACCAGCAACGGTGTCGGTACGGCGACCATCAATGCCACCGATGGCAGCGGCAATCCGGTTGAATTCCGCTATATCGCGTTTGAAAGCGAACCCTACGCCAATGGCTCGACCGGTTCTGACAGCAGTGACTTCTTCGTCCGCTCGATCAGCTTCGACACCACCGTCGATGAAACCACGACCGATGGCGCACGCCTTGACGGGGTTGAAGTCATCAATGCCGGTTCCGGCGATGACGTGGTCGACCTGACCAGCGACACCATTTCGTATGGCGATGTCACCATCAATGGCGGTGCGGGCAACGATACCCTTTGGGGTAACGCTGGCGACGACACCATCAATGGCGGCCTTGGCCATGACAATCTGGATGGCGGTGCCGGCAACGATTACCTTGATGGCAGCTATGGCGATGACATCATCGATGGCGGTGTTGGCGATGACACGCTGCTCGGTGGTACCGGCGAAGACACGCTCAGCGGTGGTGAAGGCAATGACATCATCGTTGGTGGTGCCGACCAAGACACCGTCACCTATGACGATGCGACCGCTGGTGTGAATGTCGATCTGGCGAACTACACCGCAACCGGTGGTGCCGGTAATGACGCGATCTATCAGGTCGAAAACGTCACCGGTTCGGATCATGACGACACGATTTCCGGCGATGCCAAAGCCAACATCCTCAATGGTGGTGCCGGTGACGACACGCTTGCGGGTGGTGCGGGCAATGACGTCCTGATTGGTGGCGACGGTAACGATACCGCCGACTACAGTGATGCAAGCTCTGCGGTAAATGCCGATCTTGCAACCGGTACGGCACAGGTTGGTGCCAACGAAACCGATCAGCTTTCCAGCATCGAGAACCTGATTGGTTCGGATGGTAACGATACGCTTTCCGGTTCGGCTGATAACAACACCCTGACCGGTGGCCTGGGCAACGACATCCTGTCGGGTCGTGCTGGCGATGACGTGCTTGAAGGTGGTGCCGGTGACGACACCCTTGATGGCGGCGAAGGCAATGACACCATCAATGGCGGCGAAGGCAGCGACGTGATCGATGCCGGTGCTGGTGCCGACATCGTCGATGGCGGTGCGGGCAATGATACCGTCATGGCAGGTGCGGGTGATGATACCCTTGCCGGTGGCGAAGGTGATGATACCCTTGATCTAACTGAGGCCACCAGCGGTGCCACGGTCGATCTTGCGGCCGGTACGGCAAGCAGTTCTGAAACCGGCAGTGACACCATTTCCGGCTTCGAAAACGTAATCGGCAGTGCTGCCGCAGACACCATCACTGGTGACGCGGCCAACAACACGATTGCGGCTGGCGACGGTGCAGACGTCATTGATGATGGCGCGGGCAACGACGTTGTCGATGCCGGTGCCGGTGACGATACCCTGATGGCGGCGGCTGGTGACGACACCCTTGATGGTGGCGACGGCGAAGACACGCTTGATATGTCTGCCGCAGACGGTGCGACGGTTGATCTGTCGGCTGGTACGGCGACCTCTGCTGAAACCGGTTCGGATACGATCAGCAACATCGAAAACGTCATCGGTTCGGATGGCGATGATGTCCTGACCGGATCGGATGGCGACAACACGCTTCTGGGTGGTGCCGGTGATGACACCATCGAAGGTGGCGCTGGTGGCGACTATCTTGATGGCGGCGAAGGCCGTGACACCATCAGCTACGAAGGATCGGATGCCGGTGTCGAAATCTTCCTTGGCGATACCGACACCCACACGCACAACCCGGGTGAAGGCGGACGTGCCTTTGGCGGTGATGCGGTTGGTGATATCCTTGCCAACTTCGAAAAGGTCATCGCATCTGCCCATGACGACTATGTTTATGGCAACAGCCAGAACAACGAAGTCGATCTGGGTGCAGGCAATGACACCTTTGACAATGTCGAAGCAGACATCAGCGAAGACACCGTTGATGGCGGCGAAGGCAACGACCTGATCTGGACCGGCGATGGTGCCGATACCCTGATCGGTGGCGAAGGCAATGACACGCTGCATGGCGAACGCGGTGACGACTACCTTGATGGTGGAACCGGCAACGACAAGCTTTATGGCGGTGAAGGCAACGACACCCTTGATGGTGGCGAAGGCGACGATGAAATCCACACCGGTTCCGGTGCCGACGTTGTTCAGGTCACCAGCCTGATCGGTGACAAGGTCGTCATGGACTTCAATACCAGCGTCGATCAGATCTCGCTTGATGCACTCGATATCAGCACCTGGTCCGAACTGGCACCGCTTCTGTCCGAAGTGAATGGCAACACGGTCATTGATCTTGGTGATCAGGGCTCTGTCACCCTGCGTGGTGTCCGCCTGAATGATGTATCGTCGGATATGTTCATCGGCATCGAAAATGATGGCGGCCCGACGCAGTTTGACGATGTCCTGCTGGGCACCAGCGAAGATGACTATATCGATGCGCTGGCCGGTGATGACACCGTCGATGGCGGTGCCGGTAATGACACGCTCAATGGCATGGAAGGCGACGACACGCTTTCTGGCGGTGATGGCGATGACACCATCACGGGCGGCAGCGGCAATGACGTCATTTCTGGCGGTTCGGGCAATGACAGCCTCGAAGGCAATGAAGGCGATGACGTCATCGAAGGCAATGCCGGTGACGATACCCTGATTGGTCATGCCGGTAACGACGTCATGGATGGCGGCGGCGGCGATGATTACATCGACGGCATGGAAGGTGACGACACCATCACCGGTGGCGATGACACCGACACCATTTATGGCTCTGCCGGTAATGACTCACTTGATGGCGAAGGCGGCGACGACGTTATCTATGGCGGTGATGACAATGACAGCATCGCTGGCGGTGCTGGCAATGACCTGCTGTCGGGTGATGCGGGCAATGACACCCTTGATGGTGGCATTGGCAATGACACGCTGCTTGGTGGTGATGGGGACGATACGCTGCTGGGCGGTGAAGGCGATGACGTTCTGTCGGGTGGCAATGGCAATGATCTTCTGGATGGTGGTGCCGGTAACGACACCCTGACCGGAACCGATGGCACGGATACTCTGCTGGGTGGATCTGGTAATGACACGCTTGATGGCGGTGCGGGTGATGACACCTACACCGGTGGTTCGGGTGCGGATCAGATCATTGTGTCCAACAATTCCGGCGACAAGGTCGTCACCGACTTCAACGTCAATGAAGACACGATCAATCTCGCGTCGCTCGACATTGATGACTGGGGTGATCTGCAAGACCAGATGAGCCAGGTCGGCAATGACACCGTGATCAACCTCAATGGTCAGGGCACGCTGACGCTTGTCGGTGTCTCGATGAGCCAGCTTAATGCTGACATGTTTGTCGGTGTTGAACAGTCGTCCGGCCCGACGCCGTATGATGATCTGCTCTATGGCACCAGCAACAATGACACGATTGCAGCCCTTTCGGGTGATGACACAGTCTATGGCCTGAATGGTCAGGACACCATCACCGGTATGGATGGCAATGACAGCCTTTACGGTGGTGATGGCGACGACACGCTTTCGGGTGATGCAGGCAATGACCTGATCGAAGGCGGCAGTGGTCAGGACAGCATCACCGGTGGTACCGGCGACGATACCCTTGATGGCGGCTCGGGTGACGACCGCGTCTGGGGTGGCGAGGGTGCAGATACCATCACCGGTGGTCAGGGTCAGGACAAGCTGTATGGCGAAGCCGGCAATGACACCATCAATGGCGGTACCGGTGATGACAGCATCCTGGGCGGTGCTGGCAACGACGTGATTGATGGCGGTGAAAACAACGACCGTCTCTATGGCGGCGATGGCGATGACACCATTTATGGCGGCAATGGCGACGACAAGCTGTATGGCGATGCCGGCAATGACACGCTTGATGGCGGTGCCGGTCATGACAGCCTTTATGGTGGTGCCGGTCGCGATACTGCAAGCTATGCCAGCTCGACCACGGCAGTGGCGGCAAACCTTGAAACCGGCACGGCAAGCAGCAGCAACGGTAATGACAAGCTGAACTCGATCGAGGATCTGATCGGATCGAACTTCAACGATTACCTGTTCGGTGATGATGGCGCGAACCTGCTCTCGGGCCTTGATGGCAATGACATCCTTGGCGGTGACGACGGGGATGACACCATCTGGGGCGGCGATGGCAATGACAGCATCAATGGCGGTCGCGGTTCGGATGTGATCGATGCCGGTGCTGGCGACGACTATATCGAATACCAGAAAGATGCGAGCTGGACCGGCAGCTATGCCGCGAAGAACGTTGGCGATCCGGGCATGGATGGCACCAACGAACAGATCAATCTGTCTGGCTACAACCGTTCCGAAGACATCATTGATGGTGGCGATGGTACCGATACGCTGGCCATGACCAGTGGTAACGACGCCCTGTTCCTTGATGATACCCAAACTGATCCGGGCACCAGCCCGCGCATCTCCAACATCGAAGTGATCGATGCCGGCAACGGTGATGACATCATCGACCTGACCAGCGATACGCTGACCTATGGCGATGTCACAATCATGGGTGGCACCGGCGATGACATCGTCTGGAGCAACGCGGGCGATGACGTGATCGATGGTGGTTCGGGCGACGACACCCTGTGGGGTGGCTCTGGCAATGACACGATCACGGGTGGTGCCGGTGAAGATGTTCTCAATGGCGGTGCCGGCGATGACGTTCTGCAATACAACGCAGACGGCGTCTGGGATAGCAGCTGGTATGCCGTGAATGACGGTTCGCCGGGCGAAGATGGCCATCAGAACGACAGTGGCTGGGGACATCATCACTATAACGGCAATGGCTGGGGCCATGACAGCGATGGTGATGAAGGTACCGGCGACTACGTCAATCTCGGCGGCTACAACCAGTCGAACGATGTCTTTATCGGTGGCGAGGGTGTCGACACCCTGCAGATGACCGATGGCAATGATGCCCTGTTCATCCGCGACAGTGTCAGCGACGCGCATGACAATGTCCGCATCAGCGGCATCGAAGTGATCGAAGCCGGTGACGGTGATGACATCGTTGACCTGACCAGCGAAATCGAAACCTATGGCGACGTCACGATTGATGGCGGCTCGGGCAACGATACTCTGTGGGGCAATGCCGGTGATGACTTGCTGCTTGGTGGTTCTGGCAATGACCATCTGTATGGCAGTGCTGGCGATGACACCCTGACCGGTGGCACTGGCTGGGATACGTTCCAGATTGGTAAAACCGATGGTCACGACATCATTACCGACTTCACGCCGGGCGAAGACATCATTGATCTGTCGGAGTGGAACTACAACAACTTCAACCAGATCCTCAATGACATGCACATGGATACCGATGGCAATGTCGTTATCGAGCTGGGCAATGATGCCTCTGTCACCCTGATGGGCATCAATGATCCGGATGATCTTGATGCCGATGACTTCGGCTTTGGCAACTGATCCAAGCCTGACAGTCTGATCGAATAAAAACGGGCGGTCATGACGACCGCCCGTTTTCTTTTAGGGTTATTGGCTCGATAGATTGGCTATTCCGCAGCAATCAGGTCATTTGTCCGTTGATTTTCCGGTAATGACATATCAAAGCGCAGCTTGGCGCGCAGTTCGTCAATCGCGCGGATGCGTTTGATCTCGTCAAAGCAGGTTTCGCCCTGCGGATGGCTTTTGCGGATCAGGGCCATCCATTGTTTGATGCGCCCGGCCTGATGGTTTTCCGATGCACCGTCTGACGCCATCAAATCGCAATAGGCCAGCAGCATCGCCAATACATCAGACCAGCTTTCGCGTGGCACCCGCGTACCATTTTCAAATGCCTTGATGCGGCTTGCAAGATCGGGTGCGGCAATCGCACCACGGCCCAGCATGAAGCTGTCGCAGCCGGAAATGTCGCGGCATTTCTCGTAATCCGCCACATCCCAGATTTCGCCATTGCCGGTCATGCCGATCGAAATGGCTTCGCGGATGCGCGCAAGGTATTCCCAATGGGCTGGCGGTTTATAGCCTTCCATCTTGGTGCGCGCATGCACGGTCAGATGCTGTGCCCCGCCGGCCTCGACCGCACGCGCGATATCAAGGAACATCTCCTTGTCGGAATATCCAAGCCGAACCTTGGCGCTGACCGGGATGTGGTCCGGGACCGCTCGGCGCACGGCCGAGACGATTTCATAAAGATTTTCCGGGCATTTCAAAAGCGACGCACCGGCTTCGCGCTTGTTCACGGTCTTGGACGGGCAGCCGAAATTGATATCAATGCCCGGTGCACCAAGCTCGACCGCAACAACGGCGTTTTCGCCCATCAGTTCCGGGTCATGACCCATCAACTGTACCAGAACCGGCACCCCCGAAAGCGTCTTGCCGCCATTGAGAAGTTCCGGGCAATAGCGATGAAACACGTGGGCTGGAAACAGGTTCTGCGACACCCGGATAAACTCGGTCACGCACAGGTCGAACCCGCCGGTCGCACTCAGCAATTGCCGAACGCGCCAGTCAACAAGTCCCTCCATTGGTGCCAGCACCAGGTGCGTCATCGCGGTTTAACCCAGTCTCAGAAAATCAGTTGGCGGCTTTTACCATAATTGGCCCAAACCTGCCGGTGAAAAATCACAGACCAGCCTTGCCGTCCTGCGCGTACGCTTTGCGAAATGCGGCAGAAATAGCGCATTGCTGACACGGTTTCAGCGAATTTAAGCGCTAGCTTTGAACCATCAAAAACAACAATGAAAGGGCAACTTCATGCTCTATATCTTTGAAAGCGCGCTTGACGAAGTCGAAGCTGTATCACGCGAAACCCGCGAAAAACTATCCGGCCTTGATCAGATCCTGCAATCCACATCCGAGAGCCTTCAGGTTCTAAAAGAACGTCTCGAACAGACCGCAAGCTGACAGTTTCGGATTATTCTTGATCCATGTCTTGGAATTTAAACATCGGTTGGTCCATGCTAGGTGCTATGTTAACCAGCGTGAACGTTCGTGGTGCGCAAGCACCAATGTAACGTCGCCGATATCGAAATAAGGAGGATCGTGGGATGCTGTATATCGTAGAAAAAGCCCTGGATGAACTCGAAGCCGTGCCGAGCGAAAAGCGCGAAGGCCTCAAGCATCTTGATCAGGAAATCAATGATGCGGTGGCAAAGCTTAAAATCCTGAAGGAAAAGCTCAAGGCTGAAGAAAGCAAGTAAGCTGCTGACCATCCAGCTCGTTAAAGGCCGTATCGCTTTGCGTGCGGCCTTTTGTTTTGCCTATTTGGCAGCGGTCTTGATGAGACCCAGCAATTCCTCGACCGCGGCGGTCGGGTTGGTGGTGCCGGATAACACGTCATCCTCAAGCGCCTGAAGCCGGCTTGCCACGTCATCACGCGCGGTAAAGGTTTCAAGCAACCGGTCGCGCAGCATCGTCCACATCCAGTCATGTTGCTGACGCGCACGCTTGGCGGCGAATTCGCCTTCCTTTTCCATCACCGTGCGGTGCTGGTTGATCAGATCCCAGATGTTGTCAAGCCCGTCATTGATGAGGGCCGAAACCATCACCGATTGCGGCCGCCAATGCTTGCTGGTTGGCTGCATGATCCGAAGGGCAGACGAATATTCACGTTTGGCTTCGCGCGCCTTGGCCGGATCGGCATCGGCCTTGTTCACCGCGATCAGATCGGCAATTTCAAGAACGCCCTTCTTTATGCCCTGAAGCTCATCGCCCGCACCGGGCAACATCAGAACAAGGAAGAAGTCGGTCATCTGCGCGACCATGGTTTCGCTTTGCCCGGCCCCCACGGTTTCAACCAGAACCACATCAAAACCGGCCGCCTCACAAAGCAGGATCGTCTCACGCGTCATGCGATTGACCCCACCCAGATAGCCACTGCTGGGGGATGGGCGGATATAGGCATTGGGATCAATCGAAAGCTCGTTCATCCGGGTCTTGTCGCCCAGGATGGAGCCACCTGATCGCGCACTGGTCGGATCAACCGCCAGCACGGCAACCTTTTTACCAGCCTTGGTCAGGTTCTTGCCAAATGCCTCGATAAAAGTCGATTTGCCGACACCGGGCACACCGGTAATGCCAATGCGCTGCGACCCGCCCGTGTCGGGCATCAATTGCGCCAGCACGGCTTGCGCCTGCTCGAAATGTTTGGGATTGCGGCTTTCGACCAGCGTGATGGCCCGCGACAAAATGGTGCGATCACCTGCAAGAACACCTTTGACGATTTCATCGGTCGAAAGCACACGTCTGCGCACGGCCTTGCGCGGGCTGACCGTGCGGCCCGAGCCTGCAGGTATGGTACGCAGCGTTTCTTTCACCAGGCGTTCCTTAGAATTTGGCGCGTCTTCTGCCAGCAAAGCGGGGTATCGTGGCAGGGAAGGGGCGGTTAAGCCGCTTCCTCACCAGACTGATTAAGCTTTTCTAGCAGGTCGCCCGCAGCTTCGGCAATGACCGTTCCGGGCGGGAAGATCGCCTCGGCCCCGGCTTCGAACAGTTTGTCGAAGTCCTGCGGCGGGATCACGCCCCCGGCAACAATCATGATGTCTTCACGGCCAAGCTTGTCCAGTTCCGCCCGCAATTGCGGCACAAGCGTCAGGTGACCAGCCGCAAGCGAACTTGCCCCAACGATATGAACATCGTTTTCAACCGCCTGCTTTGCGGCTTCTTCCGGGGTCTGGAACAGCGGGCCGATATCAACATCAAAGCCCAAGTCGGCAAAGGCGGTGGCAATCACCTTCTGACCACGGTCATGACCATCCTGACCCATCTTGGCGATCAGGATACGCGGACGGCGGCCTTCATTGGCCTCGAACGTTGTGATCAGGCGATCAACCTTGGCCAGCGCTTCGTTATCGGCCCCGACTTCGGTTTTATAAACGCCCGAGATGGAGCGGATCACCGCCTGATGACGGCCATAGACCTTTTCAAGCGCATCGGAAATCTCGCCCACCGTGCATTTTGCACGGGCAGCTTCGACAGCAAGCTCAAGCAGGTTGCCATTGCCGCCATCGGCCGCATTGGTCAGCGCCGTCAGCGCACTTTCAACAGCAGCGTTATCACGTTCTGCGCGCAAGCGTTCAAGTTTCGCGATCTGCTGGCGACGGACTTCGGCGTTATCGACCTGAAGAACATCGACCGGGCGATCATCGGTCACACGGTATTTGTTTACGCCCACAAGGCTCTGGCGGCCGCTATCGATGCGGGCCTGCGTGCGTGCCGCGGCTTCTTCAATGCGCATTTTCGGAATGCCGGCCTCAATCGCCTTGGCCATGCCACCCTGTTCTTCGACTTCCGCGATATGCGCCCATGCCTTTTCGGCCAGATCGCGCGTCAGGCGTTCGACATAATATGAACCGCCCCACGGATCGATGACATTGGTGGTGCCGCTTTCCTGTTGCAGGAACAACTGGGTGTTACGGGCAATCCGGGCCGAGAAATCGGTCGGTAGCGCCAATGCTTCATCCAGTGCATTGGTATGCAGCGACTGGGTGTGGCCCTGTGTGGATGCCATCGCCTCAACACAGGTACGGATGACGTTGTTAAACACGTCCTGTGCGGTCAGCGACCAGCCCGAGGTCTGGCTGTGGGTGCGCAGCGACAGCGATTTCGGGTTTTGCGGATCGAACTGCTTGATCAGCTTGGCCCAGATCATGCGTGCGGCACGCATCTTGGCGATTTCCATGAAGAAGTTCATCCCAATCGCCCAGAAGAACGACAGACGCGGTGCGAATTTATCAATCGGAAGACCCGCCGCCTGACCGGCACGGGCATATTCAATGCCATCAGCCAGTGTATAGGCCAGCTCAAGATCGGCCGTCGCACCGGCTTCCTGCATGTGATAGCCGGAAATCGAGATCGAGTTGAATTTCGGCATGTTTTGCGAGGTAAAGGCAAAGATGTCCGAAATGATGCGCATCGATGGTTTCGGCGGATAGATATAGGTGTTGCGCACCATGAATTCTTTCAGAATGTCATTCTGAATGGTGCCCGAAAGCTGTTCATGCTTCACGCCCTGTTCTTCGGCGGCTGCGATATAAAGCGCCATGACGGGCAGAACCGCACCATTCATGGTCATGGAAACCGACATCTGATCAAGCGGGATGCCATCAAAAAGGGTGCGCATGTCATAGATGCTGTCAATCGCCACACCGGCCATGCCAACGTCGCCCGCAACGCGCGGATGATCACTGTCATAGCCACGGTGGGTGGCCAGATCGAAGGCAATCGAAAGGCCCTTTTGCCCGGCGGCAAGGTTACGGCGATAAAACGCGTTGGATTCTTCTGCGGTCGAGAAACCGGCATATTGGCGGATCGTCCATGGACGCTGCACATACATGGTCGGATAAGGACCGCGCAAGAACGGCGGCATGCCCGGCATGGTGTTTAAATGGTCAATCCCGTCCAGATCCCTGGGCCCATAGGATGATTTGACATCAATCCCTTCTGGCGTGGTCCAGGGCGTGCTTTCAAACGGGTCCTTGGCACCGGCGGATGCGCCATCAAACAGCGGAAGGTCGGAGAAATCAGGAATGCGGGTCATGGTTATTTCTCCCCCTGTTTGCCAAGAAGATGATCAAGTGCGGCACCGCAAATGCCAAGAACGTCGGCCCCGACAAAGACAAATTCATCAATGCCGGCGGCCTCGTAAGCGGACCTCGCATCGCCGGGATTGCCGGCAAGATAAACGAGGCTGGCCCCTTTGGATTTAAGTGCCTTGGCAACGTCGGCTGCCATGTCTGCGTATTGCGGGTCGGACCCGCAAATCACGGCGATTTTGGCGCCACTTTCGGCAAAGGCGGATGCGAGCGCATCGGCCGTTTCAAAGCCGTTATTGGTGATGGCTTCAATGCCGCCTGCTTCAAAGAAGTTGCGTGCAAAGGTCGCGCGTGCGGTGTGCTGGGCGACCTTGCCAAGATTGGCGAGGAAGACCTGCGGGAAGGCACCGGTCTTTGCCTTGTGGCTATCGGAGCGCTTGCGAAGCGCCTCATAACTTTCCGAAAGACGATGGGCAGGCAGTGCGCCGATACGGGTCGCAGCACTGGTACCATAAAGATCGGTAAACATATGCCCGATGGTGGCGCCTTCGCGGGCGGCCTCGATCATGGCCGAAAGGCTTTTGCCGACCGTGCCGTCAAACTTGGTCTGGCGCGCCTTGGCATCGGCAATGATCGCATCAAGGTCGGGGGCTTCGCACGCGACCTTGGCTTCCGCGATATTGGGGAATTCCGAAACACCGGTCAGCGGATCACGACGGGTGGCAAGGCGTTTTTCACGTGCGTTCCAGACGGTCTCGATCTCGGTCTTCAGGCTGCCATCGGCAAGCGCACTCAGGATCCCGCCAGATGATTCAAGTGCCTGGAACTTCGACCATGCGGTCTTTGCCAGTTCCTTGGTCAGGTTTTCGATGAACCACGAACCCCCTGCCGGGTCGATCACCCGGTGCACATTGCTTTCTTCCTGCAAGATCAGTTGGGTGTTGCGCGCAATGCGGCGTGCAAAGCCATCGGGCAGGCCGACCAGATGATCATAGGGCAGGCAGGTCACACTATCCGCACCGCCCAGACCGGCGGCAAAGCTTGTGACTGTGGTGCGGAGCATATTGACCCACGGATCAACCTTGGTCATCGCCATTTCGGCCGAAACCGCATTGATCGTGATCGTCGCATCTTGTGCACCCGATGCCGAAAGAACGCGGCTCCACATCATGCGAAGCGCACGCAGCTTGGCGATCCCGGCAAAGAAGTCGGTGCCGATGGCAACGTTAAACACCATCGCACCTGCGGCCTGATCAACGGCCATCCCGGCATCGGTCAGGGCCCGCAAATAGGTCACCCCGCTTGCCAGCAGGCAGGCCAGTTCCTGACCATCGGTGGCACCGGCATTATAATAAGGTGCACCATTCACCGAAATCGCAGTTGCTAGCGGGAACAGATCAATCAGCTCAACCGCGACACTTGCCGCATGATCAACCGCTTCCTTGGCGCCACAGGGCAGGGTGCCGGTCGCGGCCAGGGTTCCGATCGGATCGATGTTAAAGGTCGGTGCTGCTTCATCTGCACCATCGGTATTGGCAATATGTGCGGCCAGAAGGGCTGCGGCCGGGACGCCAGCCGCCCCGCCATCAAGCCCGACGGTGGCAAGGTCGGTGTAAACATCATCAAGGGCAGCATCGAGATCGGCCAGACAATGAATGGCAATGCCGTCCACGCCCACTTCTGCAGAACTGATTTCGCGCCCGGCGCGGGCAGCGGCATCAAGTTTCAGCGTGATCGAAGTGGCGCCGTTTTCAAGATCCTCAAGGATCGCGGCATTGGTCGCCTTGGGATCGGGATGGGTATGAAGCTGGCGGATGTCCCACCCGGTAACGGTTTCGCGCGGCTCGACCGTGGCATTAAGAACTTCATGGATCAGCCGGGTCGCGTCATCCTGATCATCGGCGGTATAGATCGGCTGGACGGAAAAACCATCAAGCGTATTGGTGACAAGCTTCTTCTCGAACGGGGCGCCTTTAAGGGCCTCCTCGGCAAGCTTGCGCCAACTTGCGTAATCAGCAGATGGAAATTCGGATGCGAGCTTTAGCGGGTCGGACATGGTTTCTCCCGGCTTGGTTTGTTCCGGCCATTATGCGACTCCATATGGGGTCTCTGCCCGGAACGTTGCCAAATTCTATTCTACTACGGATTCCCAGTACCCGGTACACCCCGCCCGGCCCATTCATGCCAAGAAAACACCATCGGTATTCTGACTCGTGCAAACGCCTGCAAATAAGGCCTTTGCGCTTACAGTTGCGGGGGCAGTTCCGGGCTTGGCCACCCGTAAAAGGGCAGGGCCGCACCAGATTCCCGACCATGTTTTCCGGTCACATTCGCGACATGGCGGTTTATAGCACCTGCTCCTAATTCCGTAAATAGGCATGGAAATACCTATTTAGGCGGATATGCCACCCGGCAAATCAGGTTTCCGTAACGTTATGTCGCCGGAAACATTGGGTTTTACCGGGTCTGGTGAGATTGGCGTGCCACGTGGCGAGGTTCATAACGGCCTTATACTTTCGCGGAACAGGTGCAAGATCGGGATGAAGGCAGAACATTGCGTGGCAAAAATTTGGCGGGTTTAACCAATTTGACATTTTCATCTGCCAGTTTGGACTTGTCCCAATTCTCGGAGTATCGCCATCCATGAACGCGCTCAGCGCCATGCCGTCGCAATTCTGTCCTGATGGACTTGTTGCGTTCGCCGACGACAGTCCCAGCGCCAAGGCAGCCCTTGAAACAGTGCTGCGCCGCGCCGGATATGACGTGGCCGGTTTTGATTGTGCCGATGATCTGATCGATCAGCTTGACGGCATGTGTCCGAATGCCATCATTCTGGATATCGAAATGCCGGGCATGAGCGGCTTTGAAGCCTTCTGCGAAATCCGCCGCCGCTATCCCAATAGCGAAAATGTGCCGGTCTTCTTCTTCTCGGCCCATTATGACGCCGATACCCGGGCACAGGCCGATGCGCTGGGGGCTGCTGATTTCATCAGCAAGGATGCCAGCCCGAAGGTTGTACTCGAACAGCTCAACCGCGTTCTGGGCAATTCCATGAGCGCCTGTTAAGCGCGTATATCATCATATTAAGGCGACAAACGCTCTGCATCTGGCAGGGCGTTTTTTTATATCTGCAAAGGCTGGTCTTGCTTGCCTTCATTCCCATATTTCGGGCATAGCATGATCGGGGTTCATACCCCGGTCCACCGCCAAATCCATCAAGTCCCGGAGCTCCCCGCAATGCCCCAGTCTATTGCTGCCAACCCGATCCTTGTCGAAGCCACCCGTGGTGCGATGGTCGAAAGTTTTCACCGTGGTCGTTACGTGGTGATGAAATCGGATGGCACGGTAATTGATGAAGGCGGCGATATTGACGCGCTGATGTATCCACGTTCTGCCATCAAGCCGCTTCTGGCGATCCCGCTGATTGAAAGTGGTGCGGCCGATGCCTTTGGTCTTGAGGATAAACACATTGCATTGGCCTGCTCCTCGCATAATGGCGAGGAAGAACATGCCAATACGGTTGCTGCATGGCTTGACCATGTCGGGCTGTCGGTTGATACGCTTGAATGCGCACCGCATTATTCACTTAGCCTGAATGCCGCGATCAAGCAGGCCGCTGATCATGTCAAACTGACCAAGGCGCATAATAATTGCTCGGGCAAGCATGCCGGGTTCCTGTCGACCGCGCAGCATCTTGGCGAAGATCCCGCAGGCTATATTGAAGAACAGCACCCGGTGCAGCAGCGCCTGATCAAGGTGCTTGAGGAAATGGGTGATTGCGATCTGTCTTCCAGCCCGCGCGGTATTGATGGCTGCGGCATTCCGGTGATCGGTATGCGCCTTCGTGATCTGGGTCTTGCTATGGCCCGCATGGCCGATCCTGCGGGTCTTTCCGAAACGCGCGCAAATGCCATCAAACGCATTCGCAAGGGCTGCGCAAAAGCACCGTTCATGGTGGCGGGGACCGGGCGGTTCTGCAGTGCGATCATGGAAGAATGCGGCGAGGACGCGCTGGTCAAGGTCGGGGCAGAGGGCGTTTATTGCGCGGCCTTCCCGAAACAGGGACTTGGTGTGGCGCTCAAGATTGACGATGGCACCCAGCGCGGGGCAGAGGTTGCGATGGGCGCGATCTTGCGCAAACATGGCGTGATTGATGATGCCCGTGCCGAGGTGCTTAAAAAACATCTCACCCCGGTTCTGACCAACTGGGCGGGCAAATATGCGGGTGACTTGCGCCCGGCCTTCTGATTGCTCATCACCAAACGGGGAACGAATGCAAAGCATTGCGGCCTATATCGTTGCGGCCATTGCCGAAATTGCCGGATGTTTTGCCTTCTGGGCCTGGCTGCGGTCCGGCAAATCGATCCTTTGGGTCGTGCCCGGTGTCCTCTCGCTCATTGTCTTTGCCTGGCTTCTGACCCGGGTTGAAGCCGACTTTGCCGGGCGGGCCTATGCCGCCTATGGCGGGGTTTATATCACCGCCTCGATCTTCTGGATGTGGGTGGTCGAACGCAGCATGCCCGATCGCTGGGATGTGACCGGTTTGCTGGTTTGCCTTTTGGGGGCGGGCATTATCCTGTTTGCCCCGCGATAACGTCTTCAGGCTTTCGCTGCTTTTTCCTCGGGCTTTTTGCCGGTCCTGTCTTCGGCGGGCAGAAGGACATGGAATGTCGTTCCCTTGCCGATTTCGGTTTCAAACCAGATGCGCCCGCCATGCCGCACAGTGACGATGTCATGGGTGATCGAAAGCCCTTGTCCCGTGCCCTTGCCGACTTCCTTGGTGGTGAAGAACGGGTTGAAGACCTTTGACCGATCTTCCTTGGCAATGCCGGTGCCGTTATCGGAAATCGAAATCAAGATGCTGTCATCAAGCGATGTCGTCTTGACCGTGATATGGCCTTCATCGGGTTTGCGCCCGGCGGCCTGAATGGCCTGCGCGGCATTGACGATCAGGTTGAGGAAGACCTGATTGACCTCGTTGATATGGCACGGGATATGCGGGATTTCCGGATCGAACTTTTCAGTGATGTCGGCATTGTGCTTCCATTCATTGCGCGAAATCACGATCACGTTCGAAAGAACCCGGTTGATATCGGTGGTGGTTTTCTCGGCCCCGCCGGGGTGGGAGAATTCCTTCATCGACAGCACGATCCGGGCGACCTGATTGATCCCGTCAAGCGACTGCTGCGTCGCGTGCGGGATTTCCTCAAGCAGGAATTCCAGATCGGAACTACGCATTTGGCGGGCGAAATCCTCAAACGTGTTGGGCGGCAGATGCGCACGGTTCTTCCAAAGCGTTTGAAGTGCTGACCCCAGCATCCGTGACAGCGATCCATAGCTGTCATTAAGGAATTTCAGGTTATCGCGGATATATTGGCTGGGCGTGTTGATTTCATGCGCAATGCCGCCAGCCAGATGACCAATCGCTTCAAGCTTGAGTGCCTCGCGCAGGTCTTCCTCAAGCTTCTTCTGTGCTTCTTCGGCGGTTTTGCGGCGGGTGATATCGCGGAAGATGTAAAGATAGCTCATCTCGGAGCTGAAATTGGCCGGGCTGACGATGATTTCCATCGGGAAGCTGTCACCATCAAGGCGCTGGGCCATGGTTTCGGTATAATCATATTTCAGAACGCCACTGCTGATATTGATGCAGCGGTTCAGAAGTTTGTGGCGCACGGTGGCCTTGCGATCAATGAACATGACATCGACCGATGTCCCCAGAAGCTCATCGCCGGTCGCGCGCAGGATTTCCGCCGCCGATTTGTTGAAATCCTGAATCATCCCCGTGGCATCAATAATCAGGATACCCTCGACAACGCTATCAAGAATGGTCTTGAGCCGTTGTGTAGTTTCCTGTTTGCGGCGTTTTTGCTCGGTCAGAAGCGCCATGAAACGTGCGCGGACATCCTCAGGTGCGTCAATTTCCTGTGCCGCCTCAAGCAGATCCGAGCCCAATGAGAGATCGGAGGTGCCGCTCAGGATCTTGGTGTCGTGCAAGTTTTCAATCTTGTCAGACATCAGGCTGCTCCGCCTGCGGAAACCGGGTCATCGCCGCCGCGCCGGACGCGAATGGGCTCGTGGAACTGATGCAGTTCCTGAAACACGCGCAGCCGCTGCAGCTGAATTTCGGAAACATAATTGCCGTGTGTCAGCAGGATATGCCCCTGACGGGTTTCAATATCGGTCAGCAGGAAATCACCCATGCGCAGGTTCTTGAGCAGGATGTCATGTTCGGTCCCTTGCGGATAGGCGACCTTGTCATAAGACGGGTCTTCTGTCGCAAGGATGGCCTCGATCTGATCCAGCAAGTCCGGGTCATAGCGTTCAGGTTTATGGCGCAGCTCGTCAAAGTGCTGTTTGACGACAAGATCACTATCCACAATCTTGCCAAGGTCATTGAAGATCCGAAGCACACGCGCACCCAGCGGAATGTTCGTGCCTACCGGGCCCTCGGCCGGGAAGCCTGATCCATCAAAATTGCGGTTCTGCAAATAGACGATGCCTGCAACCTGTTCGAGGCGCGGGATATTGGAAATAAGACCGCGCGCGACTTCCGGCGTGCGCCGAACCACATCGCGCTCAAGCGGCTGAAGCGGCTTTTCATCCCCAAGGCGCGCAAGGATTTCCGGCGGCAGGGAAACATAACCAATCGGGGCGAGCAGTGCGGCCAGCCCCAATTCCCACGGATGGGGATATTGGATTGCCTTTGCAATCTTATCGCACCAGGTCTTGGCACGCATCGCCTTGCCAAAAATCGTCGGGTTGAGTTGGGCAAGGACCTCGGTCAGGACCTTTACACTGCCGGCCAAGGTCTGCTCGATCAGGGCCTTTTCGGCCGTGATCAGTTGGTACTGACGCAATCCCGCATTTACCCCGGCAATCAGGTCTTCATCTTCGCAGGGCTTGTTGAAAAAGCGAAAGATATGGCCGCGATTGATCGCCTCGACCGCGGTGTGCTGATCAGCATTACCGGTCAGCATCATGTTCACCGTATCGGGGCTCAGTTTGGCGACCTCGGCAAGCAGTTGCACACCATCCATTTCGGGCATGCGCATGTCGGCAACGCAGACGGCATATTTCCGGCCAGCCTTGATTTTATCAAGTGCCTGAAGCGGGCCGACGGCCGTGTCGACTTCGAATTTGCCGCGCAATTTGCGCTTGAGCCCCATCAGCAAATTTTCATCGTCATCAACAAAGAGTACAGGGGGATTCTGTGTCATCATCTGTCTCCCTCACTTGTCCATTTCGCGGTATTTCTGTTCGACAACGCGCGCGGTTTCGCGCCAGACCGGCAACCGGTCGGCCTTGCCCAGACGTTCAAGATATTCAAGATCAATCCGGCTTTCCGGTGCCTTGCCAGTCCTGCCTTCAATCGCGACTTCGCGCGCCAGATGCTGCGCAACATAAATCGTGCTCAGCGCATTCATTTCGCTGTGCGGGGTATCTTGCGGGCGATGGTGATAGGCAACCGTTTGCACCATCGCACTCGGAAAGCCCCAAAGCCCCAGAAGGTAGGCGCCGATTTCCGGATGAGCCGCGCCAAATTGATCACGCTCGGCGACATAGATCGGGATGTTTTCCGCCTCGACCCGTTTGACGACCTCGGCCATTTCATTGGCGCGATAGGCATAAAGGATCAGGCTGCCGGTGTGGCTAAGCATGCCGACCGCGGCCATCACGTTGATCACTTCCTTGGGCAGTTTTTCCTGTTCGGCAATCAGGGTCGCCACCACGCCAAGCTGCTGGCTGCGCTGGCAAAGCTGCATCATGCGCGCGACAGCGGGTTTGGGGCCATCAAAGCTTCTAAACAGGCCGATAAACAGCGCCAGCGCCTTAAGCGTATCAATCCCGATCATGCGGATCGCCTGCGAGATCGAGGTGATTTTCATGCTGACCGCAAAATAGGCCGAATTGGTCAGCTTCAGGATCTCGGCGGTCAAGGCAATGTCGGATGCAACAATCGCAGTCAGCTGATCATTGCTGACCAGCGGGTTTTCAAGTGCCTTCACAAGATTGGTATAGGTGGTCGGCGGTGATGCCAGTGCATCGATCCCGCCAACAAGTGCACGCAGTTCCGGATTGGTCAGAAGGTTACGCAGATCAAGGGCGTTCTCGATGGTTTCAATCAGCATCTGATCATCGCATGGTTTGGCCAGATACTGGTGTGCCGGGCCAACCGTGCGCAAAATGGCTTCTTCCTCGGCAAAGCCCGACAGGATGATACGCGCGGTATGCGGGTGTCTTTCCTGCATGATCGTCAAAAGCGCAGCGCCATCGGTTCCGGGCATGCGCATGTCCGAAACCACCACATCGGGTTCGATCTCGTCCGCCTTGGCAAGCGCGCTTTCCGCGTCATGGGCGAACAGCAGCTCCCACCCCGCGCGGACAGACCGGAACCGGCGGCGCAAGCCATCCAGAATATTTTTGTCATCATCGACAAAAAGGATGACGCTCATTTTCACCTCATGCGTGTGCTCCATGTTTCATACATGGGGCCTGCAAGAGGTCTTTGATAGTCCGCATATGTGGAGGGTTGTGGTCTTTGGACCGCTTTTTTTATCCGTCACCCTGACGGCTAAGCGGCCCTAGCTGTTGGTCAGTTCGCGATACTTTTCCGAAACCACGGCGGCGATATTGGCCCACTCGTCAAGATGGCCGTCCTTGCCGATCTGGGTCAGGTAATCGTGGTCGATTGTGCTTTCAACTGCGTGGCCGGCATCGCGGTCGGCGATTTCCCGGGTCAGATGTTGCGCAACATAGATCGCGGTCAGTGCCGTCATTTCCCGGTGCGGCAAATCCATTGGCCGATGGTGATAGGCAACCGCCTGAATGACCGGGGCAGGGAACCCCCAAAGCCCAAGCAGATAGGCACCGATTTCGGCATGCCCGGCACCAAATTGTTCGGCCTCGGCCTGATCGATTGAAATGCCTTCCTTTTCGACCCGTTCAACAACTGCCTGCATTTCATCGGGCCGGTTGGTGTAAAGGATCAATGTCCCGATGTGGCTCAACATCCCGATCGATGGCACCGCATGGCAAATCTCACGCGGCAGGTGTTCATATTCGGCAATCAGCGCGGCTGTGACGCCAATCTGCTGCGATCGATGACACAGGCGCTTAAGGTTGGCCGCCTGACTGGGCGGGCCGTTAAACCCGCGATACAGCCCGACAAAAAGCGCAAGCGCCTTAAGCGTTTCCATGCCCAGCATCCGCACCGCATGTGCCACCGATGACACATTCTGTGTGACCGCAAAATAGGATGAATTGGTCAGTTTCAGAACTTCGGTGGTTAGCGCGATGTCGGATTCAACGATCTTGCTGATGGTCTCAAGCGAGTAGTTCGGATCGGAAAACGCGGTTTCAAGCCGCATATAGGTATCAGGCGGCGATGCCAGGCTTTTGGAACCCGCAACAAGGGTGCGAAGTTCGGGGCTGCGCAACAACTGACGCAGGCCAAGCGCGTTCTCGATGCTTTCGATCAGCGTTTCATTGTCGCACGGCTTGCTTAGAAACTGATGCGCCGGGCCGATGGTACGCAGATAGGATGCGTTGTCGGCATGACCGGTCAGAATGATGCGCACCGCATCCGGATGGGTTTTCTGCAAGGTTTCCAGCAAGGTCACCCCATCCATGCCCGGCATCTGGATGTCCGAAACGATAACGTCAAAATCCCGACTTTCGGCAAGTTCGATGGCCTCTGGTCCGCTATTGGCGAAATACAAATTCCAGTCGGGACGCGCACTGCGCAAGCGCCGGCGCAAGCCGCTCAGGATGTTGGTATCGTCATCGACAAACAGAATGTGGTGCATCGGACCTTGTTCTTCTTGGGGTAATTTGCAGATGGCAGAACGGCGGAGCGACTCGATCCTTAAGGATAACAGATTTTCGAAGATTTTGCCCTTCTCCGCACAGCAATTGACTGTCACGCGCAGGTTTTGCCTTCGGAAACACATACGTCAGTATAAGTAAAGCAACATCAACCACTTACATAAAGGTTGTTTGTGGTGTGAATGTCATATTTTGTCAGAATGTAACATGCAAAGCACGGGTACAATTTTAACGACTTTAAAACGTAAGGCGATCAATCGCCGTTTTTGATCGACCGGGGGGTACGATCTCCTAAATGACAACGCGTACGGAACTGGTTGATGCCATCAAAAAGCATCAGCTCTATGTGATGAAGCAACCGGGTGGGCGGCGATTGCAATTGCGCAATGGCAACCTGTCACGAATCAAGATGAGCAAGATCAGTCTTGAAGATGCTGTATTGCCCGGTGCCAACTTCATCCAGGCCGCAATCCGCGACGTCAAATTCGATTTCTGTGATCTGTTCGGCACCAACTTCGTCGAGGCCGACCTCGAAGGGTCAAGCTTCATGCGGGCTGATTTGCGCGGGGCCAACATGGCACGTGCAAAGCTGCGCAACGCCAACCTCAAGGGGGCGGACCTTCGATCCGGGGTTATGGTCATCGTTGATGCCGGACGCGAACGCAAGGTCAAACGCAACACCGATCTGGCCAATGCCGATCTGCAGGGCTCGGTGATGTCGGGTGCCAACCTGTCGGAAAGCAACATGTCCGGTGCGCGCCTTGCCGATGCGGATCTGAGTGACGCCAACATGTTTGCCGTCAACCTTGCCGGGGCGGATCTTTCGGGCTGTAACCTTTCGGGGGCAAAGCTCAAAAACGCCAACCTCAAGGGGGCCAAGCTCAAGGACTCCCTTCTGTTGGGAACAGATCTGTCCGGGGCCAATCTGCGCAATGTTGATTTGTCCAATGTCGATCTGTCGCAGGCCAATACATCGAACTCGATCGGCAGCAAGGCGGTAACACCGCTTCCCGAAGACATTCGTATTTTGCTCAATGCCCATACCGAATGGTTGACCAGCGGCGGGGTTGCGGGTGCGCGCCTTGATGTGACGGGGCGCGATCTGACCGAACTTGATTTCACCGGTTTTGATCTGTCAGCCGCTTGCTTTGATGATTGCATCCTGCGCGGTGTGTTGCTGGTTGATACCATTCTGGTGATGGCATCAATGCGCAATGCCGATCTGTCCCGTGCGCGGCTGAGCGGATCGGTCATGAATGGTGTGCGCATGTCCTATGCCAACTGCACAAAATCGGTGTTCCAGGGGGTCAAGTTCGGCGGGGTCGAACAACGCGATGCCAAGGGCCAGAAAACCGGTGAAGTCTGGCGGGCCGATTTGCAATCAACCGATTTCTCCCATGCCGATCTTCGCAATTCGGTCTTTGATGAACCGCGCATGAAGGGCGCGAATCTAAGTAAGGCCAATGTCGCCGGTGTCGCGTTTGGCGAGACGGATCTTAGCGAAGTCGAACTTGAAGGGGCCAATATCGGCTCGATTCTGACCGGAACCATCCCTGACTAGGTGTAGGTCTTTACACCGCTTTCTGGCAGATATGCTGTGCATCCGGATAGGGCTTTGGCCCAAATACCCCAACAATCCAGAAACGTTTCCATACAACGCGTTAAACATATTGCGTTGCGGGCGTTCTGCTGCTTTCTATAATGCTTAATAATAAAAAACTGATTTAGAGCTTGGGGGCTATCCGCCACATGTCATCGCGTTCGGAATTGATCGATGCGATCAAGAAGCATCAATTATATCTCAATCAAAAGCCGGGCGGCGTGCGCATGCAATTGCGCAATGGCAACCTTTCCCGCATCAAGATGAACAAGATCAGCCTGAAAGAAGCTGTCCTGCCGGGCGCGAACTTCATTCAGGCAAGTGCGCGCGATGTCTGCTTTGATTTCTGCGATCTTTTTGGCGCCAACTTTGTCGAAGCCGATCTTGAAGGATCGACGTTTGAACGTGCCGATTTGCGCGGTGCAAACATGGCGCGGACCAATTTGCGCAATGCCAACCTGAACGGTATTGACCTGCGCGCGGGCATCATGGTGGTTCTCGAAGGCACGCGTGAGCGTACCGTCAAACGCGAAACCGATATGTCGAATGCCGACCTTGAAGGCGCGATGATGTGGGGGGCCAATATGGCTGGCACCAACATGTCTGGTGCGCGTCTTGCCAACACCGATATGAGTGACGCCAACATGTTTGCCGTCAACCTCGAAGGTGCCGACCTGACCGGGTGCAAGATGAATGGCGCCAAGCTTCGCAATGCCAACCTCAAGGGCGCGAAACTTGCCGGAACGGAACTTGTCGGTGCGGATCTCAGTGGTGCCAACCTGCGAAATGTTGATTTGCAGGATGTCGATCTGACCCAGGCCAACACGTCCTATTCCATTGGGGGCGGCACGCCGAGTGCACCCTTGGTCGACGACATCCGTGCTCTGGTCAATGGCCATAGCGAGTGGCTGTCTACCGGTGGCAAGACCGGCATGCCGATGATTGCGGCGGGCCGTGACCTTTCGGGGATGGATTTCTCGGGCATGGATTTGTCCGGTGCGGTGTTTGACAAATGCATCATGCGCGGCACGCTTTTCATCGACACCATCCTTGCCATGTGTTCGATGCGCGAAGCCGACATGCAAAAGATCCGCATGAATGGCGCGGTACTTGATGGCGTGCGCATGGCGGGATCGGATTGCACCGAAGGCGTGTTTCAGGGGGTTCACTTCGGCGGTGTCGATCAGCGCGACAAAAAGGGTGAGAAAACCGGAACCGTTTGGCAGGCCGATCTGTCAGGCGTCAATTTCGAACAGGCGGATTTGCGGAACTCTGTCTTCCACGAAGCCAAGATGAAGGGTGCCAACCTGACCAAGGCGAACGTTGCCGGCGTGGCCTTTGGCGCAACCGACCTGACCGAGGTCGAACTCGAAGGGGCCAATGTCGGCCTTATCCTGAATGGCTATATCCCCGGCAAGAAATAACCTTTCTTGCGCAGTCCCCGGAAATGCAAAACGCCGCCCTCATCGAAGGCGGCGTTTTTGATTTTTTGCGATCTTTGATCGTTAGCTGCGGTAATCCGCATTGATCGAGATATAGCCATGCGTCAGGTCACAGGTCCAGACCGTGGCTGCACCATCGCCAAAGCCAAGATCGGCATCAATATCGATATACTGACCCTTGATATGGGCTTCGACCGGGCCTTCGTCGTAATCGGCAACGCGTTCGCCATTTTTGGCAAGCGTAATGCCACCAATGGCAACGGTCAGTTTGTTCGGATCGGCCGTAACACCGCATTTGCCAACCGCCATGACGATACGGCCCCAGTTGGCGTCTTCACCGGCGATGGCTGTTTTAACCAGCGGGGAGTTTGCAATCGCCTTGGCGGCAGTCTTGGCTTCTTTCTCGCTCACCGCACCGGTGACATTAACCGTGATGAACTTTGATGCGCCTTCGCCGTCACGCACGATCTGATGGGCAAGATCACGCAGCACGTCTTCAAATGCCGCTTTAAACGCCGCCAGTGCCGGATCGTTGACATCATTGATGACGTCATTGCCCGCCTTGCCTGTGGCTGCCACCAGAAGCGTGTCCGAGGTCGAGGTATCGCTATCAACCGTGATCGCATTGAAGCTGCGATTGTTGCAATCGGCCAGAATGGTCTGCAGAACGCTGTGCGGCAGGGCGGCATCAGTAAAGACAAAGCTCAGCATTGTCGCCATGTTCGGCTCGATCATGCCAGATCCCTTGGCGATCCCGGCGATGGTGACGGTCTTGCCATTGATGGTCGCGGTGGCCGACGCGCCCTTGGGGAAGGTATCGGTGGTCATGATCGCCTTGGCGGCATCAAGCCAGCTTGCGTCATTGGCCAGAATGTCATCCATCGCATCGGTGATGCGGTTTGCCGTGGTCGGTTCGCCAATCACCCCGGTCGATGCGGTAAAGATTTCGGTCTTGGCGCAGCCAAGTGCCTTGGACGCGGTTTCGACCTTGTCGGCGACGAACTTTTCACCCGCCTTGCCGGTAAAGGCGACCGAGTTGCCCGCATTGACAAAGAATGCACGGCCACTGCCACCCTTAAGTGCTTCACGGCCCCAGCGCACAGCAGCCGATGCTGTGGTCGATGTGGTGAAAACACCTGCGACCTGGGTTCCGGCTTCAAGTTCTGCCAACAGCACGTCCGGGCGGCCCTTATAGCGGATGCCAAGGGTCGCGGTATGCAGTTTGACACCGGCAATCGCCGGAAGATCGGGGAATGCCGCAGGGGCAAGCGGTGAAATGGCAGTCGCAACCATCGGTGCAAATTCCTTTATTGAACAAGTAGCTTTATCCTGCCGCAATGGTGGCGAAAAGCAAGCGGCAGAATCAGTTTGCGGATCACAGTGACCTGCAAAGTGATCTGCAAAAAACGGGGTGAAGCCAATGGCCACACCCCGTTTTGATCTTTTGGAAAGTCAGGGGCGGTCAGGACAATGCGACCGCCGTGTTTCCTGTCTTATTCAGCCGGTGCTTCCTTGGCAGCTTCTTCTGCTGCTTTCTCGGCTTCGATTTCGACGAAGTTGACGATTTCGGCATCATCGCGCAGGTCTTCGACAAGACCGTTAAACGCATCGCGGCTGATTTCAGCCACCAGCTGCTGACGGACTTCGTCGATTGACGGCTGGGTGCCTTCCTTGACTTCCTCAACCTTGATCACGTGCCAACCGAACTGGGTCTGAACCGGCTCGCTGGAATAGGTGCCTGCATCCATGGCAAAGGCGGCATCGGCAAACGGTGCAACCATGTCGCCACGGTTAAAGAAGCCAAGATCGCCACCGTTCGGGCCGGACGGACCGGTCGATTTTTCCTTGGCGAGTTCTTCGAAGTCGGCACCATCATCAAGCTCGGCGATGATCGCCTGTGCGTCTTCTTCGCTTTCAAGCAGGATGTGGCGGGCGTGAACCTGCGGCTCCGGCTCATTCGTGGCGATGAATTCTTCGTATTTCGCGTTAACCGCTTCATCGGTGATCGCATCATTCAGTGCGCGATCAAGATAGGTTTCCGCAATCAGGCGGCGCTCAAGCGCTGCGATCTGTGCTTTGACTTCCTCGTCATCGGCAAGACCGGCGTCGCTGCCGGCTTTCATCAGCAGGCGCTGGTTAATCTCGCGGGTCAGAAGATCCGCCTTGAGCATTTCAAACGGAAGCTGGCGATACTGTTGCGGCAGGCCCTGCTGGGTTGCGCGGACTTCGGATTCAAGGATTTCCTCACCATTGACCGTCGCCAGCACCGGGTCTTCTGCCGGTGCAGCGTCCTGCGCCATGGCAGGGGATGCAAAAATGACGGTTGCCAGGGACGCGGCAAGAAGGGATTTGCGCAGCATAGTTTCTCCAGACTTTAATTTCAGACGGGCTTGTGCCCGATGCCTCTGCCCACGGGTAAAACACATAAGTGTTGCCTGCACAAGGCTTCGCCGTGGATGACGCACCTTTTGACAAAGCATTCTGTCCAAAATGTGAAACGCTTAAGTATGAAGTTTGATATATGCGCAATGATCCGCCGTGGTTGAACCGGGCGCCGCAAAACGATCATCGCCCGCGCGCTTCAAAACGCCGGGCGATGAGATGACGGTTAGATGAAATCTGATGAAGGGGAGCGGCTCAGGCTTTAACGTCAAAGAAGACTTCGCCGACTTGCCCGGTGCTGCCATCTTCGCGTTCAAAACGTGATCCGGCCACCAGATTGCCGCCAACAAGACGCTCATCAAGCGGGGTGATCAGCGATAGCGAGATCGACTTGATCCCGGCATCGGCAAGGCTTTGCTGGCTGCCATCCGCACGCAGCAAAACAAGCGAGCTGAACACGTCATCGGTGGCATCAATCACGCCATCAAGGTTGTCGTCATATTTCGCCAGTTCCGCAAAACCATCCTTGGCACCGTTCTGATCGCCAAACAGCTCGCGCCCGTCATTGATGACCCCGTCGCCATTGCGATCAAGCGCAAGCAAGGCATCATTGCCCGAAACCCAGGCGGTCTGATCAAGGTTGCCATCGCCATCAATGTCAAAACGCTTGCCGTCCATCACGCTGGTGATGTCGATCCCGTTGCCATCCAGATCAAGGATCAGCGGGTCCTGCTGGAACATCTGGGAAATCTCGATGCGGATCAGTTCGATATGGGCATGAAATTCCGAGATCGAGATATCCGTCGTCCCGGCAAGGCTCGAAAAGCGGGTTTCGATCGCGCTGAAATCAATCTCGAAACTGCGCGAGGATACGGAAACCTGACCCAGATTGATCGAACTGTTGCCCTGGGCGATGTTGATCGAAAGATCCTGCATCGATATCGCCGCTTGCGCACCTGTCGCACCAACCGCCTTAAGCTCGGCCGGATCACCGCCGGTCATGGCATTGGCAATTTCGCGCGCCTTTGCGGGTGGCACGCCCATCATCGCCAGAATGATAAAGGCATCGCGGTTCATCCGCGTCTGGGCTTCATCAAGGGCGGGTCGAAGCCCCTTGAAGGCTTCAAGCGGTGCGGTATTGATTTCAAATACCGGGCGCTGGAATTCACCAAGGGCACTTTCGATGCGCTCGTTGGCTTCCATGCTCAGATCAATCTGATCGGAAATGGTGCGCTGTCGCGCCAATGCTGCTTCGGTTTGGTCCGTAGCATCCGCATCGGTATGCGCGCTGCTTGCTGTCACGGCACTGTTGGCAGTCGCGCGCAAGGCGGCGATCCCGGCGGCACTATCCGCTGCGGTATGGTTTGAAGCTGTTGTGTGCTCAAACATTCAGCGCCTCCTTCCTGAAGGGCTGCGGGATGTCGGGTCGACATCCCGTTGCTGTTAAATCAGAACATCCTGTTCCTGTGTCGGGTCAATGACGGGCACGGTTTCACCATTCGGGAAGGTGAAGGTCGCATTGCCGTTATCCTGACCAAATCGGCCCATCGGCATCATCATATCAACCGTCAGCTGAAGCGGGCCGTTACCTTCGCCGGCTTCCGGTGCGGGCTGATTGATGCTGCGTACAATCAGGGTAGCCTGTTCCATGAACTGTTCGGTGATCTGGGCATTCAGCGCTGCCATACGTTCGGCCGCAAGCGCCTGACCACTGGTCTGGGCTGCACCGGCTGCGGCACCGTCTTCGCCGTCTTCCGATGCATCATCACTGCCGACCGTTGCGTTCATCAGTTCACGGATGAATTCGGCGACTCCGTTATCATTGATATCAAACAGAAGCCCGCCATCACCGGCACTGGCCGGGTTGCCCAGCATATCGACAAGCGATCCGCCACCCAGTCCGTCCATGACAGTGCCAAGTGCGCCAAGGGCGGCACCCATGCTGTTGCCAATCGCGACCGCTTCGGTGCGAACAACCTCAACCTTCGCAGCCTCGTAATTGAACGAGAATTCGCCGGTTTCATTGTTAATGCTGATATCAAGCGACTGAACCGCCATCATCGCGGATTCCGAAACACCGACGGCAGCACCATTGGCACCGGCATATGAAATGGCGGTTTTGCTATGGCTTGCGATTGCCTGATCAAAGGAAAATTCGAACTGGTCCTGGCCGCTGGCGGCATCGCGAATACCATTGAACATGGCATCGGTTGCGGCAATGGCGTCTTCTTCGGACATACCCGAAAGCGCAAACATTTCCTCGACACTGCCGCGGATCAGTTCAAGCGACGCATCAAGTGCGCGTTCAAACAGCTCGTCTGTGGTCAGTGGTTCGCTGGAAAGCGCCTTGCTCGTCGCAGGGGCAAGCTTTTGGCTATCGTTGTGTGCGGCAAGGGCGTCATCAGAAAGGGCCACCGGATCAATGCGCGTGCGCGCATCCGGGCGCGCTTGTGCTGCGGTATCACCGGCATCGGGACTGTTTTTGCCAAGGGGCTGACGCGCATCCTGCAGGGCGGATTGCCCCTGTCGAAACGGATTAAGCGCTGAGAAATCGACCATAATCCTCCTCCTGAGGATGTGATTTGGCAGCGTATCGGAAATGCCGTTGCGCGCCAAAACGAGCTACATGCTCTGTTAGGGTGTAAAACTATGACGCGAATAATACGACTATTCTTCGCATTTCTCAAGCAAGAAGGGATCAAACAGCAGAAACGAAAACGTGAAGATGCCCGGATTTGCCTGCGATCCGGTGCGAAAACGCCTAATTTCCCGCTCTGCATTAGCGATATTGGTTCGTTCCGTTGACAGATGGCAGGCAGGGTTCTATCTGTGATCGGGCTCCGCTTTCTGTCGGTGCCTATTGTGTCTTAATTTATTTGTTCAGGAACGTATTAATGCTCGGCGCTATTGCCCGGAAAATTTTCGGTTCAGCTAACGATCGTGAAGTCAAAGCCCTGCGGGCCACGGTCGAGCAAATCAATGCCCTGGAACCCGAAGTCGAAAAGCTTTCTGATGACGAACTGCGCGCCCGTACCGATTGGCTGCGCGAACGTCTCAAGAATGGCGAGACTCTGACCGATATCCTTCCTGATACCTTTGCCACCATCCGCGAGGCATCCAAACGTGTCCGCGGCGAACGTCATTATGATGTGCAGCTTCTGGGCGGCATGGTTCTGACATCCGGCAAAATTGCCGAGATGAAAACCGGTGAAGGTAAAACCCTTGTTTCGACCCTTCCGGTCTATCTGAACGCGCTTGAAGGCAAGGGCGTTCACGTGGTGACCGTGAACGACTATCTGGCCCGTCGTGACGCGGAATGGATGGGCGAGGTCTATGGCTTCCTTGGTCTGACCGTTGGCGTGATCATGCACGGCATGACCGATGACCAGCGCCGCGAAGCCTATGCGTGTGACATTACCTATGCGACCAATAACGAGCTCGGCTTTGATTATCTGCGCGATAACATGAAGTTCCGTCTCGAAGACATGGTGCAGCGCCCGTTCAACTTCGCCATCGTCGATGAAGTCGACTCGATCCTGATTGACGAAGCCCGTACCCCGCTGATCATTTCCGGCCCGGCCGAAGACAGTTCGGAGCTGTATCGCGCGATTGATGCACTGATCCCGAAACTGGTTGAGGAAGACTTTGAGAAGGATGAAAAGGCGCGCGCCGTCACCCTGACCGAAGAAGGCACCGAACACGCCGAACAGCTTCTGATGGAAATGGAAATCCTGACCGAAGGCACGCTTTATGACGTTGCCAACGTTCACCTTGTCCATCACGTCAACCAGGCCCTGCGGGCGCACAAGCTGTTCCAGAAAGACACCGACTATATCGTCAAGGACGACAAGGTCGTCATCATTGACGAATTCACCGGTCGTATGATGGAAGGCCGCCGCTATTCCGATGGCCTGCATCAGGCACTCGAAGCCAAGGAAAAGGTCAAGATCCAGAACGAAAACCAGACTCTGGCATCGATCACCTTCCAGAACTATTTCCGTCTGTATCCGACCCTTGCTGGCATGACCGGTACGGCGATGACCGAGGCCGAAGAATTCGAGGAAATCTACAACCTTCAGGTTGTCGAAATCCCGACCCATCGCCCGATCGCCCGTAAGGATGCCGATGACGAAATCTATCGTACCGCCAATGAAAAGTGGATTGCGATCTCCGAACAGCTCGAAGACTGCCACAAACGGGGCCAGCCGGCCCTTGTCGGTACCGTCTCGATCGAGAAATCGGAAATCCTTTCGGACCTTCTGAAAAAGAAGAAAGTCCCGCACGAAGTTCTCAACGCCAAACAGCATGAACGCGAAGCATTGATCGTGGCCCAGGCCGGTGCGCCGGGTGCGATCACCATTGCGACCAACATGGCCGGCCGTGGTACCGACATCAAACTTGGCGGTAACGTCGAGATGCGTGTCGAACACGAACTGGCCAACGTCACCGACGAAGCCAAACGTGCAGCCGCGATTGAAAAGATCAAGGCAGAGGTCAAAGCCGATCAGGAAAAGGTCCTGGCGGCTGGCGGTCTGTTTGTGATCGGTACCGAACGTCACGAATCACGCCGTGTTGATAACCAGCTGCGTGGTCGTTCCGGCCGTCAGGGTGACCCGGGTGGTTCGAAATTCTATCTCTCGCTTGAAGATGACCTGATGCGCATCTTTGGCTCCGAGCGCATGGACAGCATGCTCCAGAAACTGGGTCTGCAGGAAGGTGAAGCGATTTACCATCCGTGGATCAACAAGGCGCTCGAAAAGGCCCAGCAGAAGGTTGAGGCCCGCAACTTCGACATTCGTAAGAACGTCCTGAAGTTTGACGATGTCATGAATGACCAGCGTAAGGTCGTTTATGAACAGCGCCGCGATCTGATGCAGGCCAAAAACGTCGCCGAAGACGTGGCCGACATGCGCGCCGAAGTCATCGAAGACATGGTCGACAAATATTGCCCGGCCAAGGTCTATCCGGAGCAGTGGGAAACTACCAGCCTGCACGAAGAAGTCACCCGTCTTCTGGGCCTTGATCTGCCGATTGCAGATTGGGTCAAGGAAGAAGGCATCGATCAGGAAGTCATGCGCGAACGCCTTGAAAAGGCGTCAGACGAAAAAATGGCGGCCAAGGTTGCCAACTATGGTGCTGATATCATGCGCCAGGTTGAAAAAAGCCTCGTCCTGCAGCTGCTTGATCAGTCCTGGAAAGAACATCTTCTGGCACTTGATCACCTGCGTCAGGGCATTGGCCTGCGTGCTTATGGTCAGCGTGATCCGCTCAATGAGTTCAAGCGCGAAGCCTTTAACATGTTTGAAGCCATGCTGGTGTCGCTCCGCGAACGCGTGACCCAGATGCTCTCGCATGTCGAACTGCAATCGACCCCGCGCCCCGAAGACCTTGAAGCACGCCGTCCGCAGCAGGAAATGCACGAAAACCGTGACGAGCTTGAAGCGGCAGAACAGGGCACCGACACTGCTACCGTTCAGTCCCGTCAGGCATCGGGTAATGTTGACCCCAACGATCCGTCGACCTGGGGCCGCGTTGCACGTAACCAGGCTTGCCCATGCGGGTCCGGCAAGAAATACAAACATTGCCACGGTCAGCTGAGCTGATCGAAGCTGGCAAGACGGTATAAAAAGCGCGCATCTTTAAAAGGATGCGCGCTTTTTCTTTGTCAGTTGCTTGCGGTTGCCACCCCGGTTGGCAATGTATCGCGCAGGAACTGTTTGACTGGCCCCAACACCGCATTATCGGTTGTCAGATAAAAACCCAACGCAATCAGCGTTCCGGCATGACCGGTATCGGGAACTTCAACAAGTTCGGCCTCTGGTGCTAGTTCCGCCAGCCTGCGCGAATTGCGCGGCAACACAGTATGATCACGCGTGCCGGTAATCAGTAGCAACGGTGGCATATGCGCCAGATCCATCTCGACCGGTTGGCTGTCACGCGCGGGTGTATCGCCAAACGCATTCTGAGTTGCGGCAACATCATAGGGATAAAAATCATACGGCCCCGATAGTCCGATAATCCCGGCAATATCATCCGCATCCAGCCCGACCGGTTGCAGATAGTTCGGATCGGCCACCATATGAACCGCGTTATAGGCCCCGGCAGAATGCCCGGCCAACAGGAACGGGACGTCCCTGATCTGATCCGGGTTCTGCCCGGCATAGTCTTTCATCTGCGCAAGTGCCGATGCCCCGTCCTCGATAAAGGCCGGGAAACGCACATCGGGCACCAACCGGTAGTCGGGAATGGCGACTGCATAGCCAAGCTCGGTAAAGCGCCGAGCGATAAAGGCATATTTCGCCCGATCTCCGGAATCCCACGACCCACCATAAAACCACACCAGAAGCGGTGCGGGCTGCATCGATGTATCCGGCAAATAAAGATCAAGAACCTGCCGCGCCTCCGGCCCATAGGGAAGCGCCGCCACATCGGGTTTGATATCGCCCGCCTGCCAGTGGTTATAGGCAGCCAGCTTGTCACAGCCTGCCAGCAGCACCATTGCGACAAGTGAGCTGGTGGTCAGGCTCAGGATTTTCTTTGGAAACATACGGATTACGGACCAGTGCAAATTCAAATTTCGTATCTTCAATACGTTAGCCGATCACGATCCGTTTAAAACAATTCTTTCGATATCCGCGGGAATCACACAAGCGTGTCTTTGCGGCAACCAACCAAAGCGTGTAAAGCCAGCTATCCAATGCGTATTATTGGGGCCTGTGTTTATCAGTCCTTAATGGCCTGCTCCTAGACTTTTCGCGCGAATTACAATTACGGAGATCCAGTAAAAGTGTCCTCTTTTGATCAACTGTCCAAGCGTGCCAAAAAGCTGGAAAAACAGGGCCAGATCGATGAGGCCATCAAGCTTTATGAACTGTTTCTTCAAGACTTCCCGAAAAACACACGTGCAAAGGCAGCACTTGAAAAGTTGCAGGATGCCAAATCGGGTGCTGGCATGTCGGCCCAGCAGGCTTTTGTAAAAGCCAGGGAATTCATTGATCAGGGCGCATATGCAAAGGGCATCGAACTCGCCCAGAAACTGGTCGAGGGCGCACCGGACAGTGCCCAGGTGTGGAACCTTTTGGGACTTGGCTACTCCAGAAATCAGAACCCGGTAGAAGCCGAAAGGTGCCTGCGCAAAGCCATAGATCTCGATAAAAACTTTGGCATGGCCTGGGTCAATATCGCGACATTGTTTTCCGAGCAGAACAGGTACGAACTAGCTCTGCAAGCCTTTCAGAATGCCAGGTATCTTGAACCTGAGAACGCAGGGGTTCTGTGTGCCATCGGTGGCGTTCTGTTGGAAATGGGGCGCTTGGACGAAGCCGAAAAGTTCTGTGTGCAGGCCATTAAGAACGATCCGGAGCTGGCCAAACCATATCAAAATCTTGGTATTATCCTGTATCGCAATAAGAAGCGCGGCGCTGCCAAACAGGCGTTCGAGCAAGTTGCGAAACTCCGCCCGAATAATATGACCGCACTTTCCGACTTTCTTCATGCGCGCGCGCAAATCTGTGACTGGGATCCGCTCGCACCCGAATTCCAAAATGTTAAGCCAATTGGAAAGCCGGGAAATTCGGTATCGCCATTTTCCTTACTGCATTTTGAGGACGATCCATACGCGCAGAAAAAACGCTCGGAAAACCGGGCGCAGGAACTTGCCGTGCGTGATCCCGTTAAACAGTTTCCGCGCCCTGCAGCGCGCCCTGAAAAACTGAAGATCGGTTATTTCTCTGCTGATTTTCACAATCATGCGACGCTTTCCCTGATGATGGGGCTTTTCGGCGCGCACGATAGAAGCCGCTTTGAAATTCACGCCTACAGCTATGGCAGCGTGACCGATGGTTGGCGCCGTGGTCAGCTCCAAAAACTGGTTGATTACAACTGGGATGTCCGCAATGCGTCCGATGCGGAAATTGTTCAGCACGCCCGTGACCAGGGGGTCGATATTGCGATCGATCTCAAGGGCTATACCCAGAACGGACGACCGCAACTATTTGCCCCGCGGATGGCGCCGATCCAGATCAACTATGTTGGTTATCCCGGAACGTTGGGGGCCGATTATATCGACTATCTGATCGCTGATCACACCATCATTCCCGACGACTACAAAAACGCCTGTTCCGAAAGAATCATCTATATGCCGCATTGCTATCAGCCAAATGATGGCGGTCGCGAGTTTCCGGAAAATAAACAAACCCGAAGCGAGCTCGGCTTGCCTGAAGATGGTTTTGTCTTCTGTTCGTTTAATGCCAATTACAAGATTTCGCCGCGTGAGTTTGATATCTGGATGCGGCTTCTTAATAAGGTCGATGGCTCTGTGCTGTGGCTGTTTGAAGGAAGCGAAGACGCAATGCTCAACCTTCAAAAAGAAGCTGGAAAACGTGGTGTCGATCCAGCGCGCCTCGTGTTCGCAGGATACCTGCCAGAAGCAAAGCACCTTTCCCGCCACAAACATGCCGATCTGTTCCTTGATACCTTCAATGTGAACGCGCATACGACGGCAAGTGATGCGCTCTGGACCGGGTTGCCGCTGGTGACCTTGCCCGGCAGACAGTTCGCCGCCCGTGTGGCAGCAAGCGTCTTAAAGGCCGCAAACCTTCCCGAGCTGATTGCCAAATCCGAAGAAGATTACGAGGCCATCGCCCTTGATCTGGCGCTTCATCCGGAAAAGCTGGCTGCCATGAAGGCCAAGGTGGCGGAAAACGTAAAAGCCTGTCCGCTGTTTGACACCAAAACATATACCCTTGATCTCGAGCGGGGCTATGACGCAGCCTATGAGCGCTATCTCGCGGGCAAGGCTCCTGCAGACATTGACCTTGCAAGTTCGTAACATACTGGCGAATTTTGATCCGGGAATGGGGAAGACGTTTTGAGCACGGCGATGGAAAAGGTGGTGGCGCGCATTGAAAAGGCCATGCGCAGCAATGATCCTGATCTGGCGATCTCCATTTGCAAAGAACAGCTGAAAACGAATTCCAATGCAGTCGTGCTTTGGGACCTTTTGGCAAATGCCCATTTCCTGAAAAAGGACTATGTTGAGGCCGCGCAGAGCTTTGAGAAGGTTGTTGAACTTGCACCGCAAAGCCCGAAATCCCATCAGAACCTTGGCATGTTTTATCAAAGCATCGGCAAGTTCAACGAAGCACTGCAATGCTTTCAGCGTGCGGTAAACTGTGATGCCAACTATGCACTAGCCTATAACAGTGCAGGCAATGTTCTGCTGAAGGTGGGGCAGGTTGACACAGCACTACAGTATTTTGCCAAGGCGCTTCAGCTCGATCCTCAACTTGCCGACGCCTATAGCAACATGGGCAAAGCTTTCTTCATCAAGGGTCATTTGCAGGCCGCGGCCCAAGGATACGCCAAGGCGTATTCTATTGCCCCCACGATGAAAAGTGCTCTGACCAATCAGTATTACACCATGGCAATGATGTGTGACTGGTCCGGGTTTGAAGCCTTTTCGCGTGCCGCCGATACATTGGGCGTTGAGGGGGAAGTCGTTTCACCATTTCCGCTGTTAAAACTCGAAGACGTACCGGAACGGCAATTGCTCAGAAGCCAGCGTCTGGTGATGGTTAATTTCGGTCGCGGTACCCAATGGCAGTTGCCCCGCCCAGCCAAACGGCCGGCTAAGCTGCGCATCGGTTATTTTTCCGCCGATTTTCAGGATCACGCGACGCTTTCGCTGATGATGGGGCTTCTGCGCCATCATGATCACGACAAGTTTGAAATTCATGCCTTTTCATATGGCCTGATCAAGGAAAGCCAAAGCCTTGATCAGGCAAAAGGTTACTTTGAAAGTTTCTCCGATGTTGAGCGGGCATCGGATGACGCGATTGTCGCACTTGCGCGCGAAAAGAAGATTGATATCGCGGTTGATCTCAAAGGCCATACAAAACTGGGCCGGATCGGCATTTTCGCGCGCCGTGCCGCTCCGCTTCAGATCAACTATCTTGGCAACCCGGGGACCATCGGGGCCCACTTCATCGACTATATGGTCGTTGATAAGGTCACGGTTCCCGAAACGCACAAACAGTATCTCTCGGAAAAGCCGATCTATCTGCCGCACTGTTATCAGCCCAACGATGATCAGCGTCTCATCCCCGAAACGAACACGACGCGCGCTGATTTCGGCCTGCCGGATGACGGGTTCGTTTTCTGTAGTTTCAACAACACCTACAAGATCTCCCCGCGTGAATTCGATATCTGGATGCGGCTCCTAAAACAGGTTGAAGGGTCGGTTCTGTGGTTGTTCAAGGGCAATGATTACGCAGCGCAAAACTTGCGTAATGAGGCACAAAAACGTGGTGTCGATCCGGATCGTTTGGTCTTTGCCGAAAAACTGTCACCAGCGGAACACCTTGCCCGCCACAAACATGGCGACCTGTTGCTTGATACCTTTAACGTCAATGCCCACACGACGGCGAGTGACGCGCTTTGGGCAGGTTTGCCGCTTGTGACCCTGCCGGGCGAACAATTTGCGGCGCGGGTGGCGGCAAGTATCCTTCATGCGGCAAACCTGCCGGAACTGATTGCAAAGGACGAAGCCGAGTACGAGGCCATCGCTCTTGATCTGGCGCGTAACCCCGAAAAAATCGCGGCCTTGAAGCAGAAGGTGAAGGATCAAAGCAAAACCTGCCCGCTGTTTGATTCCGAAGGCTACACCCGCGATCTCGAAGCCGGGTATGAAGCGGCGTATGATCGATACCTCAAGGGATTGGCACCTGATGACATTGAAGTTTGATGGCGCGATGCTTTCAGCTCTTGGCGAAGGTTTGATGGCGCGATAAAACAGTGCCATGACAATAGAACAACCAGATAAAGGCTGCATGTCGGTTGACCTGCGCCAGGGCAAAATCCCGGAAAAAACCGTGTTCGTCAGTGCCGTCGCACTGGTCGACATTGATCATCGCGTGCTGATCGCCCAGCGCCCGGAAGGCAAATCCATGGCAGGCCTGTGGGAATTCCCCGGTGGCAAGGTCGAGGCCGGGGAAACACCCGAAATGGCGCTTGTGCGCGAGCTCAAGGAAGAGCTTGGCATTGATATCACCGAAAGCTGCCTGGCGCCCTTTACCTTTGCGTCCTTCACCTATGATGATTTCCATCTGATGATGCCGCTTTATCTCTGCCGCGTCTGGAAAGGCGAAATTACGCCGATGGAAGGCCAGCAGGTGAAATGGGTGCGCCCGGTGCGTCTCGGCGATTATCCGATGCCGCCGGCTGATGTGCCGCTTGTGGCAATGCTGCGCGATTTCCTGTGAGCCAGCTGCATCGTTGTGGCGTATGGTTCAGGGCAAAAGAATTTGAATGATGTTGTGGGGTTATGATGTCTGATCCGGTCCGTGCCTGCCTGATTATTATCGGCAATGAAATCCTGTCTGGCCGCACCCATGACAAGAACCTGCCCTATCTGGCGGAAGAGCTGAATACGCTTGGCGTGCGTCTGGCCGAAACCCGCGTGATCCCCGACATCGAAGACACCATCATTGCCACGGTCAATGAATGCCGGGCAAAGTTTGATTATGTCTTCACCACCGGCGGCATCGGTCCGACCCATGACGACATCACGTCTGAATGTGTCGCCAAGGCATTTGGCGTTGAGATTGAGCTGAATGCCGACGCACACGAATTGCTCAAAAGCCATTATGAAAACCCCGAAGACCTCAATGAAGCCCGCCTGCGTATGGCGCGCATTCCGGTCGGGGCGGAACTGGTACAAAACCCTATCTCCAAGGCACCGGGTTTCCGCATGGAAAATGTCTATGTCATGGCCGGCGTGCCGATGATCATGCAGGCCATGTTCCAGGGCATCAAGCATCAGTTGATCGGCGGCAAGCCGATGGTGTCGCGTTCTGTCGGGGGTTACATCCCTGAAGGCACGATCGCCAAGGTGCTGGCCGAAATTCAGGGCGATTTCCCTGCAACCGATATCGGGTCCTATCCGTTCCTGCGCGAAGGCAAACTTGGCACCACATTGGTGGTGCGCGGCGAAGAGCCCGACGACGTCAATCAGGCGTCAGAGCGCATTCGCCTTGCCATCATCGAAGGCGGCAAGGACGTGATCGAAGATACCGGCGCTGTTTGATTGCGTTTGGTCAAGGTAATCACCAAACACTGCGTCTAGAATTGTTCTGACCTTTTGACGGGAAGAGAACATGACTGACCAGAACCACGATCCGCATCATGAAGCGCGCAACAGTCAGGCCGCGCGCGAAGCACGCTCGATTGTGAAATTCATGATCGAACACACGGCCTATGGCGGGTTCGGCGCACTGGTCTTCGGAGCACTGGTGTTATTCTTCGATATCGGAGGGATCTACACCTTGGCGATGTCGTCGCGTGATGCGCCGATCTTTATCTTCCTGTTGTTCTTTGGTCTGTTTGTGACCTTTGGCGGCATCAGCCTTGGCATCGGCATCATGACCATGGGCGGTTTTTCCGATGATGACCGCTACCGCGATGAACGCACCCGCAATCGCAATTCAGGTGACCGGTATTAAAAAAGGCGCCAACCTGTGGCGCCTTTCGTTGGGTATGCTGATCGGCCTTATGGCCGGTCCGTGCCGGACTTCTTGGCAATCACGCGCGCGACCAGCATGCCGATGATCCAGCCCGCCAGCGGCACGATAAAGATATAATCAAACAGAGGGTGGCTTGAATCGCCGCCCGATGCCGCCAGAATGAACCCGACCCAGCCCGCGGTCAGAAGATAGCCCATGATCTTGAAATAGACCCCGTTCGACAGGCCCTTTTTCTGTGGCGGCTGCTCGGGGTTGTTCGGGTGGCCTTGTTCGCCAGACATTCTGTCTTCCTTGTGTTTCGAAATCTGTTTTGCCGATCAGCGTTCAAGTGTGAGCGCGTCGGGATCAATGCGATCCTGCCAGCCTTCGCGCACCAGTTCGGGTACGACGTGATCCTGTTCCGGATAGCCGATGCAAAGATAGGCAATCAGTCGCCAGTGATCGGGTACATCAAGTGTCTTGCCAACAACATCGGGTTCAAGGATTGAAACCCAGCCAACCCCGATGCCCTTGACGCGCGCGGCCAGCCACAGCAACTGCACCGCCGCCACAGCCGAATAATCAAGCATTTCGGGCATGGTCTTGCGGCCCAGCCCCATGCCGGCTTCGGTTTCTTCATCGGCAAAGACGGCCAACTGCACCGGCGCCTGATCCATGCCCTGAAGCTTAAGCGACGCATAAAGCTTGGCCCGTTCGCCGTGATAGTCGTTCAGCGCCTCGTTATTGGCGCGCTCGAAACTGTCGCGGATTGATTTGCGGCGCTCGGGATCATTGACCTTCACAAAGCGCCACGGCTGACAATTACCAACCGACGGTGCCAAACAGGCTTCCTTGATCAGATCGTCGATGTCTTCCTGCGGGATCGGGTCGGTGCGAAAACGCCGAACATCACGCCGCCACAGCAACAAATCAATGAACTGCTTCTGGAAGGCCTTGTCGAAAACCGGCGGCGTCGGATCGTTGTCCTGTGCACTGTTTGCGGCAATCTGATCTGGTTTGGTCATGGCGCGGGCCTGATGGAATTGCGGGGTAACGTTATTTGTTGTGCACCCTACCTGTCAGCGCCGATCTCGCCAATAGCAAGATGATGCCGTGATGCGAATGCGGTCACATTTTGCGCAAGCATTCGGCTGGTTGCGCCTAGAACGGGACATCTATGGTGAGAAGCCCAGTATAATCCCCGTGTGCCACTTCATAGGTCAGCTTGCGCCGCAGCTCGAAACTGACACTGGCCGGGAAGCGGCTCCATTGCTGGGTAATCCCGCCGCCGGTATCAAGATAAAGGTTGGTGCTCTCAACACTGACAAACGGTTCCAGCGTCATCGAGGACCGTGCAACATCATGGATCAGCGAGAATTCTGAACGGATGCCGGTAATGTCCTCAGCCCCGGTGGCAATATCGCGAAAGCCTTGAATGCTGAGATCGAAGTTTAACGGGTCATAGGCATATTCCGACCCGGCATAATATCGTGTCGATCCGCTGCGCCCGTAATTCTGATTGAGAAGCGAGATGGTCTCTTCCTGCCCGGCAAACGGGATGATCTGATGATTGCCAAGGGCAAGGCGATAGCGCGCCTCGACCGAGGCATCAAAAAGCTGCGTGGTTGCCGTGCTACCCGCCACAAGCCCGCCATCTGTTGCGCGCGCTGCGTCAACATATTCGCGTGCCGTGATCACATCGCCATCAAGCTGAATGCTTAGCGGCACCGCACCGAATTCGTAATTAGACCCAAACCCGATGCTGTTTGAAATGCTGGTACTATCAAGCGTTTCCGCATAGCGCAGATTATCGGGCACAGTGCCAATCGGCGATTGGGCGATAGTGCTTTGACCCAGACTGATGCTGCCGCGCAGGTTAAACCAGTCCGTGACGCGCGAAACGAAATAGGGCGACAGGGCCAGGTTGTTTTCGCGGTAATGCAATTGCCGGGTGCCGGATTCTCCAACCGTGCTGCCCCAGCCAATGCCAAGGCCCAGAACCAACCCGTCATCCACCAGATAATCAACACCACTATCAATCGAGATGGTGTCACCACTTAAGCCCGGGTCATAGCCCGACCCGGTGATGCGGTTTTCAAGTTCTGAATGATTGCCCGCAAGCCAGATGCTGATCGGGGCATGCGCACTGCGCGACTGGGCGGGGAAGGTGCCTGCCGCACTATCAAGATCGAGCCTGCGCGCCAGTGATGAAAGCGCGCTCCGACCGGCGAGAATTTCACTTGGCGTCGGGGTGCCGGTGCCAAATTGCAGATGTTCGGTCGCCTGTTGCGGCGGGGAGACGTAGCCATCAAACAGCAGCGGCGCCACCCGGCTGTCATAAAGGTCCTCGTCCATCTTGTCGTAAAGGCGGTTCATGTGGCGGCGCTGGTTTTCGCTGCGCGTCGTGGTCTTGTTGCGCAAAACCGGCGCATCCGGGCGCGCGCCATCATCGCTGGCCAGGGCCTGCGTTATGATGGGAGGCTGACTTGTCTCGCGGCGAATGACATAGGCGATGGCCGCCAGACAGACCGTGGCAATCACGGCAGTTTGAAAAGGCCTGTGCATCTGACGTTAAACATCTCTGTTCTGGTCAGTGATTAGGGTCAGGCCTCATTGATTTGAATGGCAGACGTTATGTTTGTGAAATCCAAGGAAAATCCCGCAGAGCGGGTCGGTATCCCGGGCAAGGGGTTTGACGCAGGAGTTCGCAAACATAACGTCTGTCCTTCGGATTGACCGGATTTGCACGGTCTACTTTGTCGCAAAGCCTTGAAAGATGCATATCTTCCTGTGGTTTTGCTCCGCGTATCCGCACAAATCCGGTCAACCATTTAAACCAAATCAATGTGACCTGACCCTAACCTGACACAGGAAAATGCACGGAATGTGGAGAAAGACGGGCAGTTCTGCCCCATTGCTGGCTGAGGTGCCAAACGCGTGGCAAAGGTTGCGATCCGAGCCAATAGAATGTTGCGTCAAAAACCAAGCCGCGCTAGAACGCTTTGCACCGGCCTTGGCCGGTTCCAACGCGCGTCGCGGGCGTGGCGAAATTGGTAAACGCAGCGGACTTAAAATCCGTCAGCCCTAAGGCTTTGCCGGTTCAAGTCCGGCCGCCCGCACCAGCGCACCGGTCGACCCTTTTGCGGTCCCGGCATCAAATTGTCGAATTCCCGCCCTGAAATTCTCTGCTTTGTATTTCATCCTGTGATGCTCGTTTGACCACGAACGCAGGAGAATGATGATGGTTCATCTGATTGCCTTTGGCGTCATTGCCGCTGCCGCACTATTCGTAACCTGATGATTGTTTTGGGGCTGCTTGTCTCTGATGTTGCAGTGCGATAGGATCTGTGATGTGCTGATCACGCCATCAACAGGCCAGCATTGCCATGAACAAAGTCGCCGCCAAACCTGCCGAGATTTCCAAGAAACCGGTGCAATCAGACCGGCCCTGGCACGCTTTGCCCGCAGAGCAGGCTCTGGAGGATTTCCAGACAAGCCCGCAAGGCCTTGATGGAAAGCAAGCATCATCGCGTCTGGCGGAGTATGGCCCGAACCGTCTGGACCCGCCGCGCCGGCGCGGGCCGCTGATCCGGTTTCTGTCGCAATTCAACAATGTGCTGATTTATGTCCTGCTGCTGGCCGCCCTCGTCACAGGGGCCTTGGCACATTGGGTCGATACGTCTGTCATTCTGGCGGTGGTGGTGATCAATGCCATCATCGGCTTTGTTCAGGAAGGCCGGGCCGAAAGCGCGCTGGAGGCGATCCGCAATATGCTGTCGCTGGCCGCCATCGTTGAACGGGGCGGGCGCAAGACCGAAATCCCCGCCGAAGACGTCGTGCCCGGCGATATCATCCATCTGCAGTCGGGCGATAAGGTCCCGGCGGATCTGCGCCTGATCCGGGTCAAGGGCCTGCAAATTCAGGAAGCCATCCTGACCGGCGAATCCGTTCCCGTCGACAAGGCCGTTTCATCGGTGGCAGAGGACGCCGCCCTTGGCGATCGGTTTTCCATGGCCTATTCCGGCACCATGGTCACCCACGGGCAGGGCTGCGGCGTGGTCGTTGCCACCGGGGCCAAAACCGAAATCGGGCGTATCAGTGCGCTTCTGTCCGAGGTCACCACGCTGACCACACCGCTTTTGCGCCAAATGTCGACCTTCGGGCGGAAGCTCAGTGCCGCGATCATGGCGGTGGCCTTTGTCACTTTTGCCATTGGCGTCTGGGTGCATGGCCGCGGGGCGGCTGACATGTTTGTCGGGGCGGTCGCACTGGCGGTCGCCGCCATACCCGAAGGCCTGCCTGCCATCATGACCATCGCGCTTGCCACAGGCGTGCAGCGCATGGCATCGCGCCGTGCCATCATTCGCCGCTTGCCGGTGGTGGAGGCTTTGGGGTCGGTCAGTGTCATCTGCTCGGACAAGACCGGGACACTGACGCGCAATGAAATGACGGTGCAGTCCCTTGCGACGGGCAAGCATCTTTATGCCGTAACCGGCACCGGCTATCGCCCCGAAGGTGGGTTTGAGCTGGATGGCAAGCCGGTCACGCTGGCGGATCATCCGGGCCTGACCGAAATGGCCCGCGGGGCGTTGCTGTGTAGTGATGCCGGTCTGCATGAAACGGATGGCCAATGGTCGGTCGATGGCGACCCGACCGAAGGCGCACTGGTCGCCCTTGCCATGAAGGCGGAACTGGAACCGGGCGCGGAAAACCGTCTGTTGCCCCGTCATGATGTGATCCCGTTTGAATCCGAACATCGCTTCATGGCGACCCTGCATCACCATGCCGAAGGCCATGGCTTCATCTATGTCAAAGGCGCGCCGGAACGCATTTTGGGCATGTGCAGCTCGCAAGGCGGGCCGGAGTATCAGGAGGTTCTTGATCGTCCCTATTGGGAAGCCCGCATGCAGGAAATGGCCGAAAACGGTCAGCGGGTTCTCGCACTGGCCTTCCGCCCGACCCATAACGGCCATCACCAGCTGGTCTTTGATGACGTCAAACAGGATCTGGTTCTGATCGGCCTTTATGGCCTTGTCGATCCGCCACGCGAAGAAGCCATCGCCGCCGTTGCCAAATGCCGGGCAGCCGGGATCGCGGTTAAAATGATCACCGGCGATCATGCCATCACCGCCGGTGCGATTGCCCGCCAATTGGGGCTGGGCGACGGCGAACGGGTGGTCAGCGGCCACGAGCTTGACGGGCTTGATGACGCCGCCCTGCGCGATGTTGCCAGCCAATCGCATGTTTTCGCCCGCACCAGTCCCGAACATAAACTGCGTCTGGTCAAGGCCCTGCAGGCCGAGGGCCATGTCGTTGCCATGACGGGTGATGGCGTCAATGATGCCCCGGCACTCAAGCGTGCCGATGTCGGTGTCGCCATGGGCCAGAAGGGCAACGAGGCCGCCAAGGAAGCCGCCGAGATGGTTCTGGTCGATGATAATTTCGCCTCCATCGCCGCCGCGGTCGAGGAAGGCCGAACGGTCTATGACAACCTCGTCAAATCGATCCTGTTCATCCTGCCCAGCAGCGGGGGGGAGGCCCTGACGATTGTCATGGCGCTGGCTTTGGGGCAGTTGCTTCCGATCACAGCCCCGCAAATCCTCTGGGTCAACATGATCACGGCGGTGACACTGGCCTTGGCACTCGCGTTCGAACCCGCCGAAGACAATGTCATGAAGCGTCAACCGCGCCGGCGGGACGCGCCCTTGCTGTCGGGCTTTCTGATTTGGCGGACGGTTTTTGTCTCGCTCATTTTGGTTGCCGGGACATTTGGCGTGTTCGTCTGGTTCCAGAACCGGGGTGCTGATCTTGAAGTCTCGCGCACGGTCGCGGTCAACACGCTTGTCATGTTCGAGTTGTTCTATCTTTTCAATGCCCGCTTCCTGACAGCATCAGCCGTCAATCGACAGGGGCTTGTCGGCAGTCGGCCGGTATTGATCGCGGTGGCACTGGTCGTGATTTTCCAGCTGATCTACACCTATGCCCCGCCGATGCAGTATCTGTTTGAAAGCGTCGCCATCCCGCCGCTTGGCTGGGCGATGGCGGTTGGTGTCGGGTTTAGCGTCTTTGTCCTGGTCGAGATTGAAAAGGCGGTCCTGCGCCATTGGCAGAAACGCACGTCAGGGTGATGTTTACCGGATGTAAAGCAGATGTCGCCTATCCATGACACATCGCCGCAACCACGTGCTAGGCCCCCATGCCCTTACCTGATGAAGAAGACGAAGGCCCGCGCAAGAAAGAACGAGTGGGCAAATATGTTGCCCCCGAAGAGCGCGCGGCAAATATCGTCAAACAGCTCGATGAGTTCCTGCGCAAAGGGCCGCGCAAGGGGCTGAAATATTCCCGTTGGCAGCAGCTGGCCTGGTATGAGATCGTTGATGAGATCAAGCGCGCCGAAATGGCCCAGAAAAATCAGGACACCCTGACCAAATCCGCCTTCCTAAGCCTCGCCATCGGCTTTGGCACGGTTGGCTTCTGGGGCTTGGTTCTGATGGCGGGCAATGGTCTTGGCGGCATCGCCGCAGCGGTTATTGTGATTGCCGGTCTGGTAATCTGGCGCGCCATGGCCAAGGCGCAGTGGTTTAAATAGAAACGTATTCACGCAGGCAGTCAAAACCATGAACAAGGACGCAGCTGAAACGCTTGCCATTCGAGCCATCGCCCACATCGCCGGGGATGAGGAATTGCTGCAGGGTCTGATCGCGCAAACCGGCATGGGGCTTGATGACCTCAAAGCCGGGATCGGATCAAGCGAAGTGCAGTGTGGCGCCCTTGAATTTCTGCTGTCGCACGAACCGTTTCTGATGCGCTTTGTCGAGGATTCGGATTACGCCCCCGAAGACCCGGCACGCGCGCAAATCGTCCTGTCTGGCGGCCCGATCTGGCAGGACTGATCCAGCCTTAAAATCCGTTTTGTCCAAAACTTCCGGCAAGAGCATCCATGCAGTGGCTTGACCTTATGCCTGATCTAAAATATGAAACTGATGTCATGTTCATAAATTGATCGATAAGGCAGGCCCGCAATATGACCGCAACGCCAGGCGATTTTGACTTCAGCTTTGATTTCGACCGCCCCGAAAGCTTCAGCTACGCGGTGGCGTTGCGCGAAGCGGCTCAAGGCCAGCGCCGGGGTGAACGCACGCGCGCTGAAATCTGCGTCGCCGCCTGTCATTTGCTTGATCGCGAAAGCCTGTTTGATCTTAAGGTCTCGGCCATCTGCAAGGCCGCCAAGGTCGCCCATGGCACGTTCTATATCTATTTTTCCGACCGCCATGTTCTGGTCAGTGATCTGACGCTGGGCTTTGTTGGCTTTGTGCAGCAGGCGATGCTTGCGGTGGCCGAAGCCAATTCGGATAGCTCGATCCGCGCCACGACCGCCGCCTATTTCATGCTGTTTGAACAAAATCCCGGCCTGATGAAATGTCTGGTCCATAACATCGAAAGCTTCCCGGAGGCCCAGGAAGCCTTCCAGAAGCTGAACCGCGAATGGATCACCACCGTGGTCACGCGGATCGAGCGCCGACTGGCCAGGGACGGCAAACAAAATGACATCAGCCATGAAGAGCTGATGCGCCGCGCCTACGCGCTGGGAGGAATGACCGATCAATATCTGTCTGGCTTGCTGTTGATCGGCGACCCGACACTCGTAACCATTTCACAGGGGCGCGAAGCGGTCATTGATACCCTCAGTCTGCTGTGGCAACGGGGGCTTGAACCATGACTGTTATGCGCGACGCGGACAAAACACCGATCGATCAACTATTGCCCCACATTCAATCGTCCTGGGAAAAACAGGCCGATTATGTTGCGCAAAATTCCGAACTCTATCGCGACCTCTGGCAGGGCAAGGCACCGCCCAAGGACATCCGCGATCTTGCCGAACTGCCATTGTTAGATAAATCGCAGCTACGTGTGTCGCAGGCCGAACATCCGCCCTTTGGCAACTATCTGGCATCCGGCCGGGAAACGGCTGTGCGCCTGCACCGCACATCAGGCACGACCGGGCAGGCGATGAACCTTGCCCTGTCGGCACGTGATGCAAGTATCACCCAGATCGTTGGCGGGCGCAGTCATCGCACTGCGGGCCTCACACCCGACCATACCGTCGTGCATTGCCTGAATTATCAGATGTGGATGGGCGGGGTGACCGACCATATGACGCTCGAAGAAACCGGCGCGCTCGTCGTGCCATTTGGCGTTGGCGGGACGGAGCTTCTGGTGCGCACCATTCAGGAAGTCGGTATCACCGCCATTTCCTGCACGCCGTCCTATCCCGCTGTTCTCGAGCGCGTCATTGCTGAAAAGTTCCCCGGTCTAAAACCGCGTGATCTCGGGCTTAAGCTTGGCTTGTTTGGCGGGGAGCCGGGGCTGGATGATCCGGCATTTCGCGAACGGCTGCGTTCTGTTTGGGGCATGGAGCCCCGCAATGCCAATTACGGCGTTTCGGATGTGTTTTCGAATTTCGCCGCCCAATGCCCGCATGATACGCGCCTGCATTTTCTGGCATCTGATGTTCTCTATCCCGAACTTATTGACCCGGACACAGGTGACGCGATTGAACTGCGCGCTGGCGCCAAGGGTGAGCTGGTTCTAACCCACCTGATCCGCGATTGTCAGCCGCTGGTACGTTTCAGATCCGGTGACATCATCGCCATTGATGAAACCGAACCCTGCAGTTGTGGCTGCACCGGTTTCCGCTTCCGGGTGGTTGGGCGCTCGGATGACATGGTTGTGGTCCGCGGGCTTAACCTGTTTCCCAGCATGGTCGCTGCCGTGATCGGCCAGTTCGATCAGCTGTCGGGCGATTACCGCATCCTGCTCGATCAGCCGCCCCCTTATGATGCCCTGCCGGTATCGGTCGAAATGGCAAAGGATCAGGCGGGGGATATCCCATCGGGTCTGGCGGCGACGGTCGAAGCCGAAATCAAAAAGGTGCTTGGCGCAACGGCCCGCGTCACCATCCTGCCTGCCGGATCCTTCCCGGTGACCGAAGGCAAAACCAAACGCGTGATCAGGAGCTACGAATGAGCCAGATGACCTATGAAACCGTGCTGAGCGAACTGGGTGAAAACGGCGTCCGGACCATTACGCTCAACCGCCCCGGTAGCCTGAATGCCATGAACCGTGGTCTGATTGATGATGTCGCCCGCGCGTTCGAGGATGCCAATGCAGACCCGCAAACGCGCGTGATCATTTTCACCGGTGCGGGCAAGGCGTTCTGTGCGGGTGATGATCGCCGCGAACATGTCCACCCGGAAACCGAGGCTGAGGCACGCGACCTTGTCAACGCCATCCAGCGCGCCACCCACGCCATCACCCTTGGTCCCAAGCCGGTGGTCGGTGCAATCAATGGCTGGGCCGTTGGTGGCGGGTTTGAATGGGCGATCAATTGCGATTTCCCGATCTGGGGGCGTTCGGCGCGTGCCTTCTTCCCGGAAGTCTCGCTGAACCTGTTTGTCACCGGTGCAGTGACCGCCTTGCTTCCCGCCCTTGTTGGTCTGAACAAGGCGCGCGAAATGCTGTTCTTTGGTAAACGCTATGACGCCACCGAATTGCATGAGGCTGGGGTTGCCTGGCGCGTGGTCGATGATGCGGACCTGATCGCAGAGGCAACCGCAGTCGCCAATGACCTTGCCAATCTGCCCGAACTTTCGGTACGCGCGATGAAGCGGGTGCTGAATTCGGTCGCAACGGCGGATATGCACCGCGCGCTTCAGCTTGAAACCGATGCAACGGTTGCCGGTTTCCTTGATCCGAAAACCACGGAACTGCTCAGCGCCTTTTAGCTGCGGCGTACCAGCAGTTCCGGTTTGCCGGGGATATCGGGTCTGGGGTCGGTGCGCAGCAATCCGTAAATCACCGAATCCCGGATGCCGATATGGGTTTCCCACTCGCCGCGCAAAATGCCTTCGCGGGTGAAACCCAGCTTCTCGAACGTCTTTTGCGATGCGTGATTGTCCGGGTCGATATCGGCAAAGATCCGGCGGGCAGACGTTTTGGCAAACAGATCTTCCGTCGCGGCCGCCAATCCGCGGGCGGCATAGTTCTTCCCGCGCGCTGTCGGATGGATCATGCAGGCCGCTTCCCAGATATCCGCATCCCGCCCGGTATTATAAAAGGCAATAACACCACGGGCCGGTCCATCGGGTGTCTCGCAAACGACCCATGATGTGTCGGCAAAGTCACCGTACCAATCCTTGAGCTTCGCGATGGTCGTTTCAGTGTCCGGGGTGGCTGGTTCGGGCAGCCACATGCAGCAATCATCATCGCCAAAAATAGCGTGCAGGTCCGGGCCATCTCTTACCGGATCAAGGGGGTGCAGATACATCTCAGGCACTTTGGTTTGTCGATCAGAACGGCGTTTTAAGTGTGGGACTTAGCCCATGAAGGGCAGGGGTGCGCCGCCATAGACGTAAATCCAGACCAGAAGTCCACCACCAAGCAAAATGCGATAGATCGCAAATGGTGTGAAGCTGGACCGCTTCAGCCAGCTCATCAAAAGGGCAATGGCGATCAGCGCGGTGATAAAGGAAAGACCCGCTGCAAGCAGGACGTCTTCGGTCAGGTTGATGTCGCCTGCCTGATGCAGATCGATGCCTGCCAGCAAGCCGGCACCCAGAATAACCGGAATCGACATCAGCATGGAAAACTGCGCAGCGTCGGATCGCTCATAACCCATGAAGCGCGCAGCCGTCATGGTGATGCCCGAACGGCTCGTACCGGGGACAAGTGCCAGGACCTGTGCGAGGCCGATAAAGAGTGCACCGCCCCAACGCATATGCTCAAGGCGGTTGATGGTCATGCCCACCTTGTCGGCAAACCACAGCAACACACCAAAGCCAAGCGTGGTCCATGCGATGATCTCAACGGAACGCAACTGTTCCTCGATCCCGGACACCTTGAAGTAAAATCCAACAGCGATCACCGGGATGGTGGCCAGCACAATATGAATGGCAAGACGGGCACCAGCGTTGATACGCCCGGTAAACAGCCGGACGAATCCGCCGAGCATGGCGAACACATCACGCCAGAAATAGATCAAAACAGCGGCCAAAGTACCGACATGAACCGCGACGTCTACCAACAAACCCTGATCCGCGCTGCCGGTCATGGCCGGGGCCAGTATCAGGTGGCCAGATGAGCTGATCGGGAGAAATTCGGTGATCCCCTGAACGACCGCCAGAAGAATAATGTGCTGTAGGGTCACGCCCGCCTCTGTGCCTGTTCGCTGCAAAAACTGATCGCTTATAGCAGTTTAGCCCATTTTGGCGAAACGCATAAATAGTACCATTATGGTACTATTGAAACAATCTTACGGTGATTTGATTGCGGTTCGGATGAAAAGCCGCAAAATTAATCTGGATATTTAAGTCAGCTTTATTGACCTAAATGGTATTTTGTGCTGGATTCTTGCCTATTCGACACGTATACAGAGCGAAACCCGCAACATAAAACCCTTCCAGAGGGCCGTCATGACAGAAAAGATGCTGAAGTTTGTTCATCTTGAACAAAAATATCCGCACAAAAGAGAAGCGTCCGAGCGCCGCACGGATTTCAACGAGATTTATGCTCCGTTCGAGGACGCCAATGCTGCCGATCAGGCATCACGCTGTTCGCAGTGTGGTGTGCCGTTCTGCCAGGCGCATTGCCCGCTTTATAATAACATCCCCGATTGGCTGCGCCTGACCACCGAAGGTCGCATGGAAGAGGCTTATGCCATCTCGGCTGCAACCAACAACATGCCGGAAGTTACGGGCCGCATTTGCCCGCAGGATCGCCTGTGCGAAGGCAACTGCGTCATCGAACAATCGACCCATGGTGCCGTCACCATTGGTTCCGTCGAAAAATACATCACCGATACCGCCTTTGCGAATGGCTGGGTGAAGCCGCCGAAACCGGCCAAGGAAAATGGCATGTCGGTTGGTATCATCGGCGGTGGTCCCGGTGGTATGGCCGCAGCCGAACAGCTGCGTCTCAAGGGTTATGAAGTCCATATCTATGACCGTTATGACCGCATGGGCGGCCTTCTGGTTTATGGTATTCCGGGCTTCAAGCTTGAAAAGGATGTGGTTGAACGCCGCGTGAAACTTCTCGAAGACGGTGGCGTTGTCATGCACACCGAATTCGAAGTTGGCCGCGACGCCACCCTTGAAGACCTGCGCAAGAAACATGACAGCGTTCTGATCGCGACCGGCGTTTACAAGGCCCGCGAACTGAAACTGCCGGGTGCAGGACTCTCGAACGTCTATCCCGCACTTGAATATCTGACCACGTCCAACCGCCATGGTCTGGGTGACAAGGTTGCTGCCTACGAAGACGGTACCCTTAATGCCAAGGACAAGAACGTTGTGGTGATCGGTGGTGGTGATACCGCCATGGACTGTGTCCGTACCGCGATCCGTCAGGGTGCGAAATCGGTCAAGTGTCTCTATCGTCGTGACCGTGCGAATATGCCGGGCTCGCAGCGCGAAGTTGCCAATGCCGAGGAAGAAGGCGTTGAATTCGTCTGGCTGACCAACCCGGAAGCCTTCGTTGGTGATGACAAGGTAACCGGTGTGCGTGCGGTCAAGATGCGCCTTGGTGCCCCGGATGCCGGTGGCCGTCAGAGCCCGGAAATCATCGAAGGTTCGAGCTACACCATGGATGCCGACATGGTCATCCTCGCACTTGGTTTTGAACCCGAAGATCTGCCGACCCTGTTTGATTCACCGGAACTTGGTGTGTCGCGTTGGGGCACGGTCAAAATCGACTTCCGCACCATGATGACCAATCTGGATGGCGTGTTTGCTGCGGGTGATATTGCCCGTGGTGCCTCGCTTGTGGTCTGGGCAATTCGCGATGGCCGCGATGCGGCGGACCGGATTGATGAATATTTGCTGGCGCGCAAAGAAGCTGCCGCTTAATCCCGCTGCCGCATTAGGAGAGAGAGTTATGAACAAGATCGTTCACAGCAAGGGCGCACACGATATCGCCCGTTTTGAAAAGAACGCGGCTCATCTTGAAGCCAGCGGGATGTATGATCCGGCCGAAGAACATGCCAACTGCGGTGTGGGTCTTGTCGGTGCGATTGACGGCAAGCCGCGTCGCGAAGTGGTCGAAGCCGGGATCGAGGCGCTCAAGGCCATCTGGCACCGTGGTGCTGTTGATGCTGACGGCAAGACTGGTGATGGCGCGGGCATCCACCTTCAGATCCCGCAGGACTTCTTCAAGGCTTATCTTAAAGTCATCAACCAGGAAGCCCCCGATAGCCTGATCGCTGTTGGTCAGGTCTTCCTGCCGCGTATCGACATGTCGGCACAGGAACGTTGCCGTGCGATTGTTGAAACCGAAATCCTCAAGCAGGGTTACGGCATTCTTGGCTGGCGTCAGGTGCCGGTTGACGTGTCGGTCATCGGTGAAAAAGCCAACCAGACCCGCCCGGAAATCGAGCAGGTCCTGATCGGCGTGCGCGACGATGTCAGCGAAGAAAAGTTCGAAATCGACCTTTACGCGATCCGTCGCCGCATCGAGAAAGCCGTGCTTTCCGAAGCGATCAAGGATTTCTACATCTGCTCGATGTCGTGCCGTTCGGTGATCTACAAGGGCATGTTCCTTGCCGAGGACGTTGATACCTTCTATCCGGATCTGCGTGACAGCCGCTTCATTTCGAACTTCTGCGTCTATCACCAGCGCTATTCGACCAACACCTTCCCGAGCTGGCCGTTGGCACAGCCGTTCCGTGTTCTTGCCCATAATGGCGAAATCAACACGCTGCGCGGTAACGTCAACTGGATGAAAAGCCACGAAGCACGCATGGCACACGATGCCTACGCCGATAGCATCGATGACCTCAAACCGGTGATCCAGCCTGGCTCGTCTGACTCCGCTGCCCTTGATGCCGTGTTCGAGCTGATGGTGCGTGCCGGTCGTGACCTGCCGATGGTGAAAACCATGATGGTGCCGGAAGCCTGGTCGAAAAAGGCCTCCACGCCAGACAGCTATAAAAACCTTTATGCCTATTGCAACGCGGTTATGGAACCGTGGGACGGCCCGGCTGCTCTTGCGGCTTATGGCGGCAAATGGCTGATGGGTGGTACGGACCGTAACGGTCTGCGTCCGCTGCGTTATGCGGTGACCGGCAATGGTCTTCTGATTGCGGGTTCCGAAACCGGTATGGTTCATATCGACGAGGAAGCCTGCGTTGAAAAAGGCCGCCTCGGCCCGGGTCAGATGATTGCGGTCAACCTTGAAGAAGGCAAACTGCTCCATGACGCGGAACTGAAAGATCAGCTGGCCGCCCGTCGCGACTGGTCGAAATGGGTTGGTCGCACCAAGGTGCTTGATGACCTGATTTCACCGGAACGCACCGAGCCGGCTCATTTCGAAAAAGAACGCCTGCTGCGTCTGCAGAAGTCGATGGGCCTGACCCATGAAGACCTTGAACTGATCCTCCATCCGATGGGTGAGGACGGCAAGGAAGCCATTGGCTCGATGGGTGATGACACCCCGCTTGCGATCCTCTCGGACCGTTATCGCGGCCTGCATCACTTCTTCCGTCAGAACTTCTCGCAGGTCACCAACCCGCCGATCGACAGTCTTCGTGAAGCGCGCGTCATGAGCCTGAAAACCCGTCTCGGCAACCTTGGCAACATCCTCGATGAGGATGAAAGCCAGTGCGATCTGCTGCAGCTCGAAAGCCCGGTTCTGACCAACTCCGAATATGACGCGATGCGCGGTTATATGGGCGACAGTGCGGTCGAAATCGACACCACCTTTGACATCAATGGTGGCAAGATGGCGCTGCGCGAAGCGATCTCGCGCATTCAGCGCGAAGCAGAAGAAGCCGTTCGCGGTGGTGCCCTTCACGTCATTCTGACCGACGAAGGTATCTCTGAAACCCGTGCGGCAATCCCGATGATCCTGGCAACCGGCGGCGTTCACAGCCACCTCGTCAAGACGTCGCTGCGCACCTATATCTCGCTTAACGTTCGCTCGGCCGAATGCATGGATGTGCATTACTTTGCCGTTCTGATCGGTGTTGGCGCGACCACGGTGAACGCCTATCTCGCACAGGAAGGTCTGCTTGATCGTTATGCGCGTGGCCTGTTCCCGAATGTGAACAGCACCGCAGAAGTCATGCAGCGCTTCAAGGCTGCCATTGATGCCGGCCTGCTCAAGATCATGTCGAAAATGGGCATCTCGATCATCAGCTCGTATCGTGGTGGCTATAACTTCGAAAGTATCGGTCTGTCGCGCTCGCTTGTTGCTGAATTCTTCCCGGGCATGCCGTCGCGCATTTCGGGTATCGGCCTTCAGGGCATCCAGCGCCGCACCATCGCCCAGCACAAAGAGGCGTTTAACGGCAATGTCGTGACCCTGCCGGTTGGTGGTCTTTATAAATATCGCCGCAGTGGCGAACGCCATGTCTGGACCGGTCCGCTGATCCATACCCTGCAGTCTGCTGTCACCTCGGGCAGCTACCATTCGTTCAAGAAATTCTCGGATGGTCTGCGTTCGCGTGAACCGCTGCATCTGCGTGATCTGCTTGATTTCCGTTCCGACCGCGAAGGTGTGCGTCAGGATCAGGTCGAAAGCATCACCGAAATCCGCAAACGTTTCGTAACGCCGGGCATGTCCCATGGTGCATTGTCGACCGAGGCGCACGAAGCGCTTGCGATCGCCATGAACCGTATCGGTGCGAAATCGAACTCCGGTGAAGGTGGCGAATCGCGTGAACGTTTCCGTCCGCGTGCGAACGGTGACAATGCGCGTTCCTCGATCAAGCAGGTGGCATCGGGTCGTTTCGGTGTCACGGCCGAATACCTGAACAACTGCGAAGAAATTCAGATCAAGGTCGCCCAGGGTGCAAAACCGGGTGAAGGTGGTCAGCTGCCGGGCTTCAAGGTCACGGTGGAAATCGCCCAACTGCGTCATGCAACGCCGGGTGTGACCCTGATTTCACCGCCGCCGCATCATGACATCTATTCGATCGAAGATCTGGCACAGCTGATCTACGACCTCAAACAGATCAACCCGCGTTGCCGCGTCTGCGTCAAGCTGGTGTCGCGTTCGGGTGTCGGCACGATTGCCGCCGGTGTTGCCAAGGCAAAAGCCGACGTGATCCTGATTTCCGGTTATGACGGCGGTACGGGTGCAAGCCCGCAGACCTCGATCAAATATGCAGGCGTTCCTTGGGAAATGGGCCTGTCGGAAGTCAACCAGGTGCTCACACTCAACAACCTGCGTGACAAGGTCAAACTGCGTGTTGATGGCGGTTTCAAAACCGGCCGTGACATTGTCATGGGTGCGATGCTTGGTGCCGAGGAATTCGGTATCGGTACGGCATCCCTGATTGCCCTTGGTTGCATCATGGTCCGTCAGTGTCATTCCAACACTTGCCCGGTCGGTGTCTGTACCCAGGATCCGGCCCTGCGCGCCAAATTCGTTGGTACCGCAGACAAGCTGGTCAACCTGTTCACCTTCATGGCCGAGGAAGTCAAAGACGTTCTGGCCGAGCTTGGCTACACCCGTCTCGAAGAGGTCATTGGCCGCTCCGATCTGCTGCAGCAGGTTCACCGTGGCGCCAAGGACCTTGTTGACCTTGACCTCAACCCGCTACTCGCACAGGCAGATGCTGGCGATCATGCACGCTTCTGCACCATCGAAGGCCGTAACGAAGTGCCTGACACCCTTGATGCCCAGATGATCAAGGATGCTCGTCCGCTTCTCGAAGACGGCGAAAAGATGCAGCTGCAATACAACATCCAGAATACCCAGCGTGCGATTGGCACCCGGATGTCGTCGCTGATCACGCAGAAATACGGCATGACCGGCCTGAAACCGGGCCATCTCCATGTCCGTCTGCGTGGCTCGGCTGGTCAGTCGCTTGGTGCCTTTGCGGTTCAGGGGCTTAAGATCGAAGTTCAGGGCGATGCCAACGACTATGTCGGCAAGGGTCTGTCGGGCGGAACGATCGTTCTGCGTCCGCGGCCTTCAAGTCCGCTCAAGACCAACGAAAACACCATCATCGGCAACACCATTCTCTATGGTGCGACCGCCGGCAAGCTGTTTGCCGCCGGTCAGGCCGGTGAACGTTTCTGTGTGCGTAACTCCGGTGCGACCGTCGTGGTCGAAGGTTGTGGCTCGAACGGTTGTGAATACATGACCGGTGGCACGGCCGTCATTCTTGGCTCCGTTGGTGAAAACTTCGGGGCGGGCATGACCGGTGGCATGGCGTTCATCTATGACCGCGAGAACATCTTTGCCGATGTCGTCAATGATGGCTCCATCCTGTATCAGCGCATTGAAACCCAGCATTGGGACGAACATTGCCGTTCTCTGATCGAAGAGCATGTGGCTGAAACCGAAAGCGGTTTCGCGCGCACCATCCTCGATAACTGGGATCGCGAACGCGGCAACTTCTGGCAGATCGTGCCGAAGGAAATCGTCGACAAGCTGGAACACCCCATTCGCTCCGAGAGCGAAAACCAGGCAACTGCGTGATCCCTCACGCTTTTGCGCAAGCTCCCTTGTCCAACACACCTGGACAATTGAACTCGCCCCGTACTTCGGTACGGGGCTTTTTTCTTTTCGGGGGATGGTTTTGAAAGGCTGGGGGCTGGTTACAGCAGGATGTTCAGATACGTCCCGCGCCGGGCATTATGATCAATCTGATCAGTAGCGATCAGGTTGCGCAGGCGGGCAAGCTGGGATGCGATGAAGCTGTCCGAGGATGGCTGATCGGAATTGGCACTGACCCGGCCACGCGACGCAATCGCACCCTGCGGACGCGCGCGCGCATCCTGAAGGCCGGTTTGCGAGGAGCCTGTCCCGATTCTGTTGGTTGCCATCTGACCATCCACGTTTGAAAACGCGCTAACCCTATCACGTGGTCAGGCATTTGTCATGATCGCGCAACAGATGCGGCCAAGGCGGTAATGGCCGGCACTGGCCCAAAAAATTCCCACAGAAAAAAGGGTGGCCACAAGACCACCCCGGAGGAAGCTAACGAGAGGGAAAAATCACGTTAGGATATTAACTTTGGTGCCACGGTTGCCGCTGGTTTCAAGCGGCTGGTGCTCGGTCACAATCGAACCGATGACCTTGGCAAGACCGGTTGCCTTATTGATCGCGCCTTCTGCGGCTGCGAAAGGCAAAGAGGGGTCTGCACCACCTTTGGGCGTAATTGCATCATTCACGGCCTGTGCCGCGGGACCAAGTCCTGAACCTTGAACTGAGCCGATCATCCTGACCTCATCACTTGTTCCGGTTGGGCGATGCCCATGTCTTTACCGGGGGCTTTAGAAACTCTCTGAAACCTACGGTATGGGCTTGTCCCCCTGATATAAGTGATGGTTGTCACACTATCCAGTGCGAGATTAAGGCAATACGCGCCAAATGCTTGGTTTACAAGCATTTGGCCTAATATAAACGGGTAAGATTTTTTTAACCAATCGGCGAAAAATGCGCCTCTCCCCGATGGTCAGGGTTGGGGACTCGACGTTTGGCAGGCGCGCTTAACTCGTCTTGGCGCGCTCGGCCGCCAGCTTGATCGCATCATGAACGGCCTTTTGCAGCTGGGCGGGGCGGAACGGCTTTTTGACAAAGACATAATTGCCCAGAAGCTTATCAAGTTCCTTGCGGGATCGTGCCGGATAGCCCGACATGAACACCACCCCATAACGCGGGTTCTGACGCAACGCCTCAATCACCAATTGCGGCCCGCTCCGTCCGGGCAGAACCACATCGGTCAGGATGACATCAAATGCATTCTCACCCGTGCTTTGCTCAAGGATGATGAGGGCGTCTTCGGTACTTTTGGCCGCTTCGGTGCGGTATCCGGCATCATCAAGAATGATCTGGGCTGTCGTGCGCAGCGCCTGTTCGTCATCGACAATCAGGATATTTTCGCCATTTCCCGGGAACTCGCCGATATCATCGACCTCATGCACGGGCTCCGCACCCGGCTCGGTGCGCGGCAAAAAGATCGAAAAGGTCGTGCCTTCGCCCTCGACACTTTCAAGATTGATGAAGCCGTGCGTCTCCTCGACCCAGCCATGAACGATCGAAAGACCAAGCCCCGTGCCCTTGCCCGGCTCCTTGGTCGAAAAGAACGGTTCGAAGATATGCTCGACAACATCTTCGGGGATGCCCGTGCCGGTATCCTGCACCGTGATGACAACGAACTGGCCCTCGACTTCGGGCGGATAGATATCGTCATCTTCATCCGCATCACGCTGGGCGAGTGGCGGGATGTCGGCACTGCTGCATGAAATCTGCAAGGTGCCGCCATCAGGCATCGCATCACGCGCATTGATCGCAAGGTTCAGCAAGCAGGCCGAAAGCTGTGTCGGATCAACACGGGTATAAAGATCCGGCTCATCGGACCACATCTGCAAATCAATCCGGTGCTCAAGCAAAGTCACCAGAAGCTTTTCCATCTCCGCAAAGATGGCTTCAACCCGGACATTCTTGGGCTGATCAATCCGACGGCGCGAGAACATCAAAAGCTGATCGGCAACCCCGGTGGCCCGTTCGCCAAGCGAGATCACGTGGTCGATATATTCCTTCACCTTTTCGGGGTCATCAATCTTTGCCCGGGCAACCTCGGCAAAGCTGAGGATCCCGGCCAGGCAGTTATTGAATTCATGGGCAACCCCGCCAGCCATCTGGCCAACCGCCTCAAGCTTTTGCGATGTCGCAAGCTGGCGCTGCAGCGCATGCTGTTCTTCGGCGGCACGCTTTTGGTCGGTGATGTTACTACCCGTCCCGCGATAGCCATTGAAACTGCCATCCAGCGCAAAAACAGGAACACCATTGATCCGCCCGAACTGCTTTTCGCCACTCCGCGATGTCCAGGAAAACTCGATATTGTAAAACGCCGTATGTTCATCAAGATGACGTTGAAGATGGGCCCAGCCTTCCGGATGCTCGGGATGAAGGCCAAGCTTGTCAAACGATTGCCCTTGCGGCGATCCGTTGATTTCCTCGATCAGCTGGTAAAACTTGTAGGAAGCAAAGGCGATCTTAAGGTCGCTGCCCATCTCCCAATACCAGTCGGCTGATGACAGCGTAAAGTCACGGAACCGTTCTTCACTGTCGCGCAGCGCATTCTGGGCTTCCTGATGTTGCTGGGTGCGGCGTTCCAGACTTTCGGCCATGGCATTCAGGCCACGTTCAAGGGTTCCGATCTCATCGCGGCCCATCGGCGTCAGGCGCGAGCTCAGCTTGCCAATCTGGATCTTGTTCACAAACTGGGCTGCGGTGATCAGGCGTTTCAGCACCGTATGCTGGGTAAACAGGAAAATCAGCGCCGAGGTCAGAAGCACACACAGCAACGAGCCGATCAGCAACACCGACTGCATCTGTCGCTGGCTTTCCTCAAGCCCCTTGGTGGATACCTTGAGGTAAACATACATGAACGGCTGATTGGCATTCAGCGCAAAGATCGGCGTGATGCTGACCATGCTCATTCCCGTTTCGTCATCGACGGTAAACAGGACCTGGTCAGTCATGTCGGCGCGAAGCTCGTCGGTCGGGAAGTTCGGTAACGTGCTGATTGAGGCACCAACCTTGAGCGGATCGGTGGAGTGGTAAACCGTGCCGTCAAAGCCGATCGCCATGGCCTGCTGCAAATGCGGGCCGAGCAGAAGCTCCATCTGCTGCGCATCACTCAGAACCGAGACCTTGAGCTGTTCCTGCTGGATAAGCCGACCGGGCGTGCTGATCTGTTCCGCGATCCTGCGGTCAATCTCGGCCCCGAAATAATTCACGTAATACCCGCCAAACAGGCCAAACAGGATGGTTTCCACGACAATGATCGCAAAGGCGATCTTGAAAACCAGACTGCCGATCAAACGGTCAAACAGCGTCCTCAAGTTAAATCGGCTCCCCGTTCAGAATGATGCGTCTTTGTCGTGGATTTTACTCGGCCTGAATAAAATACTGACTTGGGTTGGTCGGCGCAGGTGTCGCATAACTCCAGGCAGCTGGCATGACCTTGGGAACGTTGTGGAAATCCCGGGCCACCACGCCTTTTCTGTTTGGCGGCAATGCAATTCCCATAACGTAAAACTGATCGGCGCTGATGTCGAGAATATCGCGCATAAGTTGATTCTGTTTTTCGGCGCTGGCTGTCGCCTTCAACCGGTCATACAGCGCAAACTGGTCGCGGACCTCGCCTGGCGGGGTAATGGCATTCGGATCATCCGGGTTCAGATACCAGTGCGCCCAACCGGTCGCGAACCAAGATGATTCTGATGACATCGGCAAATAGTTGATCGGAATCACCATGGCATCAAGGCCGCCGTCACCACCCCATGCACTGGCGTGGTGGTCGTTGCCTTCGCGAAGGGCGACAAACTCGTCACGCGGCAGGTTGCGCGCGGTGACATCAACGCCAAGCTCACGCCAATACTGCATCACAGCCTGTAGCATCTCAAACCGGTTCGCACCTTCGGTATCAATCGCAAAGGAAAGCGGCTTACCATCCGGGCGCAGCAGGATGCCGTTGGCATCTCTTTCAGTCAGTCCGGCCTTCGCCAGATAGGTCTGGGCCAGCTCAAGATTATAAGCCATGAACTGCCGGGCCAGCACGGTATGGTATTGCGGGCTTTCCGGGCGCGGTGCCGCCTGATGGGGCACCGCGCCAGGGACAAAGCGGTCAATAATCGCTTCGCGATCAATCGCATAGGACAATGCGATACGGAAATCCTTCGACTGGAAGATATCGCGTAACACCGGATCCTTGTCATTGAGGTTCAGCGACAAGGTCAGGACATTCATATCGCTTTCAACCAGTGTAAAGGGCTGCAGGTCGCTGTTCTTTTCCAGAACTTCATCTGCCCGGTTGGTCACATGGCGTTCCTGCATATTGACCTTGCCGGCAATGGCGGCGTCGCTCGCGGCATCCTTGGACGGCACAAGCGTCATGGAAACCCTGTCGATATAGGGCAACTGGCGACCGGCCGGATCGATTTTCCAGTAATACGGATTGCGCTTGGCAACCAGCGGATCATCCTCGCCATACACCCCGGTCAGAACCCAGGCATTCAGCGTCGGAACATTCGGATTATCCCAACGTGTGGGATCATCAATGGTGCCGGGCTGGCCAAACACGTCGATGAATCGTTCTTTCCAGTCGGCAAAGCCCAGTGCCTTGGCCTCGGCATCAGCATTGGCATTATATTTCGGCAAAAGCGGTTTCAGGAAATGCGCCGGATAGCTCACCGGCTCAACGCCTTCGGGCCGCGCAAGGGCGGTCGGGAACAATCCGTATGGCTTGCTGAAACGAAAGGCGACGGTATGCGGGTCAATCGCATCGACCTGAACGGTGTTATCCCCTGATGTCAGCCATTCCGGCACCGTATCGGCAAAGGCCGGGTTGTTCAGAATGTCTTCATACCAGAACACAATATCGGCTGCGGTAAACGGCGCACCATCGGACCAACGCATGCCCGGACGCAGACGGAAAAAGAACTCGGTCGCATCGCCGCTCGGCTGGAAAGAAAGCGCGACATTCGGGATGGTCGATGTCCATTGCGGCGTCCAGCGCAGCAGGGGCTCATATCCGATATTGCGGATCAGAAGGGCGTGGTCGCGCTTGTTGCGCTGGGCCATCTTCCAAGTCCCGCCATAAGTGCCCATCCGATCATTTGGTGTGACGATCATCGGCGTGGTCGGCAAACGGTCCTTTACCGGCGGAAGACTTCCGTCCTCAACCTGCTTGGCAAGCTCGGGTGCCTCCCCGAATTCAACGGCGTGCGCGTTGCCAATGCCGGTCAGCATTGCCATAACCGCAACAATCAGGATAACAGTATGGTGCCTCACAAAAACCTTCGCCCCCGTGGATTTGTGTGCTTTCTTCGAAAGTATCGCAACAGCTACCCAAAAGGGGTGGTGTATTGATCCTTTCAAACTAGTAAGACATGACGACTTGATAAAGTACAAAATTCACAATTCTGCGTTTTTTGTATCGGTTCAGTACGCGTGATGATTGCAGCTCTCGAACCGTGATTCGCCTTTAGTCGTACTTTTTGATTTGCCGTTTTTCCCTTCGGACGTCGGATGATCTGTATAAACAGTCCAACGCCCATCTTTGATTTTTAATTTTTCGGATTCCAGCCTAACACCGCAGACCCGCAGAAATCAAAGTTTCCTTTAATCGAATATAACGAAATACCTTGTCTGACGGGGACAGAATTCCAGCTGTGGGATTTAAGCCGCGCCCGTCCGACACGATATGTTAGTCTTGCAGAATACGAGACAAGAGTTCTTGCGATGACGCAATCTTACAAACCCGATCAAACAGATGACGGGCCGTCCTTTTTGCCGGGGCCAAAGCCCTCGGCACCGATCCCGCGCTACGAATCGGGATCGGATCAGAATTTGCGTGATCGATTGCGGGCGAGCTCATCGGCGGCATCAAACTTGCCGGCGGAGGTGGATCAGGATGGCTTCAGTGTTGCCGGGGTCGAAGGCATGATTGATCGCAAGAAGGCCAATGTCGCGGCCAAGATTGTCGAAACCGACCCGGATCAGGCGCTGCGCGTTATCCGCAACTGGCTGCTCGAAGAATAATCTTCATTTCAATTCCGCACGCAAACATGCGGTTGGTGCCAACCGGCCGTCTGTCGATAATGCTTTGGATATGCTCCGGTTTTTGTCATGGTTTTGGAAAGACACCAATGTGGCAAGTATTAAGGGGCGGGCTTTGACCGATTTCAGTAAACTGATCACCGACCAGTTTTGCATCTTTGATCCCGACTATATCGCGCAACAAAAGGCCTATGCGGCAAAGCTGGAGCCCCTGCAGGAAAAGCTGATTGCCGCCCAGAAAACCGGCAACAGCATGGCCGCCTCTGATCAGCAGATGATCGAATGCAAATGGCTTTTGCAATATACCGCCGACTGGAAAACGCTTGCCGCCAAGCTTGATGGCTTTGCCAACTCGCTCGAAAACCCCGATCAGGCATGGGCCGAGAAACAGGTCGCCAGCGACGGTTCCTGGGGGCCGTGCTACGACCAATGGTTCCTTAAGGTCGATGCGATGATTGATGCGGTCAATACCCTGGCCGACGAAGGGCAGGCGCCCGAATATCCGCTGACATTTCTTGCACCAATAGCAACGTCTGAGAAAATGATCGCCTGGCTGGATGGCCAGAAAACATCGCGGATTTTTGCCGATGGCCTTGATCGCCGTGATGCGCTGGGGGCTGTGACCGCGGCCCTGTCGCAGATGTGCTTTAAAAGCGAAATCCGCGATTACTTCAAAGCCAACGTGAAGGGCTTTGATCTGACTGATGACTATATCAGTGCCTATAAATCATGGCTTGATGACTGGCAGGATGGCCAAAGCGGCTATTGGGGCGGCTGGTTTGATACGACCGATCAGGGCGTTCTTAAAAGCAATGATCTCAGCCTGACCTTCCACAATATTTCCTATCAGCACGGCAAGGTCGATCTGTGGACGCAGATTTTCAACACCACGCTTGCGATCCGCGATGATGCCTATCCGTTCGGCTGGAAGCACAATGGTGATTTCAACAATCACAACAATTACGACGTCACCAAGATTTTTGATCTCGGCTGGGCAAGTGTCGATGGCACGACCCAGAATGCCGCGTCAAAGGACATTGCGCAGGTGCTGCACTGGTGCCTGACCAAATCCATGACACCCGATGGGGGCTTCATTGATGACCCGACTTTCTATAACTCGGTCGGGGCGGCCTATTATTACGGTGTCTCGTTCCTTGATCAGGCGGGATATTTCGGCACGACCGCACCGTTCTGGACCGATAAGCCATTCCCGGATGGACCGGCGCTTTGTTGCAAAATCCAGAAAAAGATAAAATCCGAAGGCCTTGATGATGACGAGGCCAAGGCAGCGCTTGAAAAGCTTGTCGATGCCTGCGGCAATTGCACGTGATGGGCTTTTTTTGAATAATTTGACCTATGTATTGGCGAAGAACGCCATTGTGTCCCCATATTAAAGGGTAAGAACAACAACACATAACGAGGTTTCGGATGACGGATCGAAAAGACATTGATCTTGCGAAATTGCGCACCCGGTTGGAGGAACGACGGGCCGAGATTCTGGCGCATTCCACGCATTCAGAAGACTACCGCAAGCCGGTCGAACTGGATCAGCAGGCAGTCGGTCGTCTGTCGCGTATGGACGCCCTGCAAAATCAGGAAATGCATCTTGAACAGGAACGCCGCCGCGCGATCGAGTTGGAGCGGATCGAAAAGACCCTCAAGCGCATGGATGACGACGAATACGGTCATTGCCATAATTGTGGCGAACTGATCCAGGCCAAGCGTCTTGAGTTTGATCCGACCACCCCGCTTTGTGTCGACTGTGCCGACCATGTGAGCCACGTCTGACATTCCGCCGTAAAGACATATCCATGAACGCTGCGTGCAGATTGTTCTGTGCGCAGCATTTTCATTAAAGGCAGGAGCAACGTTTGCCAGCGTTCGGGCAGAACATGACAGGACAGATTTCAAAAGGCGGCATTTTGTGCGCGCTTGTGATCGGTCTGTTTATGTTGCTGCTGCTGCTGATCCCCGTACCGGCACGGGCACAGGGCAGTTGCGCACCGATCAGCGCGCCCGAAGCTTTTCTTGAATTCAATCACATGGACCCGATGCTTGACCGTCACCGGTCGGTACGCTGGCTTAACAGTCGTGCGGGCGGAAATCCGCGTTATCTGGTGACGGGCCTCACCGAATATGAAGTGCAGGCGTCATTTGACATGCGCTTTGAACCGCGCGAAGTCGGAGTTGGCCGTTATTGCCTTGATCCGGTGCGGGTCAATCCCAAGGTCGATGTCGTCAAACATCTGGTCTATGTCGCATCCGAACTTCAGCGCGGCACCTGTGAATATGACGTGGTCTATGCCCATGAAGGCGAACACGTCAAAATCAATCAGGGCATGGAAGCCGACATTCGCGCGGCCCTTGATGATCTGGTCAATGATGTCGTGCAAAAGGTCGGCGCGATGTTCCCGATGCCGGCTGACAATGCACAACGTGCCATGCGGCGTCTGATGTCGGAATATGGTCGGGATTTCAAAAGGCGGCTGAATGATATTCGCAGGCGCAGTCGGCTCCGCCATGACCAGATCGACACACCGCGTGAATATGAAAAGCTGTCACTTGCCTGTGGTCCGAACTCTGCCTTCCAGACGACCTTGCAGGAAGCGATGAGATAGCTTTGGGAGCGGTTCGGGTCAGTCCATGCCGTCTGCGTCTGGGCCTTCAACACCGGCAACCTCACGCAGTCCCGGCATATCAAGCCCGAAGATATTGCGCGATTTGAATTCCAGCAGGTCCTGACGTCTGAAATCGGCAATGATCCGGCTGGCGGTTTCGGTGGTGATGCCCAGCATCGCGCCAATATCCTCACGCCCCGGAAGGGTGCAGGTATCGGTCACGTCATCATGCAAAAACAGGCAAAGCCGGGCGACGCGTTCGCGCGCGGTCCCGGTCGACATCTGGGTCAGCCAGTTATCGGATTCCATCACCGCCTGATGCCAGCGTTTCAGCACCTGTTTGTGCAAACGCGGGCTTTCGTTATCAAGCTTCTCGATCACCGCAATCGGGATGCGGCACAGTCTGCTGTCCTGAAGCGCTTCGGCATGGTGGGTGAAGCAATCACTGACCAATGCTTCAAGGCCAATGGTCCCGCCCGGTTTGACAAGGCGCACCACCCGCTGATTGCCATCGGGCAGGTAATGCACAAGTTTCACCAGACCACTGCGCAGGGTAAAGATCGATTGTGCCTGGTCACCGGCATTATAAAGCGTGTTGCGTTTGGGCAGCGTGATGTCTTCAACCGGCATATGGACAAGTTTCAGATCCTCGTCCGTCAGGTTGTTGAACAGGGCAAATTTCCGCACACCGCATTCGCGGCACCGCGCAAGTTCGGGTCGGAATGTGTAGCTTGCTGTATGGTTCACGCTCTCTACCCATGACGTCGGGCTGATCTGGGTGGTCGATCACGCCCGGATACGGTCGGAATTGAAAAGTTTAATCAATCCAATCCTGAACCTAATGTACCGTACCAGAATGTGAAATCAATGCATAGTCATGCTGGTCGGAGCACAACTGTGATCCAGATCGTGATTTCAGCCGTTGGAATCAAGGGTGACCAGACCCTTTTCAATGGCGTAGCGCACCAGACCGGCCGAACTGTCGATATCAAGTTTGCGCTTGATGTTGCGGCGGTGGGTTTCAACCGTGCGGACACTGATGTCCAGTTCACGGGCAACATGCTTGTTGCTCGCCCCCTTGGCCAGAAGGCGCAAGACCGTGCGTTCACGCGATGTCAGCGGCACGCCATCGCTGTTGTTGTCTTCGCCATCGCTGATGCGATCAAAGGTGGAGCTGTATGCTTCCCCGCCATTGGCAACGGTTTCAATCGCACGCACCATGTCGTTTGATGACACGTCTTTAAGGATGAAGCCCTTTGCACCTGCCTGCTGGGCGGTGCGCAGATATTCCGGGTTTTCATGCATCGACAGGATCACGACCTTGGTGCCGGGCAGGGTTTCACGGAACTTTTCAGCCGCTTCAAGGCCGTTCATCACCGGCATCGAAATATCCATCAGAACAATATCAGGATGCAGATCGCCCGCCATGGTAAGCGCTTCCGCCCCATTGCCGGCTTCGCCGACGATATTGATATGTTCAAAGCACTCCAGGCGCGACCTGATGCCATCCATTACAAGGGCATGATCGTCGCAAAGCAAAATCCGCAATGGCCGATCGGTGGAATAAACTTCATTGGGATTTAGGGCATTGGTCATGGGTCGAACATATTCCTGTGGCGTAGCTATCCGGGGTGTGCTTGGGTCAGATTAACCGCTGATTGCGTCCTCTGGTAGGGCATTCTGGCTGTTGGCGGGAATAAATGCTGTGATTTTCGTGCCATCGTCGGGTTCGGAGCGCACCGCAAGCCCGCCGCCATGGAACTCCATGCGTTCGCGCATGTTGCGCAAACCGATGCCGGCGCGCGGATCGCGGTTGCGGATATAGCGGTTGGTTTCAAACCCGACGCCGTTATCGACAATGCGCATGATGATGCTCTGGCCTTCGCGCTTGATCGAGATTTTCACAACCGTTGCATCGGCATGGCGTTCGATATTGGTTAGCGTTTCCTGCAGCACGCGATAGAGCGTCGTCTTCTTGCCGATATCAAGCTGACCATCGACATTGTCGCATTTTACCTCGATCAGGATGCCCGACCGGTCTTGCAGTTCCGCACACATGCTTTCGATTGCCGGTTTCAGGCCAAGGTCATCAAGTACGGCCGGGCGCAAATCGCGCGAAATGCGTCTGACTTCATGAATGGCGTCCTGCAATCGCTTGGCGGCCTTTTCCATCGGCTCCATCGCGTTGTCACGGTTTTGCGTGATCCGCGCAATCGCGGTTTCGACGGAATATTTGACCGACACCAATATCTGGCTGATGCCGTCATGCAGCTCGCGCGACACCCGAAGGCGTTCCTGTTCCTGCACATCAACAACTCGGTGGGTCAGTTCCTTAAGCTTTGAGTCGGCCAGCTTGCGTTCCGAAAGGGTGACAACCGTGCCCGAAATCCCCACCAGCAGAACGGCCAGAATGGTGACGCCAATAATGGAAATGGTGGTTTCGCGGATATGGGTGGAAACCTCTGTCTCGATCTCGGTGACCTGCTCGGCGATATCGTCGATATAAATCCCGGTCCCGATCATCCAGTCCCACTTATCAAGCATTAGGGAATAACTGATCTTTTCGGTGGGCTCCCCGGTCGATGGCTTGTCCCAGACGTGGCGCATGAAATCACCACCCTTTTCCGCATTGAAAATCAGGCCCTGAATAACCGTATTGCCATTGATGTCACGCAGGTTCCAATAGGTCCGCCCGAGGCGCCAGGGTTCTGGCGGGTCGACCAAGGCCGTGCCATCGCGATCATAAATAAAGAAATAGCCATCCTCGCCATAACTCAGGTCTTCGATGATCGCCTTCACACGTTCCTTTGAAACCGCATCAAGCGGGCTTGCCACCGAATAGATGTGATCGATCGAGGCCATCGCGAGCTCGAGATAGCTTTTAAGCTCATCCTTGCGGGCCTGCAGGATATTGCGTTCAAAGGTCCTGATCTCGGCCTCGGCCAGACGTTCGGCCTGGGCAAAGACCAACCAGGAGATCGCAGAAGCTGCAAGAACCAGCGGCAGGATCGAGAGCAGCAAAAACTTTAGTCGAAGATTAAGCTTCGGCATGGGTCTAACCGTTTCGGGATTTTCAGTTTTTCTGATCGCGGACAATAGCATATCCGCGCCAAAAGTCGCTGAAAGATCGCGGTTTTCAAGCCACGCGGGTTGAGAAGGTCCGGGCAGCCTGTTCCATATGGTGAAAAGAAACTGGTCGGGCTTTTCGAAAATTGGTATTACCAATTCGTGAGATCATGCTTTGACAGGGAGAGGGCAATGCGCATATACCAGAACCGTCGCCTGCCCACCGGGCGCCGAAAGCTCTGGATGCATTGCACAAGATCTCCGCGTGCCGGCATCCCGTATCGCCACAAAAGGTATGGCGTTGCAGGCATCCCCGCACCGCAACGCATTCAAGGACCATATCGTGGCGTTTCACTAGGTTTTGGCAGGCGCGCACAGGCACGTTCCTGCCAGGAAAATGTGGTAGGAGCCCGGTGTCCATGACGCGTTCAGCACCAAAGCGTATCCGTAAACTTCTGGTCGCCAACCGTGGCGAGATTGCGATTCGTGTTTTGCGAGCCGCCAACGAACTTGGCATTCGCACAGTCGCGATCTTCTCTGACGAGGACCGTTTCGCCCTTCACCGTTTCAAGGCTGATGAAAGCTACACGGTGGGTAAGGGCAACAAACCCATTCGTGCCTATCTTGATATCGAGGACATCCTGCGCGTTGCGCGCGATGCCGATGTCGATGCCATCCATCCGGGCTATGGCTTCCTGTCGGAAAATCCCGACTTTGCCGATGCCTGCGCCGAAGCCGGCATTCAGTTTATCGGCCCGGACTCGGAAGTCATGCGCACCCTTGGCAACAAGGTCTCTGCGCGCAATCTGGCCGAAAGTGCCGGTGTGCCGGTCATGCCAGCCTCAAGTGCGCTTCCCGAAGACATGGCAGAAGTCACCCGCATTGCCGAGGATATCGGCTATCCCCTGATGCTGAAAGCCAGCTGGGGCGGCGGTGGCCGTGGCATGCGCGTCATTGAAAATGGCAAGGATCTGGCGGGGCAGGTGCTGGCCGCACGCCGCGAGGCCGAGGCCGCCTTTGGCAATGGCGAGGTTTACTTTGAAAAGCTGATCCGCCGCGCCCGCCATGTCGAGGTACAGCTGCTGGGCGATACCCACGGCACCCTCGTCCATCTTTATGAACGTGATTGTTCCGTGCAGCGCCGAAATCAAAAGGTCGTCGAACGCGCACCGGCTCCGTACCTGAATGATGACCAGCGCAAGGAAATCTGTGACGCGGCCATTCGTCTGGGCAAGGCGGCCAATTACGTCAATGCCGGTACGGTCGAATTCCTCATGGATGTCGACACATCCAAATTCTATTTCATCGAGGTCAACCCGCGCATTCAGGTCGAACACACCGTCACCGAATGCGTCACCGGCTTTGACCTGGTCAAGGCACAGATTCTGATCGCCCAGGGCGGGCGCATCGGTTTCCCGTCCGAAACCGGTATCCCCTGGCAGGAAAAGATCAAGCTGCGTGACCACGCGCTTCAATGCCGCATCACCACCGAAAACCCGGAAAACAACTTTGTCCCCGATTACGGGATCATCAAGGTTTACCGTGGGGCCAACGGTTTTGGCATTCGTCTGGATGGCGGCACGGCCTATTCCGGGGCGGTGATCACGCCGTTCTATGACAGCATGCTGGAAAAGGTCACCGCATGGGGCAGCACCCCGCGCGAGGCCGTGGACCGTATGGATCGTGCGCTGCGTGAATTCCGTATTCGCGGTGTGGCCACCAACCTTGCCTTCCTTGAAAACCTGATCAATCACCCGAAATTCCGCGCCGGTGAATACACCACCCGCTTCATTGACGAAACGCCCGACCTGTTCAAGTTCGTGCGCCGTCGTGACCGTGCGACCCGTTTGCTGCGCTTCATCGGTGAAGTCGCGGTCAATGGCAACCCGGAAGTCGAAGGCCGCGTGGTGCCGACCAATCTGCATGACCCGGTCATGCCAAAATCAATCGATCTTGGCGAAATTCGTCCGGGTACGAAGCAAAAGCTTGATCAGTTGGGCCCCGAAGGTTTCTCGCGCTGGATGAAGGATCAGGAACGCGTCCTGATGACCGACACCACCATGCGTGATGCCCATCAATCGCTTCTGGCAACCCGCATGCGCACCTATGACATGCTCGAAATTGCGCCTTACTACGCGCATGGTCTGCCGGAACTGTTTTCGATTGAATGCTGGGGCGGCGCGACGTTTGACGTTGCCATGCGCTTCCTCAAAGAAGACCCGTGGGATCGTCTGGTCAAGCTGCGCGAACGTGTGCCAAATATCTTAACCCAGATGCTGCTGCGCGCATCGAACGCCGTTGGTTATACGAACTATCCCGACAATGCCGTGGATTACTTCGTCAAGCAGGCGGCTGAACACGGCATGGATGTCTTCCGCGTGTTTGATAGCCTCAACTGGGTTGAAAACATGAAGGTCGCGATGGAATCGGTTCTCAAAACCGACAAACTCTGCGAAGCGACCATCTGTTACACCGGCGATATCTACGATACCAAACGCCCGAAATATAACCTTGATTACTATGTGAATATGGCCCGGGAACTTGAATCCTCCGGTGCCCATATTCTCGGTCTCAAGGATATGGCGGGTGTCCTGCGTCCGGCGGCTGCGCGTGAACTTGTCACAGCCCTTAAGGACACGGTCAATATCCCGATCCACTTCCACACCCACGACACCAGCGGCATTTCCGCCGCCACCGTGATTGCGGCCATTGATGCCGGTGTTGATGCGGTCGATGCGGCGATGGATTCGATGTCGGGTCTGCCATCGCAGCCAAACCTGGGTTCGATTGCCAATAACTATATCGGTCAGCCGCGTGATCCGGGTCTCAAGACCGAGGCGCTCAAGGAAGTCTCGACCTATTGGGAACAGATCCGCCGTTACTATGCCGGTTTCGAAAGCGACATCCGCAGCGGCACCTCGGACGTTTATGTCCATGAAATGCCGGGTGGCCAATACACCAACCTGCGTCAGCAGGCCCGTGCATTGGGGATCGAGGATCGCTGGCCCGAAGTCTCCAAGGCCTATGCTGCGGTCAACCGCATGTTTGGCGATGTCGTCAAGGTGACGCCAAGCTCCAAGGTTGTTGGCGACATGGCGCTGATGATGGTGACATCCGGTTTGTCTGAGGAAGACGTTCTTGATCCCAAAAAGGACATCACCTTCCCCGACAGTGTCATTTCCTTCTTCCGGGGTGAAATCGGTCAGCCGGTTGGCGGCTTCCCGCCCGCCCTGCAGCGCAAGGTGCTGAAGGGTGGCGAGGCGCTTACCGATCGTCCGGGCAAATCACTGCCGCCGATTGATTTCGAAGCCACCCGCAAGGAAATCGAAAAGAAGACCCATCGCAGCAACATCACCGACGCCGAGGTTGCATCCTATGTGATGTATCCCAAGGTGTTCCTTGATTACGCCGAACACCGCAGCCACAACGCCGACGTTTCGGTTCTGCCAACCCCGGTCTTCTTCTACGGGATGAACCAGAATCAGGAAATTTCGGTCGATCTTGAAAAGGGCAAAACCCTTGTCATCCGCTATCTGACCACATCAGAAGCCGGCGACGAGGAAGGCAACCGTACCGTGTTCTTCGAACTCAACGGTCAGCCGCGTACCGTCAAGGTCGCCGATAAAACACTGGCCGGTTCGGGCAAGGCAAAACCAAAGGTCGAAGACGGCAACAAGCTGCATATCGCAGCCCCGATGCCCGGTCTCGTGGTCGAGGTGCATGTCTCCGAAGGTCAGAAGATCAAGGCGGGCGATGTCATGTGCTCGCTCGAAGCGATGAAAATGGAAACCGCGGTTCACGCGGAACGGGACGGGACCGTGGCCAAAATCCACGCCCCTGCCGGTACACAGGTCGACAGCAAGGATTTGCTGGTCGAATTGGAGGAGTAACCACCGATGCTTAGGATGCCTGAGCCTGATCAGAACACCCTTGCACGTCGCAAGGACATTATCGCGGCCATGCGGGACATCATCCCGTCACCGGGCGGGGTTATTGTCGATGATGATCAGCTCAGGCCCTATGAATGCGACGGGCTGATGGCGTACCGCCAACTGCCGATGATTGTTGTGCTGCCTGAAAACACACAGCAGGTCGCAGACATCCTGAAATATTGTCATACCCATAAAATCCGTGTCGTTCCGCGCGGTGCAGGTACCGGCTTGTCCGGTGGCGCACTGCCGATGGCCGATGCGATCACCATCAGTATGATGAAATTCAATCGCGTGCTCGACATCGATTGGGACAACCGGGCGGCCGTCGTGCAGCCCGGTGTCACCAACCTTGGCATCACGCGCGCGGTCGAACACGAAGGTTTCTATTACGCGCCCGATCCCTCAAGCCAGATCGCCTGTTCGATTGGCGGCAATATCGCTGAAAACTCCGGCGGGGTGCATTGCCTGAAATACGGCCTTACCACCAACAATGTGCTCGGCGTCGAGATGGTCACCATCGAAGGCGAAATCCTGCGCATCGGCGGCAAGGGCCTTGATCAGGCGGGCTATGATTTGCTCGGCATCGTCACCGGCTCCGAAGGGCTGCTTGGTATCGTGACCGAGGTGACGGTGCGCATCCTGCGCAAACCTGAAACTGCACGCGCTTTGTTGCTGGGCTTTAATTCATCCGAAGAAGGCGGCAATTGCGTTGCGGCCATCATTGCCGCCGGGATCATTCCGGGCGGGCTTGAAATGATGGATGCCCCGGCGATCAAGGCGACCGAGGAATTCGTTCAGGCCGGCTATCCGCTCGATGTCGAAGCCCTGCTTCTGGTCGAACTCGACGGCCCGCAGGTCGAAGTCGATTACCTGATCGACCGGGTTGGCAAGATCGCCAAGGATTGTGGTGCGGTCTATTCCCGCATTTCCGAGAACGAGGAAGAACGCCTGCTGTTCTGGTCGGGCCGCAAAAACGCCTTCCCGGCGATTGGCCGTATTTCGCCTGATTACATGTGCATGGATGGCACCATCCCGCGTGGTCGCCTGTCCGAAGTTCTCACCGGTATGCAGAACCTCTCGAAACAGCATGGGCTCGGCGTTGCCAACGTCTTCCATGCCGGTGATGGCAACTTGCATCCGCTGATCATGTTTGATGCCAACAAGCCGGGCGACCTTGAAAAGGCCGAGGCATTCGGTGCTGACATCCTGAAACTCTGTGTCGCGGTCGGCGGTGTTCTGTCGGGTGAACATGGCATCGGTGTCGAAAAGCGCGACCTGATGGGCGAGATGTTCACAACTGATGACATGAAGCATCAGGAACGCATCAAAATGGCCTTTGACGAAGACCAGTTGCTCAACCCCGGCAAGGTATTCCCGACCTTGCATGGCTGTGGGGAGCTTAAAACCCTGCATGCCAAGGCGGTGGCTGACAAGTTCCCGGATATCCCGCGCTTCTAGGATTGGCGCATCAAGACAAGACCAAAGAAGACAAAACAAAAGGCCTGCCAATCGGCTCCCGCAAATCCGGTTGATCAGGCTCAGGAGAGGAAAAGAGAGTTATGGTGGACGTACTTTCCCCCACCACGCCGGACCAGCTGCGCGATGCAGTCGGTTGGGCGCTTGGATCAGAGACCCCGCTTGAAATCATCGGTTCCGGCAGCAAACGTGCCTATGGCCACAATGTTCAGACCAACGCGGTGCTGGATTGCTCAAAACTGTCGGGCATCCTGTTTTATCAGCCCGAAGAACTGGTGATTTCCGCGCGCGCCGGAACGCCGCTTGCCGAAATCAAGGCGGCCCTGGCCGAGAAGAATCAGCAATTCCATTTCGAACCGGGCAATTTCCCGGGCCTTCTGGACGCTTCAAACGGTCCGGATGCCGGAACCATTGGCGGGCTTGTTGCCTGCAACATTGCAGGCCCACGCCGGATCAAGGTCGGGGCTGCCCGCGATCACCTTTTGGGGTTTGAAGCGGTTTCGGGTCGGGCGGAGGATTTCAAATCCGGTGGCCGGGTGATGAAAAACGTGACCGGCTTTGATCTCTCCAAACTGATGGCAGGTGCCTTTGGTACCCTTGGGGTCATGCATACCGTGACGCTCAAGGTCATGCCAAATGACGAAACATCCGCCACCGTGATTGTCGCCTGCAGCGACCCGCGCGCGGCGGGCAAGGCCATGACATTGGCGATGCGCAGTGAAAACGAAGTCTCCGCCGCTGCCTGGATCGCGCCTGAAGACGCCCCGCATTTGGATGTGCCGCTGGCTGGTGAATATGGCAGTGGCCTTGTGGTGCTGCGTATCGAAGGCCCGCAACCTTCTGTCGCATGGCGGGCAGATGCGCTTTGTCGCGCGCTGGCCGATTTCGGCGAATGTCATGAAGTCCCGGAAAGTCACAGCCACAGCATCTGGAAGGTGGTCGCCGATGTCGCCCCGTTTGCGGCCGCTGAAAACAGTGACAGCACGCTTTGGCGCGTCTCGGTCCCGCCGGCAAGCGGGGGCGATGTTTGTGCCCAGCTGATCGAAAAGGCTGGCGGACGGGCCATGATGGATTGGGCCGGTGGCCTGATCTGGTTGCAGGTGCCCGGATCGGACATCCCTGCGGCAACGGTAAGTGCCGTTCGCGATATCGCCGCTGCGGCTGGCGGGCAGGCCGTGCTGGTGCGGGCGTCAGGTGAATTGCGCAAAACCATCCCGGTCTTCCATCCGGAAAACCCGGCACTTGCGCGCATCAATGCCAAGATCAAGGAAAACCTCGATCCGCATGGCATTCTCAATCCGGGGCGGATTGCTCCCATCTCTCAGAACGGGGAGGGCGCATAATGCAAACCAACTTCTCAGCAGAACAGCTTCAAAACCCGGCGATTGCCGAAAGCGAACAGATCCTGCGTAAATGCGTGCATTGCGGGTTCTGTACTGCGACCTGTCCGACCTTTGTGACACTGGGTGACGAACTCGATAGCCCGCGTGGCCGCATCTATCTGATCAAGGACATGCTGGAAAATGACAAGCCGGCAACCGAAAAGGTGGTCAAACACCTTGATCGCTGCCTGTCCTGTCTGTCTTGCACCAGCACCTGTCCGTCCGGTGTCGATTACATGCACCTGATCGACAATGCGCGCGCCCATATCGAAGAAAACTATGAACGCCCGCTAGGTGATCGTTTGCTGCGCAAGCTGCTGTCGATTGTCGTGCCCAACCCGACCCTGTTCCGGATGTCGCTGATCGGGGCGAAATTTGCCGCACCCTTTGCGCGTCTGATGCCGGGTCGGCTCAAGGGCATGGTCAAGATGGGCGCACGCCACATGCATCCGCCAAGCTGGGTCGACAAACCCCAGGTGATCCCGGCGATTGGTGAACGCAAGGGCCGCGTTGCCATCCTGATCGGCTGTGCCCAGCAGGTGCTTGAAACCGAAATCAACGAATCGACGGTTCGTCTACTCACCCGCCTCGGGATCGAGGTCGTGGTTGCCAAGGGTGCCGGTTGCTGCGGGTCGCTTGTCCATCACATGGGCAAGGAAGAACAATCGCATACTCAGGCCAAGGGCAATATTGACGCCTGGACCGCTGAAGTCGCGGGCGAGGGGCTTGATGCCATCGTCATTACCGCGTCTGGCTGTGGCACGACGATCAAGGATTACGGCCATATGCTGCGCCATGATGCGGCCTATGCCGACAAGGCGGCAACGGTGTCCGGCCTTGCCAAGGATATTACCGAATATCTCGCTAGCCTTGATATTGATGGTGCGATCTTTGCCGGGGCGACCCACGGGAATCCCCGTGTCGCCTATCATTCGGCGTGCTCGATGCAGCACGGCCAGAAGATCACCCGACCGCCGCGTGATCTTCTTAAGCAGGCCGGCTTTGATGTCGCTGAAATCGCCGAAGGCCACCTGTGCTGTGGTTCGGCCGGGGTCTATAACCTGCTCCAGCCCGAAATCGCCGGCCAACTTCAGGAACGCAAACGCGGCAATATCCGCGCGACCCAACCTGATCTGGTCGCCACCGGCAATATCGGCTGCATGGTGCAGATCGAAACCGACGATCTTAAGGTCATCCATACCGTTCAGCTGCTTGATTGGGCTGCCGGTGGCCCGGTGCCCGAAAAACTGCGCAACCGGTTTGAAGCGACCGAACTGGCGGGCTAGGCCACCTTCGCTTCAAATCGCCAAAAGAAAAAGGACGGCAGGGAAACCCTTGCCGTCCTTTTTGTATCTGACCATCCGCGTTTGGATGGTGCGCCAGATGGCGGCTTATTATTCTTCGTTGCCAAGCAGGCTTTTAACAATGCCCTCAGCAGCCGAGCTTTCGCTGCTGTCTTCGGCATAGGCCGAGGTCTTGTCGCGAATCCACTGAACGGCTGCGGCCTCATCGACATCGACTTTCTGTGCAACCTGGGTCAGAACCGCCTCAATTGCCAGAACGTGGGATGCCACGTTGTTCACGGCGACATGAAGGTCATCAATATGACGCGATGCGGCTTCGGACATATCGCCCAGTTCGCCAGACAGCTTCTGAATCAGTTCCTGAATCTCGTCGAGTGAGGCGTTGCTCATATCTTGCTCCTGTTGTGCCTGCAAACAATGCGCGGCGTTTTTTGGTCCCTATTGCCCAACAGTTGCGTGTAATGGGAGCCATGTAAAGGCCTAGGTGGCAATTATCGCCAATTGGCTAAGCCGGTCACGATGGATCAGCTGTCGGACGGCTGGATCCGGCAAATGTGACAGTTATTGTTACAGTCTGTCGTAAATGACCCGTAAATGGCGTGTTGAAACGAAAATCCATCCTTTTCAGGTGCGCATGTAAATCCGCTAAGTCATTGATCTTACGTGCTCGAAGTCGCGTTTTTTACTGCCCTGATACGTTGTCACATAACGTTAACAAAAGCGACACAATACCGTAAGCACCCAGCGGTAGAGTCCGCCTCGCAGATCGTTGCACCGTTCCGAAGTGGAACTACCATTGGGGAATTTATGATGAAGAAGACTCTTGCTGTTGCGGCGCTGATGAGCGTTGCCTTTGCTGGCGCTGCCGAAGCACGCGACCAGATTCGTATCGTTGGTTCGTCCACCGTCTTCCCGTTTGCAACCGCAGTTGCAGAAGAATTCGGTAAAACCACCTCTTTCAAAACGCCGGTTATCGAATCTACCGGTTCTGGCGGTGGTCTGAAGCTGTTCTGCGCCGGTGTTGGCGAACAGCATCCGGACATCACCAACGCTTCGCGTCGCATCAAGAAGTCCGAAGTTGAGAAATGCGCAGAAAACGGCATTTCGGAAGTTACCGAAGTTAAAGTTGGTTACGACGGTATCGTTCTGTCGAACTCCAACGCTGCGCCGCAGCTTGACCTGACCAAAGAGCAGATCTTCCTTGCTCTTGCTAAAACCGTTCCGTCCAAAGATGGCCAGTCGCTCGTAGACAACTTCTACACCACCTGGTCGGAAATCGATCCGAGCCTGCCGGACGTTAAAATCGAAGTTCTCGGCCCGCCGCCGACCTCCGGTACCCGTGATGCCTTCACCGAGCTGGTACTCGAAGAAGCTTGCGAAGAGTTCCCGGTTATCGCCGCTCTTGAAGAAACCAACAAAGACCAGTTCAAAGCTGTCTGCGCTGGCGTTCGTGAAGACGGTGGCTATGTTGAAGCTGGCGAGAACGACAACCTGATCGTTCAGAAACTCGAAGCTAACCACGATGCACTCGGCATCTTCGGCTTCTCCTTCCTTGACCAGAACGGTGACAAGCTTCAGGGCTCGCTCATCGGTGGCGTTGCTCCGACCTTCGAAGCAATCTCTGCTGGCGACTACCCGGTTTCCCGTTCGCTGTACTTCTACGTGAAGAACGCGCACGTTGGCACCATCCCGGGCATCAAGGAATATCTTGCTGAATTCACCGCTGAAAAAGCATTTGGTGAAGAAGGTTACCTTGCTGACCGTGGCCTCATCCCGATGGATGCAGCTGAGCGTGAAGCCGTTCGCAACGCAGCGATGAACCTTTCGCCGCTGAGCATGTAACGCGATCTTTCAACCGGTGGCAGCCTTGTTCTGCCACCGGTTTCTTTGTTTCTCGACTTGATTTGTTTATTGTTTCTGTCCTATTGGCCTCACGAACTGACTTCTGCAGGCTCATCTGGCGAACGGATCTAACATAATGTCCCTGTCTTTCCTGTTGCTCGCGGTTGCCGCACTTTGTGCGCTGTCCTTTTATTTTGGACGCCAGCGGGCCGTAGCGCTCTCGGGCGGCCGACACAGCAATCTTCATTCCTTGCCGGTTCACTACGGGGCTTACACAGCAGCATGGTGCGGTCTTCCCGCACTCGCACTGCTTTTGATCTGGTACATGTTCCAGGGTTCGGTCATCGAAGCCCTGATCGTGTCCGACTTGCCGCAGGAAATTCTTGATGACTCCGGCCGTCTGTCGCTTGCGCTGAACTCGATTTCACTGATTGCAGCGGGCAATGGCCAGCACCTGACGGTCGAACCGGAAATTGTTGATGCCGGTCGCCGTCTTGCCAACATCCAGACGATTGCCAACGCCGCACTGGTCGTTGTGATGCTGAGCGGCGCGGTCCTTGGCCTGTCGCTTTCCTATCGCAAGATCACAGCCGACATGCGCGCACGTAACAATATCGAACGCATCGCGCGCTATGTGATGATTGCCTGCTCGGCGATTGCGATCCTCTCCACGGTCGGTATCGTCTTCTCGCTTCTGTTCGAAGCGCTGCACTTCTTTACCAAGATCAACCCGCTCGAATTCCTGTTTGGTCTGGAATGGAGCCCGCAAACCGCGATCCGCGCCGATCAGGTCGCATCCGAGGGTGCCTTTGGCGCGATCCCGCTTTTTGTCGGGACACTGCTGATTACCCTGATCGCCATGTGCGTTGCGGTGCCGATCGGTTTGTTCTCAGCCATCTATATGGGCGAATATGCCTCTCCGAAATTCCGTGCGATTGCCAAACCGGCACTGGAAATCCTCGCAGGCGTTCCCACGGTTGTTTACGGCTTCTTTGCAGCCCTCACCGTTGCACCGTTCCTGCGTGATAACGGTGCGATCCTGGGCCTTGATGTCAGTTCCGAAAGTGCGCTGGCAGCGGGTCTGGTCATGGGCATCATGATCATTCCGTTTGTCTCATCGCTTTCTGATGACGTCATGTCGCAGGTGCCGAAATCTCTGCGCGATGGCTCGTATGGTCTGGGTGCCACCAAATCGGAAACCATCCGCAACGTGATTTTCCCGGCGGCTCTTCCTGGCATCGTCGGGGCGGTGTTGCTCGCGGTGTCGCGTGCGATTGGTGAAACCATGATTGTTGTGATGGCGGCTGGTCTTGCTGCGAACATGACGGCAAACCCGCTTCAGGCTGTAACAACCGTCACGGTGCAGATTGTCACCCTTCTGGTCGGGGATCAGGAGTTTGACAGTGCCAAAACCCTCTCGGCCTTCGCGTTGGGGCTGGTTCTTTTCCTTGTCACCTTGGGCTTGAACGTATTTGCCCTTAAGGTTGTTCAGAAGTATCGCGAGAAATATGACTGATATGGCATCTCTTATGGAAGACAGAGCTGCGGCCAAAGTGATCTCTGACAATCTGCGTAAGCCGGTTGACTGGGACAGCCCGAAAATCGCCCGTAACATCAAAAAACGTTACGCCGCCGAACGCCGCTTTAAAATCTATGGCCTGGTTGCGATCGGTATCGCGCTTCTGGCGCTTTGCATGCTGGCAACCTCGATCGGCTCGAAAGGCTACAGCGCCTTTTACCAGACCTATGTTCAGCTCGAAGTGCATTTCGATCCGGCGGTGATTGATCCGGATGGCACCGGTGATCCGGCCGTGATTGGCCGTGCGAACTTTGATGGTCTGATCAAGCAGTCCCTGCGGGATCGCTTCCCGGACGTGACCTCGCGCAGTGACAAGCGTGACCTTTATGGCATCGTATCGGGTGGCGCTTCTTATGATCTGCGTGAACGGGTTCTCGAAAATCCGAGCCTGATCGGGCAGACGCGCACCATCTGGCTGATCTCGGGTGATGATTTCGATATGCTGAACAAAGGCTATATCGATCCGACCGTTGCTGAAGGCGACCGTCGCCTCAATGATCAGGAAGTCAGCTGGTATAACGACCTCGTCGAAGCCGGCGCGGTGGAAAAACAGTTCCACACCCGCTTCTTCACCAGCGGTGACTCCCGCGAGCCGGAACTGGCTGGCATCTGGGGGGCTGCGGTTGGTTCGTTCTATACCCTGCTTGTGACCCTGGCCCTGTCCTTCCCGATTGGTGTTCTGGCCGCGGTTTACCTGGAAGAGTTCGCACCGAAGAACCGCTTCACCCAGATTGTCGAGGTCAACATCAACAACCTGGCTGCTGTGCCGTCCATCGTCTTTGGTCTGCTTGGTCTTGAGGTGTACCTCAATGTCATGCACTTGCCGCGTTCGGCCCCGGTTGTCGGTGGTTTGACGCTGGCCCTGATGACGCTGCCGACCATCATCATTGCCTCGCGGGCTGCGATCAAGGCGGTGCCGCCGTCGATCCGTCAGGCTGCATTGGGTCTTGGGGCATCCCCGGTTCAGACCGTGACCCATCATGTCCTGCCGCTTGCGATGCCGGGCATCCTGACCGGGACGATCATTGGCATGGCACAGGCTTTGGGTGAAACCGCACCGCTTCTGATGATCGGTATGGTGGCCTTTATTGTCGATATCCCGGGCGGGGCACTTGACCCGGCAACGGTTCTGCCGGTCCAGATCTATCTGTGGGCGGACAGCCCGGAACGTGCCTTTGTCGAGAAAACCTCGGCAGCGATTATGGTGTTGCTGGCATTCCTTGTCCTGATGAATGGACTGGCTGTGTATCTGCGCAAAAAATTTGAACGGAAGTGGTAAAATGGCTGCTGTATCCCAGAGCGCAATGGCGGCAAAGCCGTCGGTCGAAAATCCGAAAATGACTGCGCGTAACCTTGATCTTTTCTATAGCGACAATCAGGCCCTGTATGAGGTCGACCTGGATATCGCCGAAAAGCAGGTAACCGCGCTGATTGGCCCGTCGGGCTGTGGTAAATCCACCTTCCTGCGCTGCCTTAACCGCATGAATGACACCATTGACGGTGTCACCATCAAAGGCGAAGTCACCCTTGATGGCCGCGACATCTATGACAAGCGCATCGACGTGGTTCAGCTGCGCGCACGCATCGGCATGGTGTTCCAGAAACCGAACCCGTTCCCGAAATCGATCTATGACAACGTGGCCTATGGCCCGCGTATTCATGGTCTGGTCAATTCCCGTGACGAGCTTGACGAAATCGTCATGACCTCGCTTGAGCGTGCCGGTCTTCTCAAAGAAGTCAAAGATCGCCTGCAGTCGCCGGCAACCGGTCTTTCCGGTGGTCAGCAGCAGCGCCTTTGCATCGCACGTGCGGTCGCCGTTAGCCCGGAAGTCATCCTGATGGATGAGCCGTGCTCGGCCCTTGATCCGATCGCGACTGCGAAGGTCGAGGAACTGATCGACGAGCTGCGCTCAAACTACACGATCGTGATTGTGACCCACTCCATGCAGCAGGCTGCCCGTGTGTCACAGCGCACCGCGTTCTTCCATCTCGGCAAGCTGGTCGAAGTCGGCGAAACCGATCAAATCTTTACCAACCCGAAGGACGAACGCACCAAGGGTTACATTACCGGCCGCTTCGGTTAAGTGAGCCAGGAGTACGCATAAATGGCTGAAGAACATACCCATATCGTAAGTTCGTTCGACGAGGAACTGACCCGTCTGAACAACATCATCTCGCAAATGGGCGGGCTTGCCGAAAGCCAGCTTATTTCCTCGATCCGCTCCATCGTCAAACGCGATTCCGAGCTGGCCGAAAAAGTCATCCTGTCCGATCAGCGCATCGACGTTCTCGAACAGGAAGTCCAGGACTTTGCCGTCCGTCTGCTGGCGCTCCGTCAACCGATGGCAGATGACCTGCGTCAGGTCGTAACGGCCCTTAAGCTGTCAAACGATCTTGAACGCATCGGTGATCTTGCGAAAAACATCGCCAAACGCGCACAGGTGCTCAACCAGATCCCGCCGATCCGCCCGGTCCAGGCGATCCCGAACATGGCCAAGCTGGCCCAGGAAATCATCAAGGATGTCCTGGACGCCTATATCGAAAGCGACGCCGACAAGGCCCACCGTGTCTGGGAACGCGATCAGGAAGTCGATGACATGTACAATTCGCTGTTCCGCGAATTGCTGACCTACATGATGGAAGATCCGCGCAACATCACCGCGTCGACCCATTTGCTGTTCATTGCCAAGAACATCGAACGTATCGGTGACCACGCCACCAACATCGCCGAAACGATCTATTACCGGATCAAGGGCGAAGACCTGCCGGGCATTGAACGGCCAAAAAACGACGCAGCGAACTTCGCTGTTGTCGAACCAAATGAGTGACACTGGAGCATAGGAAGATGGACCCAACGGTTCTTATCGTCGAGGACGAGGCTGCAATCGTAACCATGTTGCGCTACAACCTCGAACGAGAGGGGATGCAGGTTGTCGAAGCCGGAGACGGTGACGAAGCGTTGAAAATCATGGCTGAAACCCATGTCGATCTTGTCTTGCTCGACTGGATGCTGCCGGTGATGTCGGGCATCGAAGTCTGCCGTCAGATCCGTCGCAAGCCTGAAAGCCGCGATTTGCCGGTGATCATGGTCACTGCACGCGGCGAAGAAGGCGACCGTATCCGTGGTCTTGATACCGGTGCTGATGACTATGTCACCAAGCCGTTTGCCATTGGCGAGCTGCTGGCGCGTATCCGTGCGCTTCTCCGCCGATCCGGTCCGGCGCAACCACAAGGGCAGTTGATCTATTCCGATATCGAAATGGATCTCGCCGCTCACCGTGTCAGCCGCAATGGCAAGGCCATCCATCTTGGCCCGACGGAATTCCGTCTGCTGCGCTATTTCCTTGAGCATCCGGGGCGTGTTTTCTCGCGCGAACAGTTGCTTAACGCAGTCTGGGGCCCGAACATCTATGTCGAAACCCGCACCGTTGACGTCCATATCCGTCGCCTGCGCAAGGCACTCAATGACGTCAAAGGGACCCGCGATATCATCCGCACTGTCCGTGCGGCAGGTTATGCGCTCGACTCAGAAACCGCTGCCTAAGCCGGTTTCGATAGACAATCTCATGAAAAACCCCCGCGGCAGCGTGCCTCGGGGGTTTTTTGTTTTAAGGCCGTAACGGCTTTAGGATTTTTTCTCTGCCGGCTTATCCGAATTCTCTGAAGGCCCCTGTTTGCGCTGCATACGCGGCGCCAGCTCGTTCATCAGAAGCATATCCGCCCGGCGGAATTTGGCGATTTCGGCATCGATATCTTCCTGCGGCACATCACAGGCTGCCAGAACGTGATCAGACAACCGCAGCCCGGTTTCAAGCACTTCCGGGATGGCGGCATCCGCGCCATGGCGGGATAGCGGCCCGATATGGGTGATGTCCTGCGCACGGGCAAAGATCTTCAGATGCGGATAATGTTGCCTTAAAAGCGCAACCGTCTTCTCGGTCGCATGCGGGTTCCCCATGGCGACAACCGCAATTCTTGCTTCATCGGTGTGCGCGGCCCGGAAAGTTTCCGGTCGTGACCCGTCTGCAAAGTAAACCGGCAGGCCTTCTGCGCGACCGCGCGAGACTTGCTGCGCGTCACTATCAAGCACCAGAAACGGAATATTCCGGGTCTTGAGCAACCTTGCCAGAACCCTGCCAACGCGGCCGCTGCCGATCACCAGAACATGCTGGTGGATGCCCTCGGATTCCTCGGCAATCTTGCCAAGCTGATCTTCTTCCTTGGGATGAAGCTTTTCTTCAATTTTGTGACCAAGACTGATCAGGGTCGGGGTCAGCGCCATCGAAATCGCCACCACCGGGATCAGCATCGCTGCAACATCAAGCGGCACGGCACCGTTCTGTGCGGCCAGGGCAAACATCACAAAGGCAAATTCACCGCCAGCGGCCAGGCTCATGCCGACCCGGATGGCAAGACCGGTCTCAAACCGCATGGCGCGCGCCAGCCCGAACAGAACCGCTGTCTTGATCGCCAGCAACAAGACCAGCCACATGACGATGCTGCCGAACTCGTTATAAACAACGTCCGCATCGACCGACATGCCCACCGACATAAAGAACAGCGACAGGAAAACACCGCGGAACGGGGAAATGTCGGCTTCGATCTGATGGCGGAATTCGGTTTCGGCCAGCATCACACCGGCAATGAAGGCCCCCAGTGCCATCGAAAGCCCGGAAACCTCGGTAAGGGTGCTCGCGGCCAGCACCACGAACAATGTGCCAATGGCAAACAGTTCCGGGTTTTTAAGCGACGCGATATAGCGAAACAGCCGCGGCAGCACATAGCGCCCGACAAGCAATAACAACGCGACCGATCCAAAACCAAGCAGGATGCTCATCCACGGGCTGGTTTCGGTTCCGGCGTCACCCGCCGCCTGCACCATAATCAGGAACGGGCCAACCGCCACGTCCTGCAACAACAGGATGGCAAGGGCCGCACGGCCAAACCGGGTATTAAGCTGCCGGTCATCGGAAAGCTGTTTCAGGATAATCGCGGTCGATGAAAGCGCAAGCGCACCGGCAATGACAAGGGCCGTCGGCAGGGCAAATTCCATCGCCACCAGAAGCCCCAAAAGGGCCGCCATCGACACCAGAATTTGTAAAAGTCCCAAACCGGCAAACCGCCCGCCAATAACCCGCAGACGATCACGCGAAAGCTCCAACCCGATCATGAACAGCAGGAAAACAACGCCAAGCTCGGCCACGGTCGAGATGTCTTCACGCTCGGCAATCAGGCCAAAGCCGAAAGGACCGATAAAGAACCCGCCAATCAGAAAGCCGATGATCGAATTTGCACGCAGCTTGTGCGCAATCGGCACCGCAATGATTGCGGCAGTCAGAATAAGAAACAGCTCGAACAGAACGCTGTGATGCATGGCGAAAATCGATCCGGAAGGCGGTAAATGTCTGAAAATAACGAGATTACAAGGATAACGAAAATAACCCTGCCAGTCGTGGGTAAATTTGACGCATTTGCAAAATTCACAGCTCTGTCTTCACGCGTCATTCTGCCGTGCTTCGTCGTATGGCACGCGATGGGTGCGCAGAATGTCACATCCTGATGGCTTGCCATTCGCGCTGCCAAATGCCATCTTCCGCGGGCCTGACAAAAGGCCGGTTTAATCGCTTTTGAAACGAGCAGATATTTTGGAACAGCTTATCCCCTATATTCAGATCATCGCAGGTCTTGTTCTCCTGACGGCAGGTGGTGAATTCATTGTAAGGGGGGCTGTTGGTCTTGCACTTCTGCTTGGCGTTTCCAAGGTCATCGTCGGTCTGACGATTGTCGCGGCTGGTACGTCCGCCCCGGAATTTGTCGTCTCGCTGAACGCATCGCTCAAAGGCACGGCCGACATTGCCATGGGCAACGTGGTTGGCTCCAACATTGCCAATATCCTGTTGATCCTCGGTGCAGTCGCGCTTCTGAAACCGGTCGCTGCATCGCGCGTGACCGTGGTGCGTGATGGCGGCACCATGTTGCTGGGCACTTTACTGTTTATCGGTTTTTGCATGTTCGGTGTGATCGAACGCTGGTCCGGGGCGATCATGCTCTGTGTCTTGGCGGCGATCTGGTACTTTACCTATAAGCATGACAAGAACTCGCCAAGTGACGCCAGCCACCTTCACGAAGAAGAAGTCGATGAAGTCGGTGAAAAGCCCAAAGGCTGGACCAAGCCGATCATCGCAACCGTGATCGGGATTGTCGCCCTGATGTTTGGCGCGGAATGGCTGGTCGAAGGCGGCGTCTCGGTCGCCCGTCAGTTCGGCGTCTCCGAAGCCGTCATCGGCCTGACCCTTGTGGCGTTTGGCACGTCGCTTCCGGAGCTGGCCGCATCGGTTGTTGCCGCCTTCCGTGGCCATTCCGACGTTGCACTTGGTAACGTGTTTGGTTCGAACCTTCTGAACCTGCTTGTGATCATTGGCGGTGTTTCGCTGATCGCACCGATCCCGGTCCCCGATCAGATCATGAATTCCGATATCTGGATCATGCTGGCGGTGACGGTTGGTTTGCTGGGCGTTGCCTATGCCCTGCGCAAGATTTCGCGCATCACCGGCGTGGCATTCGTGATTGCCTATCTGGTCTATGTCTTCCAACTTGTCGTAGCATAGACAGTTCAATCAGTCCCCGACCGGTAATGAATAGGTCGGGACGCTTTGATAAGGATCGCGGCAGCAATGACAGGTCAGTCTCCAAAGTCGGTTTTGATCACCGGTGCTGCAAAGCGCATCGGTCGGGCGGTCACCCTTGATCTTGCCAGCAACGGCTATGACATCGCCCTTCATTGCAACAATTCGCGTAGCGATGCCGAAATCCTTGCCGCCGAGGTCCGCGACCTTGGCCGGCGCGCCTGCGTCGTGTCCGCCGATCTCGCAAACGAGGACGACACACATCGTCTGCTGGCCGATGCCAAGGAACAGCTGGGGCCGGTCGGGATTCTGATTAATAACGCCTCGACCTTTGAATATGATGATGTGAAAACTGCGACCCGCGAAAGCTGGGATCTGCATATGGAAACCAATCTGCGCGCACCCTTTGTCCTGTCGCAGGAATTTGCCAAACACCTGCCGGACGACTGCAAGGGCGCGATCATTAACCTGATTGATCAGCGCGTTTGGAATCTCACCCCGCATTTCATGACCTATACATTGTCAAAGGCGGGGCTTTGGACCCTGACGCAGACCCTGGCACTGGCTTTGGCGCCCAAAATTCGGGTCAATGCCATCGGACCGGGCCCCGCACTGCCTAGTAGCCGACAAACACAGGAAGTTTTCGACGCACAATGCGCTAAAACACCCCTGAAAATAGGGACAAACCCGCAAGAGATTTGCGACGCGGTTCGATTTTTCCTTGCCGCACCGGCCATCACCGGGCAAATGTTAGCCCTTGACGGCGGGCAGCACCTCGATTGGGCGCCCAGTGGCGAAGATGATGCGCCCAACGAATGATGCCTGGCGGTGATCGGAAAAATCACTGCCAAACATCGGGCCGGACATGCATGGTGACGTTAATCGGCTCATGCAAGAAAGCAGCACAGGGAAGACCGGAATATGACCGCAGGCCTTAAAAAGGACGCCAAAATTACCGCACTGCCATTTGCCGATCTGGCTGGCAGTCTGCGCCGTGTCTTCGTGCGTGACATGATCATTCACACCTCTATCGGTGTTTACGAACACGAAAAAGAAGCCCCGCAGCGTGTACGGATCAATCTTGATCTCGAAGTGCTCGAAGGCGACGGTGTCCAGAATGACGACATCACCACCGTGCTCAGCTACGAGGATCTGGTTGTCGGCACCCGTCGCATCTGCCAGGACGGTCACACCAACCTTGTGGAAACCCTTGGGGAAAAACTCGCCGATATGTGTCTTGCCGATCCGCGCGTTCGCAAGGTGATCGTCAGAGTTGAAAAGCTCGACGTTTTTGAAGATGTCACGGCGGTCGGTGTTGAAATCGAACGCCACAATATCGCGCGCTGATCACCGTTAACGATCCCGAAAAAATTTACTTTTTCAGACCGGCAATCCAAGGGACTCTATGATTCCTCTGGGCCGAATCGCAATTGCGCTTATTCACAAGCATCTGGCGAATGTGAATCAAAGGAAAATATTCGATTTTTACGACTGTATTACCGAATGATTTCAGGTTGACAGTATTTTTATTGAAGTATTTCAATGACTTAACTGTTTTGCTCAATAAATGGGCACTTCACAGAACGTTAAGACTCTCAAGGGGTGCAGGAAGTCACCCCCCTATTACCCACATAGTTATCCACAGACTTGGTGGACATCTTTTTTGGCATGGCGATTCCCCCGGATGCAGTTGCGGTGTTAATCTTTTCCGCTATGTTCCAATGCGTGTTTGCCAGTGACGACCGTCACAACTTTGAATGTATTTTAGAGTCTGCTGCAGCTTGATTGAACAGCAACAGATTTGCCTGATCGCGGAGTGCCTTGATGAAGCCACCAGTTTCCCCCGAAAACCCGACCGGGGATGATGCCCCGAAACGGGAAATCGGTTTGTCTCTGGAAGCAGAGCCAACCGAGGGCGGGGCAGCACGGGGTGTCGAGGCGATCAAAAATGCGCTGAAAACCATGCCGGGATCGCCCGGTGTCTATCGCATGATCGATGACAAGGATCGTGTGCTTTATGTCGGCAAGGCCAAAAGCCTCAAGAAACGCGTGGTGTCCTATACCCGCATCATGCAATTGCCGATCCGAATTGCCCGCATGGTGGCCCAGACGGTGCGGATGGAAATCATCACCACCCATACCGAGGCCGAAGCCCTTCTTCTTGAATCCAACCTGATCAAGAAGCTTAAACCGCGCTACAACATCCTGCTGCGCGATGACAAAAGCTTCCCCTATATTCTGATCACCGAGGATCACGACTATCCGCGCATCGTCAAACATCGTGGTGCACGCGCCAAGGATGGTAGTTGCTTTGGCCCGTTTGCCTCGGCCTGGGCGGTCAATAACACGATCAACCATCTGCAACGCGCCTTTTTGCTGCGCTCCTGCACCGATGGGGTGTTTTCCAACCGCTCGCGCCCGTGTTTGCTCTATCAAATCAAACGCTGTGCCGCCCCTTGTGTCGATCGGATTTCCAAGCCGGAATATGACGAGCTTGTTGATATCTGCCGTGACTTCCTGACCGGGCGCAGCCAGAAAATCCTCAAGCAGCTTGAAGCTGACATGATGGACGCATCGGAAAAGATGGAGTTCGAACAGGCCGCGATGTATCGCGACCGCATCCGCGCGCTCAGCCAGATCCGATCCCATCAGGACATCAATCTCGAAGGTGTCGAAGAGGCCGATGTTATTGCGCTCCATCAGGAAGGCGGGCAAAGCTGCGTGCAGGTCTTCTTCTTCCGCTCGGGCTCGAACTATGGCAACCGGTCCTACTTCCCGCGCCATGAACAGTCCGCCGAAATCCCGGAAATCCTTTCGGCCTTTGTCGGGCAATTCTATGCCGACAAACCAGCCCCCAAGCAGATCTTCCTGTCGCACGAAATCGAAGGTCACGAACTGGTTGAAACCGCGCTTGGCGTTAATAACGACCGTAAGATCGAATTGCTGGTCCCCAAGCGCGGCGGCAAGCGCAAGCTGGTCGAACATGCCCTGACCAATGCCAAGGATGCGCTGGGACGCCGTCTGGCCGAAAGTGCGACACAGCGCAAGTTGCTCGAAGACTTGGCCGACAAGCTTGATCTCGAAAGCACGCCCGAACGGATCGAGGTTTACGATAACTCCCACACCCAGGGCACCAACATGGTTGGTGGCATGATTGTCGCCGGGCCCGAAGGCTTCATGAAAAACGCCTATCGCAAATTCAACATCAAGGGCGATATCGCACCGGGTGATGACTTTGCCATGATGCGCGAAGTCCTGACCCGCCGTTTTGCCCGCGCGCAAAAAGAAGACCCGGACCGCGAAAACGGCACCTGGCCGGACCTGTGTCTGATTGACGGCGGTTTGGGGCAGCTCGGCGTTGCGCGCTCGGTTCTCGAAGATCTCGGGATCGAGGACGTCATGCTGGTCGGTGTCGCCAAGGGTGTGGATCGAAATGCCGGCAAGGAAGTTCTGCACATCCCCGGCAAGGCGCCCGTGCGCCTCGATATGAAGGACCCGGTGCTTTATTTCATTCAGCGCCTGCGCGACGAAGCCCACCGATGGGCGATTGGTACCCATCGGGCCAAACGCGCCAAGCAGATCGGCAAAAGTGTTCTGGATTCGGTGCCGGGCGTTGGCGGTGCGCGCAAAAAGGCACTTTTGCATCATTTCGGCTCCGCCCGCGGGGTGGCCGATGCAGGGCTTGCTGACTTGGAAGCCGTCGATGGCATCAGTGCCGCGCTCGCTCGAAAGATTTATGATCATTTCCACGAAGACAAATAGAAATATTGGCCACGCCGCTTTGGGCTGTGTCAGCGGCGCTATCTGCACGCGCAAAGATGGTGTCCTTCCGTCCCAATTGTCCGATTAACACAGGTGATATACGTCACACGTGGACGATCAGGACAGAAATCGGGACGTTCGCGCATGTTGAAGCCAGCGGTTTGTACTTACTTACAATAACTGCACTCAGGTTTAGGTGCATCTACCCCCAACGCCCAGATTGTCTTGATCTGCTCAGTCAGATGCACGTCGTCTTTTGTGTCAGTTATCTTGGATTTGTCAGATGGATCCTCTTTCCGATGTATTGTCGCTGTTGCGGCCCAAGAGCTACGTATCCTCGGGTTTTAGCGCCGGGGGCGAGTGGGCTATTGAATTCAACAAACAACATGACCGGATCAAATGTTACTCGGTGGTATCGGGAACTGCGTGGCTCGCGGTTAAGGATGGGCCGCCGCCAACCTGTTTGAAAGAAGGCGATTGCTTTGTGTTGCCAAGAGGAAAACCGTTTATTCTCGCAAGCGACTTGTCGGTGCCGACTGTTGATTCCAGTACTCTGTTCCCGCCACCGCAGCCGGGTGGGACTGTAGCCTGCAACGGCGGTGGAGACTTCTTCCTCGTCGGTAGCCGTTTCGCCGTTCACGGGAAAACAGCACCATCCCTACTGAGGATGCTGCCCGAGATCGTCCACATTCGTAAGGATTCTGAACGGGCTGCACTTCATTGGTCAATACAGCGCATGATTACGGAACTGAACGAGCGGAAACCGGGCAGTGACCTTATCGCGCAACATCTGGCACACATGATTCTGGTGCAAGCGCTGCGGATTGAGTTAACCGAGAACAGTAACCATGACCTTGGCTGGTTTTCTGCACTTGCCGACCCCGGGCTGGGGCTGGCAATTCAGGCCATCCACTCAGATCCTGCCAGAAAATGGTCTCTGCAGGAGCTTTCGGCGTGCGCAGGGATGTCGCGATCAATATTTGCTCAGCGATTCAAAGAAAGAGTTGGTGAAACGCCGATCGAATACTTAACCCGATGGCGGATGTTATTGGCGGTGGATCGCCTTGAAAACTCGACCGACCCGGTGTCGTCCATTGCGCTGGCTGTGGGATATGAAGCAGAAAGCGCATTCAGCACAGCATTCAAGCGGGTAATGGGTACCTCGCCACGGCAATACAGTTTTAACCGGCAGGGTTCCGCTTTCTAGGTTGCCTTCAGGAAATTCCCGATCCGTCCGATATCTGGCAAAGGTGCCGCCAACAGACCACAGGACTTTCGCTGTTGGCGGGTTTGCCTATCGCTAGGAATGACAAACCTGAATCTGAAGGGCGTCGTTGGAACGCCGAACGCGTGGGCTAACTGTTGCTTGGCGAGCGTTTCCAACGAGCACCCTTCAAATTCAATCGGCAGACAAGCTCCTACCCGTTTAGGGCTTCAAGTACCCTTTCAGGCAAGAATGGATAGTGCCGAAGACGTGCACCATCCGTCAAACGGGCAAAGGCGTTTGCAATCGCAGGGCCAATGGGCGGAAGCCCGACTTCACCCATACCGGATGGTTTTTGTGTCGGATCGCCAAGGATGGAAACCTCAACCTCGGGAATTTCTGACATGCGTATGACGCGATAGGTGTCAAAGTTTCCTTCTTGGACTTCTCCATTTACCACGTTGATTTGCTCATATAGGGCATGACTGATGCCATGAGTGATTGCGCCTGTCATCTGCGCTTCAATATTCTGAGGTTGAATGGCAACGCCCGGATCGACGGAGGTCCAAACCTTGTGAACGCGGATTTGGCCATTTTCGCGATTAACCGATACTTCCGCGACTGCTGCGCAGTGAGCACCGAAGCTGTCTGAATAGGCCAGTCCAAGGGCGCGACCTTCACGCGGACGTGACCAGTCTGACATTTTTACTGTGTTTTCAATAACCTTACGTGCCCTTGGCTCCCCGGCAAGAAGCTCCAGACGCTGTTGGGCAGGGTCAATGTTACGGGTCGCTGCAATTTCATCAATCACACATTCGACGGCAAATTTGGTATATCCACAGCCAACCGCGCGCCAATACCCGATATCAAGACCATTATCCTGTCGAAGATACTCAACTTCGTGGGTGGGCATATCGTAATTGAAGTCTGCGCCCTCGGTGACAACGTCGTCCAGCCCACCTGCATCTTCGAATACTGGCGGCAATGTGCGTGCAAAAATGGAGTCCGCTGCAACACGGTGCTGCCATCCGCTGATGGCGCCAGACGACGTAAGTCCAACCCTGACATGTTGCGCAACCAAAGGACGATACTTGCCGTGACGGACATCGTCCTCGCGGCTCCAGACAACTTTCACCGGGCGCCCTTTGACTTCTTTTGCAAGCGAGACGGCATCATCCACAAAGTCCCTCTCTGCGCGGCGACCAAACCCACCGCCCAGCATTGTTGTATGGACTTTTACCTTGTCGGTTGTTGTTCCGGCGGTTTGTGCCGCAAACCCTTGCGTGAAAGTTGGACCTTGCGTCGGCGCCCAAACCTCGACCTCGTCGTCTGAAACAAGGGCTGTCGCATTCATTGGTTCCATCGTGGCGTGGTAAACGTGATCACTAAGGTAATCTGCTTCAATAAGGATATCAGATGACGCAATCGCTTGTGCCGCCTCACCCTTTTTAACTGCGTTTACCCCCGTTTGGGAAAGGTCGCTTCCGGCTTTTCGGTATTCGTCGATAAGACTGGCGCTTGAGTAATTCCTGATCCGTGATCCGGTGGTCCACTCAATGGAAAGCATCTCCTTGGCGCGAATCGTTGCTTCAATCGTTTCACCTATTATGCCCACACCATAAGGCAGTCGTACGATTCTGGTGATACCCACAACGTTTTTGGCTTCGCTGTCGTCAATGGTCGCAGGCGTCTCGCCTTGGACAGGAGGACGGATTACAGCACCATAAAGCATATCAGGAAGTTGAACATCGATCCCGTATATCGCGCTGCCGTCTACTTTGGACGGAACATCAATGCGTGGAAGGTCTTGTTTGCCGATATAATGCCATTGTTCAGGCTGTTTCAGGTCGGTTTTGGAAATTTGCGGCAGCGGATCTGAGATTTTTCCAAGGCGTGAAATTTCACCATAGCTTATTCTGGTTTGTGTCGGGGTGTGGACAACCATGCCAGGTTCGGTATTAAGTTCCGTAACCGGTTTATCCAGAATTTCAGCCGCGCTGTGCAGCAGGATCATGCGGGTTTGCGCACCCACTAGGCGCAGAGGCTCATAATAGCCTCGTACTGTTTCACTCCCCCCGGTGAGCTGTATACCGTAAAATCCCGGGTTTCCATATTTCTCTGCATCCGAGGGCGATTGAACAACTTTGACCTTGCTCCACTCGGCATCCATTTCGTCTGCAATCAACAATGGCAGGGTCGTCATAACACCCTGACCCATTTCAGAGGCAGGGGATATGATCGTTACCGTGCCGTCATGATCAATAGTGACCCAGGCATTCGGGCGATAGTTGCCTGCGGTTTCGGTCGCAATTGTCGCAGCAAAAGCCTGCGAAGCCAGATTTCCATAGCTGACTGCGATACCAACTGTCCCGGCAGTAATAAGAAAACTGCGGCGCGAAATAGAACGCGTGTGAACATTTAATTCGTTTTTCATCGCTTAACTCTCCCGGGCGGCCCGTTGAATCGCTTTGATAATTCTGTCGTAGGTCGCACAGCGGCAAATATTGCCATCCATGTGATCGACGATTTCCTCACGTGATGGGGCGGGGTTGTTTTTGAGAAGGGCAGCCGCCTGCATGATCTGGCCGGACTGGCAATATCCGCATTGCGGGACTTGCTCCGCTATCCACGACTTCTGAAGGGGATGGCTGCCATCTTCTGAAAGCCCTTCGATGGTGGTGACTTCTTTGCCTGCGACATCTTCGAGCCATGTGACACACGCGCGTGTCGGTTCACCATCCACGTGAACAGTGCAGGCACCGCATTGTGCTAAGCCGCATCCGTATTTCGTGCCAGTGAGCTTCAAATGCTCGCGGATAGCCCAAAGCAAAGGGGTATCGGGTTCAGCCGTGATTTCGACGACACGTCCATTTATCGTAAATGAGGTCATGAAGGTTTCCTAACCGGGCCTACTGGTTGCTGAGATATGAGATGATTGCGGTACGTTGAGTCGGGCTTGAAATTTTGAGGCGCATACGCGAGCCCGGAACCATGTCCTGAGGGGCAGAAAGGAAGGTGTCGAGCGTGCCGGCGTCCCAGACAATACCTGAATCCTTCAGCGCGCCTGAGTATGTTGCCCCATTGATGCTTGCCGCTCTGCGGCCGATGATTTCAGAAAGATGAGGGCCAACCTTGTTTCGACCATTTTCCAGGCTGTGGCATGAGCCGCACCGGCTTTGAAAAATTTTCTCTCCATCGGGCTCATCTGCCCCGGCACAAAACGGAACGAACACAAAGACGCACACGAATGCCATTAGAATCCATGAAGCAACACGGCGATGGTCTAAATGAAAAAGTGAGCGCCGATTACACGAAGTGTAGTTTTTGGACAATAAAGTACAAATCACGACAATCCTCGCAGAAGTCATTCAACCGATTTTATTTATTCTCTTCGTTGGTTTGGTTATTTTATAAGAACTGAACTCGGGTGATATGCTGCAAAGTCTGCTTTATATTCGTGATCGTCCGTTATTTTTGCCGTATGGTCAGATGCTGTTTGGGGACGGGTTGCGATAAAGAGTGGCGTGAATCTCGGAAAGCATTGAAAGAGCAATGCTTTCTGGTAAGGACCCGCCTATGTCGAGACCTGCTGGGCTACTCAGCTTGAATTCGAATTTCTCTTCGGAAAGGCCGGAAATACTGAGAACATCCATAAATCGATGTCTCGGGCCAAGCATGGAGAGATGGCGAATAGGTGTACTGAACAGAGCTGCCAACGCGCTGGCGTCTATTGTCATGCTATGCGACATCAGAATCGCTGCATCAACGCGGAACTCGTGGACATAGTACGCAAGTGACTGATCTACCTTACGAAGAATGGCGCTCGCATGAGGAAAGTAATCACTTCGTGCATTGCTTGGGCGGGGGTCTGCGATTGTGATTTTCCAGCCAAGATTATGGGCAATGTTGCTTACCGGCAGGGCATCTTGTCCGCCACCGACGACAAGGATATGTGGTTCGGGTCTGATCGGGGTTACAAGCCATTCTCCGTCGGTATTGCTTTCGATGTATGCCTGATCGTGAAAGTCGACGAAAGAAGGCCGGAAATAGCCGATCTTCTCTCCAATTTTCAGATGGTGGTAACCACTTTCGCGTTTGACCAAAGCTGCGTAAATGTCTGAAAGCCCCAGATCATCACTGCCGTTGATGGGATGCAGGACAATATGGACAACGCCTCCACACCCGATGCCTAACTTGAATGACAGGTCATCCTCATCATTTCCGTCATACGCTAACGTGACGATTTTATTTGTGACAATCGCCTTTCGTGCGTTACGGACAATATCGGCTTCAATACAACCGCCGCTTAAAAGTCCGAACTGCTGACCTTTTCCATTAATAAGCATCTGGGCACCAGCCTTACGGTACGCTGATCCTTCCGTGCGATAGACAGTACCCAGAACCCATTCAGTATCGAATTGGGAAGTTTTCCAAGCTTGGAGAATAGAAAAGAGCTGATTTCTCATGAAAAGGTCATTGCTCAATGAAATGGAAGCTGTTCGGGGGGATGCGTTGGGTACGGGGAAGAAAAGTCCCCCGAACAGCTTGGTTTAGAACGACGTCACAGACCTTTCTTGATATTCATCGCGGACGGTCCTGACGGCGCACATTGAAAATAGTAATAAAGTCATTGTTCGACTATTCGCCGCAGTCTTTAGATTCTTCGCGAAAGTACGAAACAGTCTGCGTGGGACCGGTCTCAATTGCCGGAAACCAACACGGCCCTTGTGATTGAAAGCACAAGCCTTTAATAATTGCGCGGCTTTGGGTGGTCATGCCCCATGCCATGACTAGACCCGTGACGTCATCGCCGCAAATTCCGTCAAACAGGCCCCGTTTATGAAGAACCAGATTCCCAATCTGCTGACTTTGTCGCGCATCATCGTGATCCCGGCACTGGTCGCATCGTTTTACATTGATGGCCCCATCGGGAACTGGATCGGCTTTGCCCTGTTTGCATTTGCCGGTGTGACGGACTTCTTTGACGGTTATCTGGCGCGCTCGATGAATGTGGTTTCCCCGCTCGGTCGCTTCCTTGATCCGATTGCCGACAAGCTTCTGGTTGCTGCGGCCCTGATGATGATGGTGTCGTTCGAACGCATCGCCGGTCTTGCCGTCCTCCCGGCCGTGGTGATCATGTGCCGCGAAATCATGGTCTCGGGCCTGCGCGAACATCTGGCCGAACTCAAGGTGCCGCTGCCGGTGACGGTTCTTGCCAAATGGAAAACCACGGCACAGATTTTGGCCATTGGTTTCCTTCTGGTTGGCGATGCCTCGCCCGATCTGATCCCTTCGATCCTGATTGGTGATATCCTGCTTTGGATTGCCGGGATCGTTACGGTGCAGACCGGCTATATTTATCTGCGCACCGGCCTGAAACATCTCGACTAATTATTGCAACCGGGGACAGCTGTGATGTCACGCGTTTCTGTTCAGCAACATGATTTTGACCCGGGTGCCGAACTTTCGGCCCTGACAGATGGGCGCACCGATATCGGGGCGGCGGTCAGTTTTGTTGGCTTGGTGCGCGATATTCACGGTGGGGAAAATGTTTCGGCCCTGACGCTTGATCACTATCCGGGCATGACCGAACGCGAACTTGAAAAGATCGCCGATGAGGCTGCCACCCGCTGGCCGCTCGATGACATCCGCATTGTTCATCGCTTTGGCCGCATGTTGCCCGGCGAACGCATCGTTCTGGTGATTGTCCTTTCCGCCCATCGTCGTGCCGCGTTCGAGGCCTGCGACTTCATCATGGATTTCCTCAAGACCCGCGCGCCATTCTGGAAACGCGAAGAAACCCCGGAAGGTGGCGACAAGTGGGTCGAGGCAAAGGCATCCGATGATGCCGATGCCGACCGTTGGAAATAACGAACTCCGCTCGGTTTTCTAGACGAACTTCACCAGGATCGAGACCAGCTTCGCAAGCCCCTGCTGCAGGGCGGCCGCGTCATTGACCTGCTGGCGCAGTTTCGCCATTTCCGCCACATCCCCGTCATCAACCTGTTTGGCGTTATCCAGCTGCTTGGCCTGAAGGGCCGTAAGCTGGCTGGCGGCCTTATCCAGATCGGGTTTGGACTTCAGTTTCTGATCAATCGTCGCGTTCTGATAGGTCGCGGCCGCATCAGCGTAGGCTTGCTGCGCACCGGCAATCAGCTGTCCGAGTGTCTGGGTCATGATGATGATCTCCCTGAATTCTAGTTGGTGGCGGTTTCAAGCAGGGCAGTACCCTGTGTCGCAAGTTCCGCCGGGCTCAGCTTGCCGATCTGATCACTTAGCTTGATGCCGTCTTCGACCGCACTGATCAGCGATGCCATATCAAGCTTGGTGTAATTGTCGATCTGGCCCTGCAACTTGTTGCCCAGTGCCAAGGCGGTGACAAAGGCCCGCAGGGTATCGGCCTGCATGGTGCTCTCATCGGTAATCAGGTTGTTCCAGCGCTGCCACCAGGCCTGCACCAGCAGCTTCTCGGCCTCGGGGTTGTTGTGCTCCTGAGTTTTGATCTGATTAAGCTCGGCAATCAGCGTACCGCGCCGGGTGACAAATTGCGGCGGGGTCTTTGCGAAATCAGTGCTGATGGTCGCCAGTTGCTTGCGCAGCTTCTCAAGGATCGGGCCCGATTGCGTGACCGCCGATGCGCCCAGCGCCGACCCGGCCTCGATATTATCGAAGATCGCGACGAACTGCTGATACTGGCTTCGCAGATCCTTCAGCGTGTCCTGCCATTGGCGCGCAACATCGGGATCAATCTTCACCGCATCGGGATCAAGCAGGGTATCGATATTGGCCGCCGTGACCTTGCCGGTAAACGCCTCGATATTGGCAACGAATGCGCGTTGCTTTGCGCTGTCGGATTTCGGGAAGGGCGCGAACTGGGTGCTATAGGCCGCGTCATAGTGATCGAACGCCTGCTCGGTCGCGGTGCCAAACTGGGTGACCGAAAGTTTCAGCGTCTCTGCCTTCTGGCTGCAGGCTGCAAGCAGGGTGATCGCGCCGATCAGAAAGCTGCGGTGCATAAATTGTATGAGGATTGAAAAGGTCATATCGCCCCCGTCTGATGATTTTGCCCGATCGGGCATCAGATTTCAGACGGGGGCGGGATCAGTTTGTGATCTGTGCGGGTCGATTGTTTGATGAAAACGAATAATCGATCTGATTATTTGCTTAACATGAAAAGTGCCTGATTGCCCAAAAAGTTGGAAAACCGGGTCTGGCTGCCAAGGCTAAGCTTCGATCCGGCTTCATTCAAAACCATCGATCTTTCAATGGTCAGATTCATTTCCTTACACAGCTCAACAAAGTCCAAAACCGTGCAGAAATGAATGTTTGGCGTCTCGTACCACATGATCGGAAGGTTGGGGTTCTGCGGCATACGGCCCTTGAACATCAAATCAAGCCGTGCGCGCCAATGCCCGAAATTCGGAAAGGACACAATCGCCTTGTTGCCAATACGCAGCAGTTCTGACAGCACCTCTTTCGGACGCTGGGTCGCCTGCAACGTCTGGCTGAGGATGGCATAGTCAAACGCGCTGTCCGGATAGTCCGCCAGATCGCGATCGGCATCGCCCTGCATCACCGGCAAACCTTGCGCTACACAGTTGCGCACGCCTTCGTTGGACAGCTCAAGCCCGCGGCCATCAACCTTTTTGGTGCGGGTCAGATAGCCCAGAAGTTCGCCGTCGCCGCACCCGATATCAAGCACGCGCGTGCCCGGTTCGATCATGTCGGCGATCAGCTGCAGGTCGACACGGATACGATCACTATGCGCCAGATTGGCTGCACTGTTTGAAGCAGTCTCATTCATGATTATTTCAGCCCCCGGCCTTCGGCGGCACCTTCGATGAAGCCACTCAGAACCATGTGAAAATCCGGTTCATCAAGCAAGAACGCGTCATGGCCCTTGTCACTTTCGATCTCGACACAGCTGACATTGCACGACGCGGCATTGAGCGCATGGGCAACGATCCGGCTTTCGGCGGTGGTAAAGCACCAGTCACTGGAAAACGACACGACACAAAACCTAGTCTTGCAGCCCTGAAATGCCTCGGCCAGTCGCCCGTCATATTCAAGCGACAGATCGAAATAATCCATCGCGCGCGTGATATAGAGATAGCTGTTGGCATCAAACCGGTCGACGAAGCTTTTGCCCTGATGGCGCAGATAACTTTCGACCTGAAAATCCTGATCGAAGCTATAGGTAATCGCACCCCGGTTTTGCAGCTTGCGGCCGAATTTGCGATGCAGGGCCGGTTGCGACAGATAGGTGATGTGCGCAGTCATGCGCGCAACAGCCAGGCCACGCGACGGTTTCTTGCCTTCCAGCAGGTAATTGCCCCCGCACCAGTCCGGATCGGCCATGACGGCCTGACGCCCGACTTCGTGGAAGGCGATATTTTGGGCGGAATGGCGGAACGAGGTCGCAATCGGGGCGGCGGCATAGACGCGCTCCGGATAGCTTTTGCACCATTCGAGAACCTGCATGCCGCCCATCGCCCCGCCAATGACGGCAAACAGCATTTCGATGCCAAGCGCATCGATCAGCATGGTTTGGGCGCGCACCATATCGGCAATGGTGATGACCGGGAAATCAAGACCCCATGGCTTGCCGGTTTCAGGATTGATTTCCTTGGGACCGCTGCTGCCAAGACATCCGCCGATGACGTTGCTGCAGATCACGAAATACTTGTCGGTATCAATGATCTTGCCGGGCCCGACAATCTCGGACCACCAGCCTTCCTTGCCGGTGATCGGATGGACTTCGTCAGCAACATACTGATCACCCGTCAGGGCATGACAGACCAGAATCGCGTTGGATTTATCCGCGTTCAGTTCGCCATAGGTCTGATAGGCAAGGGTGAAGGGACCGAATTCCACACCGCTATCAAGGCGCAGCTTTTCCGTTTCGCCGAGCACCATATGGTGGCCCGGAAGCGGGGGGCGCTTTTCTGTGTTGGTCGCGGTGGACATGAATGGCGGTTTCCTTGGTTTTTTGATGGTTTCTCGCTCAAACCGGCTTTTCGCGAGCGACGCGATGTCGGGTTTGGCGGAAATTCCTTAACCCTAGCTATGAAGCAGAGCCGGGGTTAGTCAATCTTTTCTTTGCATTTCTGCGGCCCTGTCCTAATACTGTGCGCCGTTTTATAAAAGAGTGAATCATGGCGTGCGAAGACGAAAATTTGGCAAATCTTGACCTGGATGAGCTGCGCGGAGAGATCGATGAAATCGATCAGGCGCTGCAGTCGCTGATCATTCGCCGGACCAAGGTTGTGCAGGCTGTCGGGGCCTATAAGGACCGTGTGATCGCAGCGGGTGGCAAGGTCAAGGTGCCCTATCGCCCGGCACGTGAAGCCCGCATCATGCGCACCCTTGTTGACCGCCATGAAGGTGCCTTCCCGAAAACCGCCCTGATTCAGATCTGGCGCGAGATGATCGCGGCCGGAACGCGTCTTGAGGCGCCGTATACGGTGGCCCTTTGCCGCAATGCCGATGGTGTGGATTGCTGGGAACTGGCGCGCCTGAATTTCGGCTGCCTGAACGAGATTATCGAGTTTGATACCCCGCGCGAAGCCTTTGGCGCGCTTGAGGAAGGTCGGGCCGCGGTTGGAGTCTTCCCCAAACCCGAGCTGGGCGAAGCCATGCCATGGTGGACCAACCTGACCGCGCAAAGCGCAGTTCGTGTCGTGTCCAAGCTGCCGTTTGGCGGGCGTCCGGTCGGACGGGGTGAGACGACCGAAGGTTTTGTACTGGCTGCGATTGAACTTGAAGATAGTGGCGATGACCGGACTCTGTTTGTTGTCAGCCTGTCGAAAGAGATTTCGATGGATACCGTGCGCAAAAAAATTGCGGATGGCATCGACGGATCGGTAATCCTTGGCTTTTCTGATGATACGGACGCAGATCGGCGTTTTGTGCTTGTTGATGTGCCGGGATTCTTTTGTAATCGCGCCGATGCGTTTCAGGCGACCCTGGATGCGCAAGGCCTTCGCCCCGAAAGTTTGCGGGTGGTTGGCGCCTATGCCGTGCCGATCGCCGAAGATGCACTGAGTTAATATGCTAGGCAGGCCACGATTGGCCGCCATTTCCCTTGGGAGAACTACCTGATGTCTGCGCCCACCCCACGCCCCGGAATTCTTGATATTGCCCCCTATAAAGGCGGCAAATCCAGTGCTGACAGCGCTCAGCGCGTGATCAAGCTGTCGTCAAACGAAGGTGCCCTTGGCCCGAGCCCCAAGGCCATGGAAGCGCTTCGTAATTCGGCGACCCGTTTGCATCGTTATCCGGATGGCGGCTGCGATATCCTGCGCCACAAACTGGCAGAGAAATACGGCCTTGAGTTCGACCAGCTTGTCTGCGGCAATGGTTCGGATGAAATCCTGACGCTTCTGATCCGTGCCTATGCCGGTCCGGGTGATGAGGTTCTGTATTCGGAACACGGGTTCCTGATGTATCCGATCGCGACCATGGGCGTTGGTGCAACCCCGGTCACCGCCAAAGAAACCAACATGACCACTGATGTTGACGCGCTTCTGGCCGCGGTTACCGACAAGACCAAGATCGTCTTTGTCGCCAACCCGAACAACCCGACGGGCACCTATATTACGGATGCTGAAATGAAGCGCCTGCGTGATGGTCTGCGTGATGACATCGTACTGGTGGTTGACGCGGCCTATGCGGAATTCATGACCGGTCAGGAAGATTATTCCGCGGGTGAGGAGCTTGTGAAAGCGGGCAACAACACCGTGATGACCCGTACATTTTCCAAGATCTATGGTCTTGGTGGTATTCGTCTGGGCTGGTGCTATGCGCCGCCGGCGATTGCCGATGTGCTGCATCGTTTGCGCAACCCGTTCAACGTGCCGCTGCCGACCCAGGAAGCCGGTGTTGCCGCCCTTGATGACGATGATTTCGTCAATGAATGCGTGCGCCACAATGCCGAAACGCTGTCGTGGTTCCGCGACGAGATTAATGCGATCGCGGGCCTTAAGGCACATCCGAGCTATGGCAACTTCGTTCTCGTCGAATTCCCGGCGGAAGATGGCAAGAACGCCGATGCCGCCAATGATTTCATGATGGCCCGTGGCGTGATCCCGCGCAAAATCGGTGCCTATGGCCTGCCGCAGATGCTTCGTATCTCTATCGGTACGAAGGAAGAAATGGAAATCTGCCTTCAGGCCATCAAAGACTTTGTGAACGCTTAAAATGACCAATACTGCATCCCAACCGCTGTTTGAAACAGTCGCCTTTATCGGCATGGGCCTGATCGGCTCATCCATGGCGCGTCGCATCAAGCGCGACGGCCTTGCCAACAAAATCACCTGTGCGGTCCGCTCGGAAGCGACCCGTGACCGGGTGCTTGAACTTGGTATTGCCGATGAAGCCTATTGCGACATCAAGGACGCGGTTGGTGATGCGGATCTGGTCATGGTCTGTGCGCCGGTTGGTGCCAATGAAACGATTGGCGCGCAACTGACCGGTGTGCTGAAGAAGGGTGCGATTGTTTCCGACGTCGGGTCGGTCAAACAGTCCGTCATTCGCGACATTGCGCCGCATCTTGATGAAGGCGTTCATTTCGTGCCCGGTCACCCGCTGGCCGGGACTGAGCATTCCGGTCCGGATTCCGGTTTCCCGGAACTGTTTGAGGAACGCTGGTGCATCCTGACCCCGGTTCCGGGCGAAAGCGAAGACGCGGTCGCCAAGGTCAAGGCGCTTTGGGAAGCATGCGGCATGCATGTTGAGTGCATGGATGCGGATCATCATGACCGTATCCTTGGCATCACGTCGCACCTGCCACACCTGATTGCCTACACGATTGTGGGTACGGCCACCGATCTTGAAGATGCGCTGCGTCAGGAAGTGATCAAGTTTTCCGCAACCGGTTTCCGTGATTTCACCCGTATTGCGGCATCCGATCCGACCATGTGGCGCGATGTGTTCCTGAACAACCGTGAAGCGGTTCTGGAAGTGCTGGGACGTTTTCAGGAAGACCTGATGGCGCTTCAGCGTGCCATTCGCTGGGGCGAGGGGGACAAGCTGTTTGATCTGTTTACCCGCACCCGTGAAATTCGTCGTGGCATTGTCGATGCCGGCCAGTATTTCACCAATTTCTCGGCCGAGGGTGAAGACCGCAAAAGCTATGAAAAAGCCAAGAAGAAGCCTGCCGAATAATATGATGATGCCCGACTTTCCGGGATAACCCGACGGACAACAGCCCCACATGTTGCACCGTCCGGTCCAAGGGGATTGAAATGTCTGCCACCAACCACGCCGCCCTGACGCGGTTCATGCCGTTCGTCTTTGTGTTCCTGTGGAGCACGGGCTTTGTGGGCGCCAAATTCGGTCTGCCCTATGCAGATCCGTTCGTTTTCCTGTTTGTTCGATTTGTCATCGTCCTGATCCTGATGATCCCGGTCATCTTTTTGATGGGGGCGAAATGGCCCAAAACCTGGCGTGAGGCCGGCCATATCGGCACTACCGGGGTGCTGGTGCATGGGGTTTATCTTGGCGGGGTGTTCTGGGCGATTGATACCGGACTGCCAGCCGGGCTGGCGGCCCTGATCGTTGGTCTGCAGCCGGTTGTAACCGCATCGGTCGTCGGATCGCTTTTGGGTGAGCGGGTATCCATGCGCCAGTGGGGCGGGTTGATCCTTGGCCTGATTGGGGTGGCGCTGGTTTTGTTACCCAAGATTGGCGATGGCATTGGCATCACACCGTTTGGTATCGGTCTGGCGGTGGCGGCCCTGTTTGGCATGACGGCGGGCACGCTTTATCAAAAGCGCTTCTGCACGGGTATGGAGCTTATGAGCGGCACGGTCGTGCAGTATGTTGCTGCTAGCGTCTTTGTCGGGATCATCGCGCTGTTCAAGGAGCCGCTGACGGTCGAATGGAGCATGGACTTCATTCTGGCGATGGCGTGGCTGGTGCTGGTGCTGTCCATCGGGGCGATCATGCTTTTGATGGTTCTGATCAAGCAGGGCGAAGCCACCCGTGTGGCCAGCATGTTCTATCTTGTGCCGCCCACAGCAGCGTTCTTTGCCTGGCTTCTGTTTGACGAGCAACTTGGTGTTCTTGGCTTTGCCGGATTTGCAATTGCCGCCCTTGGGGTGGCATTGGTGATCATGAAACGCTAGGTTGCCGTAAACCAATTAATCAAATCAGCACCAAAGCTGTCGGAGGAAAGTTTGACGGACGCCCGCGAAAAATGGGTTTTTGGATATGGTTCGCTTCTGTGGCGGCCCGGCTTTGATTTTGCCGAGTGCGCGCGTGCGCTGCTGCCCGGCTATCACCGGTCATTCTGTATCTATTCCCATCATTACCGTGGAACGCCGGAAAACCCGGGGCTGGTTCTTGGCCTGAATGAAGGCGGGGAATGTGTCGGCAACGCGTTTCGCATCACGCCGGAAAACTGGTCAAAGGTGAAGGCCTATCTTGATGAGCGCGAACTTGTCACCAACACCTATATCCCGGCTGATGTCGAGGTCGAGCTTGCCGATGGTCGCAAGGTGATCGCGCATACCTATGTCGCCGATCCGAGCCATGAACAATATGCCGGGAACCTGCCGGTGCGCACCGCCGTCGAGATCATCGTGGCGGCACATGGCAGCGTCGGACCGAACCTTGAATATCTTGAAAACACAGTCAGCCATCTTGATGAAATGGGCATTGTTGATCCGCCCCTGCATGATCTGATGGATTTGGTCCGCCGCGAATATGGCGAGATCAATATGGGGGCAGGCATCTGATGAGCCAATCAAACGGAACGACGGTTGCTGCGGGCCAGACCGGATCGCAGACGCCGATGACGGTGGCCTATCTGATGCTGGTCGCCTGTTCGCTGATGTGGGGGTCCAACCACGTTGTGGCGCGCGGGATCAACGAAACCGTGCCGTTCGAAGCGCTGTCATTCTGGCGCTGGATCGTGGCTTTGTGTTTGTTGCTGCCGTTCTGTTTCAAGTATCTGGCGCGCGATCTGCGCATCATGGCTGAACACAAACTGTCGATGTTTCTGATCGGCTTTACCGGCGTGTTTCTGTTTTCGGTAGTGATTTATCTCGCAGCCTATAACACGACGGCGGTCAATACCGGGCTTTTGAATGCGACCACACCGATCTGGGTGCTGCTGTTTGCAGCCCTTCTGACCGCAGACAAACCACGGCTTGGTCAATGGCTGGGCGTGCTGGTGGCCGGGGCGGGGACCGCAACCATCATTGCCAAGGGCGATCCATCGGTTTTTGCCCGCATGGATTTCGTTCTGGGTGATGTGTTGGCGATGTTGTCGGCCATGGTGTGGGCGGCCTATTCGATGTTTCTCAAACGCGCGCCCAAGGGTGTGCATCCGCTAAGTCTGGTGTTTGTTTCAGCCCTGATCGGTTTGTGTTTCCTGACCCCGCTTTATATCTGGTCGCTGGTGGTCGATGGAAAGCCGTTCTTCACCAGCCTTGATCCGGTTTGGCCGGATATGCTCAAGATTTTCTATATCGGGGCAGGGCCGGCATTCCTGGGCTACATGTTCTGGAACCGGGGCGTTTCGATGGTTGGTCCGGCCAAGGCCGGGGTGTTCATGTATCTGATCCCGGTCTGTTCAAGCGGCCTTGCCATCGCGTTTCTGGGTGAGGCACTGCATCTTTATCATCTGGCGGGGATCGTCCTGATCGTGTCAGGCATCTGGCTTGTGACCCGCAAGAAGACAGAGCGTGTTCGCGTTGCAAAACCCTAGAGCTTTCGGCGTATGAAAAAGGCCCGCGCACCAGATGGTGTCGCGGGCCTTCTTGTTTCCGGAAACGCTGTGCGCAGTTGGTTCAGGAAACCTTGTCGCTGCTTGTGTCTTTGACAGGGGCGACGCCGAGTTGTGCGTCTTCTTGTTCCTGCTTTGCGTCAATGTCATCAGAGGTCAGCATTGGCAGCTGGAATTCTGCCTGTGCTTCGGCCTCGAGCTCGCGCGTGCGGGTATCGATGCGGTTCTTGATTTCCTTCATGAAGGTCTTGCGATCAAGCCCCGGTTCCATGGCAGGCATGAATTCCATGGTGACCCGGCCACCATATTTCATGAAGCTGTCGCGGCCCCAGAACATGCCGGAATTAAGCGCGACGGGAATGACCTTGGTATCGGGGAAGGCTTTATAGAGCGCGAAAATACCCGGATGATACGGGCGGTTGGAGCCCGGCGGGGTGCGCGTGCCTTCGGGGAAAATGATCACCTGACGGTTTTCCTCAAGCGCCTTTGCTGCCCCCTTGATCATGTCTTTAAGCGCTTGGCTGCCGGCTGATCGATCAACTGCGATCTGGCCGGACAAGATCAGGAACTGTCCAACCAGCGGAATGCGGGTGAGTTCCTTTTTCAGGATGTAGGCCGGATCGGTGACGACCGTATGGAAGGTCAGGGTTTCCCAGGCAGACTGATGCTTGGCAACGATGATGCAGGGGCCTTCTGGCAGGTTTTCCAAGCCGGTGAAGCGTTTGCGCATGCCAACCGAATAGCGCAGTGCCAACTGGGTCAGCCGACACCAGGCATGGCCGACGAACTGGTTGGCCTTGCGACCACATACCATTAACGGCAGCAGAACGATGCACAAGACAGCCGTTCCGCCGAAAAACAACACGTTAAACAGTAACGCGCGCAGAGCAATCATTCAGACAAAATCCTTCGTAGGTCCCGACCCTTAATATCCGGTGTTTTGTAACAGCAATATGACGATCAGAAAATGCCGATTGTTCAGCCATCCTTGCCAGTGCCGTTTGATGCGGAATAGTCATCAAGGTCGGGTGCGTCATCTGGCTGCTCATCAAATACGCCGCCGGGGCTGCGCAGGGCCTGGCGGTCGCCGTTCGGCAACCAGTTGAGCAGCGTGTTGCGCAGGCTGGCGAAGACGTATTTGTTATATTCGCTGGCAATCAGCGCGGTGCTGCCCGGGAAGCGCCACCAGTTGTCGATCTTGACGTTATCGGGGAAAACCGGATGGGCGACGATTTCGACATCGGGCATCAGGCTTTTGAATTCCAGAAGCGAGCGCGGCATATGGTAGTTGGCCGTGACAATGCGCAGGCTTTTATAGCCTTCCTCATACATCCAGACGGCGGTTTCAATCGCGTTGCCCCGGGTGTTTTCCGCAACATGGCCAAGAACCACACAGCAGGCAATCAGGCGCGGGTCGGATTTACCAACCGAAAGCAATTCATCAACTTCGACCCCGCGATAAACACCCGATATGAAGAGCTTGTCGGCAAGGCCACGCACCAGAAGACGGCGGCCTTCGGAAAGTCGTTCGCTGCCACCGGTCAGAACCACAATGGCATCAGTGCGCTGGTTGGTGTTGTCGACGGTTTTCGGGATGTAATCGACATACCAGATGAACCCGGCCGCCCAGATCAGCCCGCAGAAAATCAGTGCGGAAAGCAAGAAGCGAAACCGACGGAACCGGCGACGATGTTGCACACTAAGCGGCGGCTTGTTCATGGATGCGTGCCTGAATAGGGGCGATCTGGCATGAATTCGGATCTCCTCAAGACGACAAAGAGGGCCAAGGCCATGATCCCGAAAGGGAAGTGGTGACAACCGACTATACGAAGACCATCAACGGGTTACAACATCCGGTGTAGGACACGCAGCACGGTTCGGGTTGCCGTGATGCCAGCCACCATCGCAACGATGAAGGGAATGGCGACAATCAGGCCGATGAAGGTGGGGCTTAGAACAAGGGACGGAACCGGCCAGCCGGCGCGCATGCCAAGCCAACCGATGAGGGCAGAGACCGGAAGCGCGATCAGAAGACCGATCAGCGCGCCAAAGAAGGCCAAGCGCTGGTTATGGCGGCCAAACTGACGGGCAATATAGCCATCCTGCGCACCGATCAGATGCAGCAATTCGATGATGCGATGATGGATCGAAAGGCCCGATCGGGTGGCAAAGACGACCGACAGCATGGTCGCGCCAAACAAAACGACAATCAAAAGCGCAAGGGCCAGTTCCACGGAAAAGGCGACGTCGGCAATGCGTTCGATCCAGATGCGGTGATCATCCAGCACGGCCTCGGGCGCGATGACGCCCAGACGGCTTTCAAGCGCATCATAGTTAAACCCGGTTTCGGGCGTGATTTCGATGATACGCGGAATGGGCAGTTCGCTAACGACCTCGTCCGGGCCAAGCCAGGGTTCGAGCAGGGCCGCCATGGTATCGGGGCTGAGTTCCTCGATCCTTGCGATGCCGGGCAGGGTGGAAACCTGTTCGATGATGCTATCGACCGTGCCCTGCAGGGCGGCTTCGCGTTCGGCGGGGGATCGGTTGGCAAGTTCGGTCGGCGGGACCTGGATCGACAGGCTGCCTTCGATCTGACCGGACCATTGACCGACACTGTCATGCAGGGCGGCGAGGCCGACGATCGAGAAGGTCAGCAGCGCCACCATCAGGGCGACGATGCTCGGCAAGAAGCGCGAGGAAGAATCGCTTTCAAGAGGAAGGTGCGATGGTGGTGCGCGAAATGCCATGATCGTGTGTTGGTCCTGTTGATCCCGTGGTTCAGGAAAGTTCGGTCGCGAATTGGTATGTCTTAGCCGCTATGGGTGACGTCGTGCAGGGTACCACCTTCGAGCAACCATTGGGTATGGCCAAAGCGGCGTACAAGGTTGCGGTTGTGGGTGGCGATCAGAACGGTGGTGCCGAGCTTGTTGAGCTCCTCAAACAGATAGAGCAAGCGCATGGCGATTCGGTCATCGACGTTGCCGGTTGGCTCATCGGCCAGAAGCAGGGCCGGGCGACCAATGACAGCGCGCGCGATGGCCACGCGCTGTTGCTGCCCGCCAGACAGGCGTGATGGCGGCGCGTTGACGTGATCGCCAAGACCGACCCATTCGAGAAGCTCGGTCACGTTTTTGCGAATCTGCAGGTCTTCAACGCCGGCTACGCGCAGTGGCAGGGCAACATTTTCAAAGGTTGTCAGATGGTTGATCAGGCGGAAATCCTGAAACACGACGCCGATCTTGCGGCGAATCGCCGGCAGTTCTTCGCGTGGGATGCGGATATTGTCGCGTCCGAAAATCGAAATTTCACCGCGTGTCTGGCGCAGTGCCAGATATAAAAGCCGCATCAGGGTCGATTTGCCCGCCCCGGAAGCCCCCGTCAGGAAATGAAAACTGCCGCGACTCAGAGAAAAATTGAGGTCGCGCAGGATTTCCGGTCCGGATTCATAGCGGACTCCGACATCCCTGAAACTGACAACGTCGGTCAAAATTCGTGCTCCATCTGGGCCGTGACGGTCGGTACATAGCAGTTTATAACGGTTTTCGTCATCATCGGACAGGGTTGGAAAGTACCGCTGCCATGACAATATCGAAAATGAAATAACCGGTTAGAGCGGTTTGTCATGTGTTTTCGGGGGTGACCCGCAGCCCGGTCAGGCGCAGGTTTAAGACCCAAATCCGGGCAGCTTCTGTTATCTGTGCTTAACAGTCTGTTAAATCGCGGCTATTTACATATAGTGTAAGTCTTCACTGACGGCACAGGGGGACCGTCAGTCGCGACCAGCTTCTTGCCTCCCCCCGTGTTTGATGCCGCCGTCATCGATATGCCAGGTTTGCAATGATCATTACTTGCCCAGAGTGTTCCAAGAAATACTCAGTTAAGACAGAAGCAATCGGCCCGAAAGGCCGAACCGTGCGCTGTAAAAGCTGCGGCAATAGCTGGCATCAGGACCCGCCCGGCGCAAAGAAGGCTGCCCCGGCACCAGCACCCGAAAGTGATATCCCGGCCCCGTTTAACGAGGAAGGATCGCTTGGTGCTGATTTCAATGCAGACCAGATGGGCGGAGGGCCGGTTGATCCGGGCTTTGAAGAAGCCGACAAGATCCCTGATCCGCCCCCGATTCCCCAGCAGCTGATTCGCAACAATCCGAAGCCGGAACCCAAAAAGAAAAAGGGTATCGTCGGCTGGATCATCTTCCTGCTGTTGCTTGGCGGGATTGGTGCGGGCGGATATTTCGCCAAGGATCAGATCATCGAGATGTGGCCGCCGATTGCCAAGGTCTATGACATGGTGGGCCTTGATGTGCCCCATGTTGGTGAAGGCCTTGATATCCGCGAATTGCCGCCGACCCGTGAAGAAGAAGACGGGGTTGATGTGCTGGTGGTCCGGGCCGAGATCGTCAATATCAGCGAGGAGCCGCGTGCGCTGCCTTACCTTCTGATCGAGCTGCTTGATCCGCTTGATCGTGTGGTTCAGCGCAAGAAGGTGCCGCTGATTTATGATGAATCGCTTGTTTCGACCGGTGCTGAAATGCCGATGGAGCAGCAGATGCTGCCGGTTGGCGAAAGCATGGAAGTCGAAACCAAGATCCGCCGTCCGAACCCGACGGCAACCCGCTTGCAGGTGACCTTCCTTGACCCGCGTGAGGCGATTGAGCCTTAAGCGATCAGCGAATAAACCGAGATACGAGAAAGGCAGCACAGTGCGTGCTGCCTTTTTTGTTTGGCGGGAAGGAAGGATGATCAGAACCGTTTGAGCAAGCGGTCGATATATTCCTGTTCGATCTGCGGGCGTTCGGGATCGCCGGACCGACGGCGGAGTTCCTGCAAGATGCGCCAGGCGCGCTCAAGCGTGTTTACATCCGGGATGATGGTGGTGCCGTTGCCGCCGACCGGACGGCCCAGCGGGTCCCGACGGCCTGATCCTTCGAGGTCTTCGAGCATTGGTGCCATTTGGCTTAAACCTTCCAGCGCACGGCTGATTTCACCAATGCCCTGTTGCAGGGCGTCCATGGCTTGGCGTTGGTATTGCAGGGCCTCGTGCGAGCGGTTGTGTTCCAGCGCATCGGCCGCCCCGCGCATGACATCAATTACCGAATTCATGCCGCTGACATCGCCGAATTGACCAAGGCCGGGGTTCTCGAGGATTTCACCGGCATCGTCGGCAAGGCTCTGTTGCTGGCTGGCGCGCGGGCCGTTGCCGTTTTGGGTCGAGGCATTATCGCCATCATTCATCAGGTCCTGCTGCCGGCGGGATAGATCGCGCATGCCATCAAGCATCTCGCGGAGCGTCGAGGTGATATCCATGCCGCCTTCGCCCGTGGTGACCTGCATGTTTTCGACCAGTTCACGCAGGCGGTCGATCAGCTGGCGGGCCTGATCCCGGGCACCGGCGCGCATCAGGGCATCGATCTGATCAATGATGCGTGACAGGTCCTGTTGTTCAAGGGTTGCGCTGCCCGCGGGTGGTTGTTCCTCGGTTGCGTCCGGGCTTTCGCGCATCAGGGCGGCGAGATATTCGTTCAGTGCCTGGCGGTATTCATCAATCAGTTGGGCGATTTCGCTTTCGGTGACATCGGGGTTGGCGAGTGCCTCAAGCAGGCGTTCCTCGGCCTCCATCAGGTTGCGTTCGGCAATGCCGTATGATCCACGCTCAATCTCCTCGGCGACATGCCACAGAAGCCCTGCGACATCCTGATGGGTGTCACGGTTATGCAGGTTGGCCGCCAACCGGTTTTCCGCGACAGACAGGGTCAGGAAGACACCGAGATGGCCGTTGAAGGCCTGCGGGGCGAACAGGACCGGCAGCAAGGCATTGTGCATTTCAAGTGCACGGTCAGGATAGCGCAGCAGACCACGACGGATATCGATCAGCTTTTGCGCCACCGGATGGCTGAATTCCCGTTCCGGCAGTATCAGGGAGCGGATATCGCTTTCGCCAACCTGATCGGCATTATCACGCGAGACCATTTGGATATTGACCGGCAAGCCCGCCCAGGGGTGGGCCACCAGATCGATGAAGCGCGGGCCATCGATACGGGTTGGCATGGCGCCGGCGTCAGCAGCACCACCAGTATCGCCCTTGAGGTCGATGACGACCTGATCAATCGGGCCGTATTGCTTGATCGTGCCGTCTTCGGCGGCCGGGGTGATGACCAGTTCAAGACTGGAAAGGCCGTAATCGTCGCTGGCCACGTAATCAAGGCGGACGTGATCGCGTCTGGTCACAGTGGGCGGGCTGACAAAGGACAGGCTGGGCGCATTGTCGGCCAGAAGTTCGATATTCAGTGTCAGGCGATCATTGCCCCAGACCGATATGCGCCACTGGCCAGGCTGATCGATGGCGGTGGAAAGCACATAGCTGTTTTCACCGCTTTCGCTGAAGGCCTGCTTGCCGCGCGGTGTGGTCAGGGTCGGTTCCCAGATGCTTGAGATGCTGCCATCCAGGGTCGATCCAGCGGGTACCTGCACCGACATGACGTCACTGGTGGCATCCGATGCAGCATCGGTGTTAGCGCCCGTGCGGTTGCCGGTGTCATCCGAAAGCGAGCTGAATTGCAGGATGCGCGGGATCTGGCCGGTATAGGCCGGTGGGGTGACCCAAAGGGTGGCGCTGAAGTCGGCAGCCCCAAGACGCTGAAGCGGGCTGAAGGCCTTTGAGAAGCGCTCTGCGACATGATCGCTGCCTGTCATCAGGCCGACAAACAGCAGCAGCACCGGAATGGCGGTCAGGCCAAAGCGATCAACGCGGGTAATGGCGGGCAGCGGGGGCGACAGTCTGAGCCTTTTCAGGGCGGCTTCATGCAGGCCAAGCTGGCGCTGCCAAAGAAGGCTGGTCAGCGGATCGTCGGTTTCGGGGATGTGATCTTCAAGACTTTGCAGCGGGTTGTTATCAAGATGGTTGTCGATCTCGATCCGGTGCAGGACATCGCGCCGGGTCGGCATTTTGAAATTGCGCCAGGGCGCAACCACCGAAACCATGACCGCCACCGACAGGATCGACAGCAACATGATATGCCCGGTCGCAGGCAGAAGTTCGAACGCGCCGGTCAATGTCAGGCCAACCACCAGAAGCCCGATCGACAGGGACGGGATCAGGCAGGGCCAGACAGATTCCCACACCATCACCATGCGCGTCTTGCGCACATGGCGTTCCATCTTTGGATAGGGTGGTATCAACGACATGGGTCTGGTGGTCCCTGCTTGCCGACAGTGCGCGCATTATCGCGTGTATTCTAGCACAACCCGCATCTTTAGAGTTTGGGGTTTTGCCGTGACGGGTCAAGCAGTTCGCAGGATGGACGCAAAATAAAAGGGCGGCTGGCTCATGGCCAACCGCCCGAAAATCAAATGCAGATCAGAAAGAATGTGTGCCTTAGGCGTTGCTGAGCCATGAGGGCACCTGATCCATATTGATCAGATCATCGATTTCCTGACGCGGACGGACGATGGCGAAGTTGTTGCCCTTAACCAGAACTTCCGGCGTCAGTGCGCGGGTGTTGTAGGTCGAAGACATCACCGCACCATAGGCACCGGCTGACATCACAGCGACGAGATCACCGGCCTTGAGATCATCAGGAAGATCACGATCCTTGCCGAAGGTGTCGCCGGTTTCACAAACCGGGCCGACCACATCGACCTTGACCTGTTTGTCGTCTTCACCCTGTTCATCGACCGGGATGATTTCGTGATAGGCGCTNTANAGNGTCGGGCGGATCAGGTCNTTCATCGCGGCATCNAGAATGACAAAGCGCTTGGCTTCGCCNTCNTTGATATACATGACGCGCGAAACCATGATCCCGGCATTNCCGGCAATCAGGCGGCCCGGCTCAAGNGTGATNTGGCANCCAAGATGNCCGACGGTTTCACGCACCATCTNACCATAGGCATCGGGAAGCGGCGGTGTTTCGCCCTGATAGGCGATGCCAAGACCACCACCGAGATCGAGATTGCGGATATCGATACCCTCGGAACGGAGCTGTTCCACCAGACCGGCCAGACGCGTAAACGCCTCGCGGAAGGGGGCAAGATCGGTCAGCTGGGAGCCGATATGCATGGCAATCCCGGTGACTTCAATGCCGTCCATGGCGGCAGCATCACGGTACACTTCAATCGCGCGGGTCCAGTCGATGCCGAATTTGTTTTCGGCCTTGCCGGTCGCGATCTTTTCATGGGTTTTGGCATCAACATGCGGATTGACGCGCAATGCAATGCGCGCCTTTTTGCCCATGTTGATGGCAACGTTATTCAGTTCGATCAGTTCGGGAATGCTTTCGACATTGATCTGGGCAATGCCGGCTTCAAGGGCTTCGCGCATTTCTGCATCGGCCTTGCCAACGCCCGAAAAGATGATCTTTGCCGGATCCATGCCCGCACGCAGGGCACGGCGCATTTCCCCAACCGAAACAACGTCTGCACCCGCACCAAGATTGGCGAGCGTTTTCAGAACCGCCTGGTTCGAGTTTGCCTTGACCGCAAAGCAGATGGTGGCGTCAAGGCCCTCGAATGCGGCGGCATAGACATTGTAGTGGCGTTCAAGGGTCGCGGTCGAATAGCAGAAGAACGGGGTGCCGACCTTGTCGGCCATTTCCCGGATCGCGACACCTTCGGCGTAAAGTTCGCCGTTGATATATTCAAAATGGTTCATTGGGTCGGGTAATCCCTTGGATATTCCTGTCCGGCATCGGTCGGCGGTTCGAGCGGGCCTTTTTTACCGCAAGCCGCAACCGACAGTCCCAGCATGATGGCCAGCGTGACCATGGTGCCGCGTTTCAAGAAGCTGTTGTTCATTTCAGAAACCTTTCCTGTGCGGCCGCAACGGATTCCTTCACCCGTACCGGGGCGGTGCCACCAAAGCTTTGGCGGGCGGCAACCGATGCCTCGACAGTGAGGACGTCATAAACCGCATTGGTGATCTTGGGTTCGATCCCCTGCAGGTCTTCAAGCGACAGCTGATCAAGATCGCAGCCCTTGGTTTCGGCAAGCTTGACGGTCGCACCGACAACGTGGTGGGCATCACGGAACGGCATGCCAAGTTCGGCAACCAGCCAGTCGGCAAGGTCAGTCGCGGTGGTGTAACCGGCACCGGCAGCCGCACGCATGTTGTCAGCAAAGACTTTCATGTCGGCGATCATGCCGGTCATGGCGGCAACACACAGACCAAGATGGTCATGGGCCTGGAAAACCGGTTCCTTGTCTTCCTGCATGTCCTTGGAATAGGCCAGCGGCAGGCCCTTCATCGACAACATCAGACCGTTATAGCAGCCAACAATACGCCCGATCTTGGAGCGGATCAGCTCAGCCGCATCCGGGTTGCGTTTCTGCGGCATGATTGACGAGCCGGTCGAGAATTTGTCGGACATTCCGATAAAGCGGAACTGGGCCGAGCACCAGATGACCATTTCTTCGGCCAGACGCGACAGATGCATTGCGGCAATCGATGCGGCATTAAGATATTCAAGTGCGAAGTCACGGTCCGATACGGCATCAAGCGAGTTCGCCGTCGGGCGATCAAAGCCAAGCGCACTTGCCGTCATGTGACGGTCAATCGGATAGGGCGTGCCAGCAAGGGCAGCAGAACCCAGCGGGTTTTCATTGATACGCGTACGGCAATCGGCAACACGCCCGCGATCACGGCCAAACATTTCGACATAGGCCAGAAGATGATGACCAAAGGTGACCGGCTGGGCCGCCTGCAGGTGGGTGAAGCCCGGCATGATGGTTGCAGCGTGGGTTTCAGCCTGTTCGATCAGGGCTTCCTGAAGGCCCTTGAGGCCGACTTCAAGATCGCCCAGTGCGACATCACGGACCCAGAGTTTGAAGTCGGTCGCGACCTGATCATTGCGCGAACGTGCGGTATGCAGACGACCGGCCGCCGGGCCGATCAGTTCGCGCAGGCGGCTTTCAACGTTCATGTGGATGTCTTCAAGGGCGGCGGAGAATTTGAACTCGCCGCTCTCGATTTCTTGAAGAATCTGGTCTAGACCGTTGGTTATCTTTTCGCCATCTTCTGCAGGAATGATGTTCTGCTTGACCAGCATGGCGCAGTGGGCCTTCGAGCCCTGAATATCCTGGGCGTAAAGGCGTTTGTCAAAGCCGATGGAAGCGTTGATTTCTTCCATGATGGCTGACGGGCCTGCTTCAAAGCGGCCGCCCCAAAGGGAGTTTGCGTTTTTCTGGTCAGTGGCATTTTGGTCGGTCATCGTGATCCGCAGTCTTGGAAAGGTGGGTGTTGTGAAAGCATTGCTTCGTTACGTAAAACTTGGCGTGATTGTCGCCATCTCGGGCATTTATGCAACCCCTGCCTTTGCTGATACGCAATTCCCGCAAGAACTTTCAAAGATGGTCATGCCATCGGACGGGGGTTCTTTGCCCGAAGATCTGGCGTTTGTCGATGAAAATGGCAATGAGGTCGCCTTTAACAGCCTGAAAGGACAGGTTGTTCTGGTTAATCTGTGGGCGACCTGGTGCGTGCCTTGCGTCAAGGAAATGCCCGATCTTGATCGTCTGGCTGATGAAATGGCCGACAAGCCGTTCCGGGTTCTGGCGCTTAGTCAGGACCGTGGCGGGGCGGATGCGGTCAAAGAATTCTTTGAAACCAATGGAATCGAGAACCTTGATGTGGTGCTTGACCCGCGCGGGGCAATCGCACGCCAGATGGGCGCGCGCGGTCTTCCGACCAGTTTCCTTTATGACGCCAAGGGTGATTTGCGCGGCAAGCTTGAAGGCATTGCGCGCTGGGATGCACCGGAAGTCATTTCCTATTTCAATCAGTTGATTGATGAGACGTCCTAAGCCGCGCGGCCTTCGAGCAGGTTCAGAACATCTTCAAGGAGCGGTGCGGCATCGGCTGCGCCATTGCTTGTGGTGGCAAGCGCACCGGTCGCGCAGGCAAAACGCACGGCATCACCAAGCGGCTGACCGCCATGCAGCGCCACAGCCAGCCCGGCATTAAAGCAATCCCCGGCCCCGACCGTATCAATCGTATTGACCTTAAAGCCCGGCACCATACCGGTTGCGCCGTTTGATGAATAGAACGCCCCGGCACCACCCATTTTAATGATGACGGTTTCCGGACCCATTTCATGGAGTTTGAGGCTGGCGGCGCGTGCGGTGGCCGCATCGACCGGATCGATGCCGGTTAGGGCCAGACATTCGCTTTGGTTCGGGGTGACGATATGGGTGAGGGCCAGCAGATCACGCATGACCACCAGATCAGCGACCGGGGCGGGATCAAGCATGACCTTTGCCTTGCCTTCGCGGGCATATTTGATGGCGCAATCAATGGCGACCACCGGACATTCCAGCTGCAGCAGCAGATATTCGCAATCGCGCAGGTAATCCTGTTTTTCATGCAAATCGGAGCGGGTCATGGTCATGTTGGCCCCGCCAACGACCGTGATCATGTTTTCGCCCGCTTCATCAATCGAAATCAGGGCAATGCCGGTCTGGGCTTCGTCGGCGACGATCAGATGGGTGGTATCAAGTCCCTCGGCGGCGAGTGTTTCAATCAGCTGATTGCCAAGCATGTCATCACCGATCTTGGAGATGAAGACCGGATCAACACCAAGCCTGGCAACCGCAAGCGCCTGATTGCAGCCCTTGCCACCCGGGCCGGTTTTATAGGCTTGGGAGGATACCGTTTGTCCCTGCACTGGAAGCTTTGCCACACGGGCGGCGAAATCAAAGTTCGAGCTTCCAACCACTACAATCGTCATATCTGTCCGTGCTTATAAATTAATGCCATCAGATTAATGTTGGCACCCGGGCGGGGGTTTAAAAGGCGTGTCTGGCAAAATTCGACCAGATCGAAGAATTTTATTTAAAAACGGGTGCTTAGCCTGTTCTTTGGATGGGGAATGCCTGCCCTAGTTCGGGGTGAATTCGTCGGACAATGCAGCGTAGATACGCTGGAACTTGGCAAAGCGCGGCTGGTAGGCGTCATGACGCGACATGTCAGGTTCAACGACTTCTTCGATCACGGGTTTGACGCAGACATCCGTGACCGGTTCGTTGGTCAGCGCCAGACGCGCAAGACGGGCCGCACCGAATGCCGGACCCTTGGTGGCACCTTCATAACGGGCAAGCGGTTTGCCAAGGATATCGGCGATCATTTGAATCCAGTAGCGACTGCGTGCGCCGCCGCCAATGACGCCGGGCAGATCACAATAGGTTCCAGCCGCATTCAGGCGCGATTTGGCGTCGCTGAGCGCAAAGCCGACACCCTCGAGCACGGCCTGCACCATCGCTTCGCGATCCGTGTCACTGCCCAGACCAAAGAAAACGCCACGGGCATAGGGATTGTTATGCGGGGTGCGTTCACCGTTCAGGTAGGGCAGGAACAGGATATCAGATGGTGCCTTGTGCTGTGCCTCGACCCGGTTGAGCAGGCTGGTGATGTCGGCTTCGCCCAGAAGGTCTGCGGCCCATTTCAGACAGCTTGCGCCATTGAGCAACACCGCCATCTGGAACCAGTGGTTCGGGATGGCGTGGGCAAAGCTGTGTAGCAATTCTTCGGGTTTCGGCCGGTATTTGTCGGAGGCGACGAAAATCTGTGATGAGGTACCAAGCGAGATGAAGCCATCGCCATGCGCCACTGCCCCGACACCGATGCCACCGGTGGCCGCATCACCGCCGCCACCGGCAATGATAACACCATCGGCCATGCCCCAACGGTCTGCCAGATTGGCGTGCAGGGTGCCGGTGATATCAGATCCCTCGACCAGGCCGGGGAGTTGATCAGGTGTGAGGCCGCAGGCAGCAATCGCACTTTCATTCCAGCTTCGGCTTTGTTCATCAAGCCAGAGGGTGCCAGCGGCATCGGACATTTCCGTGACCTTGTCGCCCGACAGGCAAAAGCGGATGTAGTCCTTGGGCAGGAGGATGGTTTTGATTTTGGCAAAAACATCGGGTTCGTGTTTTTGCAGCCAGATCAGTTTGGGGGCGGTCATGCCCGACATGGTGGCAACCCCGGCCCGTTCACCAAGATCGGGAAGGGCCGCATCAAGTTCGGCGCATTCGCGCATCGCACGGCCATCATTCCACAAGATGGCGGGACGCAGCGGTTTGTCATCGTCACCCAGCAAGGTCGCACCATGCATCTGGCCTGACAGGCCGATGGCACGGGTGGCCGCAATGGCAGACGGGTTCTGGCGGTGCAATTCATCAATCGCACGCGTGGTGGCATCCCACCAGTCTTCGGGGTTTTGTTCGCTCCAGAACGGTTGGGGGCTGGAAACGCGCAAGGGAACATCGGCCTCGGCCAGGGTTACCGAGTTATCGTCGATCAACAATGCCTTGACTGCCGACGTGCCGACATCAATTCCGAGATACATGTTCGGACGGCCTCCAGAAACCGTTTTGATTTGTCCCGACATCATGATTGTGCGGGTTAGAGCTAGGGCTATTCCAGATGCTTGGGCCTCGGATTGCAACAAAAAAAGCCGCTGCGGGGCAGCGGCTTTGATGTCTTGAAGCCAAAGTCGGCAGACGACCGCTTAGCGGGTCGGGGTCGGTTCGTCACCGCTATAGTCATAGAATCCACGGCCAGCCTTGCGGCCCAGCCATCCGGCTTCGACATATTTGACCAGAAGCGGGCACGGGCGATACTTGGTATCGGCCAGACCATCATGCAGAACGTGCATGATCGACAGGCAGGTATCGAGACCAATAAAGTCTGCCAGCTGCAGCGGACCCATCGGATGGTTCGCACCCAGACGCATCGCGGTATCGATGGACTCGACGTTCCCCACACCTTCGTAAAGGGTGTAGATCGCCTCGTTGATCATCGGAAGCAGGATGCGGTTGACGATAAAGGCCGGGAAGTCTTCGGCGCTTGCCGTGTCCTTGCCGAGCTTTTTGGTCAGCTCATGAATGGTGCGATAGGTGGTTTCGTCGGTCGCGATACCACGGATCAGTTCCACCAGCTTCATCAGCGGCACCGGGTTCATGAAGTGCATGCCCATGAACTTCGCCGGACGGTCGGTATAGGACGCCAGACGGGTGACCGAGATTGATGACGTGTTGGTCGCGATGATCGCTTCCGGGCCAAGCACCGGGCACAGAGCCTTGAAGATCTGTTTTTTGATCTCTTCGTTCTCGGTGGCTGCTTCGATCACCAGATCACAGTCGGACAGGAAGGAATATTCCGTTCCGGTTGAGATCAGCTTCAGCGCAGAATCTTTTTGCGCTGCAGTAATGATCTCTTTTTTGACCTGCCGGTCCATGTTCTTTTCCATCACGACGATGGCCTTGTCGAGGGCCTCTTGCGAGATGTCGAGAATTCGGACGTCGTAGCCGGCAAGGGCGATCACATGCGCAATGCCATTGCCCATCTGACCGGCGCCGATTACGCCAATGGTTTTGATATCTTCTAGCGAAGCCATTTGTTCCCCACTCGTCCCCAAGGGTCAAAACAAGAGTATGCGTTGCTTTGACCCTAAAGGGGATCAGATTATTTGTCGAGTTCGCTCGCCAGAGCGGGAAGGGCCTCGAACAGGTCACCGACAAGTCCGTAATCCGCTACCGAGAAGATCGGCGCTTCTTCGTCCTTGTTGATCGCGACAATGACCTTACTGTCCTTCATGCCGGCAAGGTGCTGAATAGCACCCGAAATGCCTACAGCAATGTATAGCTGCGGTGCAACAACTTTGCCGGTCTGACCGACCTGCCAGTCGTTCGGGGCGTAACCCGCATCAACCGCAGCGCGAGAAGCGCCGATGGCAGCGCCGAGTTTGTCGGCAATCGGCTCGATCAGGTGGAAGTTTTCACCCGAACCCATGCCGCGACCGCCAGAGATGACGATGCTTGCAGCGGTGAGTTCCGGACGTTCCGACTCGGTCAGTTCCTGACCAACGAAGGACGACTTGCCAGCATCAGCTGCGACAGAGATGTCTTCGATGGCAGCAGAACCGCCTTCGGCTGCGACCGGATCAAAGCCGGTGGTGCGGACAGTGATCAGTTTCAGGCTGTCGGACGACTGCACGGTTGCCATGGCGTTACCGGCATAGATCGGACGGACAAAGGTATCCGCATCAACCACGTCGGTGATGTCGGAAATCTGTGCGACGTCTTTCTTGGCTGCAACGCGCGGCATGAAGTTTTTGCCCGACGAAGACGCCGGAACGAGAATGTGGCTGTAGTCGCCAGCCAGTTCGATCACAAGACCTGCCAGGTTTTCGGCCAGGAAGTGACCGTAGGCAGCGTTGTCTGCGAGGAGAACCTTGGAGACACCTGCGACCTTGGCAGCAGCGTCAGCAACGGCCTTGCAGCCTTCGCCCGCGACCAGAACGGTGATGTCGCCACCGATTTTCTGAGCAGCAGCAACGGTGTTAAGCGTGCCACCCTTCAGTTCGGTATTGTCGTGTTCGGCAATAACAAGAATGCTCATTTGATTGATCCCCGCTTAGATTACTTTTGCTTCGTTGCGGAGCTTGTCGACAAGCTCTGCGACGTCGGCAACTTTGACACCTGCCTGACGGGCTTCCGGTTCGGAAACTTTCAGGGTTTTCAGGCGCGGCGCGGTATCAACACCAAGGTCGGCCGGGCTCAGGGTATCGAGCGGCTTTTTCTTGGCTTTCATGATGTTGGGCAGCGACGCGTAGCGCGGCTCATTGAGGCGCAGGTCGGTGGTAACGATTGCCGGAAGATCAATCTTGATGGTCTCAAGACCACCGTCGATTTCACGCGTGACATCAAGTTTGCCGTCAGCAACGACAACCTTGGACGCGAAGGTGCCCTGCGGCCAATCCAGCAATGCAGCCAGCATCTGGCCGGTCTGGTTGGCATCATCGTCAATTGCCTGTTTGCCGAGGATCACGAGATCCGGGCTTTCCTTGGCAACGACTTCTTTTAAGAGCTTTGCAACAGCGAGCGGCTGAAGTTCGTCTTCGGTTTCGACCAGAATGCCGCGATCGGCACCCATGGCAAGGGCGGTGCGCAGGGTCTCCTGGCACTGTTTAACGCCGAGCGATACAGCAACCACTTCGGTGGCAGTACCTGCTTCCTTGAGGCGGATGGCCTCTTCAACGGCGATTTCGTCAAACGGGTTCATGGACATCTTAACGTTGTTCAATTCAACGCCAGACTGGTCCTGTTTGACACGGATCTTGACGTTGTAATCCACAACGCGCTTAACGGCGACAAGAACCTTCATGACAGACCTGTTCGTTTTTGTTGTCGAAACTGCGGGCTTTGCTCCCTGCCAAGGCAGTTTGCTTTGGCCCGCATGGTAATGTTTTCCCCGCGACGCACAATAGGTAGTGCTACGCAGGTTGTCAATTTACGTAAAGGTGTTGACGTTAACGACAACTTCTTCACGAAAATCTTGATGCCCTTCGCCGTCTTGATACGGCAAAAATCCGCAAGGGAACAAGGATTTTGTCCAATAATCTTGATATCAGGCCAGATTATCGGGTCAGTCCGGGCTGCCAGAGAACATCATCCCTGCCGCCGTTATTGGCATGGCGGGCAAGAACAAACATGTGGTCTGACAGGCGATTGATATAACGAACGGCTTCCGGGTTGATCGTCTCGAGCCCGGCCAGCTCGACAATCAGGCGCTCGGCGCGGCGCGAAACCGTGCGCGCCACATGCAGCTGTGCCGAAAGGGCGCTGCCACCCGGAAGAACGAATGATTTCAGTGGATCAAGGTCGGCATTGATCTGATCGATCTCGGTCTCAAGCCGTTCGGTCTGGGTGGCGGTAATGCGAAGGGCGGGTTGTTCGGGGTTATCGTCCGTGCCGTCGCCCGGGGGGCAAAGATCAGCACCCAGATCAAAAAGATCGTTCTGGATTCGCGCGAGCATGGCATCGACTTCGCCATCCGCATGCAGGCGGGCGACACCGATCACGGCATTGGTTTCGTCAACGGTGCCATAGGCGTCCACGCGCACGGAATTTTTCGGAACGCGGGTGCCATTGCCAAGGGCGGTTTTGCCCTTGTCACCGGATTTAGTATAGATACGAGTCAGTTGAACCATGTGCCGTCCGTAATCCTGGA
>NZ_PAQR01000009.1 GCF_002709775.1 Thalassospira sp.
CAGTGCCGGGTCATGCCATTCTGGCAAATCGGGAAGCGTTTCAAGCGCACTGCGTACCGCCTTGGTAAGGGTTTTGCCCGTAACCCCGGCGGACATCGGATAGACTGGCTCGACCGTCTGGATTTCAGACCGTTCTGCCTCTGTGCCGATCCGGTCGGGATGGGTGATCTGGAATTCACCTCGGTAATGGTCAATCTTGCCCGAAACAATCCGCTTTTCGCCAACCGGAAGCACGTCATTCAGGTATTTTGCACGTGCATTGAAAAACGCCAGAACAAGCGTACCGCTTTGGGTTTTACAGATCACACGATAGGGACGACGACGGTTGGGTGCAGGGTCATGGCGTTCGACCCAGACATCCATGGTGACGATCGATCCGTCGATGGTGTCCGAAAGGTCCGGCGAAAACCGGCGATCAATGATGCCCGATGGCAAATGCCACAACAGATCGGCGACATGTTCCCCACCGATCAGGCGCGCGACCAGCGGCTTTAAGCGTGGTCCGATACCGGCCAGCGTGTCAATTTCAGCAAAAAGCGGGAACAGAATTTCCGGACGCATGACGGTTTTCGTTGAAACTTTCGATGAGAACGTTAATAGAACAATTGCGTTTATGGCACGGGTATACAACAAAACTATCCCGCCACAACCATCAAGTCATCATTTGATGCAAAATGACCCGATCACGGCATGGACCCGTAGGGAATTTTACCGTACAAACCATGCCACAGAACAGGCCGCAGTTGCCGCCCGCAAGGCACTGCCGAGGAAGTCAGGAGATCGTATAATGACCGACAACGTATCGGACCTTGAAATGCGCCGTAAAAAGCTGCTGTTCCGGGGAAGTCATCGTGGCACCAAGGAAAACGATATCCTGATGGGCCGTTTCATGGACAACCACCTCGCGACCCTGACTGAAGAGCAGCTTGATACATTTGAAGCCCTGATCAACGAAGTTCCGGATGCCGATTTCTTCAAATGGGCGACCGGCAAGGAAGAAGCCCCCGCGCAGTATGACACCGATGTCCTGCGCATGATCCGCGCGCTTAGCAACGCCTGACAAGACATTGAACAAACTAAAAGAAATCATATCGACCACCGGTCGCAAACGGGTAGGCGGGGTGCCAGAAGGTGCCGATGCCCTGATCCTGCGCGAGCTGCTTGAGAGTGCAGGCAAGAACAAGACCGTTCTTCACATTGCTCGCGATGACAAGCGCATGGCCCAATTGGCCGAAGCACTGCAATTCTTTGCTGGCGAAATCGAAGTCCTGACCCTGCCGGCATGGGATTGCTTGCCATATGACCGGGTATCACCGATTTCCGAGGTAACGTCGCGTCGCATTGAAACACTAACGACCCTTGCGGACGGTACTGAATCCACCACTGGTAACGGGCGTATTGTCCTGACAACTGCTGCTTCGGCCATTCAGCGTGTCCCGACCGTCGATGTGATGCGCAAGGGCAAACTGGCCTTCAAAGCCGGCAGTGAATATGACCGCGCTGAACTGACCGCCTATTTCGAACGGATGGGCTATAACCGCGCCGAACAGGTGATGGAACCGGGAGACTATGCGGTTCGCGGCGACATAGTCGATATCTTTGCGCCGGGCATGAAAGAACCGGTGCGTCTTGATTTCTTTGGTGACGAAATCGAAAGCATCCGTCGCTTTGATGTCGAAACCCAACGCACCGTTGGCAAGATCAAGGAAATTGCCCTTTTGCCTGTGGGCGAGGTCTATCTTGATCCGGACAGCATTTCACGGTTCCGCAGCGGCTATCGCGAGCTTTTCGGGGCGGTTTCACAGACCGATCCGCTTTATGAATCAATCTCCAACGGCCTGAAATATGGCGGGATGGAACACTGGTTACCACTGTTCCATGATGGCCTTGATACGATCTTTGCCTATTTGCCCGAAACCATCGTCAGCCTTGATTATCAATATGGCGAAGTGATCGAAAACCGCCTTGAGATGATCGATGATTATTATCAGGCGCGCCTGAACATCAAGGGTGGTGGCCTTTCCGGCGATAACGTTTATAAACCGGTACCACCAGAACGGCTTTACCTTGATCAGGCAGAGTTTGACCGCATGCTGTCAGACCGCCCGGTTCTGGAATTCTCGCCTTATTACGATGATGAAAACCCGGAACGCGGCATCTATGACCTTGGTGCGCGGGCAGGGCGTGATTTTGGCGATATCCGCGCGCGTGCGGACGTCAATCTTTATGACGAACTGCGTGATTTCATCACCGCCCAGCGCGGCAAGGAAAACCAGGTTGTCATTGCAGCATATTCCGACGGATCGCGCGACCGTATGGTATCGCTTCTGCGTGAACATGGTGTTGGCAAGGTCGTGCCTTGCGAATGCTGGGAAGATGTTACCGATGATCTGACGCACGAGCATGTCTGCGTCGTCATCCTTGATATCGAACGCGGTTTCCGGCGCAAGGGCCTTTGGTTCGTTACCGAACAGGATATCCTTGGCGATCGCATGAGCCGCCCGGGCGGCCGACGGCGCAAGGCAGACAACTTCCTGCGCGAAGCCTCCGAGATTTCCGAAGGTGACCTGGTCGTTCATCTTGAACATGGTATCGGGCGGTATCTGGGCCTTAAAACCGTTACGGCCGGCGGCGCGCCGCACGACTGCCTTGAACTTGAATATGACGGCGGTGACAAGCTGTTTGTCCCGGTTGAGAATATCGAAGTCCTGTCGCGCTATGGCTCGGATGAAGGTGTCTCAATTCTTGATAAGCTGGGCGGGGTTGCCTGGCAGGCCCGTAAGGCCAAGCTGCGCGAACGCATCCGCGACATGGCAGGCAAGCTGATCAAGGTTGCCGCTGAACGTCACCTGCGCAAGGGTGCAACGCTTCAGGCACCCGAAGGCGCCTATGACGAATTCTGTGCCGGCTTCCCGTTTGCCGAAACCGAAGACCAGGCACGCGCCATCCGCGATACGCTTGATGACCTCTCGGCTGGCAAACCGATGGATCGACTTGTCTGTGGCGATGTCGGCTTTGGCAAGACAGAGGTCGCCATGCGTGCCGCCTTCGCCGCCGTAATGTCGGGCAAACAGGTGGCTGTGGTTGCGCCAACGACCCTTTTGTGCCGTCAGCATTACCTGAACTTCAAGGAACGCTTTGAAGGACTGCCGGTTCGGGTAGAACAGCTTTCGCGCCTTGTTACCGGCAAGAACGCCAAGCTGGTGAAGGACAACATCGAAAGCGGTCATGTCGATATCGTTTGTGGCACCCATGCACTTTTGGGCAACGGTGTGCATTTCAAGGATCTCGGCCTTCTGATCGTCGATGAAGAACAGCATTTCGGCGTGAAGCACAAGGAACGGCTCAAGGAGCTGAAATCGGATGTGCATGTCCTGACCCTGACGGCGACGCCAATTCCTCGAACCCTTCAACTGGCCCTGACCGGGGTAAAGGAACTTTCTATCATTGCGACACCGCCGGTCGACCGTCTTGCGGTTCGGACCTATATCACGCCCTATGATCCGGTGGTCGTGCGCGAGGCCATCTTGCGCGAACGCCACCGTGGCGGTCAGATTTTCTATGTCTGCCCGAGGGTTAATGAACTGGGGCGGGTTGCCAAGGAACTTGAGGCCCTTGTGCCGGAAATCAAGTTTGACGTTGCGCATGGGCAGATGGGCGCGCGTGATCTTGAACAGGTCATGACCGACTTTACCGACCGGAAATTTGACTTGCTGTTGGCCACCAACATCATTGAATCCGGTATTGATGTGCCAAACGCCAACACCATGATCATCCACCGGGCCGATATGTTTGGTCTGGCACAGCTGTATCAGCTGCGCGGACGTATCGGGCGCTCCAAGCAGCGTGCCTATGCCTATCTGACCTTGCCGAATGGCAAGAAGCTGACAGCGACCGCGCTTAAGCGCCTCGAAGTCATGCAGACGCTTGATAGCCTGGGTGCCGGCTTCAATCTGGCCAGCCACGATCTTGATATTCGCGGGGCAGGGAACCTTCTGGGCGAAGAGCAATCCGGTCACATCAAGGAAGTTGGGATCGAGCTTTATCAACAGATGATCGAAGAAGCCGTGGCCGAGGCCAAGGGCGAGATCGACGCGTCCGAAGAAGCAAGCTTTGTCCCGCAGATCAATATCGGCATGCCGGTTCTGATCCCGGACCGATATGTGCCGGATCTTGGAGTGCGCCTTGGTCTGTATCGCCGTATTTCGGAACTGAGATCCCGCGAAGAAGTCGACCAGTTCGCAGCCGAGATGATCGACCGCTTCGGCAAACTGCCCAAGGAAGTCGAAAACCTTCTGGATGTTGTCACCATCAAACAATGGTGCCGGGTTGCCAATATCGAGAAGCTCGATGCCGGCCCGAAAGGTGCCCTGATCACGCTTCGCAATAACGAATTCCCGAACCCGGCAGGCTTGATTGGCTTTATTCAGCAGCAGGTGGGCGTCGCGCGCCTGCGCCCGGATCACAAGATGGTCTATTCCGCTGGATGGGACGGACCGACGGATCGGCTTGAGGGGCTCAAACGACTGATGAAACGACTGTCAGATATTGCAGTCGCGACATAAAGAACAGGCGGGTAACATATTGTTATCCCGCCTTTCTTTTTAATCGTTCCCGCACAGTTTAAACCGGAATTTCTTCCTGTCGTGCCAATCGGATCATGCGTTGCAGGATGTCTGGCTCCTGCGCCCCCGAAAGGGCATGGCGGCTGTTAAACAGGAAACACGGTACACCGGTGACACCCATCTGATGGGCAACGCGGTTTTCCTGACCAACAAACTCGCGGTCCATATCACCGGCCAGATATTCAAGGATTTCGTTTCGGTCCTCACCATGGCGGACAGCGATATCGGCCAACAGTTCCTGATCACCGATATCCTGACCTTCAAGGAAATAGGCGACAAACAGGTCTTCAACCAAATCATTGCCCACGGCGGGGCGTTCTGCACAAACCTTGTAGATCAGGCGATGAGAGTCCGTTGAGTCCGGGGTGACTTTGATCTGGTCAAACTTGAACGGAATACCAACGGCGGCACCAGCATCCTCAATCGCCTTGTAAACCCGTTCGGCACTTTCCGATCCACCAAACTTGGCTGACAGATAAAGTTTTCGATCAATCCCGCCACTTGGCATATCGGGGTTCAAAAGGAACGGGCGCCAGTGAATGATCATGTTATCGAGCTTTTCACGCGCCAGGGCCTTTTCAAGGCGCTTCTTACCGATATAGCACCAAGGACAAATCGTATCGACAATAGCCTCGATCCTGATCGGCGAATTTGAAGGTTCACTTTGTCCGAACTGCCAGTTCATTCCACTTTATCCATTCAAAAAGGACGTCCCGGTGGCCAGCGGTGCAATGCCGAGATGGTCGGCAACCGTTTGCCCGATATCGGCAAAGGTTTCGCGCATTCCAAACGGACCAGGCGCAATCGCCGGCCCGAAAGCAAGGACAGGCACGAATTCACGCGTATGGTCATTGCCACGCCAGGTCGGATCACATCCATGATCGGCCGTAATGATCACCAAGTCACCGGGTTGAAGTGCCGCACGCAATTCGGGAATACGTTTGTCAAATTCCTCAAGCGCGTTGGCATATCCGGCAACATCGCGACGGTGACCGAATTCCATGTCGAAGTCCACCAGGTTGGTGAACACAATGCTGTTATCCGGGGCCTCAGCAATCTCGTTCATCATGGCATCAAACAGTGCCATATTCCCCGATGCCTTGACCTTTTTGGCAATCCCGCGATGTGCATAGATATCGGCAATTTTGCCAACAGAAATCACCTTGCCGCCAGCATTACTGAACTGGTCAAGCAATGTTGGCTTGGGCGGCGGAACCGCAAGATCACGACGGTTTGAAGTCCGCTTGAAATCAGCCGGCGTTTCACCCACAAACGGGCGGGCAATTACACGCCCGATATTGTAGGGCTCCACCAGTTTGAAGGCGATCTCGCAGACCTCATACAGGTGGTCCAGACCAAAATGCTCCTCATGGGCGGCGATTTGAAACACGCTATCGGCTGAGGTATAGCAAATCGGCTTGCCGGGTTTGATATGCTCTTCGCCAAGCTCGGCAATGATCGTCGTACCCGATGCATGACAATTGCCAAGGATGCCGGGCAGTTTGGCCTGCTTGATCAGTGCGTCGGTCAGTTCAGCCGGGAAGGTCGGAACGGAAAGGGGGAAATACCCCCAGTCGAAATCGACTGGCACACCGGCAATTTCCCAATGACCGCTTGGCGTATCCTTACCGCGTGAGATTTCCTTGGCATGACCAAAGGCACCAATCATCGCACCACCATGATCAAGCCCGGGCGGAACGCGCCCCGTGGCATCCTTGGCAGCTTCGCCAAGACCAAGAGCAACCATGTTCGGTACATTCAGTGGCCCGCTGCGCTTGTCGCTATCGGCAAGGCCTTTGGCGCATTGTTCTGCAATATGGCCAAGCGTGTCGGAACCTTGATCACCGAATTTTGCCGCATCCGGTGCCGAACCGATCCCGAAACTGTCCGCCACGATAATGATGGCACGTGCCATTGATGTCTTCCTTCAAACCTTGTCCGGGCAATGTGATCACCCGCAGATAGTCATAAATTCTAGTAGTTGCCAGTCGCAGCCGGTGCATCACCAGGTTTCGCACCGCAGGTTTCAAGCAATGCAGTCAAAACGCCACTGGCCCCGAAACGGAAGGTTTCCGGTTTTGCCCAGCCATCACCCATGATGTGATCGGCAATCGCCAGATAAAGCGCTGCGTCCTCGGTCGTTTTCACCCCACCAGACGCCTTGAAACCGGCATTAATCCCGTCCTCGTCTCGCGCATCACGAAGGGCAGTCAGCATCGCAACTGCAGCTTCTGGCGTGGCACCGACGGGCACCTTGCCGGTCGAGGTTTTTACAAAGTTTGCACCATGTTTGATGGCAAGACGGGCTGCTTCATATAACTTGGCAAGATCATCAAACTCGCCGCTTTCAAGGATGACCTTCATAGTAGTCATGGTGCCGCACGCCATGCGGGTCGCATCGACCACCTCGGTTGCCGTCGCAACATCGCCAGCGAGGAACGCCTTGTAAGGAAAAACAAGATCAATCTCGTCTGCACCCTTGGAAACGCAGTTGGCGGTTTCATCGCCAACACGCTGGGCATTGATACCGCCCTCCGGGAAATTCACCACGGTCGCGGTTTTAACACCCGACTGGCCCAAGGCCCGCCAGGAGGTTTCAATAAACGGCGCATAAACACAAACGGCGGCTGTATTGCCAACCGGGGTTTGCGCGCGCTTGCAAAGGGCCTCGATGACCTGTTCATTGTCATCATCATTCAGGCTCGTCAGATCCAGAACAGAAATGGCGCGACGGGCCGTATCGGCATCTGCCACAGCCTTGTCCTTTGCAGCAGAAATCACTTCTGAAACGGTATTCGGATCAAACATCAAACATTCCTTGTAATGCACCGGCAATGTGTCTGGTGCAGTTAGTCCGTCAAAGCGTCCGGCACCATCTGGCACGAACGAGAAAGACGGATCAATCAGCTGCCCTGAAAGGTATCCAACCTTCAACCGGCAATCAATCGATCCGTCTCAAAACACAGTTTCAATCAGAACACGGATAAGCGTTCTTGTGCGCTATTTGGACAACAAAAGCTGTCCTTCACGTCCTTCGAGCGGCGTATCACCCGCGACCGAGCACAGATACCCGCCCGGCACGATCAGGCGGATTCCAATGCGTGAATACAACACACCGTCTGTCCGGCTGGAAAAAGGCGTCTTCTCGCCGGTTTCGCAATCAAGAACGTAACCAAGTTCCTGTCCTGCCTTGACCTTTGCACCGGCCTCAATGCCAAACACAACCATGCCGCCATGCGGGGCCATGACACGATCAACACCCGAAAGCGGGGTGGCGTCACATTTGGCTTCCGGAAGAGGCCCCGGATCGCCCACGACCAGACCGCGACGCTGCAGGAACTTGAACATGTTTTCGGCGTCCTTGATGGCGTATTCGTCATAGACGTCACGATCACCGCGTAGTTCAATCGTAGTCGCCAACGTCGCCATCGGGATCGGGAAACTGTCGCCATAAGCACGGCGCAGCTCGACCCACGGGCGGCTGAACGCCTCGTCAAACGGGTTATCGCCACTGATTTCTGCTATCAGACTGCATTCCGACCCGATCTGTGCCGAAAGGTCGGCGGCATCCGGCCAGTTATGGTCGCTGATGTAAAGATGCATCGGTGCTTCCCAGTCGCAATGCAAATCCATCACGTAATCCGCATCAATCGCCAGTTCGGCGAGTGTCAGGCGCAAATCCTGAAGATCAGTCAGCGGGCTGACATCCTTGCGGTGTTCCTTGATCAGTCGGCGCAATTCAGCCCGGATCAGCGCAACGTTTCCGTCGGCATCCTGGCCCAGTTTTCCGTCAACGGCGTCAATCAGTGCCGCACTGAGGTCCGGATAGTGACGGTTAAAGTTCTGACCGCTGCGCATCTCAAACCGGCCAAGCGGCTTCATATCGACATACTGGGTAAAACCGATCGGGTTGGCGAAGGGAACGACAACAATTTCACCAGTGATGTCACCCTTGACATCGGCTTCTTTCAAAAGCGCCTCAAGGTGGTGCAGGGTAATGACGCCGGGCAATTCATCGGCATGCAAAGCCGCCTGGAAATAGGCCTTTGGCCCGTTGCCGGGCTTGCCATAACGGCGGACGGTCAGGGCGCGCGATGTACCCATTTGCGGGCGGACGAGTTCAATGCTTTCTTCTTGCATTTCGAAATCCTGAAAGGTGGGACGTGGGGCAAAACAACCCGGCCGGATCAGGACATCCAACCATTATGGTTGACGATATCCATCTCCGAATGCCGGGTTTGATATGGGTATTCGATCAGGCGGATGCCGCTTTGGGCTTGCCGGATTTCGGTTCCTTGCGTTTCTCGCTGCGACGCAGATAGCGCTCAATGCCCTTAAAGCCAAACGTCAGCGTATAGACAATAATCAGATAGATCACACCTGCCGAAATAAACGCCTCATAGGGAAGGGCTGTACGAGCAACGATTTTACGCGCAGCACCGGTCAGTTCCATCATGGTCACGGTCGATGCCAGCGACGTCGCCTTAAGCGTAAAGATCACATCGTTGGTATAAGCCGGCCAGATCATCTGCCACATGCGCGGGAAAATGATGCGGCGATAGGTGGTCGACGGCGACATGCCGCAGGCACGTGCTGCTTCCAACTCGCCATTCTGGACGTTCTGGATACCGCCGCGCATGATTTCGGCAACATAGGCCGCCGTGTTCAGAACAAAGGTCAGAAGGCAATACCAGTAAGGATCGCGCAAATAGGTCCAAGTCCAGTGATCCTGAATGCCGTCAATATTCGCGATCAGCTGCCCGACGCCATAATACATCATGAACAGCTGCCCGATCAGCGGTGTGCCACGGAACACATAAATGAAGGCAAAGGGAAGGGCCTGTATCCAGACCTTTTTCGACACGCGCGCCACGGCGAGCGGAATGGCCAAAAGGGTGCCGAGCGTCACCGAAATGACCAGCAACTCGATGGTCAGCAAAAAGCCGCGCCACAGCCAGGTGTCATATTTGCCAAGAACGTATAAGAGATCTTCAAACATCTGTTACGCCCTCGCCACACCGCGGGCGGCCCGCTTTTCAAGATAGTTGAAGACCAGTAGCGAAACCGTTGTAAATGAAAGAAACATCAGCATCGCTACCAGATAGAAAGTAAACGGTGCCTTTTCGGTTCCTGCACCAATGGCGGCCTTGCGCATGATCTCTTCGACACCGACAACGGAAATAAGTGCGGTGTCCTTGATCAGGACCTGAAACAGGTTATTGAGCCCCGGTAGGGCAAAGCGCCAAAGTTGCGGCAGCTTGATGCGCATGAAAATCTGCATCGGCGTCATGCCACAGGCGGTCGCAGCTTCGATCTGCCCAATCGGGATTGATTGCATGGCCGCACGGAAGACTTCCGATGCGAATGCGCCCTGCACAAGGGCCAAGGCCGCGACACCCGACCAGAAGGCCGGAATATCAACGCGGGTTTCCTCACCGGAAATAAGCTCGGCAAGGCTTTGAACGGCAATCGTGCCGCCGAAATAAATCAATAAAATAACAAGAAGCTCGGGAATACCGCGAATAAGAACGGTATAGCTTTCCCCGATCACACGCAGCGTGCGATAGCGCGACAGCTTTGCTGATGCGCCTAATAAACCAATAACAATCATGAATGGCAAAACGGTAAGGCAAAGCTGAACTGTGACCAGTCCCCCTTCAAGCATCTGCCAGCCGCGGCCGTATAAATCGAGCATGGTATCTCCAGCTTTCCTTGATGCTGAGTGTGCTTTTCACCCCTGATTAAAAGCATCACCCAACAATAAGGGAAGGGCGGCGAACAATTCGCCGCCCCGGATAGATAAGGCAGATCAATTCGGATGCAGATCGATCGCCGGGAAGTATTTCTTGTTCAGTTCTTCGTAAGAACCGTTCGCCAGCATTTCAGCCAGAGCCTTGTTGAAGATTTCCTTCAGGTCCTGGTCTTCCTTGCGGATGCCGATGCCGGCACCTTCGCCGAACCACTGGCTCGGAGCGAACTGGTTGGAAACGAAGCCGTAACCGTTACCTTCATCCGAGTTTACCCAAGCTTCGAGGGTACCGGAGTCAGCAAGGGTGGCATCAACACGGCCAGCAGTCAGGTCAAGCAGAGCTTCGTCCTGCGTGCCGTACATGCGGATTTCGATGCCCGGGAAGTTGTCTTCAAGGAAGTTTGCGTGCGTGGTCGAACGCTGAACACCGATGACCATGCCATCAAGCGCGTCTTCGATGACTTCGCCGTCTTTGTAGGCGGTGATGCTCATGCCGTCTTTACCAACAAACACCGCCGGGGTGTTGCTGTAATAGTCGGAGAAGTCGATGGAGCGCTTGCGCTCTTCGGTGATCGACATCTGGGCGATGATCGCATCATATTTCTTGGCCAGAAGACCCGGGATCATGCCGTCCCAGTCCTGAGCAACGATTTCGCACTCGATCTTTGCGGTTTCACAAAGCTTGACGGCGAAATCAACGTCGAAACCGATGAGGTTGCCATTGTCGTCCATCATGTTGAACGGAGGGTAGGCACCCTCGGTCGCCACAACGACTTTATCCCAGGCAGCACTTGCTGCCGAAGCACTCAATGCAATGCCAACTGCTGCGGCAGATGCAACCTTGATCCAGTTTTTCATTCATAGTCTCCCTTGTTGATTGGAATGGCGCGCAACGACGTGCTCCCATTCTTGCGGCCAGGGCCAACCAGACCCTGGTCTGCCCAAATCAGAAATCGCGCTGAAGAAACTGCTTCATGCGCTCTGATTTTGGATTCTCGAATACATCAGTCGGGTTGCCGAATTCCTCGACCCGTCCCTGATGCAAATACATGACATGGCTTGATACACCGCGGGCAAAGCCCATCTCGTGGGTCACCACAAGCATCGTGCGGCCTTCTTCAGCAAGGTCCGTCATGACCCTGAGAACTTCACCCACCAGTTCGGGGTCAAGTGCCGAAGTCGGCTCATCAAACAGCAAGACGTCCGGTGAAATCGCAAGCGCGCGGGCAATCGCTGCGCGCTGTTGCTGGCCGCCAGATACATGACCGGGATAGTAATCCCGACGTTCATACATACCGACTTTTTTCAGCAGTGCGTCTGCCTTCTCGATTGCTTCTTTTCTTGGAACGCCAAGCACATGAATCGGTGCTTCGATGACGTTTTCAAGAATGGTCAGATGGCTCCAGAGATTGAAGCTTTGAAACACCATCGCTAGCTTGGTGCGGATACGCTGAAGCTGCTTTTTATCGGCGGCTTCCTGTGAGCCGTCCTTTAGCGTCTTCATGCGGATCAGTTCACCTTTGACGTGAACCTTGCCGGCATTTGGCGTTTCAAGCAGGTTGATGCATCTCAGAAACGTGCTTTTGCCCGAACCGGACGAGCCAATAATCGAAATCACGTCGCCGGTATTGGCCGTAAGGTCAATTCCTTTGAGAACTTCATGCTCCCCAAAGCTTTTGAACATCCCTTCGACCTGTAGGGCGGGTATGTCTTTGCTCATAACGAGTTTAAATTATCCCTGTTGAGAGTCTTCATTTTTCGTTCGTCTTAGCATCCGAAAACGGATGCTCCCCCACAAGACACGCCAAAGCGCCTCTCATTCCGTCAATAATTGCCTGTCCAACGAGAGCATTTCCACTGATATTTTGCAGTTTTATGAAGAAAACTGCGGTTTCAGACGGTTACACATCACCATTAGCGACCGCATTGCACAAATCGTGCAGCAGTAAGGGATTTTACGCAATAAAAAACTACAGGTATTTCTCGGAATACAGCCGGACTCCCGTTCAAAACGCCAGACAGGCACTTTGTAGACTCCGAAACCTGATCGTTCAGCAATGAAACGTCAGGAAGGATAATCCACATACCTCGACCATCGCGCAGCAATCATTACGTAACGGAAAATTGGACCGCATAATACTAAAGTAGCACCACACAAGAGATCGACATCACTATGAAATCCCACCGTTTTCGTTATTGATTAAGAACCACATTGCCATCAACCTCGAGTTTCCCCATATGAGGAAATGACTTGTGGCGAACTCTCACAAAATACCGATAAACGGAGGAAATTAATGAAACGCGCATTATTTGCAGGGATGGCGGTCGCGTTCGCGTTCGGGAGCACCGCTGCCGTAGCTCAGGATCGTGCCGGTTGGCCGGAAAGCTTCACCGTCGGCACGGCGTCCCAAGGCGGGACCTATTTCGCGTATGGCTCTGGCTGGGCGAACCTTGTGGCTGAAGAGCTTGGCATTTCCGGCGGCGGTGAAGTCACCGGCGGCCCGATGCAGAACATGGCACTTGTCCATACCGGTGAAGCTGCCTTTGGCATGACCACCATGGGTCCGGCTGCTGAATCGCTTGCTGGTACCAACCCGATCGCACCGGGTCTTCAGATGACCAATGCCTGTGCAATGTTCCCGATGTATCAGACGCCGTTCTCGATCACCGCATTGTCTTCTTCCGGGATTGCTTCGGTTGCCGACATTCCGGCAGGTGCCAAAATCGGCTTCGGTCCGGCAGGTTCGACCTCGGACACCTATTTCCCGCGTATGCTTGAAGAACTCGGTGTTGACTTCGAACGTCGTAACGGCGGCTGGGCCGACCTTGGTGGTCAGCTGCAGGATGGTCTGCTTGACGTGATTGCATTCGCTGCAGGCGTCCCGGTTCCGGCCGTCAGCCAGCTTGAAGTCCAGACCGACGTGAACATCATCGAGTTTACCGAAGACGAACAGAAACAGATCATGGATGCCTTCCCGGTATCCGAGTTCGACATCGCAGCGGATACCTACACCACGCTGACTGAGCCGGCACGTTCGGTTTCGATGTGGAACTTCGCCATTGCCAACTGTGACCTTCCGGAAAGCTTTGTCTATGCCGTCACCGATGTTGTGATGTCTGACAACGAGCGGATGGTTTCAATCCACCGTGCAGCCCGTTCGACTGTTCCGGCAAACTGGGACAAGAACAAGGTCATGAAGTGGCACCCTGGTGCTGCCAAGTGGTTCAATGAAAATGGTGCGTCCATTCCGGCAGACATGATCAACTGATCCCTGTCTGTTAGACACTTAAAAGGCGGACTGTCCTGATGGACGGTCCGCCATATTTCAATTCCAGCTTGCCTGTGGCCAAAAACAATCTTGCGTGAGTGCGGGGGAACAAATGACAGATAAAAGCCAGGTCGAAGACGAACACCTTATTGCCGATGGTGTTGACGAGGAGCCGGTTGAACATAACCGACGCCTGTTTGAGGGCAGGGGCCTGACCTTCATCACGATCTCCGCTGCGATCTATGCGGCATTCCATATGCTCGCACTCAACGGTGTCTCGCTGTCTGGCATGACCGGCGGCTTTGTTAATTTGCCATTCCTACCCGATTTCCCGCTTGAAACCTGGAACTTCCGCATTGTTCACGTCGCCGGTGCATTGGCGCTTGGCTTCCTGTGGTACTCGGCCAACAGCTTTAATGACAGCCCGGGCACAAGCACGCCGCTTCTGGGCTATCTGTCCTATGTCCTTCTGGTCCCGGCCTTCATGGCAACAGGCATGGCATTCAGTTTCGCCATGGATATCCAGAATGGCGTGATGTGGAACGGCATTGATGCCACAATCAAGTTCAATGAAACATGGCTGTTTGGCGCACCGCTAATGGTCGCGACGATCGGCGGCATTGTCCTTTCATGGTTCCACAAGACATCTCGCGATAAATATTCGGCACCTGATTTTGTCTTGTGCGTCTGTGGGCTCGCCGTTGCCGTCTATCTGATCACGATTTACGGCACACTTATGCGCAACTCCACCGGCACCCCGTTTGCGCCGATCGGTATTTCCATCGCGGCCGTTGCCGGTACTTTGCTGATTATGGAACTGACGCGCCGCGTTGCGGGTCTGGCGCTTGTCATCATTGCCACGATCTTCTTGGTCTATGTCTTTGTTGGTGAATTCCTGCCGGGCTTCCTGCAGTCGCCGTCGATCACCTGGCAGCGCTTCTTTAGCCAGGTTTACACCGATGCCGGTATCCTTGGCCCGACGACGGCCGTATCGTCGACCTACATCATTCTCTTCATCATCTTTGCGGCCTTCCTTCAGGCGTCCAAAGTTGGCGACTATTTCGTGAACTTTGCTTTCTCGGTCGCTGGCCGTGCGCGTGGCGGCCCGGCAAAGGTTGCGATCTTTGCATCCGGTTTGATGGGTATGATCAACGGTACCTCCGCCGGTAACGTGGTTGCCACCGGGTCGCTGACCATCCCGCTGATGAAAAAGGTTGGCTATCATAAGAAAACCGCTGGCGCGATTGAGGCCGCGGCTTCCACCGGCGGCCAGATCATGCCGCCGATCATGGGGGCAGGTGCCTTCATCATGGCCGAGATTACCGGTATTCCTTATACCGACATCGCCATTGCGGCGGTTATTCCGGCCATCCTTTATTTCGTATCGATCTATTTCATGGTCGATTTCGAAGCCGCCAAACTTGGCATGCGCGGCATGCGTGAAGACGAATTGCCGCGCTTTGATGCGATGGTCAAAAAGGTCTTCCTGTTCCTGCCGATCATCATTCTGATCATTGCGCTGTTCCTAGGTTACTCCGTGATCAGGGCAGGGACACTTGCCACGGTTGCGGCTGTGGTTGTCAGCTGGTTGACGCCAAACCGCGTTGGTGTTCGTGCTGTTGCCAAGGCGTTTGAACTGGCCGGCGGCATGTCGATTCAGATCATCGCGGTCTGTGCGTGTGCCGGTATTATCGTCGGTGTTATAGCGCTAACCGGTGTTGGTGCACGTTTTTCGAACCTGCTGCTTGGTTTGGCCGAAGCATCCCAGCTTCTGGCACTGGTCTTTGCCATGCTGATCGCGATTTTGCTGGGCATGGGGATGCCGACGACGGCGGCCTATGCCGTGGCAGCGTCCGTGGTGGCACCGGGCCTGATTGAGCTTGGAATTGAACCACTTACCGCACACTTCTTCGTGTTCTACTTTGCCGTCGTTTCGGCCATTACACCACCGGTGGCACTGGCATCCTATGCCGCTGCCGGGATATCGGGCGCCAACCCGATGGAAACATCGGTTGCGTCGTTCAAGATTGGTATCGCCGCCTTCATCGTGCCGTTCATGTTCTTCTATAACTCGGCAATTCTCATGGATGGCTCCTACCTCCAGATCGGCCAGGCACTGGTCACCGCCGTTGTTGGCGTGTTCCTGCTGTCGGCTGGCGTGCAGGGCTGGTTCCTTGGTGGCTCGGCTGTCTGGTTCCTGCGCATTCTTCTGATCATCGCGGCCCTCTTCATGATTTCGGGCGGCCTGATCACCGATATCATTGGTGTCGGCATGGCGATTGGCACACTCTTCATTCAGCGCGTCCTGAAACCGAAGCCAGGATCAACCCTGCGGAGTGGTGGAGCGGATTAAATGCGCCACGTAGTCGAGGCAAAACAAGAAAAGCGCACCACATTCGGTGCGCTTTTTCTTTTAGATAGCTCGTTGTTCGATCGCTTATTCAGCAACCTTTTTAACGAATTCGGACTTCAACCCCATCTGACCGATTCCCGGGATTTTGCAGTCGATGTCATGGTCGCCATCAACAAGGCGGATGCCTTTGACCTTGGTGCCGACTTTCACGACAGCCGATGAACCTTTGACCTTGAGATCCTTGATCACCGAAACGGTATCGCCATCGGCAAGCGGCGTGCCGTTGGAATCACGAACGACGTTGGCATCTATTTGTCCTGCGGTCAGTGACCATTCATGGGCACATTCCGGGCAAATCAGCAATTCGCCATCTTCATAGGTGTAGGGGGATTCACATTTGGGGCAGGGTGGCAGTTCGCTCATATCAATGACCTTTCGACGATGGTGACGTCACGGCAGATACGGCTAGGTAGCTAGCAAGGAACATCGCCTTGCGTTTGCTGAACTGGTTCTGCTCTGTCCTGGAATAAATGGCGGAGAGGGTGGGATTCGAACCCACGGTACCCGTAAAGGCACGGCGGTTTTCAAGACCGCTGCATTCAACCACTCTGCCACCTCTCCGCAAAACCGGTTGGAGCACATTGTGCTCTGGGCGCTTTCAATAAATTGAGGAGGATGACCTGTCAATAGGGCAATCCCATATTGCAGCGAATGCTGGTGATTTATCCGGATTTCAGTATGGTAAGCGAATTGCCCCAACCATTTCTTTTGGGAATTTCCAGACGTGTTCTACTTCCTGTCCAAAACGCTTAGCATTCTGATCAATACCGCTTTCATGCATAGCCTTTTGCTCGCCATTTTGTTTGGCCTGTTGATCCTAAAACGAACGCGCCGGTTTGCGATCGGTGGACTGATAGCCCTCACCGGGGCTTCGTTGCTGATTACGGTTATTCCGGTTGGAACAATGCTGTCCCGCACCCTAGAAACACGGTTTGAGCAACCAGACCTAACGAACGTGAACTTTGCTGGCGCGGTAACGCTGTCAGGTAGTCTTTATCCCAAAAGTTACCTGGAACGAGGAGAGATGAACGTTCGTTATTCGGCAGACCGGATATTCGCAATGCTTCGGATGGCAAGCCTGTATCCCGATAAACCCGTCCTGTTCACCGGCGGGGATGGTAACCTGGCAGAGCGTGGGTTTAGCGAAGCCGTTGTCCTTGAAAACTGGCTGAACGATTCGGGCCTTAAAACACCAAACATGTATTTCGAGGCGCAATCACGTAACACGCATGAGAACGCCACAAAATCCCTTGAAATGGTTTATCGCGAATGGCCTGAACTTGCCCGAAAGCCTTGGGTTCTCATCACTTCGGCGCAACATATGCCGCGCGCTGTTGGGGCGTTTCGTCAGGCGGGCTGGAATGTGATCCCATATCCGGTAGACAGATTCACCTCTGATGAGCTTCATTTAGCAAGTCTTAACGTCTCAGGGGCTATCAAATCCCTTGGCCGTGCTTTGCGTGAATGGGTTGGTTTGACCGCCTATTACTGGACCGGTCGAACAGATGCGTGGTTCCCCGGACCGCAAGCACCCGGGGCCGAAAACTGATTACATGATTGGATGAGGCTTAGATGAAATTCTGGAAACTGCTTACCGCCGCCTCCGTCGTTGCCGTGATGGCGGCACATGCACCGGCCTTTGCACAGACCGATGAGAAACTTCCAGAATTCACCACCGAGGGATTTGACGAATGGCTCGTTGAATTCAAGAAGGAAGCCGCAAGCAAAGGCATTTCCGATGCAACACTCGAAGTTGCCTTTGCCAATACCCAACCGATCCCCAAAGTGATCGAATATGATCGTAGCCAGCCGGAATTCAAACTGACCTTTGAACAGTATCTTGATCGTGTTGTACCGCAGTCCCGCGTAAATGAAGGTCGCCAAAAATACGCGGAAAACCGCGAAATCATAGATGCTGCTGCCAAAAAATACGGCGTCCCGGGCCATTACCTGACCGCTTTCTGGGGCATTGAAACCGGATTTGGTCGCTTCACGGGCGGGTATTCGGTTGTTGATTCTCTTGCAACCCTCGCATTCGAAGGTCGCCGTGCGGAATATTTCCGGAAAGAGTTGATGAATGCACTGACCATCATCGATGCCGGTCATATTGCACCTGAAAAGATGTCTGGTTCCTGGGCAGGTGCAATGGGGCAGGCGCAGTTCATGCCGTCCACCTTCCTGAACTATGCGCGTGACGGAAATGGTGATGGCAAAATTGATCTGTGGGGCGCAAAGGAAGATGTATTTGCTTCTGCTGCGAACTATCTCTCGACTGTTGGCTGGCACGCAGATGAGCGCTGGGGCCGCAAGATTTCCCTGCCGGAAAACTTCGACATGGAACTTGAAGGCCGCGATATCCGCAAGCCGATTGCTGAGTGGCAAAAGCTTGGTGTGCGCATGCCGAACGGGTCTGATTTGCCGGCCGCGGACATGGAAGCATCAATTGTCATCGTAAATGACGGTGAAGGTCCTGCGTATATGGTTTATAACAATTTCCACACCATCATGCATTGGAACCGCTCGACATACTTCGCGATTGCGGTTGGCACACTGGCCGATAAAATTGCTGGCCGTTAACAATACCCGTCCGAACAACGGACTTCATGTCTGAACGAGCATGGACAGAGCATCTACAAGCGGGGACACCTTGATGCCCAAACCAGTAAAAAGTGCCTTGGCACACCTGCAGACCAAAGGTCGTATTGCCCTGGCAGTTGCAGCCTTCGGCATGTTGTTGGCAGGTTGCGCTGAAACGCAGCTTGCCGTTCATGGCGTCAAAAGACTTGGTGGGCAGTCCCAACCGGCACAGGTTGGTAATTACAAGATCGGCAATCCCTATGAGATTGCCGGTCAGTGGTACTATCCGGCAGTGGATTATGAATATACCGAAACCGGTATCGCATCATGGTATGGGCCGAAATTCCATGGCAAGAAAACGGCCAACGGTGAAATCTTCGATCAATACGAAGTTTCCGCAGCCCATCGTACTCTGCCGCTTCCAAGCATCGTTCGCGTGACCAACCTTGAAAACGGCAAGTCCATCAAGGTCCGGGTCAATGATCGCGGACCGTTTGCCCATGGCCGCATCATTGATATGTCCCGCCGCGCGGCCCAACTTTTGGGCTTTGAACGTAAAGGCACGGCGAAGGTGATGGTTGAAGTGATTGAGGCCGAAAGCCGCCAGATCGCTGCAATCGCGCAGGGCAAAGCCGCACCACAAGTAACTGTCGCCGAACAGAATACCGTCAGTGCCGCTCCGCGTGATGTTGTCGAAACCGTGCGCCTCGATGATGGCCCGATCACCGACAGCGGGGAACCCACAACTTCCCACATCAAACTGACACCACCATCCTCAAGTGCGAGTGTCGAAACCGCACCGCTTGATGGTGTGGTCGAGGAAGCAGCTATTGTCGAAGTCACACCGGTCACATCATCGTCAATCTATGTTCAGGCCGGTGCCTTTTCGATCTATGACAACGCGCTGAACCTGCGTAATCGCCTTTATGATCTTGCCCCCAGCAAGATCGAACCGATCGACGTAAAAGGCACGACCTTTTACCGTGTACGCCTCGGCCCGCTTGAAACCGTGCCCGAAGCAGACATTCTTTTGGAACGTGTAATTGCCACTGGTCAGAATGGCGCAAAAGTTGTTGTTGAGTGCGCGGATGGCGGCTCTGCAACATCTGGGTGTTGATCGAAAAAAGCTGGTTATGCTACCGCTTTAACGCACTGACCATGCGGTGTTGCACAATTCTGCCGAATTTGCGACATAAGCAAAATAGCGGATACACCGGGTCCCGGTGGTTAGAGAATTTATTTTACAGGGTTTGAATGCCATGACTTTTATGCCGCCAGTTCCGTTCAAAAACACTCTGAACCGGGTAGTGGCCGGGGCCGTTATTCTTGGCTCCGTCATGGCAATATCGATGACTTCCGCAAGCGCACAGGCAATTGAAACCAATGCGCGCGAAGCCTTCATTATGGATTTTGATACCGGGGCCGTGTTGCTCGACAAGGAAGGGGATACCCTTACCGAGCCAGCCTCGATGACCAAAATGATGACCGTCCATATGCTGTTCAAGTATATCAAGGACGGTCGTGTTTCCATGGACGACACCTTCCACGTCAGTGAGAAAGCCTGGCGCAAGGGTGGATCGAAAATGTTTGTCGAGGTGAACTCCAACGTCTCGGTCTCTGACCTGCTGCACGGTATTATCGTTCAATCTGGCAATGACGCGGCCATCGTGGTTGCCGAAGGCCTTGGCGGCTCGGAAGAAGCCTTTGCCGAGGCAATGACAGAAGAAGCGCGCGCAATCGGAATGACCAAGTCGGTCTTTAAAAATGCCACCGGATGGCCGGCAGAAGGGCACCTTGTCACAGTTCATGATCTGGCGATCCTTGCCCGCGACACCATTCGCAACTTCCCGGATCTTTACGAGCTCTATTCCGTTAAGGAATTCACCTATAACGGCATCCGCCAGCCAAACCGTAACCCGCTTCTGGGAACCAGTGCCGGCGTTGATGGCCTTAAAACCGGTCATACCGAAACAGCCGGTTACGGTCTTACGGCCTCGGCAGAGCGCGATGGCCGTCGTTTGATTATTGTCGTAAACGGCTTGGACTCTGTGCGTGAACGTCGCACGGAATCACAAAAGCTCCTTGATTGGGGTTTCCGCGAGTTTGATAACTATGACCTGTTTGCTGAAGGCGAAACCGTCAGCTCCGCCAATGTCTGGCTTGGCTCGGAAACCAAGGTTGATCTGGTTGCAGACAAGGACATTCTTCTGACCTTGCCGCGCAGTGCCAGCCGCGACATGAAGGTTTCGGTCGTTTATGACGGACCAGTACCGGCCCCGATCACGCAGGGCGATCAGATCGCAACGCTCAAGGTCGAAGTTCCCGATCAGGACACCATCGAATTCCCGCTTTATGCTGCACATGATGTCGGCCGCCTTGGCTTTGTCGGCCGTATCGGTGCTGCGATTAAATACCTTCTCTGGGGGGCAAACGGGTGACATCGAAGCCCGGTTTGTTCATCAGTTTTGAAGGCGGTGAAGGCAGCGGAAAATCCACCCAGATACGCCGTCTCGAAAAGTGGTTTCGCGATCAGGGCAAGGATGTTGTGGTCACACGCGAACCTGGCGGATCGCCGGGTGCGGAGGAAATCCGCAATCTTCTTCTGACCGGGGATCCGGGCCGCTGGGATGCCGTCACAGAAGCGCTTTTGATGTTCGCATCGCGCCGGGATCATGTCGAACGGACCATTCGCCCGGCCCTTGATTGCGGCAAGGTTGTTCTCTGTGATCGATTTGCCGATTCATCGGTTGCCTATCAGGGATACGGGCATGGCCTTGGCGCGGACTATATCCGCAACCTCTGGAAGCTTGCGATTGGTGACTTCAAGCCCGATCTCACCCTGATTTTTGACCTGCCGATCGAGCTTGGTCTTGAACGCGCTGGCGCACGTTTTGCCAATGTCAGTGCTGCCGAGGACCGCTTTGAACGTATGGGGCTGGAATTTCATCAGCGCCTGCGCGATGGTTTTCGTGAAATCGCCTCAAATGAAACTGAGCGTTGCTCTGTCATTGACGCCAGCGGTGACGTTGAGGCGGTCAGTGAACGCGTGATTGCCGCCGTGCAAAACCGAATTGCCGGGCAGGGGGCCTGAACGCGATATGGCCAAGGACGACCTTCCCGAAGAAGAAAACCCGTTTGAACCCCGCCGCAATGACGCGCTTCTGGGGCATGAAGAGGCCGAAAAGGTCATTCTCGATGCCTGGAACAGCAAACGCATGCACCATGCCTGGTTGCTATGCGGTCCCAAAGGGATAGGTAAGGCGACACTGGCCTATCGCATGGCACGTTTTATCCTGTCAGGTGGCGGCGAAAATGGCGGTGCAGGGCTATTTGGCGATCAGAGCGACGGCCTTTATGTTGATCCCGAAGATCCGGTAGCACGGCGTATTGCCGGTGGCGGGCACGGCGATCTCAAGGTTGTTGAACGCCAGTACGATGACAAGAAAAAGCGTCTGCAGGGTGAAATCACGGTCGCCAATGTTCGTACCGTTGGCAATTTCATGTCCAAGACCTCTGCCGAGGGGGGCTGGCGAATTGTTATTGTCGATGCGGCTGATGAGCTGAACCGCAACGCAGCCAACGCAATCCTCAAGGTTCTGGAAGAACCGCCATCAAACGCGATGATGATTCTGGTTGCGCATCATCCGGGGCGGCTGCTGCCAACCATACGCTCACGCTGTCGGCGTCTTAACCTTGGTCCGCTTGAAGATCATCAGGTTGTTGATCTTCTGGGCCGCTATTGCCCGGAGATGGATCTCGGTGCGCGGGACGCGCTGTCTGGTCTGGCCGAAGGCAGTATCGGGCGGGCGCTTCGGCTTCACGATGTTGGCGGGTTGGAGCTTTATACAGAGCTTGTCGATATCATCGCGGCACTTCCCAACGCCGATGTCGCAGCCCAACACAAGTTTGCGGAACGATTTTCACCTGCAGACAAGGACGCAGCCTTTGCCACCATCACCGAACTTCTGCATTGGTGGCTTGCCCGCATGATCCGCTTTGCCGCCACGGGGCAGGCGCCCCGCGAGGTCGTTGAGGGTGAATTGCCCGCCATGCAACGCATGGCTGCCGCGCAACCGCTTGATCAATGGCTGGAGGTATGGGAAAAGATCAACGAACTGATGGGCGCGACCCGCGGTTTGCATCTTGATCGCAAGCAGGCCTTGCTGAATGCATTCTTCATGCTTGAAGAAACCATGCGAACCTGACATCACTGCCCACATACCGAAATAATGACCATCACGGCCCATTTCGGGCCGTTTTGTTTCACGACTTGCGCGAAGGATTTGCGATCATGACCGGGCACAAACAGCCCTATTACATCACGACACCGATCTATTACGTCAATGACAAGCCCCATATCGGCCATGCCTATACCACGCTTGCCTGTGACGTTCTGGCCCGGTTCAAGCGCCTGGACGGTTATGACGTGATGTTCCTGACCGGAACCGATGAACATGGTCAGAAGGTCGACAAATCGGCCGCGGCCAAGGGCATTGATCCGCAAACCTTCACCGATCAGGTGTCGCAGAACTTCCGCGATCTGGCCGTTCATATGAATTATTCCAATGATGACTTCATCCGCACCACGGAAGAACGTCACAAGAAGGCCTGCCAGGCGCTTTGGAATACACTGCTTGAAAAGGGCGAGATTTATCTTGGTTCCTATGATGGCTGGTACTCAGTCCGGGATGAGGCATTCTACGCCGAAAAGGAACTGATCGAAAAAGACGGCGAAAAAATCGCGCCCACTGGCGCACCGGTCGAGTGGGTGTCAGAGCCCAGCTATTTCTTCAAGCTTTCTGCCTGGGGCGACCGTCTACTGGAATTCTATGAGCAGAACCCGGATTTCATCGCACCGCAGTCGCGCCGCAACGAAGTGATCAGCTTTGTGAAGGGCGGCATGCATGATCTTTCGGTCTCACGCACCAGCTTCAAATGGGGCGTTCCGGTCCCGGGTGATGAAGACCATGTCATGTATGTCTGGCTGGATGCGCTGACCAACTATCTGACTGCCATCGGCTATCCCGATGCGGATCCGGCCAAGCTTGAAAAATACTGGCCGGCAGACCTTCATATGGTTGGCAAGGATATCCTGCGCTTCCACGCCGTTTATTGGCCGGCATTCTTGCTGGCAGCTGGTATTCAGCCGCCCAAGCGTGTCTTTGCCCATGGCTGGTGGACCAACGAAGGTCAGAAGATCTCCAAATCGATCGGCAACGTCATTGATCCGTACGATCTGACCGAAAAATACGGTCTGGATCAGACGCGTTACTTCCTGATGCGCGAAGTACCATTTGGCAATGATGGCGACTTTGCCCATCGTGCCATGGTCAACCGCATGAACAGCGAACTTGCCAATGACCTTGGCAATATGTGCCAGCGCGTGTTGTCGATGATCCACAAGAACTGCAACGCGGCGATCCCTACACCGGGCGCGCTCACCGATGCAGACAAGGAAATCCTCAGCAAGGCGCATGGCATGCTTGATACCGTGCGTCCGCTGTTTGACGAACAGGCCTTTAACAAGGGGCTTGAAGCGATCTGGAGCCTTGTTGGCGATGCCAACCGCTATGTTGATGAAATGGCGCCATGGGGGCTGAAAAAGACCGATCCGGCACGCATGGAGACAGTTCTCTATGTCCTGGCGGAAGTCATTCGCCATGTCGGTATTCTTGTACAGCCGATCATGCCGGACTCGGCCGCGAAGATTCTGGATCTTCTGGTGCTGGGCGATGATCAGCGCGGCTTTGAAGCACTTGGTCCGGACAATGCCCTGAAACCGGGTTCGGAAATCCCGAAACCGGCCGGTGTTTTCCCGCGCTATGTCGAGACCGAAGACGAAGGAGAGAAGGCATGAATGTCGCCCTTGTCGACAGCCACTGCCATCTGGACTACCCGCAATTCTCCGATGATCTGAGCGGAACGCTTGCGCGCGCCAAAAATGCCGGTGTTGGCATGATGGTCAGCATCGGCGTCAAACTGACGACCTTTGACAAGGTTCGCGCGGTCGCTGAGCAATCTGATCATATCTATTGCACGATTGGCGTTCATCCGCACGAAGCGGGCGAGGAGGGGCTTTCAAGCCCCGATGCCCTGATCGCAAAGGCATCTGATCCGAAAGTCATCGGCATTGGCGAAAGCGGGCTTGATTATTTCTATGACAACGCCCCGCGCGACGCGCAGCAGGAAAGCTTCCGTGCACATATCGCGGCGTGTCGTGAAACGGGTTTGCCCTTGATCGTGCATACGCGCGACGCGGACGATGACACGATGGATATTCTTGAAGAAGAATATGAAAAGGGGCCGTTTACCGGCGTCATTCACTGCTTTTCCAGTTCGGCCATGCTGGCACAGCGCGCGCTTAGGATCGGGTTCTATATTTCCTGTTCGGGTATTATTACCTTCAATTCAGCCAAGGAAATCCGCGCTGCACTTGAAGATGTGCCGCTGGACCGACTGTTGGTGGAAACAGATGCGCCGTATCTGGCTCCTGTGCCCAAACGCGGCAAACCGAACGAACCCAGCTATGTCGCCCACACAGCTGCCAAACTGGCGGAAATCAAGGGCGTTACTGTCGAAGAGATCACGCAGATCACGACCGATAACTTCTTCAAACTGTTCACAAAGGCAGACCGCAAAAATCTGCTGGCGCTGGGAGCAGAGTAACAGTGACCAAAGTAACCATTCTTGGCTGCGGCTCCTCAAACGGTGTGCCATCGGTTGGCCTTGGATGGGGCAAGTGTGACCCGGACAACCCGAAAAACCGGCGTTTGCGAAGCTCGATCCTGATCGAGGAGGCGGGCAAAAAGATCCTTGTCGATGTAACGCCAGATTTTCGTCAGCAGGCATTAACGCATAATATCAACCATGTTGATGCGATCCTGTTTACCCATTCGCATGCAGATCACGTGCATGGCATTGATGACGTGCGCTGGCTGAATGTCGCGATGGAACGTCCAATCGATATCTATGCCAATGCGCGAACGATCTCTGACATTGATCATCGCTTCAATTACGTCTTCACACCGCTGCCAGAAGGCGTTGAGTTCTATTTCAAGCCTGTTTTGATCCCGCATGTCATCACAGGACCGATCACGCCAGCAGGGGTGCCGATAACCGTTTTCTCCCAGGATCACGGTTATGGTGAGACGCTTGGCTTTAAAATAGGGAAGTTTGCCTATTCAACCGACGTGGTGGAATTCCCCGAAGAGTCCAAACAGCATCTCTATGATCTGGATGTCTGGGTGGTGGATTGCTTGCGCCATCGTCCACACAACACACATGCACATCTCGAAAAGCTTCTGGGCTGGGTCGAGGAATTCAAACCCAAGCAGGTCTACATGACCCACATGAGCATCCAGTTCGATTACGCACAGGCAATGGCCGACACCCCAGATCACGTCGAACCATCTTATGACGGCCTGGTTATTGAAGTGAATTAAGCGTCAAAACGCCAGAGGTGAGGTCAGCATATCTTCCCCCAAACGCCACACCATTAAGTTCTATCATAAGTTCTATAATATATATTATGACAAATAATGATTAACCCGGATACGTGGCATTCATCAAACTAATCAATATCTTACGATCTGTTGCTCTCACGTGCACCCGTCTCATAGCGGCTAAACACCAGCACTTCTGTTTTCTGCTCCCAGATCAAAACGGATACTGAAGATGCACCCGCTGTGGTCTTTAGGCTGGGTCAACCTCACCTTGGTGTCGTGACGTGCGGCGATCTCTTTGACAATGGATAAGCCCAAACCGCATCCCTCGTCATATCCTGCGTCGCTCATCCGGTAGAACCGCTTGAAGACGTCCTTGCGATGTTCGACGGGAATGCCCGGGCCATTATCTTCAACGGTCAATGTCACCTTGTTGGCCGCTTCATCCTGTTCAAGTCTCACTGTCACAGCGCTGCCCGTTGGGCAATATGTCAGCGCATTGTGGACAAGGTTCTTCAGAAGCTCCTCGATCAGGGTCGCATCGCCCATGATCAATGTCGGCTCCGTGATGCCTTCATAGCCAAGATCAATGCCGCGTTCGATTGCGACCGGAACCTTTGAACCGGTTACCGCACGGGTAATTTCATAAAGATCAATCTTGTTAAACGGCCGGCCAGCAAGGCCTTCCGGGGCTGCGCGTGCAGACGCCAGCAACTGATTGGCCAGATGCGATGTCTGGCGCGTCGAGGCCGCGATAGTTTCCATGATCTGACGGACTTTCTCCGGATCTTCTTCTCGTTGGCCAAGTTCTGCCTGGGTTCTCAGCGCTGCCAACGGCGTTCTGAGCTGATGTGCTGCGTCCGCTGTGAAGCGCTGCATGGTCTTGAGGCTGTTTTCCAGTCGCCCGAAAAGCTGGTTGATCGCACCAACCAAATGACGCACCTCGATCGGCACATCGTGTAAAATCGGCCGCAAATCGCTAGGTGAACGCCGGTTAAGTGCCTCTTCAAGCCGTGCCAACGGTTTCAGGCCCTGCCCGATCCCGAACCAGACGATCATCGCCGCAATCACAATCAGCAAAATCTGCCGGGCCGCAGCACTGGCCAGAATATCCTCACTCAATCGCGTGCGCGTTCCCATCGTTTCGGCAACAAGCACTTGAAAACGCGTGGCTTTTCGGACACTGGCCACATAACGCGACAGCGCCCCAATCCGTACAGTCTCGCCATTATAGACCGCATCATAGAAAACCGGTTCTTCCCGGAGCGGCAGGAACCGTTCGGGTACCGGCGGCAAGTCTTCATATCCGGTAATGAATTCGCCCTGTGCGGTACTGACCTGATAGAAAACACGATCCTCTGCCGCACTGGTCAGCATCTCAAGCGCGACATACGGCACATCGACTTCGATCTTGCCACCGATCAGGACAACACGATCAGCAATAGCTAATGCAGAACTTAAAAGTGCACGATCAAACGCCTGATTTGTCGAGTTAACTGCATTACTACGAACTTCAAGCAGCATCAGGGAGCTGACCACCAAAAGCGGGATCAGGAGCGAAATCACAAGCCTGCGCCGGAGCGACCGGTTACGCCATTTCATGTCTTTTTCAACAGATAACCCAAACCACGCACGGTCTGGATTTTAACATCTGCTGCCTCAACACGTTTGCGCAACCGGCTGATATAAAGCTCTACCGCGTTGGCACTGATATCGTCTTCAAACCCGGCAAGTTGATCAACGATCTGTTCCTTGCTCAGAACATGACCAATCCGCATCAGCAAGATCTCAAGGATGTTGAGCTCTCGCTTGGGGATATCGACATCAGCACCGTCTATCGTTACCCGGCGCGCCACGGTATCGAAACTCAGCGTACCGCATTTAAGCTGGGTGTTGTGCGTGCCGGCATTGCGCCGCATCAGCGCCCTCACCCGTGCTTCAAGCTCCACCAGTTCAAACGGTTTGGCAAGATAATCGTCCGCGCCAAGATCCAGCCCCTTGACCCTGTCTTCAATATCGCCGCGCGCTGTCAGGATAAGCACAGCACTTTCCGCCCCGCGATGGCGCAAACGTTTGAGGATCTCAAGCCCGTCAAGCTTTGGAAGGTTCAGATCAAGAACCACAAGGTCATATTCCTGGGTGCGCAAAACATCATCGGCTTCCTCGCCGTCGGCAATCAAATCCACAGCATAGCCGGACTGGCGCAAGGAGCGCGCAATTCCATCGGCCAATGCAGCATGATCTTCGACGACAAGGACTCTCATTGTTTGCGTGACTTTTCCCTGATAAACCTCGTTAGAGGTGTTTTACATTCCGGCATTTTCCCGGCAAAGGCATTTGAGAACAAGCGATATCATCGTTCTCGCACCATATGCCAATGACCATCCGCGACACAGAGTATTGCAGCATGATTTCGGGCCGTATCTGTATTGGTTTAAGTTTCATCGCGCTCGCGATGCAAGTTTCTTCTGCCATGGCCGAAGTTTTCACCTATCCGGCCCTTCGTACGACGCAAGCATCTGATCCCGAACAATCCCTGCTGACCAATACCCAACCCACGGCCATTGTTTATGGATCCGCCGATATTGGTGCGTTTGTGCCGGTGATCGAAGCATTTCAGCAGGAAAACCCGTTTATCGGTGTTGAGTATCATCAGCTGCAAACGCTTGAAATGTATGACATTACCCAAAGCCAGCGTGCCAATGGCGAAGCAAATGCAGACCTGATCATCAGCTCCTCGATGGATCTGCAGATGAAGCTTGCCAATGATGGCTATGCCACAGCCTATCAAAGCAGCGAGACAGACGCCCTGCCCCATTGGGCCCGCTGGCGCAACGAGGCCTTTGCCGTCACCCAGGAGCCGGCTGTCATTGCCTATAACCGCGAGTTTTTCCGCGAGAATGATCTGGAACCGCCCAGAACCCGCGAAGATTTCATCAGCCTGCTTGTTAACCATGACGAGCTGTTTAGCGAAAAAGTCACGACATATGACATCGAACGCAGCGGTGTCGGATTCCTGTTTCTGGCCCGTGATGAACGCTTCTTTCCCGGTATCTGGGATTTTGTCCGCACCCTTGGGCAAGCAAAGGTAAAGCTTTATTCCAACACATCCCCGATGCTTGAAAAGATCGCGTCTGGCCAGGTGGTGCTTGGCTACAATTTGCTGGGATCGTATGCGGAAACCTTCAATCAGCGAAATCAAAACCTTGGCGTCATCCTGCCGGATGATTTCATTGTCGTTTATTCACGCATCGCCATCATTCCGCGCGGCGCACGCAACCCCGACCTTGGCGGACGTTTTCTTGATTTCATGCTGTCAATCAAGGGGCAAAGCGTCCTGCAAAATGAAGGCAACTTCAACCCGGTCCGCTCCGACGTGCCGCCAAGCACGTTCTCTTCGCTGATCTTTGATCGCTATGGCGAACGCGTGCGTTCCTTCCCGGTTGGCCCGGGCTTGCTGGTTTACCTTGATCAGGCCAAGCGCCAGCGTTTCCTGCGCCGGTGGCAGGATGCACTGCTAAACCGCAGATAACACACCCTGCCCACCTGATTGGTAATCCGGTCAGGACTTTGCACTATCGGGCACCGGACGGCGATCCGGACCGGTATAGTTCCAGATCATCCGACGCGGGATCGGGCCCTTATTCCGCACGCCTTGCTGGGTTTGCTCCCAAGCATGAGCAAGAATGCCAACCGAACGTGACAGACAGAAAAGCCCGCGTGCCAATTCGGCGGCAAAGCCCAATTCGGCATAGATAACAGCAGTCGCACCGTCAATATTCATCGGGATGCGCTTGCACTTGCGTGCCAGAAGTTCTGCTTCTACCCCGCTCGCAATCTCGCCAAATCGTCCTGAAACATGACCTTCTTTTGCCGCTTCGCTGACAAGTGCGAGCAACCTCGGCGCACGCGGATCGATGGGATGGAAACGGTGACCAAAGCCCGGCACATGCTTGCCATGTTCGGCAATCTGATGATCAAGGCCATCTGAAACCGCCGCAGCCAAATCCTGACCGGCATCCATGCGTGCCGCGATGTCATGGTATAGGGCCACGGCCTGTTCGCCGGCCCCGCCATGCACATCGCCAAGCACATTGACCGCACTGGCCATTGCATTATTCAGGCCCACACCACAGGTCGCTGCCATACGGGCAATTGCAATACTGGGCGCTTGTGGTCCGTGGTCAACGGCGGAAACAAGGGCGGCTTCAAGCAATTTGGCCTGTGGTGCGGACGGTAAGTCACCGCGTGTCATCAGCCAGATCATGGTCGGGAAACTGATATTGCCGATCAGTTCTTCGATCGCGTACCCGCCGTAATGAATTTTGCCCGGCTCCATATCGATGATGCCGGTCTGCCACCAGTCGCGTACTTCGTTTTCAACGTCTTCAACGGTTTTCGAACTCACAGCACGCCCTCCTTGGCAAGGTTATCGATCTCGTCATTGGAAAAGCCCAGCGACGACAGAATGTCATTATTGTCCTGGCCAAGTTCGGGCGGCGGTGAATTTACCAACGGCGCTTTACCATCCATCTTGATCCCGGTCCGAAGAATTCGGATATCGCGATCGGCACCCGGAACGTTGTCAAAAGACGCCATCATGCCGCGATCGGCAATTTGCGGCAGGGCAAGCGCCTGCGGCACGGTCAGAACCGCACCGGCCGGAACCCCGACCGCATTCAGCTTTTCTACCCAGTAATCCGTTGGCTGGGTCACCAGCACTTCTTCCAGCAACTCTGTCAGGTTTGATCTGTGTTCAAGCCGTTCCTTGCGCGTTACGAACCGTGCATCTTCCAGAAGCGGCTCAAGCCCAAGAACACCACACAGGGCCTCGAACTGTTCCTGTTTGTTTGCTGCGATATTGATCTGACCATCGGCTGTCGCGAATGCGCCGGATGGTGAAGACGTGAAATTGTCGTTGCCATTGGCCGTCGGTTCCTTGCCGGCAATCAGATAGTTCGACACTACCCACCCCATCGTGGCAATTACGGATTCCAGCATCGAAATATCAATGAAGCTGCCCTTGGCATCCTTGTTGCCCATCGCACGCCCGGCAAGGGCCGAACTGATGGCAAAGGCCGCGGTCATGCCGCCGATGGTATCGGCCATCGGATAACCGACGCGATAGGTTCCGGTATCTTCCTCGCCGGTGATGGTCATGATGCCCGAAAGACCCTGAACGATCTGGTCATAGGCCGGCAGTTTCTTCATCGGACCGCTTTGCCCAAATCCGGAAATCGCACAATAAACAAGCTCCCGATTAACCTTTGACAGTACGTCATAGCCAAGCTCAAGTCGGTCCATCACACCGGGCCGGAAGTTCTCGACCAGCACATCGGCCTTGGCCACGAGCTTCTTGAGGATTTCCTTGCCGCGCGGATCCTTGAGGTTCAGCGTGATCGAACGTTTCCCGGCATTCTGCGCCATAAATGAAACGCCCATCAGCTTTTCATTCAGTTCCATATCTGCACCCAGCTGGCGGGCAAGATCACCGCGCCCCGGCGCTTCGACCTTGATGACATCCGCTCCCATATGGGCCAGTTGGTGACAACAAAATGGTCCGGCCAGCACATTGGTCAGATCAAGAACCGTGGTTCCGGAAAGAGAGTTTGGTCCGCTCATGGAGATTTCCTAAATTCTGTCTAGTAGAATTATGTTCTATTATATAGAATTTTAGGCTTGAGCAAAATGGTGTTGGAGGCTTTGCAAAGGCGACACACCGAACTGAAACGGATTTACCCATGTCAGAACAAAACGTTACGGCAGTCGAACGGGCACTTGGAATTCTTGATGCCTTTACCGATCAGGACCCTGACCTGTCGCTTAAGGACCTGTCAGAGCGTACCGGAATGTATAAAAGCACGATCTCCAGACTGGCTGGGACACTCGAGTCCTGCGGTTTCCTGATGCTCTCCGGGCGTGGTCGGTATCGTCTGGGCCCGGCTCTCTGGCGTTTGGGATCTATTTACCAGCGATCATACCGCATGGATGATATTGTCCGCCCGCACCTGTCCATGCTGGTTTCCGAAAGCGGTGAAACCGCGTCCTTTTATGTTCCCGAAGGCCCCAATCGCTTGTGCCTGTTTCGCGAAAACTCACCAAGCAGCCTGCGTCACCATCTAGAAGAAGGTGCGATCCTTCCCTGTGAGTTCGGGGCTGCCGGCCATGTCATCCGCGCCTGGGGCGATGGTGTCGATGACAGATCGCTGCAGGTCCTTGAAGACAAATTCGCACTTAGTGAAGGTGAACGTGACCCGGATATCTCCGCAATTGCCGTTCCTGTTCTTGATCGACAGAACCATCTTCTGGGCGCGCTTGCCCTTTCCGGTCCGATCAGTCGGTTTACCCCTGAAAAGCGACTGAAATGCCTGCAATCTCTACAATCACGTGCAGAAGATTGCGGCAAACGCATGTCATCGTGATCACAAGTAATCGCTTATTTTTTCCCTGAACGCATAAATCATGTGAACTTTTTTCACCCATTTTTTGCCAATGACAGGTTGGTGACAGGTTTGCCTGTTACCGTCCCGCCACTGCCGATCCGTGAGTCATAAATTGGCCCCGGAACAAACAAGAATAAAATTCGGCAAGGGAGGACGGTGAAAATTCCGGGGTCAGTTGGTCAATTCGCCTCTGAAAGCGGTTTTCGGATACGCCCTTGCTGAAAGCTTTGTTCCATTGATCGGCCTGCCACCAATCGGGTGGCTGGGAAATTGCTTTAGTGTCTGGAGGAGACCCTGATGAACAAACTGTCGATGTTCTCGCGTCGCGGATTTATCGCAGCAGCCACGGCTGTTGCTGTTTCGACTGCTGCCTTTGGTGCAATGGATGCCAAAGCTGCAGAAATGGACGAAATTCACTTCGTCATTCCGGGCGGCGCAGGCGGCGGCTGGGATGGCACGGCACGTGGTACCGGTGAAGCCCTGACCAAATCCGGTCTGGTTGGCACCGCGTCCTACGAAAACATGTCTGGCGGCGGCGGCGGTAAAGCCATTGCCTACATGATCGAAGCTGCTGATCGCCTTGACAACACCCTGATGGTCAACTCCACCCCGATCATCGTGCGTTCGCTGACCGGTGTCTTCCCGCAGTCCTTCCGCGACCTGACCCCGATTGCAGCCGTTGTTGCTGAATATGCTGCATTCGCAGTACCGGCTGACAGCCCGTATGCATCCTTCACCGACGTTGTCGAAGCGGTCAAAGCTGATCCGTCTTCGGTTAAATTCGGTGGCGGTTCGGTTCGTGGCGGTATGGACCATATCGTTGCAGCCTACGCTGTTCAGCAGGGCGGCGGCGATGCCAAACAGGTAAAATACATTCCGTATGACGCAGGCGGCAAAGCAATCGCTGGCCTTCTGTCGGGTGAAACCGAAGTTCTGTCGACCGGTCTGGGCGAACTGCTTGAACTTGCAAAAGCAGGTCAGGTTCGCATTCTGGCTGTAACCTCGAAAGAACGCGTTGAAGCTGCTCCGGACGTTCCGTCGCTTGGCGAACTCGGCATTGATGCTGAATTCATCAACTGGCGCGGTTACTTCGGTTCGCCGTCCCTGTCGGCTGAAAAAGCCGATGCCTATGCGGCGATCCTCAAGGACGTTCAGGCGACCCCGGAATGGGAAACCGTTCGTACCCGTAATGGCTGGGAAAAAATCTACAAGCCGCGTGCTGAGTTCTCTGCCTTCATGGAAGAACAGGAAAAGGTCGTTGGCGACCTGATGCGAGACCTTGGCTTCCTGAAATAAGCCACTAAAACACAAGTAAAAAGACCTCCGAAGGAAACCACGCCATGTCCATCAATCGCGACAAATTCGGCGCATTGCTATTTCTTTGCCTTGCGCTGATTTATGGCTTCTATGTCGGTGACATTCCGCTGCTGTTTGGCGACGAGGATGCCCCGTTCAATGCCAGAACCCTCCCTAACGCCCTTGCATGGTTGCTTGGTGTGGTTTCCTTCGTTCAACTGATACTGCCGACCAACAGAGAGGCTGGCAGTCTCGAACACGCGTTCCGTGGCCTTAAATGGAAACGCGTGGTCATCCTTGCTGCGCTGATGGTCTTCTATGGCCTCACGATCCGCCAGCTTGGTTTCCCGATTTCGACATCGCTCTTCCTGATGGGCGGTTTCTATACGCTTGGCGAACGCCGCCCGCTGGTTCTGATCCTGACGTCTGTTGGTGTCACGCTTGCTTTCTGGGGATTGCTGTATGCCATGGGCATCTATCTGACCCCGGGCGACTTCTTCTATTATCTCGGTTGGATGTCAAACGATGCTTGAGGGAATTTTCTCCGGTCTTTCGACCGCTGTTATGCCGATCAACCTTCTGATGGTTGCGGTCGGCTGTTTCGCAGGCACCTTTATCGGGATGCTTCCCGGTCTTGGCCCAATCACCGCCATTGCCCTGATGATCCCGATCACCTACGGGTTTGATCCGTCCACCGGCCTTATTTTGATGGCGGGCGTGTATTACGGGGCGATCTTTGGCGGCTCGACCTCTTCTATTTTGATCAATGCGCCGGGTGTTGCCGGTACGGTTGCGACCGCCTTTGACGGTTACCCGATGGCGCAGAAAGGTCAGGCTGGCAAGGCACTTGCCATTGCCGCCTACTCGTCTTTCTCTGGCGGTACGATTGCTGCGATCTTCCTGCTGGTTGCCGCTCCGGCACTGGCCTCAGTATCGCTTTCGTTCCAGTCCGGTGACTATTTCGCCCTGATGGTGCTCGGCCTGACGGCTGTTTCTGCCTTCGCTGGCAAGGGTCAGGTTCTGAAAGCCATCACCATGACCCTGTTCGGGATCATGTTGTCGACCATCGGCACGGATCCTGCCGCCGGCGTTGCGCGCTTTACATTTGGCAGCATGGACCTTGTTGACGGCATCAGCTTCCTTTTGCTGGCCATGTCGACCTTCGCGCTGTCCGAAGCCCTTCTTTCGATCCTGCGTCCGACCAAAGACACCCGTTCCGAAGAAGAAAAGGCGCTGAAAAGCCTGGGCTCCATGAAGCTGTCGAAAGAAGAAGTGAAAACCATGGTGCCGGTCATTGGCCGTTCCTCGGTTCTGGGCTTCTTTACCGGCGTTTTGCCGGGTGCTGGTGCCACCATTGCATCCTTCCTAGCCTATGGCATGGAACGCAACATTGCGTCTGCCAAGGAAAAACTCGGCTTTGGCAAGGGTTCTATCCGTGGTCTTGCTGCACCGGAAACCGCAAACAACGCAGCATGTTCCGGCTCCTTCGTACCGCTTCTGACCCTCGGTATTCCGGGTTCGGGTACGACGGCCGTCATGATGGGCGCGCTGATTTCCTATGGTGTTCAGCCGGGCCCGCGTCTGTTTGTTGAACAGCCTGACGTGTTCTGGTCGGTGATCATTTCGATGTATATCGGTAACATCGTGCTGCTGGTTCTGAACCTGCCGCTGATCCCGTATATCTCGCGTCTTCTTGCCCTGCCCCAGCAGCTTCTGGTGCCGTTCGTTCTGTTCTTCTCGCTGGTTGGTGTTTACCTGGTGACCTTTAACACCATGGACATCCACATGATGGTGATTGCCGCAGGCATCGCGATCGGCCTGCGACTTCTGAACTATCCGATGGCGCCGATGCTGCTTGGCTTCATTCTCGGCAAGATGATGGAAGAAAACCTGCGTCGTGCACTGGCGATCAGTGACGGTTCGATTTCCTTCCTGTGGGAACGTCCGATCACCCTGGTCATTCTGATCATCAGCATCCTGTTCCTGGCCGCCCCGCTTATTGGCAACCTGCGCAGCTGGTTGGCCAATCGCAAGGCGACTGTTCCGAACGATGGTGAAATCTAAAATCTGTCTCTAAGCGACGCGAAGGAAACTGGAATGCGCTTTCTTGACAATCTCTCGATCGGGCCCAAAACCCTTTTGGTCCCGGTCTTCCTGATGATCGTCATTATCGCAATGGGGATTGCCACTGTCGCAACGCTCGAAAGCGAGAAAGACACGCTTACCAGCCTTCGCGTCGAAGCCTATGAACGGCGATCCGATGCACTGACGCTCAGCAATGCACTGAACGAAGCGCACGGGTCGCTGTTTCGTATTCTGACCTGGGACTCAAACGGCATTAATGCCGCCGTGGTCCCCGATCTGCGTGAACAGGTCGCCATGCTTGAAGGCGAACTGGCCCCGCTTGCCGAACGCCTTGCCGCGGCTGGCGGTGATGCCTTCACCCAGAACTACGCCAAATACATGGAACAGGTCAGCCAATTCCTTGTTGAAAGCGAAATGAACATTTATGGCGCGCTTGAAGTCATTGCCCAGGCCGATGAAACCTTCCAGGCCCTTCAGGTTCCGTTGAACGATATTCTTGCCCAGTCCCACGAAATCGCTACGACCTCATTTGCAGATGCCTACACGCAGGCCGAAGCACTGCAGCGTGTCTTTGTCATCGTTGCCTTGATCGTGGTCGTTGTTGCAGTGATCGTTTCGGTCTTTGTCTCGCGCCGTATTTCGCGCCCGATGACCGATCTGGCCGAACTGATCGAACAGATTTCCAATGGTGATCTCGATGTAGATATTCGCGGCAGTCAGCGTGCCGATGAAATCGGCAAGGTTGCCCGCTCTGTCACGGTACTGCGCGATCAGTCCAAAGAAGCCGAAATGCTGCGCAAGGAACGCGAACGTGTCCGCAACCTTGAAGGCCAGCGTCAGCAAAACCTGATTGATGCCACCAACCATTTCCAGCGCGTTGTGCAGGAAGCCCTTTCCGGCTTTGACCAGGAATTCGGCTCGCTTAACGGTTCTGCCAGTGACATGGAACAGATCGCGACCCTTGCCAGTGCGCGTTCCGCCGATGCCAACCAGCATTCCGAACAGGTGCTGCGTCACATCGAAGCGGTTTCGCAAACAACCGCAAGCCTGTCTGATGCCATCGCCGAAATCGGCCAGCAGGCGCAAAATTCGGCCGAGGTTGCCGGTCGTGCCCGTTCCGAAAGCGAACAATCGCGCGCCCTGTTCGAACAGCTGACCGGCGCCACCCAGCGGATTGGCGACATCGTCAGCCTGATCGAAGACATCGCAAACCAGACCAACCTTCTAGCCCTTAACGCCACAATCGAGGCCGCCCGTGCCGGTGACGCCGGCAAGGGCTTTGCCGTGGTTGCCGGTGAAGTCAAAAACCTTGCCTCCCAGACCGCGCGTGCAACCGAAGACATCGCAAGTCAGGTCGAAGAAATCCGGGGCCTTACTGATAATGTTGTCAATGCCTTGCACGGTGTTGCCGATGTGATTGGCGAGGTTGATCAATCCGCTGCGGCCATTGCGGCTGCGGTCGAAGAACAACAGGCATCGACAGCTGGCATTTCCGATAGCATTCAGGATGCCAATGGCGGCATGCGCACCGTGGCAGAGGCCGTTGGCGCCCTTGATGGTGAAACTGCACGCGTTCACAACGGGTCAGCAAACGTGACCCGTGCGACCAGCACCCTTAATGACGAAGCCACCAAACTGCGCAACGCAATTGATGGCTTCCTTGATCAGATCGAAAAGAACAAGGCCCAAGCATAATGAGCAGAACACCGGACGATCCTTCAAACACCCGTTGGATCAATCGCATTTCCGGTGTTTTGACACCCCAGTTTTTCAAAAAACTGTCCGTTGCTTTGGGGATTGGCCTGATCGGCGGCCTGATTGCCCATTTCATCAATATGCCGCTTGCCTGGATGATGGGCCCGATGCTGGCAACTTTTGTCGCCAGCTTGATGCGGGTGCCAATGGGTGTACCGATGCAGTTTCGTTCCGGCATTCTGGGGATCATTGGTATTTTTCTAGGCGCGTCCTTTACCCCCGATACGCTGGATCAGGCCGCACGTTGGCCAATCAGCATGATCGCCGTACTGCTTTATGTGCCGATCATTACCTTTGTCATCACCTGGTTCTATTCGCGCATCGCGCGCCTTGATCCGGCGACCGCCCTGTTTTCCGCCACACCGGGCGGCCTGACACCGATGGTTGTTCTCGGCGCTGCTGCAGGCGGCAATGAACAGGAAATCGCCCTGACCCAGGGTCTGCGTGTTTTGCTGCTTGTGATGTCGGCCCCATTGATTGTCCTTATGATCACGGGTGTGGTGGCAAACGGGCACGGGGATGGCGAAGCCATTCAAATGACTTTCGGTGACGGCATTCTGACCGCAGCCTGCGCCATCGTCACCGTTCTGGTGTTTCGCAAGCTCCGCGTGCCCGCGTCCTATATGACCGGCGCCATGGCGGCCAGTATGGTTCTGCATGTCACGGGTGTCGTCGAGGGAAACCTGCCGGGCTGGTTGCTGGCGGGAAGTCTTCTGATCCTGGGATCAGCCATCGGCAGCCGCTTTTCTGGCGTCAAGATGGCAGTTCTTGTCCGGCTTGCCGGTTATTCCGTGCTGGCAACAATTGTTGTTCTGGCTTTTACCGGCGGTGTCGCATGGTTTGTGTCGCAATGGCTTGAGCTTGATTTTATTGCCGTGTTGCTGGCCTTCGCACCGGGCGGTGTGGCCGAAATGTCGCTGATTGCATTGGCCCTGAATGTCGAGCCAAGCTTTGTCGCCTTCCACCATATCGTGCGCATTTTCGAGATCGTTCTGCTTGCGCCGATCCTCGCCAAGTGGTTTCAACGCCACATGCAAAAGAAGGCCGCCCGGCAGGAATTAAACTGATCCCGCCGTGGCCTTTGGCTGATCAGCCAAACATGTCCTTGGTAATCCCGTCATACCAGGCAACAGACTCTTCAAAGGTCTGCCTGCGGATATCGGCACTTTCATCGGGCTGACTGATAAAGGACGATGTGCTGGCAATTGCGCCATCAACATTGGCATATTGTGCGCCCACCTTGATCCCGTCATTGGTTTCAACAAGGCTCCAGCAGGTATTAAGGTAGCGCGCCGGGAACACGCGCGCATCGGTCAGATCGCCCATCAGATGCATCACCACCACTTTCGCCTGACTGTTGGCAGCAGACCCCGACTTCGGCATGGCACCGGCAATCGACGCATCCCCTATGACAAAGATGTTTTCATCCCGTTTGGACCGCATGGTTTCGGCATCCACCGGGCAGAAACCGCTGTCATCGGAAAGCCCCGCACTTATGGCAATAGTTCCGGCCCGTTGGGCTGGAATGATGTTGAGCAACGCACCGCTAAAGGTATCAAAGTCGGTTTCAACAGTTCCGGCTTCAACATCCACACCCTTGATCCCGCCATGGATATTGGGTCCATACCATTCGACCATACCCGGATAGTATTTTTCCCACCCTGCGGTAAACAGCCCTTGTTTTGAGAACTTCTCTTTTGGGTCCAAAACCACGATGGTGCAGTCATTCAGCCCGCGAGATTTCAGGGTATGGGCGATCATGGAAACACGCTCATACGGTCCCGGCGGACAGCGATACGGATTGGGTGGCGCAACCATCACCACCTGATCGCCATTCTTAAGCCCATCGATCTTTGATTTCAGTAACTGCGTCTGTGGCCCCGCCTGCCAGGCATGTGGGGCGATTTCTGCCAATTCCCTCGAATATCCCGGCACACTATCGAACATCAGATCAATACCGGGCGACAGCACAAGTCGGTCATAAGGGATGGTTTCACCAGTTGATGTGCGGACATGCTGGTTGTTGCGATCAATTTCCTCGGCCCGCGCAGTAATCTTGCGAATGCCATAATCATTGACCAGCCGATCATAGCCATGGGTGATCGACGCAAAATCGCGATACCCACCCAGATACAGGTTGGAAAAGAAGCAGGTCGTGTATTTCTCGGAATCCTCGATCAGGGTAATGTTAATCGCACCGTTGGCCTTTTCCGCCAGATGGCGTGCGACCGTTGCACCGCCCGCGCCACCACCGACAATCACGACATTCTTGCGTTCTTGCGCACGCAAAAACCCCGGCATTGCCATGGCACCTGCCCCGGCACCCAGCAACTTGTTGAACGTTCTCCTTGTGACACTGCTCATTTTCTTGTTCCTGATCCGTTGATTAATGACGTTTCACAAACTCAAGCTTCTAGTCCTTGGTCGAAAAGTAGGTTGCCAGCGCAGAAAGTTCCTCCATGCCAAGGCTTCCCATGATGGCCTGCATCACCGAATTGTCGCGCAGGCGGTATTTGTATTCCAGCATCGCCTCGACAAAATACTCGCGCGGCAGTCCGTCGATCACCGGGATCGCATGGTTGGCTGAATGCTGCTGGTGGCATGTCACGCATTCACTCGCCAGATACGCGCCGTATTCCCCGTCACCCGGAATTGCCAATACCTGCCCGATGGCCTCGCCCAGCGGCATATCGGGGATCGGCGGTTGCGCACCTGAGTCAGCAAACGAAAAGTGCGGGATCAAAAAGATCCCGCACGCCGCAAACAGCCAGATTTTATGGATACCCAACGCCCTAAATCCGCGCGCTGTCTTACTGTCGCCACCATCGGTTTCATATGGTTTCCGGTGACAGGTCCGCATTAATCAATGCCCCCGGCACCGCTTTCATCGTCGCCATCGGGCGTCACGTCCAGAATACGCGCCCGCATCACGATCTCGGCCGGACCATCACCGCAGTTTTCCATGCAGGGTTCGACATTGGTCGCGAAGTTGGCCTCTTCCAGACGATCATCGGGATAGAAGTTTTCTTCGTTGGGCAAGGAAACCTCGCTAAAGGTTTCGTTGGACAGCTCGAAATCCTCGTCCGTAACAATATCGTTGAGATACAACAGATAAGCGGTGATCGCGTAAGTCTGATCCGCATCCAGCGACCGGGCATTGCCAAACGGCATCGCCCGATGGACATAATCAAAAATCGTCGATGCAAATGGCCAGTATGACCCGATGGTTTTGACCGGACGATCCGCGGTCAGGGTATCATAACCGCCTGCCAATACTGGCCAGCGTCCCTCGCCCTCGCCAAACACGCCGTGGCACACCGCGCAGTTCTCATCATACAGAACACCGCCATCGGCCACGGTGCCGCTACCAACCGGCAGCCCGACACCGTCGGGACGGACATCGATATCCCAAGCAGCCACCTCTTCCGGCAGTGCTTCACGCCCAAGGTGATAAATGCCATGCTCCGGGATGACGGCATCCGCTGCGTTCGTCGCCGGTGCCTCGGCGGCTTCAACTGGTGCGGTTTCACCACCTTCGGCTGCTGTTGGCGCGGGTTCCGCTGCCGCCTGCTCGGCGCTGGCTGAGAAGGTGGCGAGATAGGCAATCACATTGGCGATCTCGTCATCCTTTTTCAGACCGGCAAACGCCATGCGCGTGCCTTTGACGAAGTCACGCGGCTTGGCCAGATATTGCGTCAGGCTGTCATGATCCCAGACCAGACCTTCTTCGCCTGCTTTGACCATCGCGTTGGAATATTTGAAATTCTCATGCGACCCGGCAATACGGCCAAAGATCTCATTAAGCTCCGGGCCAACCTTGTTCTTGGCACCGTCACCCACAGCATGACAGGCAGCACATTTGCGGAAAACCTTTTCGCCGGCATCGGCATCTTGTGCACCGGCATTGCTTGCCCATGCTGCCCCCAGCAGAACGATGCTTGCGGTAAACTTAAGAAACTTCGACATTTTCCGCCTCTCCGTTCGACTTCAGATACCAGGTCTGGATACCGTTATTGTGATAGATCGAGTTGTCGCCGCGCGCCGCGCGCAAGGCATTCTTGGTCGGCTGGACATAGCCATGCTCATCAATCGCACGCGATTGCAGATAAAGCGGCGATCCATCCCAGTTGAATTCATAATAGAACCGATGCAATGACCGGCTCAGGCTTGGGCCATCAATCCGGGCATGCTGCCAGTTACGACCACCGTCAATTGACACATCAACGCGCTTGATCTTGCCGTGACCGGACCATGCAACACCGGTGATGATCGTATGGCCACGACCATGCGTGATCGGTGCCTGCGGACTTGGATTGGTGATGACGGATTTGACATCCATCGCCCAGGTAAAGCGACGCGCACGGCCATCCGGCATCAGGTCCGTATATTTCGACGTCTCTTCACGCAGCTGCCATGGCTTGTCGCCGACCTCGATCCGGCGCAGCCATTTCACCCACATATTGCCTTCCCAACCGGGAACGCACAGACGAACCGGATATCCTTGTTCCGGACGAAGCGCCTCGCCATTCATCTTGAAAGCAACAAGGCAATCATCAAGCGCCTTTTCAATCGGGATCGAACGACCCATCCCCGAAGCATCGGCACCTTCGGCCAGGATCCATTTCCCGGATGGTTTTACACCCGCTTCTTCCAAAAGGGTGCGCAACCGAACGCCGGTATACATCACGTTATGGAGCATGCCGTGCGTGAACTGGCAGCCATTAAGCTGTGCACCACGCCACTCCATGCCGGAGTTCGCCGCACATTCAAGGAAGTAAACCCGGTTTTCACGCGGGAACCGCATCAGATCCTGCATGGTAAAGACAAGCGGCTTGTCCACCAGACCATTGATCATCAGTCGATGCTCGGCCGGGTCCACTTCGGCAACCCCGCTGTGATGGCGCTCAAAGCAAAGACCATTCGGCGTGATGATGCCATCAAGTTCATGCAGTGGCGTAAAGTTGATCGATGATATCGGATCAGCCGTCAGCCAAGGCACATCACGACGCACAACATGGGCTTCAAACGGTGACGGCACACCATAGGGGGCTGCATCCACGCCCGGACCGGAATACTGGTTCCAGTCCTTAAGTTCCGTAATCGCCGGGTCCGGTGTTCCGGCCGCCAACGCAGCACCACCACCGATTGCAGCAACAGCCGCACCACCGGCAGCAGTCAGCCCACCCTGAAGAAAACTGCGCCGGCTTGGCACAAAATTCTTATCTTTTTCTGGTTGTTGGGACATGGCTCTTTGTGTCCTCCCTACATATTCCAAATTTTATATATATTGAGGCGAAAAATGCCCTGCCCGGTCATTGGAACCGGCCAGGTGATTTCACCTAGTTCATTCCAATCACTTTCACAGTGTCATTGCGTGGAATATCAATGACCTTGTGACGAGTGATGTAGTTTTCCATCAGATCGTAGACAGCCGGTCCTTCAACACCTTCGTTGACGGATGCCCAGCCGGCGACAACGTAGCTGCGATCGGCTTCAATCGCCTCGCCGGTCTTGATCACGGTCATGTTCGAAATACGGTTGCCGATGCTTTCCTTGGGTGCACAGCTATAGGCCATGCCTCCAACCCGGACCATGTCACCACCCTGCTGGAAGAACGGATCCTTGTTAAACAGGTTGTCACAAACGTCTTCGAGGATTTCCTTGATCTGCGTACCGGTGAATTCCAGACGATACACCGACGGGTAATTCATGCTGGTCTGGTTATAGAGATCATCGACCGTAATATCGTCACCCGGAAGCAACGTCGTTCCCCAACGGAAGCCCGGACTAAATGCCAGCTCGGCATCGCGTTCTTCCATGATGCCCTGACAAATCAGGTCATCCCAGGTGCCGTTGAAATTGCCACGGCGATACAGCAGACCAGATGTCTTGCCCAGAACGCGATTGCATTCATCCTCGTAAGGTGCACGGACCTCGTCGATCTTGGCGGTCATTTCCGGATCAGGATCAATTACGTCCGAGAAGACTGGAATAAGTGATGAATTATAATCCGTTACACGACCATCCTTAACTTCCAGGTCAACACGGCCCAGATATTTGCCGTGCGAGCCTGACGACAAAAGCAAGGTCTTGCCGATCTTGATCGCTTCGGGCACCGCGTCATGGGTGTGACCGGTCAGGATCACATCAATGCCGTTCACAACGGTTGCCAGTTTCTGGTCAACGTCAAATCCGTTATGCGACAACAGGACCACAACAGCGGCCCCTGCTTCGCGCGCGGCATCGACATTGGCCTGAATGACTTCCGGGCGAATACCAAACGACCAGTTCGGGATCATCCAGCGCGGGTTGGCAATCGGGGTATAAGGCATCGCCTGCCCGATCACGGCCACCTTGTGCCCGCCGGTCTCATAAAACGCAGTATGTTCGAAAACCGGTTCATCCCATTCAGTGTCAAAGACGTTGCTGGCCAGGAACGGATAGCCGAGATCCTCGACGATCTCCTTGACCCGATCTTCGCCAAAGGTGAATTCCCAGTGGCCGACCATCGCATCGGGCTTGAGCAGCTTCATGCAATCAACCATGTCCTGCCCGTTGGTCTTAAGCGACGTATAGGACCCCTGCCAGGTATCGCCACCATCAAGGAACAGAACATTGCCATCCCCGCGTTCCGCACGGATCGCCTTAACCAAGGTCGCCGTGCGATCCAGGCCACCAAGGCGGCCATAGGTCCGCGCCATATCGACGTAATCGACCATGGTGTGCGCATAAGCCAGCGGACTGCCGCGCTTGATACCGAAGTGAGACAGGAATTCCTCACCAACCAGATGTGGCGGAATGCCTTCAAACGCCCCGACACCATAGTTTTCTGATGGTGGACGGAAATAAACCGGCTTTAGCTGGGCGTGAACATCTGTGAAATGCAAAAGCGTGATGGTGCCTTTGCTATCAAATTTCAAAAGATCGTCCTGGGTCAGACGCTGTTGGGCAGCCACACGGGTCAAATTGCCCATATAGCCGGTCGCTGCGGTGGTCACAGCAGCCCATTGCAAAAATTGACGGCGCGAAAACATTTATTGGTGGCCTCCGGGCAATATTCACCTGTTCGGCAGCACGGCCGAGGCATTTAAAGAAAAAAGGCGGGGCAACCGGGAGGATAAACCAATCACCCCTTTAGTAACTTGCTTGGCCTTATTGGCGAACCGCCGGTGTCTCAACAGACAGGCCGGTCCCACGCCAGGTCACATAGACCTCAAGCGCCATCAGTTCGTCAGAAAACGCCGCAGGGAATTCCGCGCGGGTATCGCGGATACAACCGCGGAAACGGTTATGCAGTGACACCAGGCTGGCCTGCTTCAGGCGATAGGTCGGGAACCCGTTCACATTGCCCTGACTGAGATGGTCGGCACGAATGTAGTTGCCGTTATTCTGTTCATGACAGGACGCACAAGACAGATTGAGCTGTCCGGTCCGGGTGTAATAAAGCTCATTCCCGCGATCCCACCAGCTTTGCATGTGGCCTTCGGCAAGATCGATCGCGACGGGCGTTCCCAAAGACTGATGTTTGACATAGGCCGTCAGTGCCTTTTGCTCACGGGCATCAAACTTGTAGGCCTCAGCCCCCATTTCCTCGGTGCGGCACTTGTTGATCTGAAGTTCCACATTGATCGGACGGTTGGATGCTTCATCCCATTTCGGGAAGCGTGCCCCGACACCGGCCATGCTTTCCTCGGCATCACCGTGACAAGATGCACAGGATTTCCCGGCCGTTCCGTCAACCGTATTCCAAAGATCGGCACCATCCTGCACTTCAAGCATTCCAGGGTTTTCAAAGGTGTCGGTTTCCAGCATCCGCGTTTCGTCGGTGCGGTACAACCAGCCTGACAGCACCTCGTCAAGTGGGTGTCCCTCTGGCGGTGCAGCCCGGGTGATCATCTGGATTTCGCCGTCAATGACGAGTTCATCGTCAACCGGCCCACCGGCAAAGGCGATCCCCGGCACAAGTGCGGTCATGGCAACCGCGACAGCTTTGGCTATGATTTGGTTTCTCAAGACATTCCCTCCCGATACAGTGGCGGGCCCGTGATCACCTGACCAACGGACCCGTCCCGAATCATTTTATGGCGATCTTGTTTTCAGTCTCGTAGACAGAACCGTCATCATCCAACCAGCTGAACTTGAATGTTCCCGCTTCGGTGACCTTGGCGGAAAACTCGATATAGGGGTTGGCGGAAATTGCCGGCTCGAGTTCACAGGAAAACACCGGCTTACCGTTGAATTCACATGTGAACTTGTTGATGATCTGGCGCGGGATGAGATTGCCATCCTTGCCCTTGCGCAAACCTGATTCCATCGGATGGTTAATCAGGGTCTTGATGGTGATGACCTCACCAGCCGATGCGGATTTCGGCACTTTTACACGCGGCTTGATATTATCCATTTGACTTGCTCCCGATCCGATCAGCCGCCGCAACCACCGATGGTCACTTTGACTTCTTTTTTATCCATGAAAACCTGCCCTTTGTTGGTCTTGGCGACAGCAACCACATTCTGGGTTTTCGCAAGACGCATGCGGGTTTTCGCTTCGGCTACACCGCTCATCGGCGTGAAGTGGAAGACAGCGACATCAGGGTTGGGGTTGCCTTCGGCATAGATGACAACCGATTCAACGTAGTCGTCATCGGTCATCGGGCTTGCGACAGAAACTTCAACCGGCACGGTGTTGCCGTTTTCGGCAATTTCCGGCGTATTCAATGTCAGGTCGCCGCCCATCGCGGGTTCTTTACCACCGGCAAAGTTTTTGATGCTTTCGGCTGTGGCTTCCGGCGTGGCAGAGGCGGACAGCGAGAAGCCGAACACTCCGGCTGCAGCTGCACCGACCGATGCGCAAAGCATTTGGCGTCGTGTGAGATTCATCTTGTTTCCTCGGTGGTTGTTATTCTTTGAGCGTCGTCAGATAGGCCACGACATCTTCAACTTCCTGGGCTGTCAGGATTGTTTTGCCGACCAGATCCTCGCGGACATCGACGCCGACATTCAGTGAATAGAAGCCCGGCATCACGGTCTCTTCAGAGAAGACCTCTTTGGCGTCGGCAACAATTGCGCGAAGTTCGCCTTCGCTCCAGCGATCAGCAGCACCGTCAAGGGGCGGGCCCACTTCGCCGTGGAACAGCTGTTCGATTTGCTCTTTGACTGCGTGACATGCCAGACAATTGCCAAGGCTGCGATTGGCAAAGACCTTGCGCCCGTTTTCCGGGTCCCCCGGCTGGCTGGTCAGTGGCTGGGATACAGACATGTCATCGAATTTGACATCGGCGGGTGCAAGTTCATCAGCTGCGGCAAGGGCCGGAAGGCCAACGAGCAGGCACGCAAGAAAGGCTCTTGGTTTCCAAGACATGGCGTTGTGTTTCCTCCTGTGACGATGTCCCTGCCCTCTGTGTGGCATATGAACATCCCCGGTCTGACATGTGGCTGCTCTAACGGCGCCTTTACTTCAAGTTATTCAAACTCAACTTTTAATTCAACACATAAATATGATATTTTTAATGTGTTATGTGCTGAATTATGATTTTTCAAGGCTCTCCGGGCGTTTGCTACTGCCCTAAACGGCCCTCTTCCTGAAGCTGGCGGATGATGCGGGCATGGTATTTCTGGAAGTGCTCGTCGGTTTCATAGCCCTTCTCATTTACCCAGCGAAACATGTTCAGAAACGTCCATTTGCCAAACGCCCCGGGCATGGTCGCAACCGCTGCTTCCGCGGCACTTTTGCCATCTTCAGGCGCTTCTTCCGGCAGGAAAACGATGGTCGGGGTAAAGACATATCCCCATTTGCGCGCGGCTGTCTTTTCGCTAAGCACCTCGCCATCAAGGTCGATGACTTCTTCGTCGCCAAACATGTTGTACTGAACGACCTTGAAGTTCTCCTTGATGTAGTCTGAGACCTCAGGATCACTCAGAAGATCGGTATGCATCTTGGCGCAATAGATGCAGCCGCGCTGCTCAAAGATCATCACAAGACGTTTGTTCTCATCACGTGCAGCCGCAATATCATCGGCAATGTCACGAAAGGTGATCGAAAACCAGTCCTGCTTGTGCAGACCGTCTTCGCCGACCGGGGCTGCTTCTGATCCGTGCGGCCAACTGACCAACAGAAATCCGGCAACCAGGTATTTCGCCAAAGGCACTCCACGCAACAGATGACGCATATTCATGACGCAACTCCTATCCGAGGGTCGAAAGCGAAGGGAAAGTATCAAGCAACCACTGGGCGATGGCAGACATCTGTCCGGTCATGAACAGAATCCCCGTCAGCACAAGCAACAGCCCCATCGCCCGTTCAACATTGTGCATGTGACGTTTGAATTTCCGCGACCAGCCCACGAATTGGCCGGCAAACAGCCCCGCCAAAGCAAAGGGCAAGCCGATACCAAGCGAATAGACCGCAAGCAACCCTGCCCCGCGCAGTGCCGTGCTTTCGGCCCCGGCAACAAACAGGATCGCGGCCAGTGCCGGCCCGACACATGGTGTCCAGCCAAAGGCGAAGGCAAGCCCCATCACATAGGCCCCGACCAGCCCCGCAGGCTTGTTCGCAACATTGATCCGCGCATCGCGATACAAAAGCGATATCCGGAAAACACCCATGAAATGCAGGCCCATGATGGCAATCATGATCCCGGCAATGATCGATAAAATGTCGAAATAGCTGGCCAGCGACTGGCCGATGACGCTTGCCGTCGCCCCGAGTGCGACAAAAATCGTGCTAAAGCCCGCAACGAATGCCAGTGCGGTAAAGAACACCTGACGTGACTTCGCACTCGCGACCGTACGATCATCAAGATCCGCAACACTAACCCCGGCCAGATAGGCAAGGTATGGCGGAACAATCGGCAAAACACATGGCGTAAAGAACGACAGCACCCCCGCAAGGAAGGCTGCGCCGAAACCGATATCAAGCAATGCATGTTCCTCCCGGCGCTGTGGGTAGCTGATTTTGCAATTTGTTTATCAGCGCCTTTTCAAAGCATAGTCTTTTTCATATATATAATTCAATCACAAGTTTCTGTAGAATTTAAACACATGAAAAAACCGCACATTTCCGGTGTAATCCGGCTTACTTTAACCATATTTTTCGCATCCCAGATCTGGATGGGATCGGCGTTTGCGACCGAATTACTGATGCTTGAACAAAAGGGATGTGCATGGTGCGTGCGCTGGCATCAGGAGATCGGCGAAGCCTATCCCAACACCAATCAGGGCAAGCAGGCCCCTCTTCGTCGGGTTGATATCCATAAATGGCCCGAAGACCTTGACCACATCGCGCGCGAACGTGTTACACCGACATTCGTGTTGATCAGCAACAATCAGGAAGTCGCCCGTCTGCGCGGCTATCCCGGCGATCATTTTTTCTGGCCCATGCTTGATGACATGCTCTCCCAATTGCCGAACGATTAGGAAAACTGTATATTCGGTTTGAAGCACAGCTACGGATCGTGTATTGACCTAGATGTCCGTATAGTTTGGACATTAACGGCTTTGGCCCCACAACCAATGAGCACAGCAAACGATGGCCCTACCACGTTTCAAGCAAGACATGGACTCGACCGAAGCCGAAGCTCTCCTCAAACAGGCGCGCAAGGCCAGCGAAATGCTCAAGGCGCTGTCGCATGAGACGCGCTTGCTGATTCTGTGCATCCTGCAGGAAGGCGAAAAATCGGTATCGGATCTCGAAGAAATTCTTTCCATGCCCCAGGCCGTTGTTTCCCAGCAACTGGCACGGCTTCGCATTGATGGTCTGGTCTCGGCCCGGCGTGATGGACGCATGATCTATTACCGCATTGTCGATACCGAAATGGCGACGATCATTGGCACGCTTTATGACCTGTTCTGTGCCCCGGTCCGCGAAGACGAAAAAGCTGCTGCTGAATAAGCAGCAACCACTGATCGAAAAGCTCTCTTGAATTAGAACAAAAAAAACGTCACGATTCCGCCAGCGCCTTGGCAAAAAATTACAATCAACAAGGCGGGAGGAAAACGTCATGCTGGGTTTGGATAATCCCTGGGCCCTGCCGCTTGCCGGTATCTTGACCGGGATTGTGGTGGGATTTGTCGCACGCCGACAACATTTTTGCACGATGGCAGCTCTTGAACGCTATTGGTTTGCCGCCAACAGCATCGGCCTGCGCGCCTGGGTTCTGGCGGCGATCACCGCCCTGCTTTGCACCCAAACATTCGTCGCCCTTGGCGTGATCAATCTTTCCAACAGTTTTTACATCACCCCGACCCTGCCAATTGCCGGCAGCATTCTGGGCGGGTTAATGTTTGGTTTTGGTATGGCCTTTGTCGGCACCTGCGGCTTTGGCGCCATCATTCGTTTGGGCGGTGGTAATTTGCGCGCACTGGTCGTCCTGACCGGCATCGGGCTTGCCGCCATTGCCGCATTGCGCGGGGTAACCGGCCATTTTCGCGTCTGGTTCCTTGACCCGCTATCGATTGAATTTACCTCTGCCGGGTCCCAATCCATCGGTGCCATCCTGTCGCATGCAAGCGGTGTTGATTTGCACTACCCGATTGCCTTGCTGGCCAGCGCTGTCGGGCTTTGGTGGGTGTTTCGTAGTTCTGATTTCCGCGCTGAACGGGCCAAGGCGCTTGGCGCTATTGTGATCGGGGCCTGCATTTCGCTTGGCTGGGTCTGGACGACGACATTTGCGCAGTATCGCTTCGTTGAAACACAGATCGAAGCCGGATCCTTCGTCACCCCGGTCGGCGATACCATCATGCAGATCATCACCGTCACCGGCATTCTGCCCGATTACGGGGTTGGTCTGGTGATCGGGGTGTTTCTTGGTGCGGCACTGGCGGCCTGGAAAAGCAACGATTTGCGTTGGGAAGCCTGCGACGATGCACGTGAATTGGGCCGCCATCTTCTGGGCGCGTTCTTGATGGGTACGGGTGGCGTTTTCGCCCTCGGTTGCACCATCGGCCAAGGGGTTAGTGCCTTTTCCACCCTGGCGATCTCATCACCGATTGTCATGATCTCGATCGCAATCGGCGCGCGTGTGGGTCTTGGCGTTCTGCTTGAAGGATCACCATTTGGCTTCCTGCGCGCGATCTCCCTGCGCTGGCACGGTTAACAACCAAGACCCGAAGGCCAATCAATTACCCGGCCGCGACAAACCGGTAGGCAGCACCATCCCGCTCGACCATGCCCAAACCCGGATGTGGCATATGGAAGCCGATAATCCGCGATCCATCTGTTGCCAGGCGATCGAGCAGCATCTTGCGTGTGGCGATGCCTTTCTCAGCGTCCTGATCCGATCCGCTTGGCCATTCAGGATGCGCCAGCGATACTGCCACATTGGTGATGGCATCCCCAACAACAAGCGCACTGTTTGATCCGTCATGGATCATGAAAGACGTATGGCCCGGTGTATGACCGGCGGTATCAACTGCCTCGACACCCGATACCACTTCGGCACCATATTCGAACAACTCGATACGGTCTTCGAGGAACGCCATACGGTTGCGCGCCCCGACAACAAAGCTTTTGCGCGCTTCTGGCGTTTTCTCAAGCGTATCCTCAGCCTGCCAGTATTCCCACTCGACCCGGTTCATGTGATAGCGCGCATCGGCAAAGATCAGCTCATCGAAATCATCGATCAGCCCCCACAGATGATCGGGATGGGCGTGGGTAAAGACAATATCGGTGATTTCATCGGGGCTGACGCCGGCCGCATCAATGTTGTCCATCAGCTTGCCCGCCGATGGCATGAAATTCGGCCCCGCACCGACATCAAACATCACCACCCGGTCGCCATGCCGCAACACGGTGATATTGCAATCGGGCAACAACGCATCGGTCGATTGGCCCGCGGCTTTCAGAAAGGCAACAAGTTCATCCTGGGCCACGTCAGGAAAGGCAAATGATAGCGGTAACATCAGATTACCATCCGAGATAACCGTGATGTCAGACGCCCCAAGTTTCAGGGATCCAAGCGCCGATGCGGCTCCGGGAAACATCCCGGCCGCCCCCATGCCGGCCAGCGCCAGCGAAGATTTCAGAACATCACGACGCGACCAAAAATCGTTTCCAGACATTGCATCCTCCACATATATGTTTTTTTGAATGAATGCACTCATGGTTGATTTGGTCAACCTAAAAACACACTTTGCCGAAACATGCGCACACCAAACGCACCGGATATTTCATCAATATCCAGTTGTCGCGACGACGTTTACTCTTTGGCTTTCTTGTTTAATTGCAGCGCCTTGGCAGAAACTTCAAAAGTGCCCTCTTCAGCGGCGATCTGTCACGCGTTCGACAATCACATCGTGATCAAGAACCGGGGCAACATCGATGTCACTGGCATCCATCATGCCCGAAACACGCTGAAGGGCTGCAATCAAAAATGTCTGCTCCCATTCCTCGAGGCCGTTGAAATTCTCGGAGAAACGGTCATGAAGCGCCATCGGCGCACGATCCAGAATTGCCCTGCCCTGATCGGTCAATCGCACAAAGACTTTGCGTTTGTCACTATCCCCACGCTCGCGCGTGACAAGCTCCATCGCCTGCAACTTGTCGACAAGGGCGGTGGTTGAAGCCTGGGCCAGATTGACCTTGGCCGCGATCTGGCCAACCGTCATCTCGCCGAATTCCTCCAGTGACTGCAAAACAAGAAGCTGGGACGTTTTCAGTCCGGTAATCTTGCCAAGCTTTTTGGCGTGGATATCACTCGCGCGTAAAATACGGCGGATCGAGATCAACGCTTCATGCAATTTATCCATTGTTATTTTCCGGGCATCTTCTGTTTCCTGTAGCAAACGCTGTTTTAGCCGCAGACAGTGGGCTGTGCAACGCTTTAAGACACTTTTATATCGAATTCCGATCATTTATTCCATCGATATTCGCTTCATTGAGGAAACAATATTTCATCGAAAGAATATTATCCCTATCGAAGGGCGATCTATCATTGTTTTGTTGATTTTCAATATATTACTGCATTTCACAGGAAAGTCACATAGAAGGGGTTGATCCATTTCCATCGTTGTTCTATATATCCTTCGCGACATAAATGATCGTGTATCGAAATAACAGAGCAGGCAGACCGATGAAAATTGCCAACACAAACGGCAATACCGGCCAGAAAGCCAACCTGATTATCCGAAAACCCAAGGCCACAGACGGCGCTGCGGTAAACAACCTTATCGCCGACTGCAAGCCGCTGGATGAAAACTCGATGTATTGCAATCTGCTGCAGTGCTCGCATTTCGCGGACACATGCGCGATTGCCGAACTGAATGGCGAAGCTGTCGGCTTCGTTTCGGGTTACATCGTTCCTGATAAACCTGAACAGCTTTTCATCTGGCAGGTTGCCGTTTCGCCCAAGGCCCGTGGCCTGCGTCTGGCGAAGCGTCTGATCCTTGATATTCTGGATCGTCCGTCCTGCCATGACGTCTCGCAGCTGAACACGACGATCACCTCGACGAACGCACCGTCGCAGGGTGTCTTCCGTTCTGTTGCACGTGAACTGGGTGCTGACGTCAAACGCAAGGTCCAGTTCGAACGCGAAACGCACTTTGAAGGCGCCGCTGCCAGCGAAATTCTGTGGCAGATCGGTCCGTTCGAGCGCGAAGACGTCGAACGCGTCGCCGCCTAAGCCGGCTGACCAACTTTCCCCACCTTTCATGCACGAAATGGCACGGCCATTTTTGGAACATCCGGCAGGCCGGAACGTTTGGCATGACAGGTGGACTTGATTTTTCCCAATATGAAAGAGGGAACCATGACTGTATTTGATCGCCTTGAATCGGAAGTTCAGAGCTATGCACGCTCCTTCCCCGTAACCTTTGAAAAGGCAGAAGGCGCCTGGCTGACCGATGATAACGGCAACCGTTATCTTGATTTCCTTGCCGGTGCCGGCAGCCTGAACTATGGCCATAACCATCCTGTCCTGCAGGAAAAGCTGATTGACTACATTAAATCAAACGGCGTGACCCATGGTCTCGATATGCACACCAAGGCCAAGGCAGCCTTCCTTGAAGCGCTTGAAAGCAAAATCTTCAAGCCGCGTGACATGGAATACAAGGTTCAGTTTACCGGCCCGACCGGCACCAACGCCGTCGAAGCCGCCCTTAAGCTGGCCCGCCGCGTCAAAGGCCGCGAAACCGTGATTTCATTCACCAATGGTTTCCATGGCTGCACCCTGGGTTCGCTTGCCATCACCGGTAACGAACACCATCGTGGCGCTGCTGGCGTATCGCTTGATAACGCTGTAGCCGTCCCGTTTGACGGTTACATGGGTGATGGTGCCGATACCACCGAATATCTGGACCGTGTCCTTTCGGACAACTCCAGTGGTATTGCCCTGCCTGCCGCGGTCATCGTTGAAACCCTTCAGGGTGAAGGTGGCCTGAATGCAGCTGATTTCGGTTGGCTCAAGAACCTCGAGAAGGTCTGCCGCAAGCACGACATCCTTCTGATTGTTGATGACATTCAGGCAGGTTGTGGTCGTACCGGTACGTTCTTCAGCTTCGAGCCCGCAGGCATCAAGCCTGACATGATCACGCTGTCGAAATCGCTTTCGGCTTATGGTCTTCCGCTTGCTGTTCTGCTGATGAAGCCGGAACTTGATGTCTGGCATCCGGGTGAACATAACGGCACCTTCCGTGGTAACAACCACGCCTTTGTCACTGCCGCTGCTGCCCTTGAGCACTTCTGGTCGGATGACAAGTTTGCCGCTGATGTTCGCGACAAGGCTGCATTCCTTGAAACGCGCCTGACGGAGATCGTTGATCGCTATGGCGATGGCAAACTCTATCGCAAGGGCCGCGGCCTGATGCAGGGTATCTGCTTTGAAAGTGGCGAACTGGCATCCAAGGTCACCAACGAATGCTTCAAGCATAACCTTGTGATCGAAACCAGTGGCCCGGAAGATGAAGTGGTCAAATGTCTTGTCCCGCTGATCATCTCCAAGCAGGATCTTGCACATGGTCTGGAAATCCTTGAACTGGCAACCGCCAAAGCCATGGGCAAGGAAGTCTCCCCGGCCAAAGCAGCCGCTGAGTAACAAAAGTTGGGGCGGCGCTGTGTGTGCCGCCCCGCCCCACAACTTAATTAGATCAAAGAGTTAAAAATGATTGTTCGTACTTTGAAAGAATGTGAAGCATCCGGTCGCCGCGTGGTTTCGGATAACTGGGAAAGCACCCGTCTGTCGCTTGCCGAAGATGGTATGGGCTTCTCGTTCCACATCACCACCATTTATGCCGGCACCGAAACCGAGATCTGCTACGCCAACCATTTTGAAACGGTGTACTGCATTTCGGGCAACGGCGAAGTTGAAACTATCGCCGATGGCAAGAAATACAAGATCGAGCCGGGCACGGTTTACATCCTCGACAAACATGACCGTCACTATCTGCGTGGCGGCACCGAGGACATGGTTGTGGCTTGTGCCTTCAACCCGCCGCTCAATGGTCGCGAAGTCCATGATGAAAACGGCGTCTACCCGCTCGATGGCGAAGCACTCGCCAGCTAAACATTTCGTTCGGGGCGGCCAGCCAATGACCGCCCCGAACACTGAGCATATTTTTTAAAGGAAACGCCCCTAAAGGAGGCAACATGCTTTCAGCCCAGAAAAATAAGGACGCTGGGCATAGCGTTCACAAGATCGGTGGTACGTCGATGACCCAGGTTGATGCGGTCATGGACAACATTCTGGTCGGCAATCGCAAAGAAGACGAACTTTATAACCGTGTCTTTGTCGTTTCGGCATATGGCGGCTTTACCGACCTTCTGCTTGAAAACAAAAAGACCGGCGAAGCAGGCGTCTATCAGCTTTACGCCGGTTCGGAGACCGATTGGGCCTGGGGCGATGCCCTGACCAAAGTTTCCGAAAAAATGTGCGCGATCAACGAAGAAATCTTTGGCGACGCACCGGAACTGAAACTGGCCAATGCCTTTGTGCAGGAACGCATCGAAGGCACGCGCAGCTGCCTGATGGACCTTCATCGCCTGTGCAGCTTCGGTCATTTCAAGCTCGAAAAGCACCTTCTGACCGTGCGCGAAATGCTTTCGGCCATTGGTGAAGCCCACAGTGCGCATAACACCATGCTGCTGCTTCGCGCCAAGGGCGTGAACGCCGTGTTCGCCGACCTTTCGGGCTGGCGCGAGCCAGAAGCATCCACCCTTGATGGTCGCATCAACAAGGTCTTTGAAGACATCGACCTTTCAAGCCAGCTTGCGATTGCAACGGGTTACGCCCAGTGCAGCGAAGGTTTGATGAGCATCTATGGCCGCGGTTACAGTGAAGTGACCTTCTCGCGGATTGCCTGCCTGACCCAGGCGCGCGAAGCGATCATTCACAAGGAATTCCACCTGTCGAGTGCCGATCCGCGCATCGTTGGTGAAGATGCCGTACGCCCGATTGGCCGCACCAGCTATGACGTTGCCGATCAGCTGTCGAACATGGGGATGGAGGCCATCCATCCGCGTGCAGCCAAAGGTCTTCGCCAGAACGACATTCCGCTTCGGATTGCCAACACCTTTGAACCGGAACATCCGGGTACGGTAATTGACGATCATTGGGAGCCGGAAAACAGCCGTGTAGAAATCGTGACCGGTGTCCCGACCGCGTTCGAGATTGAAGTCTTCAATCAGGACATGGTTGGTGTTCCAGGTGGCGAGGAAGCGCTCCTGAACGTTCTGAAACGTTACAAGGTTCCGACCGTCACCAAGAACCTGAATGCCAATACGATCACGCACTATGTTGCGGCACCGCTCAAGCAGATCCGCCGCTGCGTTGACGAGATCGAGGCAAACCAGCCCGAGGCAACCGTTCAGACCCGCAAGGTCGCGATTGTTTCGGTCATCGGTGCCAATATCGAACAGCCGGGTCTGTTTGCCCGTGCGGTATCGATCCTAGATGATGCCGGTGTTGAACTGGTGGCTTCCCACTATCCGAGCCGCCGCGTTGATCTGCAGTTTGTTGTTGCCGAAGGTGACTTCAACAAGGCAATCGTTGCCCTGCATCGCGGCCTCGTCGAAGGCAAGAAAGAGAGTGGCGCATCATCGAAGAAAACCAACGATGACAGCGCTACCACACAGGAAAAGCTCAAGGCAGCATAAGCCAACCACAGCCATTGGGCATCCTGACATCACAGCAAAACCCGCAAGTGCCATTCCGGCCTTGCGGGTTTTGTTTTGCCTGCATCATCTGCTTGTCAGTCGTGGTGCAGCGCGATAGGACTTAAAGAAGCAAACAGGGCAAAACCAACAAAGCAGACGGGACATTCACCATGACCACGCATAACAGCAAAGCCATCAACGAACTTCTCGACGTCATGGCAAAGCTGCGCAACCCGGATGGTGGTTGTCCGTGGGATCTGGAGCAGGATTTCTCTACTATTGCCCCCTACACCATCGAAGAAGCTTACGAAGTCGTCGACGCCATCGCCGATAGCGACATGCCCGAACTCTGCAACGAGTTAGGCGATCTTCTTCTTCAGGTCGTCTTTCATGCCCAGATGGCCAAGGAAGCCGGCCATTTCGAATTCGAAGACGTTGCCAACAGCATCGTTTCAAAAATGATCAGCCGCCATCCGCACGTGTTTGGTGATGGCGACGCCACCACGACCGATGGCGTCAATCAGACCTGGGAAAAGATCAAGGCTGCCGAACGCGCCCGCAAGGCAGAGGACAAAGGCCACGAACGCCACAGCGCCCTTGACGGTGTCGCAAGCGCCCTGCCCGCACTCATGCGCGCTGAAAAACTGACCAAACGCGCTGCCCGCGTTCGCTTTGACTGGCCCAGCACCGACGAAGTCTTTGACAAACTTCACGAGGAAATTGACGAACTTAAAGCCGAAATGACCGAAAACCCCGATCCGGCGCGTTTGCAGGATGAATTGGGGGACATGCTGTTTGTCATGGCCAATCTGGCCCGCAAGATCGGTGTTGATCCCGAAGTCGCACTGCGCGGTGCCAACCACAAATTCACCAAACGGTTCCATTTCATCGAAGATGAACTGGCCCGGGATGGCAGAACAGCCGCAGACTCTGATCTGACTGAAATGGACAACCTTTGGAACCTGGCGAAGAAGACCGAACGCGGTCAGGTATGAATGCGCACCTGACCCAGTCCCTGCTCCAAAAGCTAGTTTTCCAGCGGCATATAGATTTCGGTTAGCAATTCGGTTGGCGCAACTTCGCGCGGATTATTGAGATATTCCTCAAACACCGGACCTTCGCGCACCTCTTCGCCCGATTGGGGCAACCACTTGCCAAACAGCCACAAATAGGCGGCCTTCATATCGGCATACGGCCCCTTGTAGTGCAGGCAGGCATATCTTCCCGCCACAACGGTTGTTCTTTCAACCGGCGCTTCCAGTTCGATCGCCGAATTGCCTGAAAGCAACGCGCCAGCCTTGGAAAACAGGTCCTCTTCGCGGTAGCTGTCCGGGTCGGTGTGATAAACCCCGATCAGCCGTACATCCGGTGCAATCAAATCACGCACAGCCAGCCATCCGAACAATCTGTCAAACGCCTCACCGATCTGCATGAATGATCCATGATGATCAATCGTCAGCAGCGACATTTCCGGCACTTTACGAATTTCAACGTCCCAAGGCCCGCTGATGACAGCCCCTTGATCTTCAAGCGCGTTCTGGAATTTCGCATGACTGCCTTCCTTGCGATATCGCGCGGGCGGCATGCCATAACCATCCGCAAAGATACGGGTAAAGGATTGCAGGTTTGGATACCCGCATCGTTTGCCGATTTCCTCAATCGCAATGGCACTATTTGCCAGCATTCCGGCCGCCGTATGAAGGCGCACACGCTTGACGGTTGCAGCAATGGTTTCACCAAAAACGCCGTGATAAATACGATGCCAATGGGTTGGGGACATGCAGGCGATTTCGGCCAGCCTGTTCAGATCAAGCTCTTCATCAAGATGATCATGGATATAGCCCTGCACCCGGGCAAGGCGTTCCTGGTAGGACTTCTGGGCATGCAATTTGTTCATCGTTCTCTCGTGCAGTTTGTTGTGCAGTTCGAAAACGCTAGCACGCGTCGATTTGACAAATCTTGCGGACTTACGGCCGGTCGTTATGCCGGAAATAGCGGCATCAGGATTTCATTGATCTCGGCCCAGAGTTCCTCGGAACTCGCACACAGAAGGCCTGCTGCCGTGGCATTGGCGTTATATTCGTTGTCTTTATCTGCCGTGATATAGCGCGCATAACCGCCCGCTTCGCGGACCAGCAACGTCCCCGGCGCATGGTCCCAGGGTTTCAGCGTGCGATAGGCACAGAAATCAAACGCGCCGCGCGCCATTTCCTCGTACTCAGCCCCGCAGCATGAATAATGCGCCACATCGGCAAAGAAATCGAGATGGCCGTAATGCTTGCAGATGCGATCACGGGCATATGAAATCAAAAAGCCCTTGGCATCGGATGCCTTGGTGATGTTGGAGCGCACCGAAACCGCCTGATCCTGATAACGCGTGCCAGACCCAAGTTCCGCAACAGTTGCCGCCCCTTCAATCGGATCGACAATCCACGCAGCAACGGTTTCACCGCCAGCATAAAGTCCAACCATGCAGCGAAATGGCTGCCTGTGATGGGCGAAGTTCTTCGTGCCATCGACCGGATCAATGATCCAGAACGGGTCCTCGGCGGCGAAAACGCGATCCTGCAGGCTCGGGTCTTCGTGCGCGGCTTCTTCACCAAGCGCACGACTTCCGGGCAGAAGGTCGGTCAGACGGCGGGTCAGAACCCGCTCAGCCTCGGTATCGGCGATGGTGACAAGATCCATGGCGTGGGTCTTGGTGTCGATATCGGCGTCATCTAGTTGACCGAAACGCGGGGCGATCTCTTGCGCCGACACTTCCCGGATGATTTCGGTCACCTTGTCCATATCGACTTTAATCGCCACGCGCTTTCTCCCTATCACACCAGATGAATATCAAGCCCGGCCTTGGCACACCAATCCTCGAACCGGCCAACGCGGGTCGTATCGACACGCACCTGAACCGAAATACCATCCGCACCTTCGTTTCGTTTCAGCACTTCACCCTGCTCATAAAGCCGGGCAAGTGATTTACCATCCGCATAAGGCACACACAGCTCAAAAACCGGCATATCTTCAGTCAGGCGGTCTTCAATCAACCGCAGCAACGCCTCGCAATTCGTGCCCTTGATGGCCGAAATCGCCATGGTGTTGTCATGGCGCGCGGCATATTCCGACACTGCCTGAAGTTCTTCGCCTTCAAGCTGATCAATCTTGTTAAGCGCCTCGACCAGTTCTTCGCCGTCAATCGCCTTCTGAAGCCCGAGTTCCTTAAGAACTTCAAGCACATCAAGCTTCTGTTCTTCGGTTTCAGGCGAAGACGCGTCACGGACATGAACAATCAGATCCGCTTCCAGCACTTCCTCAAGCGTCGCGCGAAAGGCCGCGACAAGGTCGTGCGGCAGATCGGAAACAAAGCCAACGGTGTCAGACAGGATCACCTTGCGACCACTTGGCAGGATCAGCCCACGCATGGTCGGATCCAGCGTCGCAAACAGCATATCCTCGGCAAACACTTCGGACACGGTCAACTGGTTAAACAGCGTTGATTTCCCGGCGTTGGTGTAACCGACAAGGGCGACAATCGGATACGGCACCCGACGGCGCGCTTCGCGATGAAGTTCACGCGTACGTTTGACTTCCTCAAGCTCACGACGGAGCTTGGCCAACTTGTCACCGATAAGACGGCGGTCAATCTCGATCTGTCTTTCACCCGGACCGGCAAGGAAGCCACGGCCACCACGCTGACGTTCAAGGTGCGTCCAGGTGCGCACAAGACGGGATCTCTGATAGCTCAGCAATGCGAGCTGCACCTGCAGACGACCCTCACGGGTTCGCGCACGATCGGCAAAGATTTCAAGGATCAGGCCAGTACGGTCAATGACCTTGCATTTCCATTCCCGTTCCAGATTACGTTGCTGGATCGGGGTAAGCTGGCCATTGATCATGACAATGTCGGCCTCGATGGCTTTGATTTGCAAACCAAGCCGTTCCGTTACGCCCTTGCCAAACAACGTGGCCGGACGCAACTTTGCGATGGGCACGATTTCCGCGCCCACCACTTCAAATTCAAGGGCACCCGTCAAACTGACCGCTTCTTCCAGACGTGACGAAGCGTCGCGCCAAGCACCTGTTTGGTCTGCGCGTTTTAGTTCCGGGTGGAAAACCAGGACCCGGGGAGCATCTGGCGTATCGCCGCCCCCCGAAGTCAGAGACTCGTCAGCTATTTTCTTCTTCCGTCGCAGGCTGGCTCGGATCAAACAGCTTGATNGGNGTCGTCGGCATTACCGTCGANATCGCGTGTTTGTANACGAGCTGGGTATGAGCATCGCGCCGCAGCAAAACAGAGAAATTGTCAAACCAGGTNATNATNCCCTGCAATTTGACTCCGTTGACCAGAAACACGGTAACCGGCGTTTTGTTTTTACGGCAATAGTTCAGAAAGACGTCCTGAACATTTTGTGATTTTTCCGCCATTGGTTAGACCTAGCCTTCTTTTATGAGCGTTTTTTTGGTTTCGGGCGGCCAAGGAAAATGTGGAACCGTCGACTTTTCAGGTCAGTCACGATTCCTGCCCCATTTTTAATGACCTTCATGAACTATAAGACGTTCGAGAAGCCTTTTACAACCCTTACAAGCGCCTCGCAATCGGCGAAATGCCAATCAGGGCTAAGAGTCGCAGAATTCTGCGTGTCGCCGTGACCGGTAATTTCGTCGCCAATCAGGATTGCAGTCGCCCCGACATTGCGCGCGCACTGAATATCGACCACGCTATCGCCAACAAACCACAGATTCTCATATTGCGACGCCGAAGAGTCGCCCATCGCCATATGCACCGGGTCAGGTGCCGGTTTGTCCTTGGCGGCATCGGTCGCACCGATGATTTTGCCAAAAAACGGGGTCCATTCAAGGTGATCGGCTTCCTTGCGCAGGAAATTTCCGTTCTTGTTACTGACCACCCCGATATAGGTGCCGTTATCACGCAGCGCACATAAAAGATCATGCGCCCCGGCCAATGGCGTCAGGGTTTCAAGATGGATCGACTGGAAATGGGCATAAAAGCTGTCTTTGGCCTCTTCCCAGCGATCTTCGCCAAACAGGACCGGAAAACTGTCCCGCAAGGAGCGCGCAACGCGCTGCTTGGTTTGGTCCAGCGACCATTTCTCCAGCCCGAAATCCTCAAACGTCATGTTAAGGGCGGCCTGAATGGTCCCCCAGCTATCAACAAGGGTGTTATCCCAGTCAAAAATGACGGCTTTCGGCGGTTGGGGCAATTGGTCAGACATTTGGATTTCCGGTGGCTGGCTGGATATTGTTTTGTATGAGGATTAAGGTAATCGCCTGCCCGATCAGAAATATTCCAGACGGACGGCGAACATCTTCTCGACCTTCTTGATTTGTTCGGACCCAGCAAATACCACGATCCGGTCATTGGCCTCGATCACGGTTGCCGCGCGCGGCATCACGACTTCGCCATCGCGCAGAATGGCGCCAAACACAACACTGGCCGGCATAGCGATATCCTTGATCGCCTTGCCAACGATCGGGGCCGTTTCAAGCGCCTCTGCCTCAAGCACCTCGCCAAATCCCTCGGACAGGCTGTGAACCGCCCGGATACGGCCACGGCGCACGTGATGCAAGATGGTCGACACCGTCGTCATACGTGGGCTGATGACCACATCAACGCCAAGCTCGGATACCAGCGAGTTATAGGTGCTTTTGTTAATCAGCGTCAGTGCACGCGGGCAGCCATACCGTTTGGCCAGAAGTGATGCCAGAATGTTGGTTTCATCATCATTGGTCAGAGCAACAACTGCCTCGGCATTACCGACATTGGCTTCTTCCAGCAGTTCCGGATCAAGAACGTCACCGCGCAGAACAACGCTTTTCTTCGGCAGTTTCTGGGCAACAAAGCGTGCGCGCTCTGGATCGGACTCTACCAATCGTGTGGTAACCCCCGGGAAGTTCTGATTGATTTCCTCAGCGAGGAACAGCGCGATGTTACCGCCCCCAAAGATCACGATACGGCGGGCTTCCGGGTCTTCGTGGCCAAATGCCGACATGGCACGGTCGACCTGATCACTCGAAACGGCAAGGTAAACAAGGTCGCCTGCCAACATCTGGTCATCGCCCTTGGGATAGACCGCCTTGTCGCCGCGGATCATGCCAAGGATCGAGATATTGAGATCCGGGAAAAGCTGATGGAGCTGACGCAGCGGCGTGTTGATCACCGGGCAATCGTCGCTACAACGGATACCAAGGATTTTGACCTTGTCATCGGCAAACGGAATCATGTCAAACGCACCGGGCGCCTGAAGGCGACGCGCAACCGCACGGGCCACTTCCATTTCCGGCGAAATCACCACATCAATCGGAAGCTTTTCACGGCCGAACAAGCTAGCCCATTCCGGCTGCAGATAGGTCTGGCTGCGGATACGCGCGATTTTGGTCGGCACGTTAAACAGCGAATGCGCCACTTGACAGGCCGTCATGTTGACTTCATCGGCAAAGGTCACCGCAATCAGCATGTCGGCTTCTTCCGCGCCTGCCTGCTGCAGCACGTCCGGGTGTGAGCCGAACCCGATGATGCCCTTGACTTCAAGGGTGTCGGAAATTTTGCGCACCAGTTCTTCGGACTGGTCGATCACGGTTACATCATTGTTTTCCGCAGCCAGATATTTGGCAATGTGGAAGCCCACCTGCCCGGCGCCACAAATGATGACCTTCATGTTGAGTTCTCCCGTTCACAACAGTCCGTAGTGATCCTGGGCTTATTGCCCGTTCACACCAAGGCTTTTCAGCTTGCGATGCAATGCTGACCGTTCCATGCCGACAAAGCTGGCCGTTTTGGAGATATTCCCGCCAAAACGGTCGATCTGTGTCTGGAGATATTCTTTTTCAAACATCTCACGCGCTTCGCGGAGCGGCAATGCCATGATTTCACTGGTCTTGTCAAAACTTAGCGACGTCGGCACATCAGAAAACAGCTCGGACGGCAGCATTTTACCGCTGATCAGATCCACCTTGTCTTCATCATCCGGCGCCATGATCATCAATCTTTCGATCACATTGCGCAACTGGCGAACGTTGCCTGGCCAGTCATAGGCATGCAGGGTCGCCATCGCCTCGGGCGAGAGCTTTCTTTTCGGAAGGCCGGTTGCATCGGCATAGCGATCAAGGAACATCTCCGCCAAAACTGGAATGTCATCACGGCGTTGCTGCAATGATGGCACCTCAAGCGGGACAACATTTAGACGGTAATAAAGGTCCTGCCGAAATTTCTGTTCTTCGATCCGCTGTTCCAGATCGCGTGCCGTCGTTGCTATCACGCGCACATCAACATTGACTGGCACCGAACCACCCACGCGCTCAAAGGTCTGGTCCTGCAACACCCGGACAATCTTGCCCTGGGTTTCAAGTGGCATGTCAGCCACTTCATCGAGCAACAAGGTCCCGCCATGGGCCAGTTCAAGTACCCCGGTACGTGCTTCACGGTCCGCGGTTGCGACCGCACCAAAAAGCGACTCTTCCATGGTATCTGGCGAAATATTCGCACAATTCAACACAACAAACGGCGCTTCGGCCCGTGCTGATTTCTGATGGATCAGGCGCGCCACAACTTCCTTGCCCGACCCTGCCGGGCCATGGATCAGAATGCGGCTGCCGGTGCGCGCGACACGTTCGGCGGACTGGCGCAAGTTGTTCACAACCGATGATTTGCCAATCAGTTCGGTGTCCCCACCCGCACGAAGCGTGAGCTCGCGGTTTTCGCGGCGCAGACGCGCATCATCAATCGCACGTTCTACCACCATCAACAGGCGGTCGGTGTTAAACGGCTTTTCGATAAAGTCATACGCCCCGATCCGCGAAGCTTCGAGCGCGGTTTCGATATTGCCGTGACCAGAAATCATCACCACCGGGACTTCGCTATGCTCGCGCTTGATCAGTTGAAGCGTCTCGATCCCGTCGTGATCGCTTTCATCCATCCAGATATCAAGCACCACAAGGCTCGGCCGGCGGGCCGCGACTTCGGACAGCGCGCCCTGACTTGATCCAGCCTGACGGGTTGTATAACCCTCGTCCTCAAGGATGCCGGAAATCAGTGCCCGGATATCTTCTTCATCGTCGACAATAAGAATGTCGTGCGCCATGTCGTGACCAAATCAATCTTTTTCTTGTTGCGATTTTGACAATTAAATCAATTGCCTGAGGAGTCTGTGTCCGGGTTGAGGTCCTCGTTTTCGACCTCAACAACCTTTGGGAAGGATAGCGTAATCGTCGCTCCGCTTTCAACGCCGTCAGAGAGTATAAGCTCTCCGCCATGGTCTTCCATGATTTTCTTTACGATGGCCAAACCAAGCCCGGTTCCCTTCGATCGGGTCGTGACATAGGGCTCGGTCAAACGCTCGCGATGCTCGGTCGGAAGACCCTTGCCGTTATCCGAAACAGCCACGAAAACGCGCTGATTATCGGGCGACTCTGCCACCGAGATTTCGATTTTGCCTTTTGCCAGCTCGCCCTCTTCGGGCTTTTCACGTCCCTCGATGGCCTCGGCCGCGTTTTTAAGCGTGTTGGTCAGGCATTGATTAACCTGATGCGCATCACAGGAAATCTGCAGGTCTTCGATGCCACTGCGATCAAAATCATAGGTGATGTTGCTATGGGCCTGCTTTTGCAGGAACACGGCACTTTTCACCAGCTCGCCAAGGTTTTCAAGCCGCATGGTCGGCGATGGCATCCGCGCAAAGCTGGAAAACTCATCAACCATCCGCCCGATATCGGAAACCTGCCGGATGATCGTGTCGGTACAGGTCGTAAAGACCTCCTGATCATCGGTGATCTGCTTGAGATAGCGACGCTTAAGACGCTCTGCCGAAAGCTGGATTGGTGTCAGCGGGTTTTTGATTTCGTGCGCGATACGCCGCGCGACATCAGCCCAGGCTGCCATACGCTGTGCGGTCTGAAGTTCTGTTACGTCATCAAATGTCACGACATAGCCAAACACCGTGCCGTCATCGGCCCATTCGGCCGTCACCCGCGCCATCAGGGTCAGGTTGACACCATCGCGGCGGATTTCGATCTGGCGCGGTTTGCTGCGGTCGCCATCACGACCAAAGTCCTCAAACAGCGGCAGGAATTCCGGGATAACTTCTGTCAGTTCCTGTGACAGGTAATCTTCCAGATCAACCCCCAGAAGGTCCGACGCACTTCGGTTAGGCAGATCAATCTTGCGTTCAGGATCAAGGCCAATCACACCTGCGGTCACACCGCCCAGGATCGCCTCGGTAAAGCGACGTCGTTCATCATTCAGCCGGTTGGCCGCAACCAACTCATTGCGCTGGGTTTCAAGCTGTGCCGTCATGCGGTTAAACGCCCGACCAAGGGCCTCAAGCTCATCACCCTGCCCGTCAAGTGGCACACGGAACGACATATCACCATCACGCACGCGTTCAGCACCGGTAATCAGCTGTGAGACCGGCTGCACCAAGCGCGTTGCGACCATAAGGCCCAACGTGACTGCCGCCAGTAGAAGAACTACCGAAATCAGGACAAAGATCATGACAAACGTAATCACGATCCCTGAACGCTCGCCCTCAAGGCTTTCATAGGCATCAACCGCCCGACGCGCCTTATCGATACGATCCAGCACGTTCGGGTCGACAAAACGCCCAACCAACAGGAATGCATCAATAAAACTCGGAATCTTGGCAATCGCGCGAATGCGGTTGTCACTCGACCCGATCATCAAAACGACGTCTTTCTGACGCGCTTCGTCAAAGACCTCTGCCGGAACGGATGCCTGATTGGTGTCGTAGGAAAAGCTGTATTCAGACTGCGCGATGATCTGGCCTGAACCATCAATCATCATGACTTCTGGCAAACCACGTGCGAGCGCCTGATCGGTCAGAAAATTTGAAATACGGTCCGGACTGGTCGAGAAATTCACCCCAAAACGCTGCAAATCATTAGTCGTTGCCAAGGCATCCGCGCGGATCAGTTCCTGGTGTTCGCGCAGATAGGCATCTGCGATCACCATGCTTTCTTCAACCGCAGTTCGGATGCGGTCGCTAAACCAGCCCTGAATACCAAAATGCAGGAAGAGTGCCGAGAAAATGGCAACCACGATCGCTGGTGTCACCGCCACCAGCGAGAACATCAGAACCATTCGGGTATGAAGCTTTGCGCCAGCCACCCCGCGCCGACGTTCAACCCAGATCTGGACAAGCTTGCGCGCAACCAGTGTTGCCAGAAGCAACACCAGCACCAGATCGATGTTCAAAAGCAGCAGGATCAGACGCGGATCAGGCCGAAATGGCGCTGTCCCGGTCATGGCAAGATAGGTCGCAGTTACCGAAACAAGGGCCGCTGTAACCAGCCCGAACGCAAACCTGCGTGACTGGCCCAGCCGCCCCAGAAACCGTACAAAGCCCGACCGCAAGAACCGGTTGGAGATCGAACGGTCGGTATTATTCATTTCGTGCCCCTGACGACTTCCAGTCCAAGATCACGGATCTTCTTGCGCAACGTATTACGGTTAAGGCCCAGAACTTCTGCTGCCTTGACCTGATTGCCCCGGGTCGCTTCAAGCGTCACGTTCAAAAGCGGACGCTCCATTTCGCGCAGGATCCGGTCATAAAGGCCGTTCGCTGGCAGATCATCATCATGGGCATCGAAATATTCGCGCACATGACGTTCGATGGACTCAGAAAGCGACTGCGGCTCGGCACTTGGTGCGGCTTCGCTGACATTGTTTTCGGAAAACTCGGTCTCGATGACATCAACACCGATCACGTCATGCGAATAAAGTGCTGTTAGGCGACGCACCATGTTTTCGAGTTCGCGGATGTTGCCCGGCCAGCGATGCGCCTTCAGACGCGCCATCGCCTCGTTCGACAGGGTCTTGCGCGGCAGGCCTTCTTCGCTGGCCTGCATCAGGAAGTGATTGACCAGTTCCGGAATGTCTTCAAGGCGTTCGCGCAGCGACGGCAGACGGATCGGCACGACATTGAGGCGATAGAACAAATCTTCGCGGAATGTGCCTTCACGGATCAGTTTGCGCAGATCACGGTGCGTTGCCGCGACGATGCGGACATTGACGCGGATCGGTGTCCGACCACCGACACGGGTATATTCACCTTCCTGCAACACGCGCAACAAACGCGTCTGGGCTTCAAGCGGCATATCGCCGATTTCATCCAAGAAAAGCGTACCGCCCTCGGCCTGCTCGAACCGGCCGACCTTGCGCTCGTTCGCGCCAGTAAAGGCGCCCTTTTCATGACCAAACAGCTCGCTTTCGATCAGCTCGCGCGGGATAGCCGCCATATTGATCGCAACGAACGGTCCATGGCGGCGTCCGCCATATTCATGCAGGGCACGCGCAACCAGTTCCTTACCCGTGCCGCTTTCACCGGTGACCATGACAGTCAGGTCGGTGTTCATCAGGCGTGCGAGTGCGCGATAGATTTCCTGCATCGCCGGTGATCGGCCGATCAGAGGCAGGCGGTCATCGCCCTCTTCATCCTCGTCCTTGCCGGTCTGGCTTTCCTGCGGCGTCTCAAGCGCACGATCAACAATCCCCATCAACTCATTGAGATCAAATGGTTTTGGAAGATATTCAAACGCACCACGCTGGGCTGCTTTGACCGCGGTCATCAGGGTGTTCTGGGCACTCATAACGATCACGCGCAGGTCCGGGCGCAGCTTGCGAATGCGCGGCACCATGTCCAGCCCGTTCTCGTCAGGCATCATGACGTCGGTAATCACCAGATCGCCATCCCCGTCGGCGATCCAATCCCACAGTGTGCGGCCATGGCCGGTACTGCGGACTTCATGCCCCTGACGCGACAATGCCTGCGTCAGAACAGTGCGAATGGCCCGATCATCGTCGGCAACCAGAATTCTCGCAGGGCTGGTACTCATGCGGTTTCTTCCCTGTTTTTGATTATGATCGGGTCAGATGCCCCTTCGGCCAGTGCCCGATTGTAAATCGGCAGCATGATTTGAAACTCTGCACCTCCCCCAGGCACATCTTTCACTTCAATCACACCACCATGGTCATTGATGATTTTCGCCACCAGCGCAAGGCCAAGCCCCGAACCGGTCGGCTTTGTCGTGACAAACGGATCAAACAGGCTTTCACGCATGTCTGGCGGAATGCCCGGCCCATTATCACGTACCGACACCACCAGCGGCAGATGAACACGTGCGTCACCGCCAGCAACCGCCAAGCGGATGCCATGCTGATAGCGTGTCGAAATGGTAATTTTTCCATCCTTGGGATCGACCGCCTCGCCGGCATTCTTGATCAGGTTCAGGAACACCTGAACAAGCTGATCACGATTGCCAAATACCGGCGGCAAGGACGGATCGTAGATTTCCTCGAATGTCAGGTTCTTGCCAAACCCGTTTTCCGCAAGACGACGGACATGCTCAAGAACTGTATGAATATTGACTGCCCCGCGCTCCAGCGGCTTGTCGGAAAAGATTTCCATGCGGTCGACAAGCTCGACAATCCGGTCGGCCTCATCACAAATCAGGCGGGTCAGAACGCGGTCATCCTCATTGCTGGTCTGTTCCAGCAACTGCGCGGCACCGCGAATACCCGAAAGCGGGTTTTTGATTTCATGGGCCAGAATGGCCGCCATCGCACTGACCGAACGTGCCGAGTTTCGGCTGAGCAACTGGTTATCGATTTTTTGCGCAATCGACCGCGGCTCAAAGGTCAGAACGGCACAATCGCTCTCATCAGGCATGGACCCCACGGTCAGATTGACCGTGTGCTTGCCGATCTTGGGACTTTCAATCAGCAGGTTGTGGTCGGCCACCAGTGTGGCTTCATCAATCGCCTGCTTGATCAGGGAAAAGACCGGGCTGTCTGACGGGATAAAATCCGTCAGGTCACTACGGCACAACACGCTTGCGCTGGTGTTAAACAGCTGCTCGGTCGCCTGATTGACAAACTTGATCTTGCCATCCCGGTTGGCGACAACGACCGCGCTCGCGATCGCGTTGAGAACGCCCGTCGGGTCGACCCCGTTGCCTTTTCCAAATCCCAGTCTCATGCAATTCTTCCCCGACGACTGTTTTTGATGGTCGCCATATTATTGTTATGAAGTGATCAGGCTGCTTCCTGATCCAGTTTGATTTCGTTTTCGATCAGCGGCTCGTAAAACGCGCGGATTTGCGTTTTCACTTCAGCCGGATCATCCAACACATTGACAACACGACGAAATTCCGTCGCATTGCGCAAGCTGTTGCAATACCACGCCAGATGCTTGCGCGCGATGCGCACACCCTGACGGCCATGATGATCAATCATCGCATCATAGTGGCGCAGGATGGTTTGAAGCTGAACTTCAAGACTTGGCGCGGCAAGCTTTTGACCGGTTTTAAGATAATGCGAAACCTGCGCAAGGAACCATGGACGCCCCTGCGCGCCCCGGCCAATCATCACGCCATCTGCACCGGATCGATCGAGAAGCTCCTTGGCGTCTTCTTCGCTGTTCACATCGCCATTGCCCAAAACCGGGATGGATACTGCATCCTTGACCAGTGCAATCGCATCCCAGTCTGCATCCCCCTTATAGAACTGGCAACGCGTGCGCCCGTGAATGGTCAGCATCGCAATCCCAAGATCCTCGGCGATACGCGCCAAAGCCGGGGCATTGCGGTTATCATCATCCCAGCCCAGACGCATTTTAAGCGTCACGGGCACGGATACCGCATCAACCGTCGCCTTGATGATGTCCGCCGCAAGCTTTTCATCGCGCATCAGCGCCGAACCGGCATAGCCCTTGGTCACCTTTTTGGCCGGGCAACCCATATTGATATCGATGATCATGGCCCCGCGGGCCTCGTTCATCTTGGCAGCCTCGGCCATTTCTTCGGGTTCGGTACCGGCAAGCTGGACCGACAACGGGGTTTCGGCGGCGCAATCGCCATGCATTTTCCGGACTTCCTTTTCATGCCGCTGGATGCGGGTCATGGCGTCCGACGCAATCATTTCGGACACAACAAGATGGCCGCCAAACTGGCGGACCTGTTGCCGAAACGGAAGGTCAGTCACACCTGACATCGGTGCCAGCACAACATTCTCTGGCACATGTACAGAACCGATCTGCAATGACATGAAGGAATTCCAATTGCCTAAAACTTGGGCAGATTAATAAAACTGGCAACGACATGCAACAACTCTCGCCGCATTGGCGCAAATATCATGCCCCGATGACGGTTAATTCACAGAAACACTGCAGAAATTTGGAAGATTCTCGGTGAAGGAAAGCGTTACAAACCGGCGCAAAACGATAATCAATGACTAGCAATTATGCATGCGCTGGCGAAATGATCGTAAAAATTGGGCATATTAGGTGCAGATAAGCCAAAAGGCCTATCCGATAATGTAGCCCGTCACCAGTCGAACACCCGGGAATGCCAAGGTCAGCAACAGCCAGGCCCCCAGCACGAACCGCACAGCCATACGCCCGCGCAGGTTGGAGCGTTCATGGATAAAGATCAGGATGCAAATGGTGACAAAGCCAAGCAGGGTCAGCAGCATCTTGTGATCAATTTCCCAAAGACTGCGACCCTCGACATAGCGCAGGGCAAAGCCGGACACAATCCCGATCACCAGCACCCATGCCGACCATTTCAAAAAGCCGACCAACATGTATTCACTGTCACGCAGAGGCGGCAGACGGCGGCTCCAACGGGTCGGCTTGCGCTTTTTAAGGGCATATTCCTGAACGACATATGCCATTGCGGCAATCGCTGCCAAGGTCACCAAGGCATAGGTGATCAGGGAACTGCCAATATGGGTCCAAAGCCAGCCGGAATAGAGTGCAGGACCATTGACCACTTCGGGATCATGATCACCAAATACACGGAAGATCGCGGCAAGCACCGCAAACAAAAGCAGATAGCCACCAATATAGCCCGCGAGCCGCCAAACCTGATGCGGCCCCTTGCAGATGACCAGACCACCAAAGATCATGATCACGGTCAGCTCCGACCAATGCAGGGCTGCAGCAAAGCCGCGTGACTGGACTTCCTCGCCGGTTACGCCAAGCAAAAACATCGTTCCAACTGCCGCCAGACAAATCGACGCATAAAGCCACACATCCCGACGCGGCTCGGCACGCATTATCTGCCCGGTCAGGGGCAGCAGTGCTAGGATATGAATATAGGCAGCGAGCATCTTGGAACCCGTTTCTGTCTTCCGGATCAGGCTTGATCCCGATATTGCATTTGCCGACTTGGCAAATCCCTCGCAGAAAGATAGCCTGCGGCGCACTTCAGACAAGCCATGGCATTACGTTTATGACCCAAAAAACAGGCGTTGTCATCGTTGCTGCCGGCAGCGGTAGCAGATTTGGCGACCCAATACCAAAACAATATCACATGCTTGGCGGCAAAAGCATTCTTGCCCATTGCATTGAATGCTTTGCACGACATACCGACCCTGCCCTTATTCAGGTGGTCTATAACCCAGCCCATCAGGACTGGTATGACGCCGCAACCGCGTCCCTGGATGATGCCATATCACTCCCGGCACCGGTGGCAGGCGGCGAAACCCGTCAGCAATCGGTTCTGAACGGTTTGCGCGCACTCGTCGCAAAGGCGCCTGATCGTGTACTGATCCATGATGCGGCCCGTCCGGGCATTTCCGATGACGTGATCGAACGTGTCATGGCAGCCCTTGAAACGCATCGTGGCGCCATCCCGACCCTGCCCGTTGCCGACACCATCAAGCAAACCGATGCGCATGGCGTGATCACGCAAACCATTCCGCGTGAGAGTCTTCAACGGGCGCAAACGCCGCAAGGATTTGACTTCAAAACCATCTTTGACGCGCACCAGAAATTTGAAGGTCAGGAATTCACCGATGATGCCGCCCTGCTTGAGGCCATCGGACTTGATGTGATGTGTGTGGCGGGTACTACCAACAACGACAAGATCACCCATCGTGATGACTTTGGCCGTGCACAAAGCTGGGCGGACAGCACAAACAAGGAAACAGCGCAGATGTCGCAAGAAGAATACCGGGCTGGCACCGGATTTGATGTTCACCGCTTTGCCCCAGGCGATCATTGTATCCTGTGTGGCGTCAAAGTCCCGCATACCGCCCGTCTGGAAGGTCATTCCGATGCCGATGTCGGCCTGCACACCCTGACCGATGCTATTCTGGGCGCGATTGGCGCAGGTGATATCGGCCAGCATTTCCCGCCAAGCGACATGCAGTGGAAAGGTGCCGCATCCGACATCTTCCTCAAACACGCGGCTGAGCTGGTGCGCAAACGTGGCGGTCGGATCGTGAATGTCGACGTTACCCTGATTTGCGAACGCCCGAAAATCGGTCCGCACACGCCTGCAATGCGTGAAAAGGTCGCGGAAATCCTTGCGATCGATGTTGATCGCGTCAATGTCAAAGCCACCACCACCGAAAAGCTTGGCTTTACCGGCCGCGAAGAAGGCATTGCTGCACAGGCTGCCGTCAGCGTCGCCCTTCCGATCAGCTGATCACGCACGACCACGAAAAAACAAAGGGCAGGATTTCGATCCTGCCCTTTTGCATATCAACGTAATGTGTGCCTGGGTCTGAAGCCTAGGACGCCGCCTCGCCGCCCTCTTCTTCGGGCAGTTGATGCTTCATCAGGACCGGCACCTGTGCCATGCCAAACACCATGGTGATCGGCATGATGCCCCAGACCTTGAAGGCGACCCAAGTATCGGTCGAGAAGTTGCGCCAGACGATTTCGTTGACCACGGCCAGAAAAACAAAGAAGAACGCCCAGCGCCAGGTCAGGATGCGCCATCCTTCATCGGTTGCCTTGAACGCGCTTTCCAGAACCAGTTTCAGGAACAGTTTTCCTGCGGCAAGGCCGCCAAACAGAATACTGGCAAACAGAAGGTTCACAATGGTTGGCTTGATCTTGATGAACAGCTCATCGTCGAGATAAAGCGTCAAACCGCCAAACACGATAACAAACGCCCCACCAATCAGCGGCATCACCGGAATGGTCCGTGCCAGCGCATAAGATGTTGCAAGGGCAACAACGGTGGCGGCAACGAAAACCGCCGTCGCCGTCATCAGGTTGGTCGTGGCATTGACCGCAAAAAACAGGATCAACGGCCCCATCTCCAGGGCCATTTTGGTAAACTGATTCATTAACTCGTATCATCCAAGGACTAAAATTTGCGCCATCCTAGGGGGCATGCCCGCCAGATGCAATCACATCAGCCGTGATCTTGATCCCAGCTGGGTTTGCAGCCACGACACATAATCATGATTGCCCCGCCCCAAAGGCAGTTCAAGGATGCAGGGAACTTCATAAGGATGGTGATCCTCAATCCATTGCGCCAGTTCCACAGCGGTTGTTTTTGATGTCTTGAGGATCACAACAACTTCGCTCTCTTCCTCGACATCGCCATCCCATTCATAAATCGCCGTCATATGCGGCAAGACATTCGCGCAAGCCGCCAGTTTTTCACGGATCGCCCCACCGGCAATCACGCGCGCAATATCCATGTCCGGCACCGTGACATACAGAAATGACATCTCGCTTGGTTGGAACTCTTCTGGCGTCATTGCGATTGCTCCATGGTTGAATATACGTCACACTAACCAAGATGTTTGTATCACCAATCATACCATAACGGTGCGGGGAGTACCGATGACGGGGAAAAAACATTCGAAACCGACCGACGTGCAGCTGGAATGGCTGCGCCGTGGCCTGAGTCAGCCCGGTGGAAAATTGCCGCTTTTTGACGGCAATGGCAAACAGATCAGCGAAAAAACGGTCCGGAGCTGCATTGATCACGGTTGGGCAGCCCCCTGGTTTGATAACCCGGTCAAACCCGATTGGTTGATCTGCAAACTGACTGATGAGGGCCGTCGCGTCGCGAGTGCGGGCATTTAACACAGCCACGCAATCGACTTTCTGCTGTCAAATCCAATCAATTCTCTGCCGTTTTGATCCGAAACCAGCGCTTTCGGGTATCAGACTCATCTCCCTTGCGGGCAACAGATGGGTAAAGATCATGTCGATACTGCACCAAAACATGCTCCGGATTGTATTGGTTCTGGCGGGTTTGATGTTCTGGTCGATCCCAGCCGCGGCTTCGGAAGATGCATGGCAAATCTGGAAAACTGATGGGGTGCATGCCCTGATGCGGCATGCCATTGCGCCCGGAACCGGTGATCCGGCGAATTTTACGCTGGGCGATTGTTCAACCCAACGCAACCTTGATGACACCGGCCGTGAACAGGCACGAAACACGGGTGCCGTCATTCGCGATATGGGGATCAAGGTCACCGCGGTGCTGACAAGCCAGTGGTGCCGTTGTGTTGATACCGCGCGTTTTCTGGATCTTGGTCCGGTGATTGAGGAACCCGCCCTCAACTCCTTCTTCCGCGACCGCAGTCGCGAGCCCGCGCAGAGTGCCGCAATCAAGGAACAGCTTGCCACTTCGTCGGATGATGAAAAACTGCTGCTCGTCACCCATCAGGTCAACATCACCGCCCTGACCGGAATTTTTCCAAGATCAGGCGAGATCATTCTGTTCAGAATGGCTGATAACGGCACAGACATAGACGTACTTGCCCACCTGATGCCGTAGCATCACGGGAAACGCGTGATCGATTTTTCAAGGGAGAGATAATTGGTCGGAGCGAGAGGATTCGAACCTCCGACCCCCTGCACCCCATGCAGGTGCGCTACCAGGCTGCGCCACGCTCCGACCGTAGAGTTGCGCCGTTTGGCGCGGCTCGATAAATAGCGGCGCCACGCCAAAGACGCAAATGGTTTTTATGGATTTTTTTTGGCGTCCTGCAGGCCTGAGCGCAGGATTGCCTGAAGTTCTTCAAGTTCGCCCAAAACAGCTTTGAGTGCTGTTTTGTCCGGGCCGGAAACACTGCCCGCAACCGGTGCAGCAGCACTTGGTGCCATATCCGAACCAGCTGCCTCGGCATCCTGCCCGGTGACTGCAATTTCGGAGGGCAGCTTGCCCTTGTTCTGATCAAGAAGCTTTTGCACCCCTTTGATCGTGAACCCCTGATCATGCAGAAGGGTACGGATATGGGACAGGAAATCAATGTCTTCAGGACGGTAATAGCGTCTGCCACCTGCCCGTTTCATCGGCTGGATCTGGGGAAACTTGGATTCCCAGAACCGCAGGACGTGCTGCTGAAGACCAAGCTCCTTGGCAGCCTCGCTAATTGTGCGAAAAGCAGAGTCAGACTTTGCTGTCCGGCGGGAATTCCCCGCCGCAGCCCCCAAGTTCGTTTTCATGCGTCTTTTTCTTAATTGTTAATTCGCGCTTTCAGGACCTGTGACGGCCGGAAAACAAGTACCTTACGCGGAAGGATCGGTACTTCTTCACCCGTTTTCGGGTTTCGTCCGATGCGCTGACCTTTCTGACGCACAGAGAAACTTCCGAACGAGGAAATTTTCACCACTTCGTCTTTGATCAGTGCCGATGAAATTTCATCGAGAACAGTTTCAAGCAGCTGGGCGGACTCGTTCCGCGACAGACCTACTTCCTGGTAAACGGCTTCAGCGAGATCCGCACGGGTAATCGTTGTTTCCGACATGACAGGCCGCCTCCTAATTACGGGACTTAATTTACAAGGCTATATCTGGTAGCGAAATCAGTCAATATCAACAGGATACACTGCTTTTTGACGGAATGTTGTGAAAATTAAGAAATTCACGTGAATTTGTCTCATTCCGCGCAAGCAATCCGGCCTTACCAACGCACCAAAGATGCGCCCCAGGTAAAGCCGCCACCCATTGCTTCAAGCACGACAATATCACCGCGCTGAACGCGTCCGTCATGAACGGCTTCGGCAAGGGCCAACGGAATAGACGCCGCAGACGTGTTGGCGTGACGATCAACCGTCACCACAACCTTGTCCTTGGAAATTCCGAACTTGCGTGCGGTGCTATCAAGAATACGCTGGTTGGCCTGATGGGGCACAAGCCAATCAATATCGGTGGGCTCAAGCCCGGTATCGGCCAGAACTTCGCGGATCACACCGGCAAGGTTGGTCACCGCATGGCGGAAGACTTCCTGGCCTTCCATGCGCAAATGCCCCACCGTCTGGGTCGAAGACGGGCCACCATCAACGTAAAGCAGCTCATATTTGCTGCCATCGGAATGCAGACGGTTGGCCAAGATACCAACATCTTCCATGGTGCCGTTGCCTTCAACGCCCTGCAACACAACCGCACCGGCACCATCACCAAACAGCACGCACGTCCGGCGGTCTTCCCAATCCAGAATGCGCGAAAACGTCTCCGCCCCAATGACAAGCGCGGTCTTCGCCTGCCCATTTCGGATATACATATCCGCCGTCGTCAGGGCATAGATAAAGCCGGAACAAACGGCCTGCACATCAAAGGCAAAGCCCTTGACCCCAAGGCGGTTCTGAACCTTGGTCGCGGTTGCCGGGAAGGTATTATCGGGCGTCGCAGTCGCAACAATGATCAGGTCGATGTCTTCAGACGTGACACCAGCATGTTCCATTGCCTTTTTGGCGGCTTCAAAGGCCAGATCACTGGTGGTTTCGCCTTCGGCGGCGATGTGACGCTGGCGGATGCCCGTCCGGGCCACGATCCATTCATCTGACGTATCGACGCGCTTGGCGAGATCATCATTGGTTACAACGTTTGCAGGTAGATATGAACCGCAACCAATAATGCGAGAACGAGTTGTCATGATTTGGGGACCGCCGGCTTTCTGTTTTCTGGTGGGTTAATCAGTTGGCTTGACCAACAGGAACGGCAACTTCTTCTGCCTCGTCATTTTCAAGGCCGCTCATGGCCTGTTCAAAGATCGAGAGCTCATGCTTGATGCTGTCATTAAGGTTATTAACGATCAGGTCGTGGCAAACCCCGATGGCATTGGAAAAACCAAGCGCATCCGTACCGCCATGGCTTTTGACCGCAATACCATTCAGCCCGAGCAACATCGCGCCATTGTAACGGCGCGGATCCATGCGATCACGGAAACGCTGAAGCGAACGACGGGCAAGAAGATAGCCGATCTTGGCAAAGAAGGAGCTTTTGAACGTCTCGCGCAGGAAATGCACCAACAGGCGTGCAGTCCCTTCTGCAGTCTTGAGCGCCACGTTGCCGGTAAAGCCGTCGGTCACGATGACATCAACGGTCCCCTTGGCAAGGTCATCCCCCTCGACAAAGCCTTCAAAGCGGATCGGAAGATCGCTATCACGCAGGATTGCCGCGGCTTTCTTGACCGATTCATTGCCTTTAAGCTCTTCGATGCCGACATTGAGCAAGCCGACAGACGGCTTTTCAAGGCCAAACAGAATACGGGTGAACACTTCCCCCATCAGGGCGAACTGCACCAGGTTGTGCTCGTCACATTCGATGTTCGCACCAAGGTCAAGCATCACCGTCTCGCCGCGCTGGGTCGGCATATAGGTGGCAATCGCCGGACGATCGATACCACGCACGGTTTTCAGGACAAACTTCGCCATCGCCATCAGGGCCCCGGTATTCCCGGCAGACACAACACCCTGTGCATCGCCTTCCTTAACGGCATTGATGGCAAGCCGCATGCTGGAATCCCGGCGTTGACGCAGGGCGACGGAAGGCTTGTCTTCCATCGAGACTTCCTGGGATGCGTGGCGGATCTCGCTGACAGCTTCCAATGTCGGATATTTGGCCAGCATCGGTTTGAGCTGTGCTTCATCACCAAACATCAGAAACTTGAGATGGGGCAACCGTTTGAGTGCAATTTCTGCACCGGCCAAAACCATCTCTGGCGCGTGGTCTCCTCCCATCGCGTCAAGTGATATGCAAACCTGTTCAGGCAACGTATTCTCTTATGGTTGTTCTAAAATC
>NZ_PAQR01000010.1 GCF_002709775.1 Thalassospira sp.
GGCGGGGAATGGCACCGCCGACGATTTGTTCGCTGAATTCGAAACCTTCGCCACGGCCAAGCGGGCGAATGTCGATTGCTACATCTCCAAACTGGCCGTGACCGCCGGTCTGCTTTTTATAGCGTCCACGTGCGCTGGCCGGTTTGCGTATGGTTTCCTGATAGCCTGTCTGGACGGGTGCTGTTGAGATATCCAGATGGTAGGTCTCGGCAAGGTGTGCCAGCGCGCATTGCAAATGAATGTCGCCCTGACCCGATAACAGAAGTTGTCCGGTTGCCTGATGATGGCCAAAACCAAGCGCGCGATCCTGTTCGCAAAGATGACGCAGGGCTTCGTTCAGTTTCACATCGTCGCCGGGGTTTGCAACCTTAAGCCCTGTTTCATAAAGCGGGGGCAGGGGATCGGGCCAGAGATTTTCCATTTCACCATCCGGACCGATCAGCATGCCGGTGCGCAAGCGTTCCACCCTTGGCAGACCGACAATCGCGCCAGTCAAAGCCTGATCAATCTTTTCATGTTTGTCGCCCAAGACGGTGCAGATTCCAGATAGCTTGTGGCCACCCAAAGTATCACCGTTTGACAAGCTGCCCGACAGAACGCGGGCAAAACAAAATCGTCCGGCATGGGAAAGGTGAACGGTTTTGAAAACTTGCAGGATCGTCTGGTCTGGGTCGGGTTCGGCGCCAAGGCGGTGGGCGCAGACATCTGAGCAAGGTGCTTCATGACGCAGTGCTTTTAGCAGTCGGATGATCCCGCGGTCATGTTCGGCAGACCCGAAAAACACCGGTACGATCAGGTCCTGTGCCAAATCGCGTTCAAGATTGTCATAGATGGTGGCCGTGACGGGTGTCTGGTCTTCAAGAACCTGTTCAAGCAATGCGTCATCAAAGTCCGCCAATGCTTCGAGCAATCCTTCGCGGGCCTCGTGTTCGCGATCCTTGATGTCTGATGGAAGGGCGGTGAGTTGCGATGGCTGTCCTTCGAGATAGGCATAGGCGCGTTCCGAGACGATATCGACAAAGCCGGTAATGTGTTCATCATTGGCATCAGCATCACGAATGGGGATTTCGCGCATGACAAGCGGCCGCTCTGAAATGGCCTGTAACGCATCAAGGCAACTGCGCAGGCGCACACCGGCATGGTCAGTCTTGTTGATGAAAATCAGGTGCGGAATACGGTTTCGGTCCAGAAACTTAAGGATCGGGGCCACTGTCATCACCCGGGCAGGATCCGGGTCGACGACCACGATGGCGACATCACAGATCATTGCGGCTTCACGGGCATCCTGGGCGAAATCGACAGAACCCGGACAATCAATGAAGTGCCATTCTTCGCCAAGGTAGGTGGCGTGTGCGGAGGTAAGTTCGGTGCTCATGCCGCGGGCGCGGGCTTCGCGTCCGGCGTCACCAACGGTGTTGTGATCGCGCACAGACCCCTTGCGATGCAGGGTGCCGGTCGCAAGAAGCAGGCTTTCAAGCAGGGATGTCTTGCCGCTGGAATTGGGGCCGATCAGGGCGGCAACCCGCGGGGCATGCGGCTTGGTCGATGAAGCGCTTTCAGGTGTGCTTGCAGGCATTGGCATCTCCTTGACGAGGAAGACCGATCCCCCAGCCATCGGTCAGCACAAAAAGGCCCCAACCATCATGATCCGCAACCATGACCTGTTCTGGCAGCATTATCGGGGCCAGCATCCTATGGTGTGCTTCAGCCTGTCATGTTTGATGCGTTCACGCGACCGCGACAAAGAAAAAAATGTCGTCCTGACCGAGACACCTCTGATTAGATCATGATCGATGCCAATGAAATCAAGGGGTTGGTTCCGGCTTGCCTTTATTGGAACACAATTCGCCCCGAAATGGCCCAATGTGACCTGTTTTCCCGCCTTGATTTCAGGGCATATTCACAACTGTCAGTCGAGGACGCGGTCAGCAGTCTCTGTCCCCCCTCACGTTGCTGGCCAGATTGATTTCAGGTTGTTCCCCCACCTGAAATACCCCGGCTGACCTGGTCTCCCCAAGACCATAATGACCCCGAATAGATTGGGGCGGGTTTTATCCCGCCCCACTTTTTTGTCCGGGTCCGGGTGCGCGGTGCACTGAATGGAAACGCTGCCGCAATTGCCCCAATTTGCCCCCAAAAGGTCACCAGACACCGATTTTTGAGCCGCATTTCAAAGGCATATTCCCAACTGTCGGATACGAAAACATCGATGCCGTGCACTCCCTCACGTGCATCGAGGCCCGGATCGGCGCCTGTCCTCCCCCAAGGCGTCGTGCACCCCGCGGGCAAGGCAGCGTATCCGACCGGTCTCCCCAAGACCATCTGTCCCCAAAGCCCGGGCGAGCATCCAGCTCCCCGGGCTTTTAATTTGTCCGCAAGCCGGGAAGAATTGGGTTTGATCAATCGCGTGACGTGATCGGGCTGTCGGATTTTTGTTGAAGTACTCTTGGCGCAGATTTCAGAGGTGGAAGGGAAAAGATTTTTGTCGATTTCTCACGGCCGCGCACGGTGACGTCTCCGCGTTCTTCCCATTTCGGGATGTCGTCGTGATTGCCGCAGGCACGCATGGTGTCCTCGGTTGCAAGGATATAGGTGCCAAACTCCTTGTTGAGCGATTCGAGCCGGGAGGCAATATTGACGTTGTCACCATGGACCGTGAATGTCAGGCGACTTTCCGACCCGATGGCGCCAATGACGATTTCACCGGAATTAATCCCGCAGCGAGTCTTGAGCGGACTGCCATGGCTGTAAATGCGGCGTTCCGAGAGGTCCTGAATGGCAAGGGCGGTGCGCACGGCGTTGAGCGCGTGATCGGTGTCTGGCGTGACGGCGTTGAAGGTGATCAGCATGGCGTCGCCTTCGAACTGCGTGATGACACCGCCAAAACGCGAAATCAATGCGCTGGTTTCGGTGAAATACTCGTTGAGCATTGTCGCCAGTTCTTTTGGCGAAAGTTTCTCGGAAATCGATGAAAAGCCTTCGATGTCGGTAAACATCACTGTGGCATTGACCGCATCACCGTCGCCGGGCCGGATCTGTTGTTCGGCATGGGTAATTCGATTGGCAATTTCGGGCGACACAAACCGCGACAGGTCACGGGCGGCAATTTCATCAGTAACAGCCCGGATAAACGATCTTTTGGCGCGCATCACGGCAATCGCCAGAACGGCCGTGACCAGGACAATGGCAATGATCTTGTCGACTTCGGCCCCGATCAGAATCGAGTTTGAGGTCAGATAGGTCACATAATCACGTGTGATCATGCTTTTGCCACCCTCCGACCAGATGACATAGCCGGTCAGAATAACCCAGCCAGCCGCCGCTGTGCCTCCGGCAATCAGGATATAGCGCGGATCAAAGCGCAGGCTGCGCAGGGCAATGAATATGAAGACATACAGAACGGTCGGCGCCTTGAGATAGAAGCTGGCAGGTTGCATGTACTGGATGTGGAAGCTCCAGATCAGCACCATCAACAATCCGATATCAGCCACCACCGAAAGGGTCAGGAACCAGGTCGACAGCTTGTTGCGATAGGCAAGCGCCAATCGCTTGAGGGTAAAAAGATAATACAGTCCCAGCGCCCATGGCACAGGCTGGATGCCATCGGACATCGGCTTATTGGGTGAGATGATATAAAGGGTGGCAAAGATCGTCACCAGCAGCAGCTGCACCCAGCCGATCAGCTTTTCGCTCTCATATTGCTGCTTTTCAATCGCGTNTTGCACACGTTCAGGCAGATGACTGTTGGCATTCTTGCCAAACAGGAAGGCACTAAGCGTGCTTTTCATGGTGCCGATGTCCCGATCATGTCGATGGATGTCCTTTGTGGACATATTGAATGCACCATAGTGAAACGATAGGCGCAACTTGCCAAGTCGCGATGCGATGACAGGTGATCACAGCTACGTGCGGGTCGACAGGAATGGCTGGATGTTGCCGGTGATTCAGGCAAAAAAAAAGCCGGGCAACAAATGTGCCCGGCAAGTTTATCAGGGAGGCTTCACGTCTGGGAGACGTAGGACCCTTCTCAGGGCCCTGGGTAAGCCGGACAGGGCGTCCGGCTAAGACCGACATAATCGGTCAGGGAGAAAACTCTGTACCGCGGTGCGGTGTTTGCCGCTGCGGTTCGAGAGGAAAGATAGCGTTTTTGACGATAATGACCACTGCCAAATTGCTTTTTCAGCCATGCATTTTCTGCATAAATCTTCAGGAAGCGGAGATATCGATATAAGTGTTTGATATTAAATATAAATATATGCGGTATTGAGGCCGTTTCCCGGCTGGATCACTGTTTGGCGGGTGAATTCATTGTGCAGGAGCACAAAAAAAAGCCGGGCATCAATGTGCCCGGCAAGTTTATCAGGGAGGCTTCACGTCTGGGAGACGTAGGGAATCTAGGGAAGATTCCCGTGCCGGATATCGTTCCGGCGGACGAAACGTCCAAATTCAGGAAGTCGGAGCGATCACGCTTTGTGCGATTGCTCACAACTTATGATGTGAATATAGGTGAGCTCTGAGTGGATTAAAAATTGAATAACTACAAAGCAACCATGCGCTAAACGCATGACGATAAAATGTCAGCAATTTTAAGACATTATGGCATGGTTATTTGAGAACACGCTGTGATGTGCCTAACAGGTGGCCCGATTTTGCCCCTGAGGTTTGAAATTTTGGGCCGGGGTCACAGTCAGATTATGCGCGACTCATGGCCGGATCCGTGCGGGTTGGGGGCGGGATTCGGGTGCGGATAGATTGGGGGGTCTCATACGCAAACAGCCCGGCGTGGCCGGGCTGTCGAAAATCTCTTATTGCCGTGGTTTGCTGGCGCCTATTTGTCGGTGGTTGCGCTGGCAGCGGCTGCGGCCTTTGCCTTTACCTTAGAGATTTCTTCGATCAGGAAGTCTCTGAAGACCGCGATGCGTTTGGAATGACGCAGTTCTTCCGGATAGACGAAATAGGCATCGAAGCTTGGCCCTTCGAGTTCCGGCAGAATACGGACCAGATTGCTGTTGGACGGCAACAGGTAATCAGGTAGGGCCGAGATCCCCAGACCGGATTCGGTGGCGCGGAAGATGCCATAGATATTATTGAGCTTCAGAATCGGGCGCATGTCCGGCTTGTATTGCTGGGCGGTGGCCATCATCCAGTTGACGTTCGACACCGGCGGACGCGCATCCGCACCATAGATGATCAGACGGTGATCCTTAAGCTCTTCGGGTGTTTTGGGCATGCCGTGCTGCTTGATATATTCCGGCGATGCAAACACGTGATAGCGCAGTGTCATCAACTGACGCTGGACAAGGTCGGCCTGACGCGGTGGCTGCATGCGGATGGCAACATCGGCCTCACGCATGGCGAGATCGAGTTCCTCGTCATTGAGCACCAGCGACAGTTCGATTTCCGGATAGCGTTCAAGGAATTCATTAATGCGCGGGGTCAGCCAGGTCGAGCCAAAGGCCACGGTTGTCGTGACCTTGAGTGGGCCGCTCGGGCGTTCCTTTGATTCGCGAATGCGGGCTTCGGCCATGGAAAGCTTGGCGAAGACATCATGGGCGGTGCGATAGAGCAATTCGCCCTGTTCGGTCAGGATCAGGCCACGCGCATGGCGATGGAAAAGCGGGACTTTCACGCTTTCTTCAAGAGCGCTGATCTGTCGGCTGACGGCCGACTGGCTCAGATTAAGGTTTTCCCCTGCGTGGGTGAAGCTCCCGGCTTCGGCAACAGCGTGAAAGACACGCAGCTTGTCCCAGTCCATAGACCTGCTCCTAGATTCACCAGCGCACGGTCGATGCGCCAGACCCCTGATAATGGTTCTCTTCTTTTATGGTCAATTTGGTTTCAACACTGTTAAGTGCCTCACAGGCTTTGACCAAGTACATGATTATTCAATCAATATGAGGCCTGTGACGTTTTCTGCAAGAAGACATTTTCCAGCAAACACCATGGTATGTTGCGATTTTCGGTCCAATGTCAGGCAATTGGCGGGATCGCGGCAGGTTGGAGTCATTAAAAAAGGGGACGCAATAAGCGTCCCCTTTGCTGTTTACATCGTGCGGATCGGGCCAAAGAGGCCCGTGCACGGAAATCAGCCTTCGTGTTCGGCGATGAATTTTTCGGCTTCAAGGGCGGCCATGCAGCCCATGCCAGCGGCGGTCACAGCCTGACGGTAGACTTTGTCGGTCACGTCGCCTGCGGCAAAGACGCCTTCGATATTGGTGACCGTGCTGCCCGGTTTGACCAGAACATAGTTTTCGTCATCCATGTCGACCTGGCCTTTGAAGACGGCCGTTGCCGGGTCATGGCCAATTGCGACAAAGAAACCGTCCGCCGGGATGTCGGTGACGGCATCGGTTTTGACGTTGCGCACACGGACAGCCTCGACACCGTCCATCGGGCCATCGCCACCAAGAATGTCTTCAACAACGCTGTCCCAGACCACGTCGATCTTTTCATGCTTGAGCAGGCGTTCCTGAAGCATCTTTTCCGCACGCAGTTCATCGCGGCGGTGGATCAGGGTGACCTTGGAGCAGATACCGGCAAGGTAAAGGGCTTCTTCAACAGCGGTATTGCCGCCACCGACAACCGTGACCGGCTTGTTGCGATAGAAGAAACCGTCGCAGGTTGCGCAGGCCGAAACGCCGCGGCCATTAAACTTCTCTTCGCCCGGAAGGCCCAGCCAGCGGGCCTGTGCGCCGGTCGAGATGATAACGGTTTCAGCAATATAGGTATCGCCGGAGTCGCCTTTGCAGACGAACGGGCGTTTGGAGAAGTCGACCTCGGTGATCAGGTCATGGACCATCTTGGTGCCGACATGTTCGGCCTGGCCCTTCATCTGTTCCATCAGCCACGGGCCCTGGATGACATCGGCAAAACCCGGATAGTTTTCGACATCGGTGGTGATCGTCAGCTGGCCACCCGGCTGAAGGCCCATGACCATCATGGGTTCAAGGTTGGCGCGCGCAGCATAGATCGCAGCAGTGTATCCGGCAGGGCCGGAGCCGATGATGAGGACTTTGGTTTTATGTTCCTGGGCCATGGTCTTTGTAATTGTCCGAGATGAGTAAAAAACTGACGTCGAACATATGAGGAGACCGTGCAAGACGCAACCGCCAGAGGAAAAGTTTGCAGTACCCAGACGCGGTTTTGGGCAGGCCGGAAATTTCAGAATGATGGAAGCTGTGGGATCGGTCACGCGAATGCGCCACGGATGGCCGCCAAAAACCGGATTTTGCAGCATTTTCAGTTACGGCAACCAAGCACAAGATTGCATTCTTGCCTCGATTATATTATTGCCTGCAACTTGCCTCGCTGTAATATTGTTTCAATCGAGGTAACTTTCGCGCACAGAATCGAGGAATAAATGCAACGGGTCAAACTCGACAAGATCGACCGCAGAATCTTGCGCGATCTGCAGGAAGATGGCCGCATGACCAATGTGGAACTTGCACGCCGTGCAGGTATTTCGGCTCCTCCCTGTTTGCGTCGTGTGCGCGCACTCGAAGAAACCGGATTCATTCAGGGCTATCACGCCGAAGTCGATGCGCAGGCACTTGGCTATAACGTCACGGTGTTTGCGATGGTCGGTCTGGCAAGCCAGGCCGAACACGATCTGCGTGCGTTCGAGGCCCGTGCGGCCAGCTGGCCCGAAGTTCGCGAATGCCACATGGTGGCGGGCGAGATGGACTTCCTGCTTAAGATCGTGTCGCACAGCTGGGATGAGTATCAGAAATTCCTGACCACCGAGCTGACGGTTGCCGAGAACGTCAATCACGTCAAATCAGCCCTTTCGATTCGCACCGCCAAAAACATGCCGGGCGTTCCGATTGATATCGAGGTCGAGGACTGATTACAGGCCTTTGACCCGCGACTGACAATTCCAAGAAGATCAGAAACCGGCGCAAAACTGCGCCGGTTTATTTGTTTCCCGACCCTTGCAAGGGCGAGGGCACGCTATCACCTGCATGAAACCTATACGTGTTGTTATAGGCTATTCGATCCGGGCAATGGAGCCATGCGCCGGTCAATAAATGTGATCCGGATCGCGATTTGTCCGTAAAAAGGTCACGAAAACAGCCATTTATCGCCTTGTCGCGATCAGGTGTGCTGGCCGCCCCTTATTAAACGTATGGATGAAAGTCCTTGTCAGTGACGGGGGAAGGGCATAAATACAAGATACCTATACGAATGGTATATAAGCTATATCTAGGGATAGTAATTGGAAGCATTTCAAAAAACCCCGGAAGCCACTCGAATTCTGGCAATCGACGATGACGGTTGGCGCGGGATTGTACCGACCATGCTGTTTGCGTTTGTCGGTGTGATGTTGCTGGTGGTTCTGTCCTATCGGCCGTCCGATGCCATGTCGGGTGTCGGGATGGTGTTTCCTTTTGATATGAGCGAACAGGAAATCCTTGAGCGGGTGGGGGCTTCCGGTGGTCGCGTTGCGAGATTTGGGGGCTTTGGGCATATGGCTGTCGTTGTGCGTGACGATGGTACGTTGCCAGAGGCCGGGGATTTCGGCGCATTGTTTACCCTGTCTCCGCTAATTGCATCGGCCTGTTTTGATGCTGACGCACCGAAAAACGCCTTCTGATATTTGGGTTTAAGCCAATGGAAAAGTTACTCGAAATTCGTGCCAATGCGATCAAGGCACTGTTTGTCATTCTGGCCGTGCATATTCCGCTCAGTGCGATTGCCGGTTACTTCGCAAGCGGTGATGCCGTCTCGCCGCTGATCGCCAGTGCGATTTTTGCGGCCATTGCATTTGTTGTGTGCCGGGCCGCTGGTCCGCAGGCGCAGATTTCGCGCTTTATTGTCTCCTCTGCCATGCTCTTGCAGGTCGCCGTTCTGGTTTATGCCTTCCGCGGACATGAATGGCAGATCGACATTCACATGTATTTCTTTGCGGCCCTGGCTGTGCTTGGCGCGCTGGTCTGCTGGAAAACGATTGTGGTCAGCACCGGCGTTATTGCCCTGCATCACCTGATCCTGAACTTTGCCGTGCCATACTGGGTGTTCCCGGATGGTGCCGATTTCTTCCGCGTGGTTTTGCATGCAGTGGTCGTGATTGTTGAGGCCGGGGTTCTGATCTGGTCGTGCAAAAGCCTCTATGCGACGCTGGCCAATGCCGAAACCGCCCGTGCCGAGGCCGAAGAAGCGGCAAAATCTGCACAGGACCTTTTGGCGCAGAACGAGAAGCTGCGTGCACAGCGCAAGATTGAGCGTGATAACTTCAAACGCGAACTGGCAGGCCAGATCACTTCGATGATCGGCAAGTCTGCCGGTGCGGTTGATGCAGAATCCGTTCAGCTGCAAAAGCGTGCCCAGCTTCTTGATGATCGCGCACGTACCGGTCGTGAGGCATCTGTTGGTGCCGTGCATGCGTCCGAGGAAACCTCGCAGAACGTTCAGTCGGCAGCATCCGCCGTTGATGAGATCAATGCATCGGCCGATGAGATTTCCCGTCAGATCGTCCGCGCGCGTGAGATCACCGATAACGCAGTTTCGCGGTCCTCGACCGCAAGCGAGCGGATTGAATGGCTGTCAAAAGCGGCCGAGAAAATCGGTGAAGTCGTTAACCTGATTACCGATATCGCGTCCCAGACCAACCTTCTGGCGCTGAATGCGACGATCGAGGCTGCCCGCGCTGGTGAAGCCGGCAAAGGCTTTGCCGTGGTTGCCAACGAGGTCAAGAACCTTGCCAACCAGACTGCGCGTGCAACTGACGAGATTGCCCAGCAGATTTCTGAAATTCAGGCGGCAACGGGTGATTCCGTTTCTGCGGTCAACGGGGTTTCGGAAACCATCGGCGATCTGGTGGAAGTCACAACGACCATTTCCTCGACCATGGATCAGCAGCAGGCTGCATCGCGCGAGATTGCTCAGAGCCTGAATGTTACGGTCGATGCAACCCGTGATCTTTCGGACCTGATCCATCAGCTGTCGGAAATTTCCGATCAGACCGGTGCGACTGCGACCGAGCTTCTGGGCAGTGCCGATCACCTTGGATCAGAAGCAACCGATCTTAACCGCAATATCGAAGCGGTTCTCGATCAGCTGGCCAAAGCTGAATAAATCAGAACAAGCGTCCCAACCTGCGAAAAAAAGCCGGGCATTTGCGTGCCCGGCTTTTTCTTTGTCTTTTTGTCTCAGTCTCGAATGAAATTCTGCAACGAAAAAGGCCCGGGAATTTCCCGGGCCCTGATGCTGATCAGTTGTTTCCCGGTCAGGAAAAATCGACCTTGAGAATTTCATAGCTTTTGGTGCCGCCCGGTACGGTAACTTCGACAGAGTCACCAACCGATTTGCCGATCAGGGCACGACCGATCGGGGACGTGGTCGAGATGCGGCCGGCATTGATGTCGGCTTCGATCGGACCTACCACCTGATATGTGGTTTCCTCGTCGGTGTCTTCGTCAACGAGATCAACCTTGGCGCCGAATTTAACGGTATCGCCAGCCAGTGACGGCACGTCGATAACTTCGGAGCGGCTGAGCACGTCTTCGAGCTCGGCAATACGACCTTCGCAGAAACTTTGGCGTTCGCGTGCGGCATGGTATTCGGCATTTTCCGAAAGATCGCCATGCTCGCGGGCCTCCGAGATCGCCTTGATGATTTCAAGACGTTCGACAGACTTGCGATGCTTCAGTTCTTCTTCGAGACGCTGATGCCCCTGGGGGGTCATTGGTACTTTTTCCATCGCGCTCACAGCCTATTCTTATTAGCGGTCGATACTACAAAATCAACCGCCCGGCATCCCGCCGGGCGGTCTGAATTCTTGCCTTTGGTTCGCTAGAGAACCTTAGTACTTGTCCCCAAGATATTCCTGAACGGGACGGACTGCAAGTGCGCCGCGTTTCAGGTTGTCGATGGCGCGCAGGGTAGCGCGGGCACCGGCGACAGTGGTGTAGTACGGGATGTCATCGGTAAGGGCAGTCCGGCGGATCGAGAAACTGTCGACCACGGCCTGCTTGCTTTCGGTGGTGTTGAACACCAGCTTGATATCGCCGTTCTTCATCATGTCCACAATATGGGGACGTCCTTCCTGTACCTTATTGACCGGGGTGACGTCTAGCCCTTCTTTTTCAAGAACTTCCGCCGTTCCGTGGGTCGCTACCACGCCAAAGCCAAGGGCAATCGCGTCGCGTGCCAGTTGAATAGCGGCAGGCTTGTCATAGTTTTTGACCGAGATGAACACCTTGCCTTCAAGCGGCAGGGTGTGACCGGCTGCCATCTGTGCCTTGGCAAAGGCGCGACCGAAATCGGTATCAAGACCCATGACTTCACCGGTCGAACGCATTTCCGGGCCAAGCAGGGTGTCGACACCCGGGAAGCGGTTGAACGGAAGGACGGCTTCCTTGACCGCGATATGCTTGAACGGACCGTGATCAATGTCGAAGTCGCCAAGTTTTTCGCCAGCCATGATACGGGCACCGATCTTGGCGATCGGGTTGCCGGTTGCCTTGGCGACGAACGGAACCGTACGCGAGGCACGCGGGTTGACTTCGATCAGATAGATCTCGTCATCCTTGATCGCGAACTGAACGTTCATCAGGCCGACAACGTCAAGCGCCTTGGCCAGTTCAACCGTTTGCGCCTTGAGGCGTTCGATCATGGTTTCATCAAGCGAGTAGGGCGGCAGCGAACAGGCCGAGTCACCAGAGTGAATACCGGCTTCTTCGATGTGCTGCATGATGCCCGCAACAAAGACGTTTTCTCCGTCCGAGACCGCATCAGCGTCAATTTCAATCGCATCAAGCAGGAAGCTGTCGATCAGAACCGGGCTTTTGCCGGAAACCTGAACGGCTTCGTGCATATAGCGCAGAAGGTCTTCGGTGGTGTGAACGATTTCCATGGCGCGACCACCCAGAACATAGCTTGGGCGGATGACGATCGGGTAGCCAATGCCTTCGGCAATCTTGACGGCTTCGTCGACCGAACGGGCAATGCCGTTGGCCGGCTGCTTCATGCCAAGCTTGTTGACCAGTTCCTGGAACCGGTCACGGTCTTCGGCAAGGTCAATGCTGTCCGGGCTGGTGCCGAGGATCGGGATGCCTGCCTTTTCAAGGGCGGCGGAAAGTTTCAGCGGGGTCTGACCACCATACTGGACAATCACACCGAGCAGTTCGCCATTGCTTTGTTCAAGCTGGCACAGCTCGATCACGTCTTCGGCGGTCAGCGGTTCGAAATACAGACGGTCGGACGTGTCATAGTCGGTTGAAACCGTTTCCGGGTTGCAGTTGACCATGATGGCTTCGACGCCTGCTTCGCGCAACGCATAGGCCGCGTGCACACAGCAGTAATCAAACTCGATGCCCTGACCAATACGGTTCGGGCCACCACCAAGGATGATGACCTTCTTGCGATCGGTGACTTCGGCTTCGTTTTCCGGCTCAAAGAAGCCGTCGCCTTCATACATGGAATACATGTAGGACGTGCGCGACGGGAATTCGGCAGCACAGGTATCGATACGCTTGTAAACCGGGCGCAGGCCAAGGGCCTGACGATCAGCACGGACAGCGTCTTCTTCCTTGCCTGCCAGTTCGGCAAGACGTGCGTCCGAGAAGCCAAGCTTCTTGAGACGCAGCAGTTCCTGCTTGTCTGCCGGAATGCCATTGGCGCGGACTTTTTCTTCTTCCGCGACCAGCATTTCGAGCTGTTTGAGATACCAGGGATCGAACTTCGTTGCCGTCTGGATTTCTTCAAGCGTCATGCCATGGCGGAAAGCTTGGGCAGCATAAAGAATACGGAACGGGATCGGCTGGGTCAGCTTCGCACGGATCGCAGCCTTGTCCGGTGCGCCTTCGATTTTGACTTCATTGAGGCCCGTGAGCCCGGTCTCCATCGAGCGCAGACCTTTCTGCAAGCTTTCAGCAAAGCAGCCACCGATCGACATGGCTTCGCCAACCGATTTCATCGCGGTGCCGAGAATTGGCTTGGCACCCGGGAACTTTTCAAAGGTGAAGCGCGGGATCTTGGTGACGACATAATCAATGGTCGGCTCGAACGAGGCCGGGGTCACACCGGTGATGTCATTATCAAGCTCGTCGAGCGTATAGCCAACCGCAAGCTTGGCCGCGATCTTGGCAATCGGGAAGCCGGTTGCCTTGGATGCCAGTGCCGAGGAACGCGATACACGCGGGTTCATTTCAATAACGATCAGACGGCCGTCATCCGGGTTGACCGCGAACTGAACGTTCGAGCCGCCGGTATCCACACCGATCTCGCGAAGTACCGCAAGCGATGCGTCACGCATGATCTGGTATTCTTTGTCGGTCAGGGTGAGCGCCGGGGCAACGGTGATCGAGTCACCGGTATGGATGCCCATCGGGTCGACGTTTTCGATCGAACAAATGATGATGCAGTTATCCGCATGGTCGCGGACGACTTCCATCTCGTATTCTTTCCAGCCCAGAATGGACTCTTCGATCAGAACCGTGTGGGTCGGGGAAATTGCCAGACCGTTGCGCACAATCTGTTCGAACTCTTCACGGTTATAGGCAATGCCGCCACCTTCACCACCGAGGGTGAAGCTCGGGCGGATGATTGCCGGAAGGCCCGTGACCTCGAGCGCCTTGACCGCATCTTCGAAGGTGCTGACCATCGCAGAACGGGCGCTTTCAAGGCCGATCTTGTCCATGGCTTCACGGAACAGCTGACGGTCTTCGGCCTTTTCGATGACGTGCTTTTTCGCACCGATCATCTCGACACCGTATTTTTCAAGCGTGCCGTCATCATGCAGGGCAAGGGCCGTATTCAGTGCGGTCTGGCCACCCATGGTCGGCAGGATCGCGTCCGGGCGTTCCTTTTCGATGATCTTGGCAACCATCGCCGGTTTGATCGGCTCGATATAAGTCGCATCGGCCAGGTTCGGGTCGGTCATGATGGTCGCAGGGTTCGAGTTGACCAGAATGACGCGGTAGCCTTCTTCCTTCAGCGCCTTACAGGCCTGGGCACCGGAATAGTCAAACTCGCAAGCCTGACCAATAACAATCGGGCCGGCGCCGATGATGAGGATTGATTTGATATCTGTACGTTTCGGCATGTCGTTTTCCGCTTTTCGCAAGGGCAGGTGCGATGGCTGCACCGCCTCGTTTAAGTCCGTTAATCGCGTAATCTTGGGCGTGTCCTGATCAGGTGATCAGGCTTTGGCTTCCTCGATCAGACCAACGAAACGTTTGAACAGGTAGTGGCTGTCATGCGGCCCCGGCGATGCTTCGGGGTGATACTGAACAGCGAAGACCGGCTTGTCTTTCAGGCGCAGACCGGCAAGCGATCCGTCAAACAGCGAGAAGTGGGTCGCTTCGACGTTTGCCGGCAGGCTGTCCTTGTCGACAACAAAGCCGTGGTTTTGCGATGTGATTTCAACGACGCCTGTGGTGGTGTCCTTGACCGGGTGGTTCGCACCGCGATGGCCGACATCCATTTTCATGGTTTTGGCCCCAAGGGCGAGCGCCATCATCTGATGACCCAGGCAAATCCCGAATACCGGTTTGCCGCTGTCGATCAGGGTTTTGATGGTCGGAACCGCATATTCACCGGTAGCTGCCGGATCGCCCGGGCCGTTTGACAGGAAGATGCCATCCGGGTTCATCGCAAGAATTTCATCAGCCGGGGTGGTGGCCGGAACAACCGAGACCTTGCAATCAAGGCTGGCCAGGTTGCGCAGAATGTTGCGCTTTACGCCGTAATCGATCGCAACGACATGGTGCTTGGCATTGCCAACCTTGCCGTATCCGCCTTCGCGGGTCCAAAGCGCTTCGTCCCAGTCGTAACCGGTTGTGCAGCTGTTGTCCTTGGCAAGGTCCATGCCTTCCAGGCCCGGCCATTCGTTGGCCTTGGCGATGAGAGCCGGGATGTCAAACGTGCCATCCGGGTTGTGGCAGATCACACCGTTCGGCGCACCCTCGTTCCGGATGCGTTTGGTCAGGCGGCGGGTATCGACACCGGCGATCCCGATCCGGCCGTGTTCGGCCAGCCATTCGTTGAAATGTTTCTGGGCACGGTAGCTTGACGGGTCAGTAATGTCCTGGCGCAGGATGCAGCCAAGGGCGACCGGTTTGGCGTTTTCGATATCTTCGTCGTTGGTGCCGACATTGCCGATATGGGGGAAGGTAAAGGTGATCATCTGACCGGCATAAGATGGGTCGGTCATGATTTCCTGATAGCCCGTGATCGAGGTGTTGAAGCAGACTTCACCAACGACCTCCCCTCGGGCCCCGACGCCGCGTCCCCAAAAAACTGAACCATCTGCGAGAACCAGGACGGCAGAAGCACCAGGTGGCGGGGTGTGCGTGGGCGCTGACATTGGCAAATGTCCTTTCGATCTTTCCACGGTGAAACACGGAGTCTTTTTATATATACTATTTCTGCGCAGGCCGACAAAAACGGCTGCTTTTAACCTGCATACCGGCCATGCAGACGCGCCAACTGGTTTCCAGCAAAATGAGCTGACCATGATATAAGCGTCAGCGTTGTATGCTGAAAGCGGGGCAAAGCGTGATCCCGGCAGGCAAATTGGCGGATGTCTACGGGAGTCGGCATGGCGTGTCAAGAACGCATCTAAACTTTTATTTATTCAATAAAATCAACAACTTATGCGTTAACGTTTTCTTTGCGTCAAATGCCGTTTTGCGGTATGTTCGCTCCTTTCTTCCACAGAATCAGAGATGAGCCATGCTGCGATCGCAGCTTAATGACGCTTTGAAAAAGGCAGTCCTTGCTAAGGATGCCTGCTCCGTTACCACCGTGCGCCTTATCCTGGCGGCACTGAAAGAACGCGATATCGCGGCACGGGGTGAAGGCAATACCGATGGCATTTCGGATGATGAAATCATCAATCTGCTGCAGGCGATGGTCAAACAGCGCCGCGAAAGCATCGAAATGTACACCAAGGGCAACCGCCCGGAACTGGCCGAACAGGAAGCCTCCGAGATCGAAGTGATCGAAAAGTTCCTGCCTGCCCAGTTGTCCGATGATGAAATCGAAGATGCCGTGCGCGGCACCGTTTCGGAAATCGGTGCGACTTGCCTTAAGGATATGGGCCGCACGATGGCAGCCCTGCGCGAGAAATACAGCGGCACCATGGATTTCGGCAAAGCCGGTGGTGTTGCCAAAAAACTGTTGGGTTAATCTCAACAGCACACTGTAATTTGGAAGCCGGGCGTGTAAAATCGTCCGGCTTTCGTCGTCCCGGGGCCGGACAATAATCACATCAAATCAGGTCGACCGGGGCAGGGACCAATCAACACAGTTGCAGCATCATGCTGTGACATTACGGGAACGGGGCACACATGAGCTTTCCCCAGTCGTTTCTGGACGACCTGCGGGCACGGGTGGGACTGGCGGATGTCGTCGGCACATCGGTGAAGCTGATCAAACGCGGCCGGGAATATTCCGGGCTGTGCCCGTTCCATTCTGAAAAATCCCCGTCCTTTACGGTCAATGAGCAAAAAGGGTTCTATCACTGCTTTGGCTGTGGTGCGCATGGTGATGTCATCAGCTTTGTGATGAATACCCGTGGCCTGACCTTTATCGAGGCGGTCGAGGTGCTGGCCAATCAGGTCGGCATGGAAGTCCCGAAACAATCGCGCGAAGCCCAGGAACGCGAACAAAAGGCCAAGACCCTTTATGAGGTCATGGAAGCGGCCTGTGCGTTTTTCGAACGCATGTTGCGCATGCCCGAAGGCAAGGAAGGGCTTGAATACTTCCATCAGCGCGGACTGGATGACAAAACCATCAGTGAATTCCGGCTGGGCTATGCGCCGGACAATCGCGGGGCGCTCAAGGCGGCACTCAAGCGCGAAGACATTGACGAAAAACTCATGATCGAGGCCGGGCTTCTGATCGAGCCCGAAGATAGTGGACGTCAGAGTTACGACCGGTTCCGCGGGCGCGTCATGTTCCCCATCCTTGATCGGCGCGGCCGGGTGGTGGCCTTTGGCGGGCGCGTCATGGGCGATGGCAAGCCGAAATACCTTAATAGCCCGGACACCCCGCTGTTTCACAAAGGCCGGTTGCTGTATGGCCTGCCGCAGGCGCGCGAGGCATCGCGCAATGACGCACCGATCATTGTCACCGAAGGCTATATGGATGTGATCGCCCTGCACCGTGCGGGTTATCGCGGGGCAGTTGCCCCACTTGGCACCGCGGTGACCGAGGAGCAGATTGGCGAGCTTTGGAAAATGACCAACGAGCCGATCCTGTGCCTTGATGGTGATGCGGCGGGTAAGCGGGCAGCGGTGCGCGCGGCCGAACGGGCCTTGCCGATCCTGCGGCCGGGCAAGTCATTGCTGTTTTCCATCCTGCCCGAGGGTGAAGACCCCGACAGCCTGATGGCGGCCCCGGACGGGTTTGAGAGTTTCCGCAAGATCATTGATCATGCCGTGCCGCTGGCCGAGCTGGTCTGGCGCATGGATGTCGGTGCACACAAGATCGATACCCCGGAACGCCGTGCAGCGCTTGAAGCGACGATCAATCAGCGCATTTCCGTGATTGCCGATGAAGCGGTGCGGTCACAATATAATGCGATGTTCCGTGACCGGGTCTGGAAGCTGTTCAAGGGCGATCGCGGTGGCAAGCCGGCAAACCGGTCCGGTTACGGCGGGAAATCCGGCGGTTTTCAAAATAAAAAAGCCGCATGGGGTGGCAAACGCGGAAAAAATGACCATTTCTGGGTTCCGGCCGGTAAAGCGGTTCCGGGCATGTCGCGACCACCGATGCAAAAGAAACGCGACCTGCAGGACTCCATTCTTTTGCTGACACTAATCAATCATCCTGCCCTGCATGATGAGATTGGCGAACAGCTGGGAATCTATAGTTGTGCAGACTCCGCGCTTGACAATCTTCGTCGGGCCGTCTTAAAGCTGCTTGACGACGATCCTGGACTTGATTGCGAAACGATCAAGGCTCAATTGGAGCGCGACGGGCTGTCAGAGACAGTTTCGCGGGTGGTCAGTGCGGACGTAATTGCGCACGCCGCTTTCGCCAAGCCCGAAACGCCGCTCGAACGGGCCCTGACGGGTTGGAAACAGGTTTTTTCCATGGCTGTAAGCTCCCTGGAGGACGAAGAGGCAAAATACGCCGTCCGACAGTTGGCAGCAGATACCAGCGAGGAAGAATGGGAAAGGTTTTCTCACAGACGAGAGGATCTCGCCCGACGCCGGGAGAAAGTGTTTAAGCTCGACGACTGATCATTGATCGCGTGTGTGGTCTGGATCAGCGATCGGGCTATTTGTGATTTGCGCTGAGAGACACGGCGCTTGGGACAACAACGGTACGAACGTACCCAGCGGGAAACGGGGAATAGATGTCGTCTAAGACTTCGAACGCTGAAGAGAAAAAGAACTCTTCTGAAAACGCAGACGGACCTCTTCTCGATACATATAAGTCGGCCATCAAGAAGCTCATTGCCAAGGGCAAGGAGAAGGGCCACATTTCGGTCGATGAGTTGAACGCAGCCCTGCCTTCCGAGCATTTTTCCTCGGAGCAGATCGAAGACGTGATGAGCAATCTCAACGAGATGGGCATCAATGTCATCGACGGCGATGAAGCGGACGACAACGACGACAGCGATGATTCCGATGCCGATCCGCGTGGCAACATCTCCGAAGAGGATGTTGGCCGGACCGATGACCCGGTTCGCATGTATCTGCGTGAAATGGGCAGTGTTGAGCTGCTGTCGCGCGAAGGCGAAATCGCCATTGCCAAACGTATCGAAGCCGGTCGTGACATGATGATTGGCGGGATTTGCGAATCCCCGCTGACCATTCGTGCGATTGTGAACTGGCATGACCAGCTGCAGGCTGGCGAGCTTTTGCTGCGTGACGTTATTGACCTTGAAACCACCTATGGCGGTGGCCCGGATGCGGAAATCGCAGCCGAGGAAGGCGAGGAAGAAGATACCGACGTCGATGCAGAAGCAGATGTCGAAAGCTTTGACTCTGCCAATGACGACGACGATGAGGACGCCGAAACCGAAACCCCAGAAGGCATCTCTGACGAAGCCGAAGAAGACGAGGACGAAGACGACGACGAGTCCGAAAGCTCCGAGGGTGAAGACGGTGAGGGCGACGGCGAAGACGACGATGATGACGAGAACGAGCAGGTCAACGTTTCGCTTTCCAAAATGGAAGAGGAACTGACCGAACAGGTTCTTGAGAAGTTCGAGCTGATCGCCAAGACCTATGAGAAATTGCACAAGGCGCAGGAACAGCGTCTCGTTGCGATGAACAAGGGTGAAAGCGTCCCGGCCGCGACCGAGAAGCGCTATAACAAGCTCAAGGGCGAGATGGTCGACCTGATGGAAGATGTTCACCTGAACAACTTCCGCATCGAGGAACTGCTTGATCACCTGACCGGTTTGAACAACCGCCTGCTCGGCCTTGAAGGCAAGCTTCTGCGCTTTGCGGATCGTTGCAAGATCAAGCGTCCGGACTTCGTCAAACAGTATCAGGGCCATGAACTTGACCCGAACTGGATGGAGCGCGTTGGCGGTTTGCCGGGCAAGGGCTGGAAAACCTTTGTCGAACGTTATTCCGAAGAAATCGCCAACCTGCGCGAAGGTGTTGGTGGCGTTTCGGCCGAGGTCGGTTTGCCGATTGGTGAATTCCGCCGCGTTTATGGCGTGGTCAACAAGGGCGAACGCGAAGCCGGTCGTGCGAAAAAGGAAATGATCGAGGCCAACCTGCGTCTCGTGATCTCGATCGCCAAGAAATACACCAACCGTGGTCTTCAGTTCCTTGACCTGATTCAGGAAGGCAATATCGGCCTGATGAAGGCGGTGGACAAATTCGAATACCGCCGTGGGTACAAATTCTCGACCTATGCGACCTGGTGGATCCGTCAGGCCATTACGCGTTCGATCGCTGACCAGGCCCGTACGATCCGTATTCCGGTTCACATGATAGAGACCATCAACAAGTTGGTGCGTACCTCGCGTCAGATGTTGCATGAAATCGGCCGTGAACCGACCCCGGAAGAGCTGGCAGAAAAACTGCAGATGCCGCTTGAGAAGGTCCGCAAGGTTCTGAAAATTGCCAAGGAGCCGATTTCTCTTGAAACCCCGATCGGGGACGAGGAAGACAGCCATCTTGGCGATTTCATCGAAGACAAGAACGCCGTTCAGCCGCTTGATGCAGCGATCCAGGCCAACCTGCGTGAAACCACCACGCGCGTTCTGGCATCGCTCACCCCGCGTGAAGAACGTGTTCTGCGTATGCGTTTCGGCATCGGCATGAACACCGACCACACCCTTGAAGAGGTTGGTCAGCAGTTCTCCGTGACCCGCGAACGTATCCGTCAGATCGAAGCAAAAGCGCTGCGCAAGCTCAAGCATCCGTCGCGCTCGCGCAAACTGCGTTCGTTCCTCGATTATTAAGAAATCACATGCGGTTCGGGCTTGACCTTGCCCGGAAAATCGCTAGTTTTCGGGACCGCACCGGACCACCGGTGCGGTCTTTTCTTTACCCGGACTTTTGTCTTGGGGGCCCGTAGCTCAATTGGTTAGAGCCGACCGCTCATAACGGTCTGGTTGGGGGTTCAAGTCCCTCCGGGCCTACCACTTCTAAAAAATATTTATTAAAATCAAGTGCTTAAGTGGTGATGTGTACTGCGGAAAATGGGGCGCAGTACACTTTGGTGGTTTCACCAGTCCAGACCGGCCAGTTTGTCCATGGCGTTTTCGGCGTGCTGGCGGCGGTTGAATGACTTGGTGTAGATGTCCGATGTTTTTGAATCGCTGTGCCCTTGCACCGACATGACATCATGCACCGAACAGCCCATTTCAATCATCATCGTGCCGGATCCTTTGCGGATGCCGTGGCTGGACAGGTGGGGCAGGCCCGCCTCATCGCACCATTTGCGCATGCGGTTGCGCAGTCCTTCGGGGCTTGCGAACGGTTGGCCGTATTCGGTCAGCAGATAGGTTTCGCCCACCACGGTTTGCGATCGGAGCGCCTTCATCAAGGGCGGCAGGATCGGGATATCGACAAAGGTTGATCCCTTTTTGACCGGTTGCCAGCCGATCCATGTGCGGCCCTTGTATTCAAACTCGTTCTTGCGTCCGAGCCTATAGGCATCGCTGATGCGGCACGATGTAAACATGAACAGCGTTACCGCCAAATAGGCCATCGTGCCAGGCGGGTGCCTGTCGCGGAACTGGTAAAGGTCATCGACCGTCCAGGGGATCGCGCCCTTGCCCTTTGGCCGGGGTGGGGAAATGTTGATCGCCGGGTTGGTCTGGGTGATGCCGGTTTCAAAGGACCATTTGTACATTGCCCGGATCGCCTTGACCATGTTGGCCGCAGCGCCCGGCGTCTTTGCCATCTGGTTGCGCGCGCGTGTGATGAAATGGGTTGGCATCTCCATTTCGAAATCACCGAACCGGTCGCCCTCCTCTGTCACCATATCGCACATGCGCATAAGCAATCCCTTGCGCTGCTTGTGCGTCTTGTCGGATGCCTCCACCGCATCGACCATCGCCTGCAGGTGATCCAGATATTTGACCCGAAGCCAATCCAGCGATGACCGCATAACCCTGTCTTCCGGATTGCCCTGTGGCATCGCCTTGATGCCGGCGCGGGCGGCGCGATACAGTTCCATGAATTCCGGATGGTCGGGATTGACCGGCAGCGTGATCTTGCGGCGCGCATCGCCCTCGACCCGGACGCGCCAGGAAGGCGTTCCCGATCGATTGCGTTCAACGCACAGTCCCGGTAAATCAAGCTTCGCCATTTCCCGCCTTCGGCCATTTCTTCGGTTTAGCAAGATTGTCATTTACGACGGGCCGGTCAACCTTGTTGTAAATCAGGCGCACACCATCAGCGGTCACCACGATCTCGCAGACATCAAGGCCGCACGCATTGGCGGCCTTGATGATGCGGGTGACCTCTGCCTGTGTAACAGCGGCCTTTTTTGCCATCCTTATCCCTCCTCGATCACGGTGCCGATGACCACGACGACGGGGCGGACAAGGTCGCGCGGGTCGGTTGGTCTGGCAAGAAAGCAGCGGTCGAACCAGTTTGGTGCGGGCGGGGTGCTTTCGATGGCAAAGCGGGCCGGGCCGGTGTCATCGGCAACCGCAATGGCGATCACTTCGCTGCCCGGTTTCGGGCGGGCGTCGGTGATGTCCGTCAGGACCATGCGGCCCTCAATGCAAAAAAGCGCCTGACCATCGTCAAGTTTTGGCAAGCCGGGATCATTGGACGGCAGCAACGTGGTCGGTTCAATCGCATAGTCCGATAACGGGCGAATATGGCCCGCCAGCCGATCGGCCCGGATCTGGGCGACCAGCGCATCACGCACCGCGCCAAAGCGGGTCTGCAATATCTGGCTGGCGCGTGAATTGATGTCGCGCATTTCGCCCCGCGTCGGGGTCCATCGGGGCAGGCGGGTTGGCAAGCTGCCGCGCCGCCATGCCAGAAACACCATGATCAGTTCGCGCCGGACCTCTGCCGCCCGATCGGTGCGGGCAAAGGTGCAGACCAATAAAGCCTGCGCTTCATTCAGCCAGTATTCCTCAAAATCCTGACCCCGCGACTTGCGCCACCGTGGCGCGAGTGGGCCAAAGCCCTCAAGTTCGGCCCGGTTGCGATCGATCAGCTTGCGGATGTCACGCGGTCGACTGAGCCCTAGGCGTTCGCCAAGGCGTTCGTCCTGAATTCGGGGCTCTTTGGTGTCTGTGGAATCAAGATCGGCTGCGGACAGAGTCCGGCTGTTGGTTGGTACGCTCATGGCGACCTCCTTGTGTGAACGGTTTTTCCGATCACTGAGAGGCCAATCTCTGGTGATCGGACGTACAGGGTTGGCCTTACCGCCACAAGGAACGGCGCACCCGAAGGTGCCCCCATACGCCCGACCATAAGAAAACCGCGCAGCAACAGGTTGGGCGCGGTTCGAGCGCCTTGTGACAGACGGGAGACCAATCCCGGTCATGGATGCGTCCATGACAGCCGGGATGCTACGCCCATCTTTCTGCGCGGTCAAGTGTGTCATGCCGCCGTGTCCTTTCGGTTGGCGGTCTTGGCTGCAATCAGGGCAGCGGCGGTGACGGTGGTCCGGTATTTGCCGGGATTCCATGCCAAGACGGGCTTGGTTTGTTGGATGATATCATTCACCTTTGCGACGGCTTCTGCCAGTTCTGGGGCTATGTCGCTCAGATATAGATCCTCGGGCAGTCGATCGACCAAGATATCGTCAAAGTCAACCATCTTCAGGATGTCGGGTTCGCAGATCGCCAGACGCATTTCACCGGGCAACACATTATGCTCAAGCGCGAAATCGATAAGTTCCTGTTCATCGAAGAAATACCGTTCGTGGCTGTAGCTAAAGAGCCGTTCGCCATCCCATGCCTTAAAAGGCTTGGCGTTGTATCGCTCTATCACGTGTTTGTCGCGGCATGTTTCGCAGCACGTCCAGCTTTTTTCGTGTTCGTGTTTGCCGCATTCCCGGCAAAGAATGTGCGTGCATCCAGCCCAGCGGGCCAAATGCTCGTTATCGCCATAGAAACGGCCATCAGCACTAACCCAGCCGGTGACCTCTTTGCGTTCGGCAGCTTCGGGGCTGCTGTAAAGAATTTTCTCGTTCATGCCGCTGATCCTTCCTGTTTGCTTTCGTCGCCTTCGGTGTCGTTGGCGGCGGTGACGTGGGGCGGGTATCCGGCGCTGGTCAGGGCGGCGTTGGCCTGATCAATCAGGTGACGAAACCAGTTCGGATCGGCGCATTGGTAAACTGCCCCGCCAATCTCAATCGTTATGGACGTGCGGCCCGCCATTTTTGAATCGTCGCTGTGGCGGTAGCTGCCACCCTTGATCCATTCCGGCGGTTTCGCGTAGGCACCGACGTCGATGTTTGCGGCAACCGGGCTTTTAAAGGTTGGCTTGCTCATGCTGCTGCCCTTTCTGCAATGCGTTTCCAGCCGATGACGGGGGTGCTGGCGTTGCCTTCGGCGTTGCTGTCCCAGCATGCGCCGTCGTGCCAGCTTTCCGGGTGGTCTTCGCCGTCTTCGGCTTGCCACTGGTCGCAGGGTTCGTGGTCTTCATTCAGGGTCGCATCCTTGACCCATCTGGCCCACATCACGCAGCCATTGGCGAGCTTGACCCGGACCCGGACGCCATAGGGGGCTGGGCCGGTGTTCCATTCCTCGTTCGCCGGTTCCGGATAAAGGCCGGGGAATTTGGCGCGCCAGCGGCGCACGGCATCAATGACCAGATCGGCATCGATCTCTTGCATGCCATCGCGGCCATCGACATAGACCTTGAAGTCCTGCCGGTCGCGGGTATCGACCCGGATGGTCAGGTATTTCAGGTCCGAATTCAGGCACCAGAAACCCGGTGCGCTGCAGATTTCCTTCATGAATTCACCGGCATGGAGAAACCATTTGTTCGGTTCGCCGGTGTTCGGCCATGGGGTGGTTGGCTTGGTCGTGCTGCTAACTCCTGTAATGCGTGCCCGCCCCACTGTTCGGCGCAGGCGTCGGCCATGCCGGGGAAGAAGCGGGCGCGTTCCTTGCCGCGATCTGCACCAGGTGGCATACGCCAGACCCGGTTCCATGTTTTCCATTCGTCGGATCCGCGTTCCGGTTCGGGCAGTTGGTTGGTCGCCTGCAGTCGGGGCAGGTTTTTCAAGTACCAGCCGGTCGCCTTGAATTCCGGGTGTCCGAACTGGTTGGGTTGGACGATCTGGGGATCGGGCAGGTCATCTGGCATGTGCGCCTTTGCGATGTCGTGCATGATCGGGTTTTCGATGGCGATGCGGTCGATCGGGGCGCGCCAGCAGGTGACAAACAGGTCAACCCCGTCCATGAATTCCTGCTGCATGCTTTCCCATGTCCGCCCGCGGGGCAGGCTTTTGGGTGGGGTCATGAAACCCGGCCCCGAAAGCCAGCGCCGCCCGGCCCTGCACAGGCGCGTGCAGGGCGGGTGGATCACCGCCAGCAAATCCCAGCCATCATTCAGCACATCGCGAATGTCGCCTGTGATGTGATGGTTTGACCGGTCCTCTGCTGGCAGCAGGTCACAGGACCATGCATCGTGCCCGCGTGCTGCAAAGGCGCGCCGGACAATGCCGGAATACTCACAGCCGATCAGAACGCGGAGCGGGCGGGTCATGCTGCTTCACTCCGCACTTGCAGAAGGGAGCGATTAAAGACCGGCGTAAAGAAGCCGAGTGCGCCCTTGCAGGGGATGAAATCAAGCGGGATGGGGTTGCGGAGCACGAAACCGAACCGGCCATAGAACCATTCGCTGGTGCTGCTGCTGACACAGTCGGTGATTTCGACCATGCCGACGATGCCGCCAAGATGACTTTCCGGATGCTTGGCGACAAACGCCCGCCGATCGGCGGCATAGCCGTCAAAGCTTGCCGATGCATGGATGAGGACCGGCCCGCGATAGGTTGTTTGCCAGTCGCGGTTTTCGATGTCCTTGCCGTCAAACAGGATGTGATGGCACCACGGCTGGCGGATGCTTATTGCTTTGGTTGGGAAGGTCATGCTGCTTCCTTTCGTTCATCAAGCAGCATTTGCAGCTTGGCTTCGCTGATTTCCTCGCAGCCTTCCGGCACCGCCATGTTGGCGATGATTTCCAGTTGGCCTTTGACCGAAAAGCCGAACATGTCCTTGTCTGTCAGGAACAGGTAAAGCAGGTCGGGTTCGTAGCCGAGCTGGCAGCGGCAGCTTTGGTGAATATCAAGCCATTGCGCAATTTCGCTGCTGCGGCGGTCGTGACCAGGAATGCACGGCAGGGCGCGGATTTCATCCCAGATCGCAGCCGCGTCCTTTTTGCGTTTGTCATTGGACGGGTGCCAATATCCCTGCCGCTTGTCCTTGACCCATTCCGGGCCGGGTTTCTGACTGGCGGTGATGCCGATCAGGCGGCCATTGATGCCGGACCAAAACCGGGTGCCGCCATATTTGCGAGCGAAATCCTGTGCGGCATCATAGGCGGTTGCGTGACGGCGGCGGTAGTCTTCGGCCTTGGTTTTCAGCGGGCCGGAATTGATTTTGAAATAGCGCATCACACCACCCCGCAGTCTGCGTTGCGGTGCGGGAAGCTGAGTTGCGACAGCGTGACCCATGCGGCACTGGTGCCCGGCTCGCCCTCGCCATAGGTGAACTTGACCAGGATGCGTTTTGCATCAAGGGCCAAGGTGCAGCGGGCCGGTTTGATGGTGCCGATAAGCTCGGCACGCTGGCCGCAATTGGGGCCGATCAGAACGTTGAGGGATTCGCCCGGTTCGGGCAGGGCAATGCATTCGCTTGCCAGTCCGGCGGCGTGGCGCTTGCCTGCGTCATCCAGAACATCCTTGGGGATGTGGAGTTTGATCGGGCCGGGGATGCCATCATTGGCCGGGTTGGCCCCGGCGAGATAGGGGTGGGGCGGGGTGACAGGCTTGTCGCCAATCGGGATATGCTTGATGTTGGTCGGTTCCATGGGTCTGATCCTTGAAAGCTGATGGCGGCCGTCTGCCCGATCACAAGCGCAATCAGGGCAGCGCAGCCAAACAGAAGAAAAGAGGACGGGCGCGGCATCAGGCAGCCGATCTGCCGGATTTAACCAGTTCGGCTTCGGCGTCGTTGGCCGGTTTTGGTTTGCGTTCCTGCTTGGCGGGCAGGTGCATCCAGTAAGGAATGGTTGCCTGGTCACTGCTGGCGCGGCGTGGCATCAGGATGCCAAAGAAGTCCGGAACAAGATCGGCGCGAATGACGATCGGGCTTTGCTCATCCGGCGGTGTCACAAGGTTGATGCCGACGTGTTTCTTGCTGTCCTGCAGCGGCGTGATCGCCTTGGTGAAGCGATCGAGCAGGGTGACATCAAATGACATTTGCTCTGCCTGTTTGTTAAAGTCCTTGGGCACCACGGCGCGCCAGTCGGGGTATCTGCCATCAATCGGCTTGGCATAGGCGATGGCATTGTGAAGCGGGGTGATTTGCGTCGGGTCAAATTCGGTGTCTGTTGCCGCCGCGCCGATCAAGCTGTCGGTCAGATAGGCGGTGCTGCCGACGAAATGCAGTGTGCCTGCGTCCTTGCGTTTGAGCGCATTGGTAAACGGTCCCTTCGGTACCGGGCATATCCAGCCGCCATCGCCTTCGAACAGTGCTGTTTTGTCGCGTACACAGGCCATCGTCCAGCCATCGGTCGCAGTCATGGTTACCCCGCCATCCTTATGCGGTTCGATGAAAACGCCATTGAGGTAATAGCGGGTTTCTTCGGTGCTGATGAATTGCAGCGCTGCATAAAACCGCTTGGCGCATACGCTGATGCGGCGGTTGGCCGGGATGAAATCGGCCTGTTTCTGAGTGGTGGTCATCGCAAAAACACCCTTTGCTGGTTGATGATGTCGCAAAGGGTGCGTGTTTGGTTCGCGTTTGTCAACGATTATTCGTGATAAAAAACGAATGGCATTCGTAAAGGATCAGTGCAAAACGCTTCTGGCGGGGATCATTGTTGGCTTTTTCGGGTGGATGACGGCGCTGATGCGATAGAGAATCGGGCCACGGGCATAATCGATATGCAAGGCGCTTTCGCGCACAAGTTGGCGAACAATCAGGCCGCGCCCGGTATACTGGCAGAATTGCCCCAATATCAGCCTGCCATCATTGGTTGAACAGGCGATATCGTCACCGCTGCGCAGTTGGTCATGGACCGAGCAAAACCGTTTTAATAACAGTTCATCCCCCGGTTTCATGCGTGGCATCATACAGGTTGTATCGACAATAAGGCGCGAAAGCGCATGGCTGCAATGTGTCACAAGGCCCCCCCAATACCCCTCAAATGAGGATGGTTTCTTATACGTCGGTATGGTCCCTTGCGTTATCCCGCGCGGGCCAGGGAGCGACGTTTTACGTCGGGCGCTGTGAGTGCAGCGTTGCTTGACGGTGTTGACGCACCGTCGGCCTCCCGCCTGCTGGCGGTCTGACTTGTGCAGCCGCAACATCCGGGGGTTGATATCAAGTGTTCCCCAAGATCGCGGGCGGTTCTACTGTGTAAAGGGGTAGGGCAGGCTCAAAACCCATCCCGATTAAGGATAGGTTAACTATACCAACACATGTGAATTTGTGCATGTATGGCAGGTTTGCTGCCTAATGTCCGATCAACAGCCCGACAACGCGGGCGATCATCTTGCTGTTGGCGGTGCGCGATGCCTCGACCCTCTCGGCGTTGGCATTGCCCGCAACACTGTTGATGCCATAAAGCGTTTCACCATTCGCACTCATGCCGCTGCAGGTCACGATCTGCACCGGGGTCTCGCCAGACATATCCACATAAACGAATTCATCGCCCAGTGTCGGTGCCTCGTTCGGGTCGCAGAGCAGGATCTCGCGCGGTTTGAAACGCGGGGCCATGCTGCTATCTGGCATGCGAATCGCGAAAACATCACCCGAAAGCGTCATGCCGGCAGGGGCTTCGACAAAGCCGGTCGGGTGCTGTGACCAGTAAAGCGACCCCTTGGAAAGCTTGCCATGCACCGGAACCGTGGCGGGCTGGGTGCCCCCTGCCGGGGTCGGGTGCGTGGTGGCAAGGGCGGTTCCCGTTCCGGTTTCCCCATCAAAGATCGCGGCCACCGTGGTGTTGAATGCCTGGGCCAGCTTCATCTTGTTCTTGTGCATCATGTCGTCGGTCTTGCCGTTTTTATATTGGCGCAGACCAGCTTCGGACAGGTTGGCGCGTTCGGCAATCGCCAGAAGCGACATACCCGTGCCTTGCTGCCAGCGAATAAAATTCTGGCGTTGTTGTTCGATGATGCTGTGCATGAGCCTGTGACCGGTTTTTGGCGGTTTGCCGCGTTTTTTCTGGCTTGGTCGGCACATTTTGCACAGTCCTTGTCCGAGATGACATTGTGTTATTGCACGAATTCGTGTTGACATCCGTGTTAAAACACGAATAAGGTGCGAGCATCATGAACATTGATGACAACCTAAAGCGCATTCGCGCCTGGCGTCTCAAAGTTGGTGGATCGCTTCTGGCGTTCGCGGAAAAGGTCCAGGTTAACGAGGCGACACTCCGGAAACTTTCCGATGAAAACTGGAACCCGACGGTTTCAACCATCCGGAAATGCGAAGCGGTGATACCGCCGGAATTCATGGCCAACGCCAATGATGACATCGACCCGTCATCGGAACCGCAGGCCGCCCCGAGTGATCGGGGTGAAGACCACACACAGGCGGCCTGACAGGCTCAGAGCTTGACCAAATGCCGGGTGCGGCGGGTGTTTCCGCATCCCTGACTTTGCAACCATCGCATGGATTGAGGGAAAATTTTATGTCGAATGATGATGCAAATGCCCATCTGACTGCCGAAAAGTTTCAGGGCGCGTTCTCTGCTGCTTTTGCGGCCAATGTCGGAACCTATCAGGGCGACGGAAAGATCACGATCAAGGATCTGGCGGCGCGCACCGGTATCAAGACGCGCACGCTTGAAGGCTATCGCGATCATGATTGCGGGCCGAGCGGGCACAAGTTGATGGTGCTGATGGATGCGTTGCCGCCGCGCTTTGCCAATCAGATTTTGGCGATGATCGGCATGGGTGGCGCCAAGCAAATGACGCCCGAGGAAATCAGCTTCCATGAAGTGGCAGAGGGCGCGGCAAGCTATACCGCCATGTTCCTCAATTTCATGGCCGATGGCCGGATTGATCACGTTGAACGCCCGGAGCTGGTCAAGGTTGCGCGGCGCATGCATGACAATCTTGCAAGCTTCCTGCATGCCAATGACGCCCCGAAAACCAACAAGCCCGGCAAGGGTAATGTTGCCGAGCTTCCGAAGCGGGGTGCGGCGCGATGAGCAATTCACAAACGGATCTGATCAACGCGGCGCGCGGCTTCATGATCGATGTCTTTGCCAAGGCCCCGGTCGAAGCACTGCAGGGCCGCACGGCAGAGGGCTTGTTTAACGAGCTTTATGCCCTGACCGCCAAACAGGCCGCAGCCCAGATCAAGCACGCGCCCGACGGTGCGGCCAGTGTGATCCTGGCGCAGGCGATCAAGGCGGCCACGTTGGTAAGTTCCCGTGATCTGAGCGAGTTGGACGAAATGCGCCGCACGCTTGCCCGGTATGCCGTCACAGAGGATTTCGATTTTCCCGGTGATTCTCCGGTGTCTTGCGGCCTGTGTAACGAGTCCGTTGCCAGCGATGGGGTAGGGCATTCCGGCACCTGCTTGATCTTTGGTGAGCCGGGTCAGGCGAAAGGCGGCCAGTCATGACCGCCACAAAAACCCTCATTCCCCTGGCCGAACCAACTCCGGCACCCTATGTGCCTGCGCCGGCCAATGATCCGTTGCCGGTGGGGACGCTGACCATGGCAGATATTCGCCAACGTCTGCCGCGGGGCCGGTCCAAGGTGGTCGGGGTGGAGGTCATCCGCCCGCGCAAGGTCCATGAAATCGATGTGGCCGAGGCCGCGATTTTCCCGCGCCTGTTCTGGGCGGTTTATGTCTCGCCAGATTTCGCCGGGGATGGCGATAATGATCGGCTGGCACGCGCCTTTCGCGCCGATATGGATTGTTATGCCGGGTTGATGGCCCCGTCACAGTTCCATGATTTCCGCCGCGAGATGGACCACGGGGCCGATAGCGTTCTGGCCGTGCTGCTTGACCGGCAGGTTGGCGATGATGGCGGCTGGCACAGCCTCAAGGTGTTTGCCGTGATCTTCCTTCTGATGCTCTGGGTCGATCGATATGCCGCCCAGGCGATGTTCACCACCGATTTCGAACGCGCAAGCGCAGAGGTCTTTGACCATATCCGCGCCCTGCATGGCGATCAGTTCGCCGCCATCGAACCCTCGGCGCACAAGATGCTGCCCAAGGTCATCGCGCGGCTCAAGGCCTGCGGCCTGTTCCTGTGGCTGCCGGATTATCGGGGGGCAGAGGAATGACCCAGCTTGCCAAAGTCCAGACCGGTCTTGGGGCGATGATGTCGGGCGGTCGGCGTGAAGTTGCCGAGGGCGACCGCACCCGCCAAGCCGATGATTTCTACCCGACCCCGCCAGAAGTGTTCGAGGCATTGTTTCGCCGCTTCCCGCATCTGGCAGGCAAGCGCATCTGGGATATGTCCTGTGGAGATGGCGTTCCGGCCCGTGTGATGGAGGCCCATGGTTGCAAGGTGATCGGTACTGATCTGATCGATCGCGGCTATGGCACCGGCGGGGTGGATTTCCTGTCGGTCATGCGGCCCAAGGCATCGGTCCTGATCACCAACCCGCCTTATGACAAGGATCTGCCCGCCTGCTTTATCGAGCATGCCTTGCGGATGCAGGTCGAGGAGCTTTGGCTGCTGCTGAAATCGACCTATTGGCATGCGGCATCGCGCCAAGGGCTGTATCGCCGCCATCGTCCCAAATGGAAGTGTGAGCTGCTTTGGCGGCCTGATTTCCTTGGCCTTGATCGCCCGACGATGGAATGCGCCTGGTTTGGCTGGCATCGCGACTGGTCACGCGATGAAACAATGCACGACCTGCTGCCCAAACCGCAGATGGATAACCTTGATTTGTTTCAACCGGCCCCCGGTGCGCGGGTCATCAATTACCAGAACGACAACCCGATTGATGCGGATTTGTTCGATACCCCGGCTGCCGGGGCGGTGTGAACCGATAGGGCAGACAGGGATCAGACGGCGAGTGCCCTGATTAAGCAAAACCCCGTCATCCGGTGGGCCTCTCCTCCCTAAGCCTTCGGGGGCCGCGACTGGAAACTGACCGCCGGGTTTGACGGTGGATACGAGCAAACCTTAAGCCCCTTACCCGCTTGCGGGTGGGGCTTAAGGCAATAGGAAGGCCGGGCGGTTTGCTCCTTTAACCGTGTTGTCCGCACTCTGCAGCGCCCGGCCCTTCCGTCCTTTTGCTTTCATCATGCCATAAAGGGTGAATGACATGACCAAGCCGACAATCTCAGACGACATGCGCAAGGCCCTGATTGCAGCGGCCCATACCGACAATATCGACGGCCCGCGCGGGCGTGCCCTTGCGGTGATTCGCACCGGCATCGATCGCTATGCCAAATATATCGGCGGGTATCGCCATGTGATCGTGGTCCATAACCGCCCGGTGATGGTCTGTCAGGCCGTCGATCTGGCAAATGATTTCCTCGCCATGGTCGAACTTGGCAACCACCGGATCGATTATCCGGGGGCCAAGTACCAGTCGGCCTTTATCAACGGCGTCAATGACAACCTGCCGGCACACGCCATGGCCGATATGCGCGGGGGTGTGTCATGAGCGAGGCAAGTTTCAACGCCATCCTGACCACGCTGCGCGATGCGGCCAATGACAATCTTGATCACGATGAAACCGCGCGCCAGATCATCAATGACCTTGATCTGGGCGGCTTTGCCATCCGTCGCAGTTATGAGGTCGTGAATTACGACCTGCCGGTGCTGGTCCTCCATCAGCCAACGCGCGGATCTGGCGAAAGCTTTGGCGGCAACCCGGTGATGAAATCGCCCAGTGCGGCGGACCTTAATGGGGAAACCGGCTGGCTGGTGTCCTGGGTCGAACATGGCCGCACCAAATGCGCCTGGTTCGACGGCGAAGGCACCGCGCGCAAGCTGCCCGACTACCGCGTGATCAACCCCAAAACCCCGTGCGCCGGTGCCAAGGCCGCCCGCGCCGCAATCGGAAAGGCTGCGTGATGGCTTATGGCGATTACAACGGGCCTGACAAGCCAAATAAAGGCAAAGAAGGTGGTGCTTGCAATCGCCGACTATGCCAAGCGGAGCCTGCAGATTGGTACAATCACGGGTCTTTGGCATGGTACTGCGCTGACTGTCGGCGACAGATCCAGTTTGACAGGGTGAATTACCTCAACTGGATGGTCAATCATGCCCCGGAGTGCGGGCATCAAATGTTCGAAACTCGGGAAATGATGACCGAGCGCGAGCAGATTCCGTCGCCTGATGACGGTATCGAAGTTGTCGCACTGGACTTCGTGGATGAGCTTGAAGCCGCGCGCATTTTCCAGCCGGGCAATTGCCTTCGCGCCATCAATCCCCGCGTTGTGGTCTGCCACTGCGCAACTTGTGGAGGGAAATAACCAATGACCATCATCTATATCGCAGGTCCGATCACCGGCATGCCGGCGGGCAACAAACCGGCCTTTGATGCCATGGCGAAATACCTGGCCACCAAGGGTCATGCGGTGATGAATCCGCAATCGCTGCCGCCGGGCATGAGCGAGGAAGCCTATATGGACATCTGCCTTGCCATGGTCCGCCATGCCGAGGCCGTGGCCCTGCTCAAGGGCTGGCAGCAATCGGACGGCGCACAGGCCGAGCTGGCCTATGCCCGCAAGCGCGGCATCCCGGTCATGGATATGACCGACGATACCGACCACATCACCAAATGTGCGGCCAACGACGCCGAACCACAGCGGGGTGCGGCATGACGTTCGTAGCAGGCATGCCCGATCATTTGCCATCTCCGCGTCGCGAGATCGCAAAGTTTCGTTGCAAGGAAACCGGCATTCAGTGTGGCGGTGTCCTTGCCCAGATCGACCCGACAGGGCGCGTGTTCAATGAACTGGTGGTCCTCTGCAAGGTTTCCGAGCAAGAGCGCAGCGAGGTCATGACCCGCACCGATGGCTTTGTCCAGTTCGGCAGTGGCCCGACGCCGATCATTCCGAAGGTGGGCGGTGATGTCAGTCAGCGTCGGGATTGTTTTTGCCGGGATCGTGACCGGGTCGATGTTCGCGTGCCTTTATACGCGTCATCGGATCTGGCCGGTTGCATGTGTTGCAATCACCCTGACCGGCCTTCACATGGTCGGGGTGTTGTGATGCGCGGTATGGATCGTGGCCCGGATTATGGTTTTGGTTGGGGTGCAGGCGGTTGCGCCGGTGCTTGTTGCGTCGGCGCGGGTGCGGAAACGATCGTGGTGCGCAGCGCGGAAATCTGGTCTGAGAACAGCCAGCCGAGGAAGCCCAGCGCAATGCCCGCTACAATCAAGCCGCCCTTGATCTGGGAAATTCCGCTCTGGATTTTCCGGTCATTGGCGTCGAGCTTGTCTACCTTGTCCTGCAGGCCTTCAATTGCTGTGGTCATCTTTCCGATTTCAACCATGACGAACCGTATGTCAGACGTATCGTGCAAATTCTGCACTCTAGGTGTGACGTTTGGCAGCTCGTTTGGTGTTGTATTTTGTGCTTCCCTTGGCGGGCGATTAGTCATTGTTGCCCCCCTCAAGTTTCACTTTCATCCATTCCCAGATGGTGTTGGGTGCCCGGCCATAGTAGCTTTCGACCTTGGTGACGATGGCCGCAGGGATGCCGTCTTGCTTCGGCCCGACGATGCCGATTTTCTTGGTGACATCAACGGTCGACTTATTGTCGGATACCATCCAGTACAATTCGTTAATGCGCATGCGGTCGCTTTCGTCGTAGGCCTTTGCGATGGCTTGATCAAGCGCGCCGATGTTCTCGCGTGTCGTGGCGACGATGTTGAATATTGCCATTTCTTTCCCCGCAGTCTTATTCGAATCATATCCAACGGACGTACCTTAGCACCGTCGCGGCGGTTTCCTACTAAAATTTGGACACATGCGCAACCTTTTGCAACCGCTCTATCGGTTGGCTGCCATGCATTTGCGTCGGTTGCACGCACGTATTTGCACGCATTTGGTGCGCTGATGTCACTGACCAGCAACAACATGCACGATTTCCATGGGCAGCTTTTCGATGTTGGGCATTTGCTTGATTTGCGGGCGGAGGGCCTGCAGGGCATCGCCATAGCCTTCGGAAAGGGTTCTGATGCTGTCCCTGATCACTGTGATGCTGCCATAGACGGCGTTGGCGGTGATGGTGTCGATCGGGGCGGCAGACAATTCGAGGGGCAGGCGCATGTTGCGCAGCGCAAGCTGGAGCTTGTGGCGACCGGCGGCAAAGGTAAAGACGCACGATATGCCGGTTTCGCAATTGATCTTGGCGGCAACGTCATTATCGATCGCGGGGTTGTCGCCCATGGCATCCATCAGGAAATCGGGCACGGGCATTTCCTGCAAGGTCTTGCGGGTTTTTCGGGCCTTGGCGCGGTTTGCGGCTTCCTCTGTCTCATAGACGGTGTTTTCGTCGTCGTCTTCGTCGGAGGGTTCCTCCTCGGCAAAGCTGCTGATGGTGAAAATATCAACATAATCCATGGTTTTCCGCTCGCCGCCGCGCAGCTTTTCCAATCCGTCGTCAAGGATTTCGACAATCGCCCAGGCGCTGATGATGTTCGCCAACAAGGGCGACGGGCAGGCGCGCCAGAACATGGGCTGAAAGCCGGTCAGGGTGATCGCGCCCAAGGTGATCGGGGCGATATTGCATTCGATGCCTGCGACCGTTTCGCGCCCGCCAAAGCCGGATTTCTCGACCGGTCGCGTGGTGTGGCTGGTGTTGATCAACAGCATGCCAATCCCCCCAAGTTGTATGATTGCGATGATCATGCCTCTTGGGTTGCGGGTTCGTCAATGTTGACTGTCACGGGCAGGGGGCGGTGATGCAATTTGAACGTAAAGAAGTCATAGGAAATTGCACCTTGTTTTTGGCGGACTGCTTGGCGGTCATGCCGCATCTGCAGGGTGTCGATGCTGTTGTCACAGCCCCGCCATACGGCATCAACGAGAACCACAAAAAGAATGCATCACGGGAAAAGAAGGCGAAGCCGCGTGATTACGGCACATTCGAATGGGATAGCCAGCCTGCCAGCCTTGATCACATCAAGGCAATGCGCGCCATCAGCCAGCATCAGATCATCTTTGGCGGCAACTACTTCGAAGGTCTGGGGCCAACGCCCTGCTGGCTGGTATGGGATAAGCAAAACACTGGTGATTTCGCTGATTGTGAGCTTGCCTGGACAAACCTTGATAAAGCTGTCCGGCGGATTTACTGGCGCTGGAATGGGATGATTCGCAAGGGCAACGATGTTCGCGAACATCCGACGCAAAAGCCGGAAGGTGTCATGGCGTGGTGCCTTGAACAGCTGCCCAAGACAACGAAAACGGTGCTTGATCCGTTCATGGGAAGCGGCACAACGCTGGTCGCCTGTGCAAAGGCCGGGATGTCGGGCATCGGGATTGAACGCGATCCTGCTTATTTCGACATCGCATGCCGCCGCGTCCATGCGGCTTATGACCAAAAGGATCTGTTTGCGGTCAACGACGACGCGCCCGTCATGAAGCAGGCAAGCTTCCTTGATGGCGGTGCGGCATGACTCATCCAACCTCATTGACTGTCACGGGCAGGGGGCGTATGGTGATGCCCATCGGCGGGAAAAATCCGCCGTGGGGGCGTCGAAACTCCCTGCACAGACGGTCAGCCGTCACGTTAGTAACGGCTATTTTTGTGTCCGGATTCCGGGCGCATCTTCTCGCTTATGGCGGGAGGGCGGTGAATATAAGACCCTTCGGGGGAATAAACCCGCCTGCCTCTGTGACAGGTTTCGAACCTCCCGCCACCAGTGCGGTCGTCGAAAGCCTCGCTGGTGGTGCTGTTGACAGCATCACAGAGGGCTTTGATATGACCAAGCATGACAACGCGGGCAATCTGCCTGCTACGCTGACTTTCCAAGATACCGAACTTTCCATCATCGACCGCGACGGGGTGCCGTGGCTGACCGGCCCGGATATTGCGCGGGCTTTGGGCTATTCCGATGCCAGTAAGGTGTCGAAGCTGTTCAATCGTTACAAAGACGAATTCACCGACGCTATGTCCCTCAAGACCAAATTGGGCTTGAGGGGGCAAATCCAACCAGCCACGGTTCGCGTCTTTAGCCCGCGCGGGGCGCAATTGATCGCCATGCTGGCGAAGACAGACCGGGCCAAGGCGTTCCGGCGCTGGGTGCTGGATGTGCTTGAAGCACAAGCGGACCCGGCGGCATCCTCTGCCACGGATGGTGCGGCGCTGCCGGATCTGACCGCCTTGCGCCAGCAGGTGGTGGGCGATGTGGTGACCCTGATCATGGACAAGATCGGCCCGATGATTGCCGCCCAATCTCCGCGCAAAATGCCGCCCCTGACCAAGCCCGACGATCCGATGCCGCGGCTTGTGGACGGGCATGCGGTGTTTCGCCTGGGCAATCGCATGGTGATTGTCGATACCAATGATTTTGACGTCAAACGCGGCGAACGCGCGGTTGTCATCCGCATGGAAGACGGCGAATTCCCCAAGGTTGTCACCATCCTTGGCGACCCGCCCGTGCGCGCCGAACTTGACCGATGCAGAACATTTGATTGCGGGGTGTCCTGGCTACTCCCCGTCGGGGCCGTTCTTGGCCGTGTTGTTTGGGAGGGTGCTTGTTATGAGTGAAGTTTTTGACCGGCTGAGAAAGGTTGCAGATGCTTATCCATCTGGCAGTCATCACATGGTTGTCGATGTCGAGGACATTCGTCTGGCTCTGCACCTGCACGAGGGGGCGGAGCGGCGCATCCAACTGCTAGAAGAAACCAGAGAGGCGGACTTCGGGCAAGGCGTGAAGATGCGTATGGCACTTGAATTCTATGCCGCGAAGGAAACATGGCAGGTCAACGGTCACCCGCAGGTCGACGCCGATACCAAGCCGATTGTCCGTGACGGCGGCAAGGTTGCGCGGGATGCGCTGAAAGGGGGTTTGTGATGCGGGTTGGTAAGATCAGAAACCTCTATCTGCGGCGAGCGGCGATTGTTGTGATGTATTCGATCACCATGCCGATCGCGCTGTTCCTGCTGATTTTGCTTTTCGTTTGGGACTCTGTCTTTGCGGTCCGCGATGCCGTTGTTGCTGTCTGGCGGCAAGAGTTTATCGGCGAGTTTACCCGGTTTCATCGGGCGGTCGCGGGATCATGGCGCGGAGGGTCTAAGTGATGTCTGACCCCATGAAAGGTAAAACACTGGTCGAGATTCCTCTGATCGAGGGATTTCATGTCCTGATCGCGCATCCGACCGGTGTGGTTTACGAGCAGCAATGTGGCGGCTGTGAGTTGACCTATCCCCGCGAGGAGGGGTTTCTGGTGCCGTGCTGGGTGACGCATTTGCGCGGGGTGGAGCGGTTGCTTTACCTTGCGCGGCGGCTTGAATTCGGGGCTGAATTCCGGTCGCTGGTTTCATCTCAATTGTCGGTTTTCATGGCGTCGGATGCCACCACACCGGGTGCTTCCTGCCATCGCCTTGAGGTCGATGACCCGGATCCGCTTTATGGCTGGGTCCATGTCAAGGCGGGGTCGTGGCACGGCTGGCTGATCTGGGCCAATGACAAGGGGGTAGCGTGATGGAAAGCAATGAAGATATCGCGCACGCGATGGCGCGTGGGGAGGGTGAAGCACATGTCATCAGAGCTTGATAAGCTGTTTGAGCCGGTCAATGACGATGAGCGGGAACGGTCTTTCGGGCTTGGTCGGCGGTCGTCTGGTCGCGGGTTGTCCGAGTTCGCCCGTGCGGCGATCGATACGACGGCCAAGCAGGATGACTGGTTGATCGGTGCCGGGGTCGATGCCGGGTGGCTGCGCGGTCGTATGGCGCGCTATGGCTATGTCAAGGCAGCGGTCAATGACAACGGTTTGTGGCAGCCGGATGCTGCCGGCAAGGGCGTTATTGTCGTGCCTGAAATTCCGGTTTTAAGTCCGTCCGGGGTGACGTTGGAGCAAGGCGACCTTGTTGCCTGTGACCCCCGCGCCCCCGAAAAGATGTATTGCCGCGTTGGCACATATTGCCCGCTGATCAACCCGGATGCGCCGCAATGGTCGGCTTTTCACGGGTTTGATCTGCGTGTTTTTGCCAATCCGGTGCGCTATCTGGCGGGCTATCAGATGGGCTGTGTTGTCGTCAATTGGGGGCAGGTCAGTGCGATGGATTTCATCGGGCCGCGCAAGATCATCTGCGACACGCTTGAAATCGGGGAGCGCATTGACCGGCTGTTTCGGGCCGTTCGGGCACCGGAAATTCACATCCAGCAAGACGCCGCGGAGGCCGCATGACCAACAATACGGTGCCGCTCAATCAGGCGCGGCGCAAGCCGCCAGCCAATGAGAATGAGCCGATTCATGATCACGGGCCGGATATGGATGATGCCCCGCCGATGATCGAGCCAGAGGGCTATGCCGGGGCGTGCCCGGTCAAGTGCCTTGGTGTGGATGAAGGCAATTTCTACTTTGTCACGCCGCGTGGTCAGTTGCGCTGTGTGCCGGATACGCGCATGGGCAACCGGCAGGTGATCGAGGGGTTGTTTGGCGCGCAAAGCTGGTGGCTTGCCATGGCCTTTCCCAAAAAGGACAAGGACGGTCAGTCCGGCAATGAACCGGTGGCCGACATCGCCAAAACCGCGCACTGGATGATGGCCGAATGTGACCGCAACGGGTTGTTCCAGCCCGATCGATTGCGCGGCAAGGGCGTTTGGGCCGATGTCAAAGGCGGTCTGATCATTCATTGCGGTGATGTTCTGGTGCTGTCATCTGGCAAGAAGATGGTCACAGCGGGGGAAAAGCTCGATGACGGGTGGGTTTATCCGGCCCAGCCGCCGATGCCGGCGGATTTGCGACCGGATCTTGACCGACCCGCCACGGTGGAACAGATGCGTCTGGTGCGCGAGCATATTGACAGTTGGCGCTTTTCGACAGAGGCCGACCCGGTCATATGCCTTGGCGTGATGGGGATGGTGTGCATCACCGGGGCGTTGGACAAGCGCCCGACCTTGTGGCTTTGTGGGCCGTTTTCGGCGGGTAAGTCGAGCTTGCTTGATTTGCTGACCCTGCCGATCGGCGGGGCCAATGCGGCGGAAAAGACCACCGATGCGACGGATGCCTATATCCGAGGGGCGCTTAATGGCGCGGCCAAGCCGGTGTTCATGGATGAAATGGAGCCGGAAGACGGCAAGGCGGACGGGGCAATGCGCCTGGCGCGCTATGGCTTTAGTGCTGATCAGGGGATCATTGGCCGGTCGAGCGCCTCGCAAAAGGTGGTTGCGCAGCGGATTATTGCGCAGTTTATCTTTGGCTCTATCAAACATCCGGAACCCAGCCCGCAGGACCGGTCGCGCATTCACTTTGTGACCTTGCGCGATCGCGAGGTTTCGCAGGAAGCCACCGACAGATTCCGGGATCGTCGGGACTTGCTCAAGCCGCTGGGGCCGCGCATCTGGGCGCGGATGATTGTTGGCTATGACCGGTTTCGGGCCAATCTGGCGGTCTATGAGCGCATTCTTAGCAGCGTGTCATATACCGCGCGCATGGTGGACCGCATGGCGCCGGTTTTGGCGGCCTATGAAACGCTGATGCATGATGATGTGATCGAGGTGGCCGCCGCCGTTGATCAGATCAACGTTCTTGGCCTTGATACCCCGCAACAGAGCGACAGCGAGTTTGACGAATGCTTGCGCCATTTGCTGACATCGCAGGTCGAAACATGGCGCAATGGTGAACGTTACACCATTGGTCGGCTTTTGAAATATGTGATCGAGCGCGAGGAAGATGACCGCTTTACCATCGGTGATTTCAGGCGGATGGCAGATGAAACGCTGCCTGCAATTGGTCTTCGGGTGGTCAAGGATGGCAAGTCGCCATCAGCAACGGTTACGCACCTTATGATCGCCAGCAACCATGCACAGCTTAACCGCATCTATCGCGGCACCAAGTGGGACCACGGCGTTTACCGGCAGCCTTTCAGTTGTGTTGATGGTGCGATCACCAAGAAGGCACGCTTCACGGCGGCCCCGTGCTGGGCGACTGTGGTGCCGATCGATTTGATCCTTGGTGGGGGTGATGAGGGATGATTTTAACGCTCTATATCCTTCCCCCGTGCCCCCATCAGAAAAAGGGGCTTCGCAGGTTTGAAGGGGTGATTTGGCTATTTTTGAACATTACGGGAAACGCATTTGTGCGGTTGCGTCATAGGTGTAAGTCAAGTGATATTGTCTTGTTGATAGTCATAAACTATCGAAATGGTGGTTTGTTCCGTCGCTGTTCCGTGGTTGTTCCGTTGGTAAATGGCATCATGTTTTGTGGTTTATCAGGGTGTTATGGGAAAAGTGTTCCGTTGTTCCGCTTGTTCCGTCGATTTTGGGGTTGTGGAAGTATAGCGGGTGGGTGCGCGTATAAGTGTGTCTGAGCGGATATTACGGAACAACGGAACACTTTATAGATAAGATATTGATATATATAGAAAAAGACTGTTCCGTTGGGCGTTCCGTAAATCGTGCCCAACGGAACAGAATTCCGATAACTATCTGAAACTAAACAAATGGTGCAGTGCTTTTGCTACGGAACAAACGCAAAAACGGCTGATTGATGGAAGGGTGAAGCAATGGCTAAGCAGGATGTGATGGATATCTGGTCAGCGCTGCAGTGGGCGGTGCGTGATCAGAAGGCGGACCGGGCTTTTGCGGCCAATGATGATTTCCGGCATCTGTCGCGGGGTGGTTCTGTGACGGCGGCGGTCATGCAGATGGGCGAGCTTAATGCCCGCATTGATGGCGGCGGTTCGATCAGTGGGGCGGATCTTGACCCGGATGCCGAGCGCATCTGGATGGGGATGCTGTTGCTGTGGTCGCAATGGCGGGCTGGTGGATTGCGCGATCAGATCGGGGTTGGCCTGCCGGTGCATATGCAGCGCGCCATGGTTCGGATGTCATCGGACCCCGGCAGCAATCCGGTGGCGGCAACGCTTGAGGCGGCCCGGACGGGTGACATGCCGGAATGGCTGACCATCGAAAGCGGGCAGTCGCGACGCGTGGTCGAGGAATCGAAGCTGTTTTACGTCATGGTATGGGATGTTCTGGCCGCTTTGTACAATTGCCTGGTGGTGAGTGATAGCATGGGCATTGATATTAAAATGCCCAGTATTCCGCGCCTTCCATGGCAGTCCCGAAAAAAGGTGTTTGACAAGGTTGGGTGATCCGGGGTATTGACTTTCGTTGTCGACACAAGTGCGCCCGTTGGAGGAATCCAGCGGGCGTTTTCTTTTGCCGATAGGCTTCCGGATGTTCCTTGCGGTTGATGATGCTGGCTTGGTTTCCTGATAGCTTCCTCCCTCAATCTGACATGATTGCACTCGCGGCGATGTTCCCTATGCCTGACTATCCAGCTCATGCTGGTGTGGATGATGGCGGCTGGGGCATCGCCGCAATCTTTTGGTGGTGATGTCAAAAGAGATAGATATATCAAGCAACTACAGAATGTGTCGCGGGTCCTTCCCAGCGCCAAACCTATACGGGTGGGCGAAGCCCGTTTCTTCGGTAGTTTTGTGAGTTTGAAAGAGGGTTGACAGGTTGACGGGTTGACATACCCGGTTGACGGTTGACCGATTTCGATATGGCGGTGCCAAACATGGTGGACAATCGGCAATAAGGCATGGTGTGAGGCAGTATGAACGGTGCATCAACCGGACCTGTCGGCAACCAAGCGGCCTATGCCAAGCATCGTGGCGTTACCCGGCAGGCGATATCAAAGTTGGTCAAGAGCGGGAAAATCCCGTTCACGCAAACAGGCAGTCGGATCGAGATCAATTTTGCCCAGGCTGACAAGGCGCTGGGCCAGACAATCGACCCGTCTCGGGCACTTGCGGCGCAAAGCGCCAGCCAGCCGATCGGGAAATCTGAACCAAAGGACGATCTGTTTGATCAGCCGACCGTAACAACGGCGGATGTTGGTCAATCGGGCGAACAGGGAACCGATTATCAACAGCATCGCGCGGCCCGTGAAGGATACAACGCAGAAATCGCCCGGCTTGACCTTGAGGAAAGGTTGGGCCGCCTTGTCGACAAGCAGGATGTCGAGGAAAGCATGGTCACAGCGGGTCGCCATATCCGCCAGGGCCTTGATGCAATTCCCGGCTGGTCCGATGAAATCGACGCGGCAGCGCGCAATGGCGGTGTTAATGCGGTGCGCGCGCTTCTAAAAGAGAAAGTTCGCGGACTGGAAGAAATGATCGCGGATAGCTTGGTGGTGCTTGCAGATGATGATAGCGGGGGACAAACCTGAAGCGCTGTCGATCGTTGCAAGCGCGCTTGCGCGTGGCCTTCGTCCAGATCCGCAGGTCATGCCTGCCGAATGGGCGGAAACGCATCTGATTTTGGCTGATGGGCCGAAGGCCGGGTTCAAATGGGACCCGGCGGTAACGCCTTATGCGGTAGAGATCCTAAACTGCCTTTCGAGTACGTCACCGCACACGCGGGTCAGCGTGCGAAAATCGGCGCAGGTCGGCCTGACCGAGGCCATGATCGCATGGCTTGGCACGATCATCGATACTTCGCCCGGCAAGGCGATGTTGGTGTTGCCAACGATATCGACGGCGCAGGACTTTAACCGCGAAAAGCTTGGCCCGACCATTGAACAGACCAAGCCGCTTAACCGCAAGGTGCGGCAGGCAAGCAGCCGATCGTCACAGTCATCGACAGCACTGTCAAAGCGGTTTGCCGGTGGGTCGCTGACCCTGACCGGCGCAAACAGCACGGCAGACCTGCGTTCGAAAACGATCAAGTATCTGGCTTGCGACGAAATCGACGAATGGCCGCTGGACCTAGATGGCCAAGGCGATCCGATGAAAATGGCGGATGCCCGCCAGATTTCGTTCCATGCGACAGGCGACTACAAGAAATTCGAGGCGTCAACACCGACCATCAAGGGGCAGTCGCGCATTGACGCGGCATTCGAGGAAGGTGACCAGCGTTACTGGAATTGCCCTTGTCCGCATTGCGGGACCTATCAACGGTTGGTCTTTGGCGGACCAGACGAACCGCATGGCCTGAAATTCAACAAGGTCTGGCCGTACAGCACGCACTATGTCTGCATCGAATGTGGTGGGGTGATCGAGAACTACCATAAGCAGCAAATGCTGTTGGCTGGTGACTGGATACCCGAAAGACCAGAACCGGGAAGGCACCCGAGTTTCCATATTGATGCGATCAGCTCCAACCTGACCACTTGGGACAAGATGGTCGAGGAATTCATCAAGGCAAAGGATGATCCAGGGCAGCTCAAGGCGTTTGTCAACCTGTGGCTTGGTCAGGTATGGGAAGAACGGGGTGATGCGCCGGAATGGGGCCGCCTGTTTTCACGCCGCGAAGATTATGCACCGCGCACGATCCCGCCTGGCGGGCTTGTGTTTACCTGCGGCTGCGACGTGCAGGGTGATGGCGCCTATTACGAGGTTGTCGCCTGGGGGCGGGACAAGCAAAGCTGGTCTATTGATCAGGGGTTCCTGGTTGGCAATACGGCTGATCCGCATGATCAGGTGTGGCGCGATCTGGATGATCTTTACCAGCGGCGCTATCCGGATGTATATGGCAACTATTGGCCGGTTGACGCGCTTGCCATCGACTCAGGCTTTAACACCAATCAGGTCTATATGTGGGCGGCAAAACATCCGCGCGCACGGGCCATCAAGGGTGATGACGGATGGCAAAAGGCTGCCATTTCTGCGTCGCCATCCAAGGTCGATATCAACTGGCAGGGCAAGCGCCGCAAATACGGGGCGCAGCTTTGGCATGTTGGGACGTGGGGCCTGAAATCAGAGCTTTATGCGAACTTGCGCAAGGAAGGTGCCAGGGATGGTCAGGAATATGACCCGCCTGGCTACTGTCATTTCGCGATGTTCCATGATGAAGCCTATTTCAAGCAGCTTACGGCGGAATATCTCAAGGAAACGGTGATCAAGGGCCGCAAGGTCAAGGTCTGGCACGCATCTGCGCCAAACCACTTGCATGATTGCCGGATCTACAACATGGCGATGGCGGCCCACCTTGGCGTGGATCGCATGAACGTTGCCGAATGGGATCAGGTCCAGCATGACCGTGCCGAACCGCCGAAAGCGCCGCAAGGTGATCTGATCGACCGCATGGGGCCAAAGCAGCAGGCAGAGGCGCGGGCAAAAGTCGCAAAGCCGACCGCAAAGCCGTCGGCCAAGCGGCCATCAAACGACAATGCCGGCTGGCTTGGTTCCCGCAAGGGTGGATGGCTTAACAAATAGGTGACGCATGGCGTGGACCCAGACCGATCTTGACAATATCGAACGCGCCATGGCCCAAGGCACCCGCAAAGTGGTGATCGAGGGCAAGGAGGTCGAATATCGTACACTTGATGAAATGATTCAGGTGCGAAACCTGATCAAGACGTCATTGGGCACCACGTCCACCTCCAAGCGCCGCTATGCTACGTTTTCACGGGGATTTTGATATGAAGTTCCTTGAAAATGTGATCAAGGTTGTCGCGCCGGAAACGGCACTTCGCCGCGAAAAGGCGCGCATGCGTTTGAAGGCGATGTTCGAAGCCCGCAATATGTATGATGGGGCGAGTATCGGGCGGCGAACCGCCGGGTGGCGTCGTGTTTCGACCGATGCCAATTCCGAAACGGCATTCGGGACGTTGGCACGCTTGCGCGACAGCGCCCGTGATCTGGTGCGCAATAACGAATTTGCCGAAAGTGGCATTGACGGAATTGCGACTTACACCGTTGGTGCCGGCATCGTACCCCATTTCAAAGGGCCAACGGAACAGATCACTGAAACGCTGGAACGTCTGGCAATAGCGCATTTCGATAGCACCGATATCGACGCGCAACAGCAACATGATCTTTATGGTTTGCAAAGCCAAGTCATGCGCACGGTTGCGGAAAGTGGCGAATGCCTTGTGCGTCGCCGCCGTCGTCGCCTGAGTGACGGTTTGGCGTTGCCGTTTGCCATTCAGGTCCTTGAGCCAGACTTTCTTGACGCAACCAAGGACGGTGACGCCGGGAATGGCAATGTTGTTGTCCAAGGTGTCGAGTTCGATTCCCTGGGCCGTCGCGTTGCCTATTGGTTGTTTGATGAGCATCCCGGTTCGCGGTCTTCGTATCGCTTGCCGACGTCTCGCCGGGTTCCCGCGCGCGACATCGCACATATTTACCGGCAGTCGCGTCCCGGCCAAGTGCGCGGTGTTACCTGGTTGGCATCGACAATGGTTCGCCTGAATGACTTTGGCGATTATGAAGATGCACAATTGATGCGACAGAAGATTGCGGCATGTTTTGCGGCTTTTGTTACTGATATCGAAGGTGTTAGCGCGGGTGATGGTGGTCATTTGACCGCGGTTGGCGGAGACACTTCCAACTATCGCGAAAACCTGGAGCCGGGGTTGATTGAAACCCTGCCGCCTGGTCGTGACATCCGGTTTGGCGACCCGCCAGGTGTGGATGGATACGGGGAGTATTCAAGTCGCCAGTTGCATGCCGTGGCAGCGGGATTAAAGGTGCCTTACGAACTTCTGACAGGTGACTATTCGAACGTGAACTATAGTTCTGCGCGGATGGCTTGGCAGAACTTCTATAAAAAGGTCAATGTCTGGCAAAAACAGATCATGATCCCGCAGTTTTGCCGGGCGGTTGAACGGTGGTTCCTTGAGGCTGCAGCCGTATCAAACGGTACGGGCGGCTCCATCAAGGCGATCTGGACGCCGCCGCCACCATCAATGGTCGATCCGACCAAGGAAATTGCCGCCCAGCGTGATGACATCCGGTCCGGCACCAAGACGCTTTCGGATGCCGTGCGTGAACGCGGCAAAGATCCGAAAGAACATTTTGCAGAGCTTCAATCGGATATGGCGCTGCTTGATGAACTTGGTCTGACGCTTGATTGCGATCCCCGTCGGGTGTCGCGCACTGGAACGATGCAGCGCGATCAGGTTGCATCGGAACCGCAAGAAACCTAGGGGTTATCATGAAAAACAAAGCCTCGGGCCGTTTCGGCCCGCGTGCGCTTTCCGTTCTGTCGAACGGGGAGGTGCTTCTTTATGGCGTGATCGGTGATGACTGGGACGGGCTGGACAGCGCGACTGTCATTCGTGACATCGATGCGCTGGGCGACATTCCGGAACTGCATGTCCGGATCAACAGTCCAGGCGGGTTCGTCCATGAGGGTCTAGCGATCTACAATTACCTGGTTGCGCACAGTGCCAAGGTGATCGTCCATATTGATAGCCTTGCCGCGTCGATGGCGTCGGTGATTGCCATGGCCGGCGACCAGATCATCATGCCGCAGAATGCCAGCATGATGATCCATAACCCTTGGGACGTTGCCTTTGGTGAAGCGGATGATTTCCGCAAGAAGGCAGACAACCTTGATCGTCTCAAGGATCAGATTGTAGGGATCTATGCCGCCCGCACCGGTCAGGATGCAGCGCGACTTTCCGAATTGATGGATGTCGAAACATGGATGACTGCGCAAGAAGCGGTCGCCGATGGTTTCGCCGATGAAATTGCCGAAGCTGACACAGCGGCGGCAATGCAGCGATTTGACTTGTCGCTGTTTAACAATGTTCCGGAAACGGTTTCCGGGGCTGTTTTGGCGGGTCGCGATAGCGCCGCCGCGATGGCGGATCTTTCCGCCGGGCATGCAACAAGGAGTGACCAAATGCCTAAACCAAACGTCGCGAACGGCACTGCGCCTGCAGATGTAGCCAACCCGACCCCGGCTGTGGATCCGGCTGATCAGCCGCAGAATACCGTTGATGCCGCGACCATTGCAAAGGAAGCAACCGCTAAGGAACGTGCGCGCGTCTCCGAAATTCAGGCAGCAGTCCGTGCGGCAAAGCTGGATAACGATTTTGCCAATGATCTGATTGCACAGGGCGTTTCGATCGATCAGGCCCGTGCGGCAATCATCGACAAGTGGGCGGAAGCCGATAACACGCCGGAGCCGTCCAATCAGGTTCGTGCGTCTGTCACCAGCGACGGTGTCGACCGTTTCCGCCAGGGTGCGACCATGGCCCTGATGGAGCGCGCCGGTCTGGATGGTGGCGAGCGCAACGAATTCACCGGCCTTAACTTGCGTGAGCTGGCCCGTGAATCTCTGAATGTACGCAACATTTCTTCTCGCGGTATGCCGGTGATGGAAATGGCGGGCATGGCGTTTTCGCCGCGCAACTTTGGTCATCATTCCACGTCCGACTTTGGTAATATCCTTGCAGATGTTGCGAACAAGTCGATGCTGATTGGTTACGAGGAAGCCGAAGAAACGTTCAAGCACTGGACGTCCAAAGGTGTCCTGACCGACTTCAAGCCGACCAAACGTGTCGATCTGAACCTGTTCGACAATCTGCTGGAAGTTGGCGAAGGGGCCGAATACCAGTTTGGCACCATTGGTGATCGCGGCGAAACCGTGATGCTTGCGACCTATGGCCGCAAATTCAGCATTACCCGCCAAGCCATCATCAATGATGACATTGGCGCATTCACCCGCATCCCGCGCAAGATGGGACGTTCTGCAATCCGCACTGTCGGCAACCTGGTCTATGCGATCCTGACCAGCAACGCGACGCTGTCGGATGGCGTTGCGCTGTTCCATGCTGTTCATGGCAACTTGGCCGGGTCCGGTGGAGCACCATCGACCGCGACGCTTGATGCCGCCCGCACCGCCATGGCGACGCAGAAAGACCCGGACGAAAAGGCTGCTGGCGGCCTTAATATCCGTCCGGCTTATGCGATCGTCCCCGCGGCCCTTCGGGGTACGATGGAAACCGCCATTTCGTCGGAATACGACACTGCCAAGGGTGACAAGAAATTGCCGAACAGTGTTCGCAACATGGCAGAGGTTGTTTCCGAGGCGCGTCTTGATGCGGACTCGGCCACGGCCTGGTACCTGGCGGCAAACCCGAATTCCACCGACACGATCGAGGTCAACTATCTTGACGGTATGGATACGCCGTACCTCGAAAACCGTGAAGGGTGGGACATCGACGGTGTCGAGATGAAGGTGCGCATCGATGCGTCTCCTTCGGTCCTTGGTCATCGCGGCCTTTATAAGAACGCCGGCGCATAAGCCATCGTTCATGTGATCTGATCGGCGGCGGGTCAAGGCCCGCCGTCCTTGTTTCCTGAAATCGGAGTTTGAGCGATGGATAATTTTGTACAGCGTGGTGAAACCATGCCGTGGACCAATGGCACTGGTTCTGATGTGTCATCCGGTGATGTGGTCGTTGTTGGTGGGCAGATTGGTGTTGCTGTCACTGATATCGCGGATGGTGCAGCCGGTGATCTTGCAATGGATGGTGTGTTCTCTCTGCCGAAATCTACGGGTGCCGCGATTAACCAGGGTGACGCCGCGATGTATGATGTCTCGGCATCAGCCTTTGTGGCATCTGGTGGTACGCCTGCGACTGGTGATGTAACCGGTGCGGTCGCGTGCTGGGAAACTGCCGCAAGTGCGGCGGTAACGGTCAAGGTCAAGATCAATGCTGGCGTTGGTACGGTAAACTAACGGCAATTGGTTGATTGATGATTGAAAGGCGGGCTTCGGTCCGCCTTTTTGCTTGGGGGTGATGATGGAAGCGGCGTTTTTTGAGACGGTGTTTTATGACCCGTTTTGCTCCGCATCTGCGGATTACACCCCAAAGGTCGGAGATGTGGTTGCCGATATTCGCGTGATCAAATCGATGGCTGATCAACAGAACGAGATTCTCGGTCAGCCGACTGTCACCAGCGACATCGTAATTGAGGTGCGCGCAGATGACCTGTCGGCACCAGAAAAAGGCGGTCAGTTTTCGGTCGATGGTGCAGTGTTTGAGATCAATTCACAGCCAACCCGCGACATGACCAGAAATGTCTGGCGATGCACCTGCTTTGAGGCGACGTGATGCGCATCAAGATGACGCGCAATGGTGACTTTCGCAAAGTATTGGATATCAAGCGCATCGCGGTCGAGCGGGCGGTTGGTGATGCCGTGCGGCAATCGGGAAGCAATCTTAAGCAACGCCTGCGCGGACAAACGATCGGTTCCGGGCTTGGTCGCCGTCTGGCAAATACATGGCAAAACAAGAACTATCCTGATCAGCGGATTTCGGCAGCAAGCCCGGCCTCCATTGTTTATTCAAAGGCGCCGAAGATTATTGACGGATTTAGCCGCGGCACGCCGATCAAAAGCAAGCGCGGCTTTTTCCTGGCGGTTCCGACGGATGTGGCGCCAAAGCGCGGGTCCGACGGCAAGCGGATCAAGCCGGATAACTTCCCGGAGTGGCGGTTTGGCCGTCTTGAGATGGTCTATCGCCGCAATGGGCCGAGTTTTCTGGTCGTCAATGGAAGTTCTATCACGAAATCCGGTCGTGCCGGTCGACGCCGTAAGGGTGGCGGGCGCACCAAAAGTGGAAACTACCGCAAGGGAACGGCATCGGTGATCATGTTCCTGCTTTATCCGCAGGTCCGGTTGCCCAAGGTGTTCAAACTCGATAACGAGCGCCGCCGTGCAAGGGCAGATTTGCAGCGCAATGTGCGCTTGCGTCTGCAAAGGATGGCAAATGGCAACCGGTAAAACAGAAACAGCCCTGCAGGCGCTTTTCACAGTGATCAGTGCCGTATCTGGGCCAGAGATTGTGCGAAACGCGGTCGAGGGCGATGACATCCCGTCTACTGGGCGGGTCAATCAGCTTGACGGCAATCGTGGGGAGCCAGAGGCGATCCTTTCGCCGCTGCGATATGAGTTCCAGCACAGGGTCGAATTGATCGTGATGGTGCAGGAAAACGATCAGGCGGTGCGTGACGCAAAGCTGGACAACATCCTGCAGGACATCGTCGCCGTCGTGCGTGCAAATCCGACGCTTTCTGGCGCGGTTGACTATGCCTATGAGGCACCGCCGGAAACCGATGACGAAGCAATCGCCGGGGCCGAAACCATCAAGGCGGCCCTGTTGCCGATCATTCTTGAATACACCGCGCCAACCGCCGTTGGCTGACGCAAACCATACCTTACGGAGAACCGATTATGGGTACCAAAACGCGCGCTTATGGATCTGATGCGTCGTTGCTGGCGGCATTTGAAAGCACGTATGGCACCGCGCCGGATGGGTCTGGCGGGGGTGTCTATAAACAGCTTTCCTACAAGTCATCCAGCGTTGGCGAGGAAAAGCCGCTTGGCTATGACCCGATCCTTGGGCAGGGACGCGATGCGCAGGACCCGTATTATGACGCGCCGACTGTTGGTGGCGATATCGTGGTGCCGGTTGATTTGCGCGCGACTGGCTTCTGGTTGAAGGGTTTGCTTGGGGCGCCTGATACGACCGATAACGGTGACGGAACCTACACCCATGTGTTTGAATCGGGCGGGGCGCTTCCAAGCCTGTCGCTTGAGACCGGGCATACCGGCCTGACCACAGAGGTCTATCTGATGGCAAGCGGTGCAAAACTGGGCGGTCTGCAGGTTGATATGCAGCGCACCGGGCCGGTCAACGCCACTATCAATGGCGTCGTTGCCCAAGGCGAGGCATCCGCTTCATCAAGCGAGGATGCAACGCCTGGCACTTATGCCATGCGTCGTTTCTCGCAAAGTTCGGGCGCGATCAAGCTTGGCGGGTCGCAGCTTGCCGCTGTGACTGGCGGGAATATGACGTTCTCAAACAATCTTGAGCCTGTCGAAACCATCCGTTCCGACAGCAAGATTGATGGTGTCGATGAAACAGAGGCAACGGCGGAAGGTTCCGTTACGCTGCGCTATTCAACCGATAGCACGGTGCGTGACGCGGTTGATGCGGAAACGTCGGTCACCATGGAGTATGGCTGGACCATTCCGGGTTCCGAGGGTTACGAGCTGAAATTCAATTTCCCGCGTGTCTTCCTGCCGAAACCCAAACAGTCGATCGACGGTCCGGGCGGCATTCAGGCGGAATATAACTGGCGTGCGGCATATGATGCATCGTCCGGCTACATGATGCAGGTGACGCTGACCAACGATGTCGCAAGTTATTGATTAATAGGGTGCGCAGGGCGCGCCCTTTTTCTTTGGGGTTCTTATGACCATCAAACTTTCCATCGCCCGCGAACCGTACTGGATTGATTTGCCGCTTGATGTGCGGTTCAAGGTGCGGCCCTGCACTACGCCGATCATTGAATGCGCGATGAACAAATCGGTGCGGGTGATCGGCGACATCGAAAAAGGTATTTCCGATATCGAGATGGTCGGTCATGACGCCGACAGCCTGCGGGAATCAATTGTTGATCGCGACTATCGGTCGGGGATCATGCAGTTTTCCTATGCGCACGCACTTGCGATGGCGGCTGTGATGGAGTGGGATGGCGCCGGGGTTGAAACCGAAACCGGCGAGGTTGCCCCTATCACATCGACATTGATGCGTGACGTGATGTTGCATCCGGCGATCGCGCGCACATTCGTTGCGGAATACATCAAACCCGTGACCGCGATCGAGGCGGAGGGAAACGGCTTGCGGCCCGCGCGAAATGGCACTTCGGGGACGGGCCGAAATACTGCCAAGCGTGCCGCGAAGACGGCCTCCCGTGCGCGGAAGGCCGCGAAGTAACCAAGCCGGACGGCGAAAAGTGCCGTTGCCCGTATGTGGAGAATGCCCCGGAAACCATTGATGGTGCGGCTGCTTGGGAACTGGTGATCAGTTCGCCGGGGCAGGTACGTGTCGCCGGTATGGGCGGGATTATCGGGCTTGAGGTCGGGGCGCTGGTTGATCTTTCAGTGCATCAGGGGAATGACCCGGCGATCATGTCGCGGTTGATCCCTTCGATTGAGCGCGGCCTTTTGATGGCTGTTTCGGACAAGGGAAGTGACGATGGCATCTGATGTATCCATTCGCTTGTCTGTCCAGGACGGTGAGATTGTCCGCAATGCCCTGAAAAACATCGGGCGGGATGGTGAGGCAGCCTGGGGGCGGATCGAGGCGTCAGCGGTTCGGGCCAGCGCTGTAACCCAGCGTGCCGGCAAGGCTGTTAATGACAACGCGGCGAACTATCGACGTTTTGGTGCGGTAGCACAGCAAGCCGGTTATCAGGTTGGTGACTTTGCCGTGCAGGTTGCCAGTGGTGGCAACCCATTGGTTGCATTGACGCAACAAGCATCGCAGTTCCTTGGTGTTATGGGGCCATGGGGTGCTGTCATCGGTGCGGCGGCTGCGATTGCTGGTGGCCTTGCGATTGCCTTCTGGGATACCGAGAGCGCGTCAAAAGATGCCGAACAGGCTATCAAGGACTATGAAAAGGCGATTGAATCTGCTGAGAACTTTATCAAGCGCCTGAATGATGAAACCAAAACCAGCGCCGAGCTTTTGCGCGATGAACGGGCGGAAATCCTTGCCAATACCCGTGCGCGGGTTGATGCCGCACAGGCACAGCTTGATATCCTTCTTGCGCAGGCAGAGGCGGTCAACAAGTTCCAGCAGGATCCGAATGCGGATCCGATGTTTGGAAGCTTCGTTGATTACGCTGCCATCAATGATCAGGTCGCAGCCCTGCAGGAAGTGCAGGCGGAATATGACCGACTGACCCAGCGCATTGATGAAGCACTGCAGAAGAACCTTGAATACAAGGAAGCAGAAGAGTCCAACAAAGCGCGGGAAAAGGCGGCATCAGAGGCCGAGCGGCAAGCGGAGAAAATTCAGGGTGTCATCGATGGCCTTGAATATGAAATCGACGCCTTGTCTATGTCAGAACGCCAGCAGGCGATCAACAATTCGCTGCGCCAGGCGGGTGCAGATGTAACCGACCAGCAGGCGGAAAGTATCCGCAATCTGGCTGGTGAGCTTTATGATTATGAGCAACGTCTCGATGATCTGAATGATGCGCTTGATCGCGAACAAAAGACCATGGAAGACGGCGAGCGCGTCCGCGAGGCCAATCGCACAGCGCTTGAGAAATACAATGATGAATTGGAGCGCCTGAACGAGCTTCTCAGGGCCGGTGCAATTGATCAGGAAACTTACGGCAGGGCTGCGAAAAAGGCTCAGGAAGACCTCGAAAAATCGCAGGAAAAAGCCAGTGAGGCCGGGCGTGATTTCGGTCGCGTGGTTACTGGGGGGTTGGAGGATATCGCGGTTGGCGCGAAAACAACGGGTGATGCCTTCGAAGACCTTGGTGAGCAAATTGGCCGCATTATCCTGCGAATGACCATTCTCAAGGATCTTGAGAAAAGTATTGGTGATATCTGGGATAGTGTTGATTTCGGTGGGTCTGGTGGCGGTATAACTGGCGCAGGTTCTGGCTCGTCTGGGGGCATTTTCGGGGCTATTGGCTCTGGAATTTCGTCACTCTTCGGGTTCGCCGATGGTGGGGTCATGACGGGCAGTGGTCCGGTGCCGTTGCGGGCGTACTCAAACGGTGGTGTTGCGTCTTCGCCGCAGCTTGCCTTGTTTGGTGAGGGGCGCAGGCCAGAGGCTTATGTGCCGTTGCCAGATGGCCGCAATATACCGGTCAAGATGGAAGGCGGCGGGGAGCCGTTTACCTATTCACCGATGATCACAATTGATGCGCGCAACTCGACTTTGTCGGCAGCGGAAATCAGATCAATCGTCAAGACGGCGGTTGATGGTTCGGTTGCCGAAGTGCGCAGCCTGCAACGTCGCAAGGGGAATGCACGGATATGACCATTACCTATCCGCTGACATTGCCCACCAATCCTGGCGTTCAGGCGATCCGGTGGCGTCCGATGGCGGTTGTTGCGGTTGCGGTGTCGCCTTTCACCAAGCAACGGCAGACGCAGCGCAATCAGGGTCAGGTATGGCAGGCAGATATTACCCTGCCGCCGATCCGGTCGCGTGAGGTTGTCGGGCAGTGGATAGCCTTCCTTTTGTCGCTTAACGGCGCTGAGGGTTTTTTCAAGATGGGCGACCCGGACAATTTCGGGCCGCAGGGGGTGGCAACCGGTTCGCCTGTTGTTTCTGGTGCCAATCAGATCGGCGGGTCGCTTGTGACAAGCGGCTGGACGGCGTCAACAGCTGGCATCCTCAAGGCGGGGGATCGCATCGGGTTGACCAGCGGGTCGGTGATGCGGTTGCACAAGGTTCTGAAAGATGTCGATAGCGACGGTTCGGGGAACGCCACGCTGGATATCTGGCCGCGTGTGATCAGTTCACCATCGGACGGATCTCCGATCGAGCTTGCCAGCCCGACATCGCTTTTCTGGCTGCCTGACGGTATTCCGGAGCATGACATCGACCGCCTTGGCCATATGACAGTCACGCTTAATTGCATGGAGCATCTGACGTGAGCCGCGATGTTGACCCGGATCTGCTTAACCATCTGATGGGGGATCAGATCAGCCCGGTGTTGTTCGGGCGGATCGGGACCGATGCGGGTGATGTGCGGATGTGGACGGGCTATGGCACGTTGCCATGGGGCGGTTTTGACTGGCTGGGTGGTGGTGAGTTTATCGGTATTTCCGAGGTTGAAGAAACCGAGGACGTGCAGGCAAACGGGCTTGTCTTCACCATGTCAGGCATCCCGACGGATCTTCTGTTGGTGACCATAGCATCCATGCGCCAAGGCCTGCCGGGTGAGCTTTTTGTCGGAGCACTGTCTGATTCAGGCGCGTTGATCGGCGAGCCGTATTCGGTTTTTACCGGCGGCACGGATGTGCCGATTGTCGATGATCCGGGGGATACGGTGACCATATCGGTCACGGTCGAAAGCGATCTTGTGGATATCGAACGACCGCGCATCCGCCGCATGACAGATGAAGATCAGAAATCAGATTACCCGGATGACAAAGGGTTCGAGTTCGTCAATGGCCTGCAGGAAGCCGAAATCACCTGGGGTCAGATCGGTTGATGGTGCTGTGATGAAGCGATTGCCCAATTGGGAAAGCAAGCTTGTTGCTTGGCAGAAGGCCGCCGTAGGGCGGCATTTTTTTTGGGGCGATGCAGATTGTTGTCTGACTGTCTGTGACGGGCTGCTGGCGATTACCGGCATCGATCCGGCAGCGGCGTTTCGCGGCAACTACAAAACCAAACGCGGGGCGTATGGGGCACTCAAACGGTTTGCCGGGGGTGGCCTTGCCGAAACAGTCGAGAAAATTACCGGTGATCTTGGCTGGCCGGAAGTGCCGCGCCTGACCGCGCGCCGCGGTGATGTTGGTCTGGTGGATACCGAACTTGGCGAGGCGCTTGCCATTTGCACCGGCCCGAAATGGGCAGTGCAGGGCGAGCATGGTCTTGTGTTCCTGTCGATAAAATCGGGCCTGCGTGCCTGGAGGGTCTAAGTCATGCCACAGGCTGCTGTTGCAATTGTTGCCGCAGTGGCGGCCAAAGGTGCGGCGGCTGGTCTCGTATCGCTTGGGCTGAGTTCCTTGGCGGCAACCATCGGCGGGGCTGTGATCGGGGCGGCGACATCGTTTGTCGGGGCGTCCCTGTTCTCTCCCAAGCCTGATACGTCGGCTTTGTCGGCAGGGTCGCGCCTGAGTGACCGCACCCAGATGGTGCGCCAATCGATCGCCACCCGTCCGATTGTTTACGGTGAAACGGCAGTTTCCGGGCCGATCACCTTCATGAATGTGACGGATGGCAAGCGTAAGCTGCAGCTCTTGATCACGCTGACCGGCCATCCTGTCGAGGAAATCGGCGATATCTGGTTTGGCGATACAAAGGTGTTTGAGGGGGCTGGCGCCGGTAACGCTACGGGCAAGTTTGCCGGGTATGCGACCTTCTGGAAAGGTGACGGCACCGAAGATGGTGACGCCGATCTTTTGTCGGCCATGCGCGCGCGCAACAGCGAATGGACGGTTGATCACAAGCAGGAAGGCTGCGCAAAGCTTTATTGCGAGCTGACCTGGGATCAGGACGTTTATGCGTCCGGCATCCCCAAGATCAAAGTCCGGGTCAAGGGCAAGAACGATATTTATGACCCGCGCACGGAAACTACCGGTTACACAGATAACTGGGCGCTGGTGACGGCGGACTATGTTGCGTCAAGTGCCGGTGTTGGTGCCGGGTATGCCTCGATCAACGAGGATGACCTGATTGCGTCGGCCAATGTCAGTGATGAAGACGTGGACCTTGCCGCCGGCGGAACCGAAAAACGTTATGTGGTAGCGGGTGTTGTCGATACCGGCAATGCGGTTGGCGATAACCTGCGTGAATTGCTTAATCCAGGTGCCGGCATGGCGTGCCGCGCGGGCGGGGAATGGGCGATCCATGCCGGGTATTACCGCACCCCGGAATATACGGTGGATGAAAGCTGGCTAGACGGGCCGATCCGCTTGCGCACGCGGACGTCAAAGCGTGATCTTTTCAATACGGTACGGGCGGTTTATGCCTCCGAAGACAGCCTTTGGCAGCCGACCGACCTGCCGGTCCTTAAATCCGAGGTATTCATTGCCGAGGATCAGGGAAAGCAGATCGCAACTGATCTGCAATTCCTTTACACCGCATCACCGGCCTGCGGGCAGCGGTTGCAGAAGCAGGCGCTTTTCCGAAATCGCCAGCAGATTGAAGTTGAATTGCAATGCAACCTCAAGGCCATGGCGGTGCGGGTTGGCGATGTGGTTGGCTTCACCCGGTCGGCCTATGGCTGGGATGACAAGCCATTCGAGGTAACGGAATGGCGCTTTGCGCCGCGCAATGATGGCGATGTGATCCGGCTTGGTATCGACATGACCCTGCGCGAAACCAGCGCAGAGGGATATGACTGGACCACGGCGGATGAAAAGATTGTCGCGGTATCAGCGGCGAGCACGCTGCCATCGCCAAGCGATGTCGAACCGCCGGACGGCCTTGATGTCACCGAGGTTAAATATTCGACCCGTGACGGTGGCGGCATCAAGGTCAAGGTGGTTCTGCAATCGGGCGAGGCCGATGACGGCTTTGTTTCCGATTACCAGTTTGAAAGCCGGTTGCTGGGTGAACTGGAATGGACGGTCTATCCGCGTGTGAAGGGCCGTCCGTTCCTTGAACTGTTTGACGTTGCCACCGGCATTTATGACTGGCGCGTCAAGGCGGTCAGTGTCGTCGGTCCTGGGTCGGAATACGTCACGGTGCGCCGTGAAATTAAGGGCCTTGGCGATACGCCTGCTACACCAACCGGTGTGACGATTTCGGTATCTGGTGGCTTTGTGTTCCTGCGCTGGAACCGGTCGCCGGATCTGGATGTTACGCAGGGCGGTGTTGTCCGGTTCCGCCATTGTCAGGCGGCATCAGGTGCGACTTTGGCAACGTCAACCTCGATCGGGGATGACGTGCCGGGCGGTGATACCATGGCGGTGTTGCCGCTTAAGCCGGGATCGTACCTTGTGCAGTTCGTCGATGCGGTCAGCACGGTGTCCGAGCCGGCGGTTGTCACCACCGATGGTGCGACGGTCCTTGAATATTCGACCTATGACACGGTTGTCGAAAGTGCGGTCTATGACGGCACCCATGATGGCACGATTGTCAATGATGACGGTGACCTGACCCTGCAGGGCGTCGGGTTGGTTGATGACATCATTGATTTTGATGCGGTGTCATCGATCGATGCCTATGGCGGTATTCGCACCAGCGGCGAATATGATTGGGGATCGGGGCTTGATTTCGGTTCGAAACGTCGCATGCGCCTGACCGCGTCTGTCACGGTCGAGGTCGTCAATGTTGTCGATCTTATCGATGACAGGGCCGGGACGGTTGATGACTGGCCGGACTGGGATGGCGAGGCATCTGGCGAAGGTGATTGCACCATCTGGGTGCGCACCACCGATGATGACCCGAATATTTCCCCGACCTGGTCGGAATGGCAACGCCTTGACAGTGCAGAGGTTTACTGTCGGGCGGTTGATCCCAAAGCGGTTCTGACGGTGTCGGACCAATCCTACAACATCCGGGTCAGTGACATGCGGATCACCGCAGAAGAGCTGGCCTAAACAGGATTTCCAACATGGCAAAGAAAACCAAGGGTGCGGCTAAGCCCGCGCCAACCATCCGTGTTGCGCGGCTGGATCGATCCGGTCTGCTGACAGGGTACGAAGATGTTGCCGAGGGCAGCAAAGCCACCGTCACCGATGGCATGCCGGAATGGGTTGATGGCGGCGATTGCGACCTTAAGCCGGGTCGTTACCGCTGGAACCCGCAGGCGGGCCGGTTTGATCTGATCAAGGCCGAAAAGGTGGAATCCGAAACGGCGATCATCGAAGGTTTCCGCCACCTGCGCGATGTTGAGGGCATGACGTTGCCGGTCGCGACAGAAAGCTGGATCGCGGAATATGACAAACGCAAAGCACGGGCGGGGCGGTAAATGGCACAGCATGATTATGTCGCGGCCAACGGATCCGGCGCGGTTGTCCGGGGCGATTTCAATGATGCGCTGCTTGCGGTCGCAACGATGAATTCCGGCGCAAGCGCGCCATCGGTAACTTATTCCTACATGCCGTATGTCAATACCAGTGACGGGCATCTGTATCAGCGCAACGCGGCGAATACCGGGTGGATTGATCATGGTTCGGTGGCAAGCGGCCTGCTGCGACTTGAGGATGTGGCTGCTGGTGGTTCTGCAGGACTGCTTCGGTCCGATGGGGATGGTTCGGGGCTGAGCGGGATAGCCGCGTTGCCGGCGGGGTCAGTTTTCTGGTTTGGGGCAGAAGATCCACCGACAGGCTCGCTTGTCGCGGATGGGTCGGCAATATCGCGGACGACATATTCGGACTTGTTTGCCGCCTACGGTGTTGTATTTGGGGCCGGGGATGGTTCAACAACGTTTAACATTCCTGACCTTCGCGGCGAGTTTATTCGTGGTTGGGATGATGGACGTGGCGTTGACTCGGGGCGGGTTTTTGGCGCTTCGCAGCTTGATCAAATGCAGGGGCATCGTCATGGAACCATTGGTGGTGACAGCTTTGTCGTTAATACCGGCGGCGGCATTTATGCGGCTGGCGGTGCCGGTGGCGGTGATAGCGCGACTGGATCTCCTGTTTCAGACACGACCAACGGCACCCCGCGCACCGGTTCAGAAACCCGCCCGCGCAACGTTGCGCTTCTGCCTTGCGTAAAATACTGAGGTGAACATGGAAATTTATCACTATCACCCGGTTACAAAAGAGCACTTGCGGACATCGGATGCGCGCCAGAGTCCAAAGGAACCGGGCACATTCCTTGTTCCCGCCAATGCTACTATTGTCCCGGCTGGCAATGCCCCAGCGGGAAGTGTCCGGGTATTCGATCCGCAGTCAGAGTTGTGGTCTTCGGTCGATGACCATCGCGGCGATTCCGTTTATCGCAAGTCCGATGCGTCCAAGGTTATCGTCGATTGGCTGGGGCCCGTCGGTTCGGACTATACCGAGCAAGTGCCATCATCTCCAAACGACACTTGGGGAGGGGCACAGTGGGTTCCGCCAGCACCGTCGCAATTGGTGGTAGAAACCGAACGCAACCGCCGCCTTGCCGCTGCATCATTTGACTATGATTTCGGCGATGGGCGGGGTGTGCATACCATCGGCACCGATGAAAAGGACATGGCGGCGTGGATCGGTGAAGTCATGCCGATAGCGCAGGCGCGTCTTGCGCTTTCCGATAGCACGGCCATCAACATTGTCACCAATACCGGGACGGTGGCGGTGTCGCCGTCGGAATGGATGGATATCATCAATACCGGTGCCGCCGGGCGGCAGGCGATCTGGCAATATTACTTTGCCCTGATCGCGATGGACCCGATCCCGGCGGATTATCAGGATGATCAATACTGGTCACCGCCACCGGAGCCGGAGGAGGAATAGGGCCATGAACAAGCTCAAGCTTTGTTACGGGATCGCACTGGCTGCGGTCCTTTTTTTGTTGCTGTCGCCCCTCATTTCCGCGCACGCAAGTCAGGTGTGCGGCGATCGGGCCAAGGTGATCGATAGCCTGTCGGCCAAGTATTCCGAGGAACCGGTTGCGGTCGGGGTGACCAGCAATGGCGGCGTGATCGAGGTGCTTAAAGCGCCGGACGGGCAAACATGGACCATCCTGTTTACCTATCCGGGCGGGCCAAGTTGCCTTGTCGCCTCTGGCGAGGCTTGGGAAGACCTTGAGGAAAAGCTCAAGGGGCCGGCGGCCTGATGGTCTGCCGGTAACCTGCCAATTCCTGCATCAGGGGGTGAGATGCAAGAGAACCTGCCGCCGTCATTTTCGATTGAATCGCTTGTGGACCTGATCAAGACAAATGGCCTGCTGGTGTCCTTTGCCGTTCTGGTCCGCATGCTTTGGCATCAGCGCCTTGTGCGGCTGGGGCAGCGGCGGTTCTGGTCGTGGGATCTTCTGTGGGAAGTGCCTATGGCTGTGATGTGTGCGGCGGTCGGGTCCGGCGTCGCCAGCTATTTGCAGCTTGAAGGCAGTCAGACGGTCGCCTGCATCGGCATATGTTCCTGGCTTGGCCCCAGCGGCAGTCAGGCCATCCTTGACCGGATGCTGGCGCATTATGCGAAAGGATCACCAAAATGATGATTATCTTTCACATCATCGCCATGACAATCGGCGGTGCGCTGTTTGGCGGCGTCGCCATGCTTGCCGATCCGGCCATGTGGCTGGTCGTCGCGCTGACCATCATCGGTGCCATCGTTGGCTATGTCATGGTTTGGGTGGCGATGGTTATGGGGTGGATCCGATGATTGATGCATCACAACTGCGCCTTGATGTCATCCGGCCAGTGCTGACCGCAACCGGCCTGTGGTCGCAGGCGGCGGAAAACCTTGTGCTGGGTACAGCCGCACAGGAAAGTGCGTGCGGCAAGTTTGTTGTCCAGCTCAAGGGCGGCCCGGCGCGCGGCATCTTTCAGATGGAGCCGGACACGCTTGACGATATCTATGACAATTACCTGTCCTATCGTGATGACCTGCGTGGGTCGATTGATGCCTGGCTGATCGGGGCGATCGACAAGGCCGAAAACCTGACCGTCAATCTGGCTTATGCGGCGCTGATGTGCCGGGTGCATTACCTGCGCCGGGCCGAACCGCTGCCCAAGGCCGATGACGTGCATGGCATGGCCGCCTATTGGAAGCGGTACTACAACACCGTTCACGGCAAAGGCACGCGGCAGGAATTTGTCGAGAACTATGAACGCTATATCGGGGGTGCGTGATGTTCGGTGGAATTGGGTCGTTCTTCGGCAAGGTGTTTGGCACTGACAAGGCGCTTGCGGGCATCGTGGATGGAGTGTCGAGTGGGCTGGACAAGCTGGTCTATACTGATGAAGAAAAGGCCGATGATCACGCCAAGAGCGTCACAGAAGCCCGCCAGATGGTTGTTGACTGGATGCGTTCCACGCAGGGCCAGAACCTTGCGCGCCGTCTGATTGCGCTGTCAATCACCGGTGTCTGGTTGATGCAGTATGTCGTGGCGTGGCTTCTCGATCTTGTCGCCATCTTTGTCGAAAAAGATCAGGTGCGGCAGATGATCACGAAGGCATCAACCGCAACGGATGCCCGTGCTGACACGATGGTCGGGCCTGTCATGGTGATTCTCGCATTCTATTTTGCCGCCCCGCATATGGGTGATATCGCCAGCGCGGCCCTTGGGAAGATGAAACGCGACAGGGGCGGTTGAACCGCCCCTGTTCTGACCATGGAGTTGTCACCCTGCAACGCGGCATGGTGGAAACCTTCCATGGCTCACCTCGTTCTTTTATCGCCTGACATGTGTCTGTCGTCAAGCCTACACCCATCCTTGCAGGCCCCGTCGCGGTCGCAAGGGTGGGGCCGGTCGGTGTGGATGGCGCAATAGATCGGATTGGCGGGCGTGGTCTTTGTGCCCGGTTCCATGATCGGGAACGCGCCAAGCGACCCGCAGCGGGCACAGCGCAGCTTGCGCAGGATCGTGCCCAGCCCGATATGCGGCCCGTGCCGATAGATCAGCGGAGCAAATTCAAGCCGCCCGGCATGATCACAGCGATGGTTGGCGCAATGGATCCGGCAATGATCATTCATCCGCGCGGCTTCAAGGATGCTGATATAGCCATCCCAATCATGACCCATATATTTTTTACCTGAATTGTTCCCGTTATGTTCTTAATGTGCCAATCGCAGGATAACCGGTCAAGCGCAGTACACCAGGTTTCTAACGCATTGATAAATAAAGGGCTGGTTTGGGTGGTGCGCTGTACAATGATGCATTGATTTCATTGGGTTTTTCGCGCTTTCTCGCGGCCCTCCGGGCCTACCACTTTTCCCGAAAAATTTATGCCGCCTAAGCCCGACGCATATATGCGTCGGGGCTGCTGTTTGTTTGTCATAATTCCGGGTTTTCGAGTATTCTCGCGTTGGAAAACAAGGCGAGAATGTCGCCCGGTTGCGGGGCCTTCAGGTCACATAAGTGGCTCTTTGATGTATCGCTTCTTTCTTCACCGTCCATGTTTGGCGTGAGTAATCGCGTAGGCCGCAACGAGGATCAGAACCGTTATTGGTGCGATGCTGTGGGCGTATTCGCAGTTCAGGATGAGCGTTCCAGCTGCCGCGATCATAACGCTTCCTGCCAATGCTGCGCCGACCAGACGTGTTGCGCGAAACACAAGAAGTATGGCTGCTGCCCACTCCAAGGTTCCAGTGAGATATGGAAACCATGTCGGGTAGCCCCATCTCGCGTAATCTGCTTGCGTTGCATCAGAAGCGAGCAAGTTCATCGTGCCGCCAATGACAAAGAAAACGGCCAGTATCAGGGCATAAATCGTTAGCCAATTTAGTTTCTTCATGTTTCTCGCTCTGTTGGGTGCTGCTGATCAGTAAGCAGGGGTTGGTGATCTCTAGAACAGTCATTTTGGGTCGACGGCGTATTGCAATCCAAAGCCTATCTGTAGCTCCTTTGTGACATCTGTCCTGTTCGCGGGGAAATCCCGTTTGACATAATGTTAGATATCGAAGTATTTAAAAAGAAAAATTCTAAATTGCTTTGATAAAGCACGGAAAAGTCTGGGAGGAAAAATGGAAAAGGTCGAGAATCCTGTTGCGTCAGGATCGGAAGGGGTATGGGGCAGTGACCTGATTGCAGAGATGTTGCGTGCCCTTGATGTCGAATTTGTTGCCCTTAATCCCGGATCAAGCTTCCGCGGTTTGCATGACAGTCTGGTCAACCATCTTGGGAACGAAGATCCCAGAATGCTGCTGTGCCTGCATGAAGAGCATACGGTTGCGATCGCCCATGGTTGGGCGAAGGTTACAGGACGCCCAATGGCGGCCATCGTTCACGCCAATGTCGGGCTGATGCATGCTGCCATGTCGATTTATAACGCGTGGTGTGATCGTGTGCCTGTATTGGTGTTTGGTGCCACCGGTCCCGTCGACGCGGCCGAGCGGCGTCCATGGATTGACTGGATTCATACATCCCGTGATCAGGCCGCTTTGGTGCGCCCCTATGTCAAATGGGACGATCAGCCCGCTTCTGTTCGTGCATCGCTTGAAGCCATGATGCGCGGGGCAACAATTGCCAAAACGGCTCCGATGGCGCCAGTTTACGTTTGTTTTGACGTTTCGGTACAGGAAGAGGAGGTCACCGAACCCATAGAGCTTCCTGATGTCAGTCGTCATGCTTTGCCTGCACAACCTGCAGCATCACGCGAAACTTTGATCGAATTGCAGACGATGCTTCGAACGGCGAAAGCGCCAGTGTTCCTGATGGGCCGTGTTTCGCGCAACGAGGAAGATTGGACGCGCCGCGTCGCACTGGCAGAGGCATTCAATGCCCGCGTCCTGACCGACATCAAGCTTGGGGCAGCATTTCCGACGGATCACGCGCTCCATACCGGTGCTCCGGGCTTCTTTATGTCGCCAGACGGAGCGCGTGTCCTGAGCGATGCTGATCTGATCGTCAGTTTTGACTGGGTCGATGTTGCGGGTACTCTGAAGCAGGCTGGGCCGAGGGCAGAAAACGCAAAGATTGTGCAGATTTCGCTCGATCATCAGATCCACAATGGCTGGAGCATGGATCATCAGGCAAATGTCAGGGCTGATCTGCATATCGCTGCTGAACCGGATGTGGTTATCAAGCAACTTTGCAAAGAAGCTGACATTGCACCTACCAGTAGCCTCGAAAGTTTGCCGGCACTATGCACCGGCGATATCGCAACCCCGTCAGACCCGCTTAACGTAGACAGTCTTGCAGCATCTCTGGGGTCGGCCCTTGCCGAAGAGGTCGTGTCGCTTGTTCGGTTGCCGCTTAGCTGGGGTGGTGATCTTTGGCATTTCCGCCACCCACTTGACTACCTTGGCTATGACGGTGGAGCCGGGATTGCGTCGGGTCCTGGCATGCTGGTCGGTGCGGCCTTGGCGCTGCGCGATACAAATCGTCTTCCGGTTGCCGTTTTGGGTGATGGCGATTTCCTGATGGGGGTTTCGGCGTTTTGGACTGCTGCACGCTATGGCATTGCGTTTCTTGCGATCATTGCCAATAACCGGTCTTTCTATAACGATGAAATTCATCAGGAAAAAGTCGCCATCAGTCGCGAACGTCCGGTCGAAAACAAATGGATTGGCCAGCATATTGGCGGGCCGGATATCGATTTGGCAGCAATGGCCCGGGCGCAAGGGTTGGCGGCATTTGGTCCTGTGTCCACACCGGAAGAACTAAATGCCGCTATTGAAGAAGCGTTGCCAATCGTCAAGGCGGGAAAAGCCGTCGTGATCGATGCGCGCATAACCCCCGGTTACACCAAGGCCATGTCGTCGGGCATGACGCGTACGGCTGAAGAAACTGCCGAAGGTGACGAAGGTTAATCGTTGGCATAATGTGCAAACGTGCTTGGCAAGCTCCCGGCTAAGCACGTTTGACACCGGTAAAATACGGCTGTATCAGTCAATCCGAAAAGCAAGATCAGTTGGTTTTAGGGGCATCCATCAATTCATGGCCGATAGAGAAAACAGAGTTCCGGATTCACGCGAACGTCTTGCGCATATTATCCGGCTGGCAACCCGCGGTTTTAACCGTTCTCTGCAAATACGTCTTGCGTCGCATCACGTGACGTTTGGCCAGTGGATTTTCCTGCGCATCCTGTGGCAGCAGGAAGGTTTGACCCAACGTGAGCTGGCCGAAGAAGCCGGTCTTACCGAGCCAACGACACATACAGCCTTGCAACGTCTTGAAGCGCTTGGCTTTCTTGAAAAACGTACCTTGGCCGGTAACCGCCGCAAACAGCATGTATTCCTGACCAAACGGGGCAAGGAGCTTCGTGTCGAGCTTGAACCGCTCGCGATTGAGGTGAACGAGGTTGCCTTGGATGGTTTGACACCAGACGAGATCGAAACCATCCGGAAGGGCATGCTGGTTATTCTTGAGAATCTCGAGGAGGATGAACGAAAGGCGGGAGAGGAAGGACGTAAAGTCCCACCAACCCGCATTCCGACCTAAGGCTTCCGCTCAGACAGCTGACAGCTTTGCGATCAAGGCATCTGCCGTTGTGATTTCTCGCAGCGGCATTTGGTCCGTTGATGCGTCTGGATTTGCGTCATAGTGTAATCCTTCACCATCCCAGAACCACCAATATACGACGTTGCCTTGCTTGTCGCGGATCGGCATTCGGAACGTAGGAAAGGTGCTGTCGCTGGCCGGTATTTTCGCAGCACCGACTTTTTCGCCTTTGATCATGCCCTGTTTAAGTGCTGAGAATAGCGGGAGCATGAAGGTGAATTCGGTTTTGCCTTTTGCAAGCTCTGCAATGTTTGCCGGGCGAGCCGGATGGCGCCCGGGCAGGGCGCGGACTACTTCTGGGTACGCAGGATGGTTGTGTGTGACTTGCAAGTAGCCAAAGCCTTGGGGGAGCGTGATTTCGATGATATCGCCAGGCTGAAATTGTTTCATTGTTCTACCCCAGTGTGACGTCGAGACCGATATCAAGAGTCGGTGCAGAAATGGTGATCTTGGAGCTTGAGATGAAATCAACCCCTGTTTCGGCAACATCCTTGATTGTGTCGATATTGATACCGCCTGATGCCTCAATCCGCGCGCGACCGTTGTTAAGCTTCACCGCTTCTTTCAGACCATCAATTCCGAAGTTGTCGACAAGAACAGTCGTTGCACCAGCGCTTAGCGCTTCTTCGAGCTGTTCAAGTGTGTCGACTTCGATCTCAATCACAACAAGATGCCCGACATAATTGCGCGCGGCTTCGATTGCCTTGGTGATGCTACCGCAAACGGCGATGTGGTTGTCCTTGATCAGAACCGCATCATCAAGGCCAAAGCGATGGTTCGCACCGCCACCACAACGCACAGCGTATTTTTCAAAGGCTCGTAAACCCGGCGTGGTTTTACGCGTGCAGCAAATCCGCGCATCTGTGTGCGCAATTAAGTCGGCAAACTTTGCGGTTGTGCTCGCAATGCCAGACAGATGGCAGAGGTAGTTCAGTGCTACCCGCTCCGAGGACAGGATGGCACGTGCGTTTCCTGTCACCCGCGCGATTTCGTCACCTGGTGCGAGCGTATCCCCATCCTTTCGGAAGGCCTCGAACTGGAGCCCTGCACCGGCAAGAGCAAAAGAAGTCCGGGCAAAATCAACACCGCATAGGCGCCCGGCTTCGCGGGAAACGAGGGATACTTTTGCGCTCAGCTCAGGGCCGATCGTTGCATCGGTGGTCAGATCACCGGCGCGCCCAAGGTCTTCCTTGAGAGCGGCACGCACGCCCTCTTCGACCAGAATGGCCGGGAGGGAGGGAAATACGCCCGATGTTTTTGCATTATTGGTGGTCATAGGCTGAAAACCTCGCGGGTGGAGGGGTGGAAGAGTTCATCGATAGAAAGCTTCCGCGGTGAGAGGCCTTGGCGGTAATGGTAGTCAAGGAAGGTTTCGATCACTTTGCGGTTTGGTGCCACTCCATATGGCCACAAATCGTCGCCCAGAAGTTTCTTTGCACGATCAAGGGTATCTTCGACAAATGGCATGGTGACCTTGGTTGCGGAGGTATCGCTCAGTGCTTCCAAAGCCATTTGCTTGGATTGCGAGAAAGCCTTAAGCAACGCGCCGGGCAGCCAAGGATGTTGATCTGCAAGACTTCTCCGGACGCCTAGCACATGCATGATCGGGAAAATGCCGGTGCGGTTATAGTGGCCCTCAGCTGCGGAAATGCTGTCTGAGAACAGGCGGCCAACATGCGGGTGACCCTCGTTAAAGCATTTCGGCCAACGCGGGCCGATAAAGCCATCAATCTCGCCATCGGCCAGCATCTGGTTGAGGGTGGCGCCTTCGGGGGCTTGGGTCATTTTGACGTCTTCGGGAAGCTCAACCTTAATCTTTTCCGGGCGGCCCGGGGTGTCCATACCGCCACGTACCCAATGGATATCGGATGGTTTTACACCGTAGTCGTCTTCCAGAATGCCGCGCACCCAAACATTGGCGGTCAGCTGATATTCGGCAATGCCGATCTTGCGGCCCTTGAGGTCCTCTGGCTTGTTAATGCCTTTGTCGGTGCGAATGTAAACCGAGGTATGGCGGAAGGCGCGAGAGAGAAATACCGGGATCGCCACGTAATGTGCTTCGTTACGGGCAAGCTTCACACAATAAGATGAAAATGAAAGTTCACTTACGTCGAAGTCTTCGTTGCGAAACGCCCGGAAGAACATCTCTTCGGGTGACAGGAGCATCGACACCGGGTCGACGCCATCAATTTTGACGCGACCATCAAAAATCGGTCTGGTGCGATCATAGTCCCCATAGGCCAGTGAAAGGGTCAGGTTGCTCACGAGTTTCCTCCGGTGTTTGTTTCTTTTGACGGTATTTGATGAACCAATTTCACGGTTCCGGCTGTTTCTGCCGATTGCAGAATTGCGTGACAGGCTTCGAGTGTTGCCAGTCCCCAGCGGCCAGTTTGTGATGGCGGCGCATTCAGGCGCACTGCGCTGATCAGTGCCGAGACAACCTCGGATCGCGGGCCGGCATGCATTGGAGCTGGCATGAACTTCTGTTCAAAATCGCCATGCAACCAAACGCCATCTGCCGTGATGCGCAAATCGCCTCCTTCGCAGGAAACAACAATTGGTCCGAAATGTTCGTGATGGGGAGCTGGCGGTCGCACAGGTGTCTCCCCATATGTCCGGCCAGATTTAAGGGCGGCTTCCTCTTGCGGGGAGGATACTTTTGAAAGTGCGATGCGGGCCTGACCATAATTTGCAGGGTCTTTGGGGTAACCCAATTCACCAACCCAATCTTGCCAGACGTCTGAATCAAAATGCGCATAGCCCGAATAGGTCAAAGACGCAAAGGCGCCTCCTTCAAAACAGACAAGGGCGCTATACGCACCTTCTGTAGAGCGTTCTGGATCCCAGTTGCCGGTAGCTGCCGTAATGGTCTTCACCATGCCCCCGCCCAGAAGCCGGACGATATCAAGCTGATGGACAGCCTGACTAAAGATGACGCCACCACCTTCTGCTGTAACGAGTTCTTCGGGTCTGCGGGGGCGGTACAGAAAGTCGGTATAGTTCAGGGCGTGGATCATTCTGACCCGACCAACCTTGCCGGACTGAATGAATTCGTGGGCAAGGCTGACGGCACCATCAAAGCTNTGACTTGGTCCCACAATCAGNNGNACGCCAGCCTGCTCGCAGGCCTCNACCATCTTGATGCCATCCTCAAGGCTNATCGCCAGTGGCTTTTCGACGAGCACATGTTTTCCTGCGCGGGCGGCGATTGAAACGTGATCGACATGCATCTGATGTGGNGTTGCGATGTAAACAGCTTCNACGTCTGGGTCAGCACAGATGTCTTCAACGCGGTCATATGTTCGGCCGCCGAATTCCTTTTNGAATGNAGCACGCGATGATGCCCGNGGGGCACAGGCCGCGACGAGTTTGACGCGTTCATCGGCAAGCAGGCTTGGCAATGTCAGCATGAACCCGCGTCCGAGCCCGATNACGCCCAAGCGCAANGGGGGCTGTTCAGACCGGCACTCAGAGTTCGATGACAAGGTTACCCTCCCTGGCGCGGGAGACGCAGATCATGATCTGGCTGTCTTTTTCCTCATCCATCAGCACCATATCGCGATGGTCGACATCACCTTCGATCAGCTTGCAGCGGCATGTGCCNCANGTGCCACTCTCGCATGAGCTNACGGTTTTGATGCCNCTGTCGCGCAAAGCTTCAAGAACAGATCGATCTGCCGGNACCTGTATTGTCTCTCCGGTNTTAAGNAGCGTGACCTCGAACGCCTTGTCATCNTCNCGGACNGCCTCNACNGCCTTGAAATCCTCGAAATGGACACGCCCTTCNGGCCAGTGACCGGAAATCGCCTTGATTTCTTCCATCAANGGTGATGGTCCACAGCAATAGACATGGATTTGGCTGGGCTCTTCGAAGTGGTCCCAGAAATCGTAAACCTGTTCAAGGTCGCCATTGTCATGATGGAAGGTAACGTTTGAGCCGAAGGCTTCCTTCATCTCGGCCATATATGCCGTATCTTCCGCAGTNCGCGTGCAATAGATGATCTTGAAGGGTTTTCCCTCCATCGTCAGGNGATTGGCCATCGCATAGATAGGTGTGACACCGATNCCCCCGGCAATCAGAAGNTATTTTGACGCATTTTTCAGGGNAAAGGTGTTCTCGGGCGGCTGGATCGATAACNCGGTTCCTTCAAGCGCCGACTCGTGCATCGAAGAGGAGCCGCCACGCGATTCAGGTTCACGTTTTACGGCGATCACATACTCCTCGGGGCTGTGTCCATCNTTNANCAGCGAATAGCGNCGCATCGCCCCGGAGGGGGTCTCAACTGTGATGTGCGAGCCGGGTTCAAATGCTGGAAGTTCAATGNCTTCCACNGGNNAAAGCGNNAACTCGCAGATGTGGGGNGTGAGCTCTCGCCGGGCCACAACGCGCATTTTTATGCTTTCTAATTCTATTGACATTTTTTCCTCCCGAATTAACTTTACGCAATAAATTAGATATCTAATAATTCTTGTCAAGTCACTAGACGCCTGTAATCAGGTCATGTATATAANCTTCGATATCTAAGAATAAGTAACACGGAGGAGAGTTCGCGAGATGCTGAGCCATGAGGAGAATGATCTTTTAACCCGCGTCACTGGCGANGCGCCGATGGGCAAGCTGATGCGCCAGCACTGGACGCCGGTTTGCCTGATNGAGGAAGTNGCTGAAGCAGACGGNAAACCNCTGCTTGTTGAAGCGGTNGGTAACCGTTACGTCGCGTTTCGCGACTCAGAAGGCAAGCTTGGNCTGCTTGACGAGCTTTGCCCGCANCGACGTGCGTCTCTTGTGTTCGGTCGTAATGAGGATTGCGGACTGCGCTGCCTTTATCATGGATGGAAATTCGACGTTGAAGGCAACTGCGTTGCCATGTCGTCNGAACCCGAAGGCAGCCCNCTTCANGAAAAGGTCAAACACAAATCCTATAAAACTGTCGAGTGGGGTGGATTTGTCTGGGCGTGGCTTGGNGAAGAAGAAGACATGTATCCGTTTTCTCCGCCCGCTTTTGCNCCGACCGAAGACACGCAGGTTTCCATCCTGAAAATTCGCATCCCGGCAAACTGGGCNCAGATCACTGAAGGTCAGATCGACTCTGCGCACTCTTCAAGCCTGCATTCTTCTGACATGAAACCCGCGCGTGTCGAAGGNGCGTCTGCAGANGATCAGGCGTGGTATCGTCCGTCCACCGACAAATCGCCGCGCATGCANACGCAGACAACCAGCTATGGNTTCCACTATGCTGCNATCCGCAAGCCGATCAAGAATGCCGGCACGCATCATTATCTGCGTATTACCGAATACATCGCGCCATACACTTCATTGATNCCGCCCAACAACAATTACAATGTCGCGAGCGTNATCGTACCNATCGATGATGAAACCACGCACTTCCATTTCATCGCGTGGGGNGGGAAGGCCTGCCCGACAACCGAAGAGTGGCGCAAGTTCAACCATGCCCAAAAAGGCATTCATCTGGATGANCGATGGGTTTCCCAGCGACAACTCCACAACAACTTCCTGCAGGACCGCCAAGCTATGAAGCTTGGGAACTTTACCGGTGTGCTCGGNATTCCGAACCAGGATATCGTGATGTGGGTTTCAATGGGGGCGATTGTTGACCGTTCTGACGATATCTTGGGTGCATCCGATCTGGCGATTGTCGAGTTTCGTCGTCTGATGGTGGACGCCGCAAGGAAAGTTGATGCCGGCGGTGAAGCCCTTGGAACAACGGAACCAAGAGTCCCCCATGTAAACATCGCNTCGCGTGAGGGAGTTTATCCGCAGACCGTTGATTGGCGTACGCTTGTAGAAGNAGCAAGCGTCGCTGCAGAGTAGTGTTTGCAAGGGCAGGTTCGGCTCCGAACCTGCCCTTCAGACAAAAAATAACTAAGATATCTAATTTTATTGTTGACGGATCGTATGTCCTGCCATTTAACTTAGATATCTTATAAAAAATAAAATAACGACCTTTCCGCGCACAATAAAAATATAGAACGCGGATTTTCCTGGGAGGAAAACAGCATGAAGCCATTGAAAGCTTCTACTGCCGAGGTATTGCTGNCTGAGAGAGTTCCCAAAGGGCTCTATTATGGAGGGGCATGGCATCGCGCCNCAAATGCNCAAATCNCGGTCTTTGCGCCGTCTACCGGAACTGAAATCGCAAAGGTAGATAGTGGCTCAGCATNNGATCTTGATGCTGCTGTGACAGCGGCNGCGGCAGGGCAGAAACTTTGGGCGCGCACGACACCGCGNGAACGTTCNCAAGTGATGCGTGAAGCNGCGAACATCATCCGCGCAAACAAGGACGANCTTGCCCGTCTTGATGCGCTCGATAGCGGAAATTCCCTNNCCGGGATGCTGTTTGATGTCGAACTTGCCGCGACCTTGATGGATTTCTTTGCCGGTCTTGCGACGGANCTNAAGGGCGAAACTGTTCCGGTTGGCGCGGGCAAAGTGAACTATGTCGTTCGCGAGCCGGTCGGGGTTGTTGCCCGTATTGTCCCGTTCAACCATCCATTGATGTTTGCATGTGCCAAGCTCGCGCCGCCGATTATGGCTGGTAACAGCGTTATTATTAAGCCGTCCGAAGAAACGCCGCTTTCAAGTCTGAAGGTTGCAGANCTGATCGGNGGTCTTTTNCCGCCCGGTGTTTTGAATATTNTGAATGGTGGNCCCGATCTGGGTGCAGGTCTTTCGACCCATCCGGGGATCGCCAGNGTCAGTGTTGTTGGCAGTGCCGCAACCGGACGTGCTGTTATGCGCCAGTCCGCGGAGACACTTAAGCATGTCTCTCTTGAGCTGGGGGGCAAAAACGCCCTTGTCATATTCCCCGATGCCGATGTTGAAAAAGCCGTTCNAAGTGCNGTTAAGGGCATGAATTTGCCGTGGACGGCGGGGCAGTCATGCGGGTCGACCAGTCGNGTTTTCGTTCANGAGAGCATTTATGATCTGGTTGTCGAACAACTGGCTTCNGCTTTCAACGATATTACCNCGGGTGATCCACTCTCCCCNGACACTCAGATGGGGTGTTTGTCCACACGAGGTCAGTACGAGAAGGTTCTTNNCTACATCGATATTGCCAAAGNTGAAGGGGCAAGGATGGTNGCNGGAGGCGACGTTCCTGCCGATCTGGCGGGTGGCTTCTTCGTCAGGCCGACGGTGTTTGCCGATGTGACGCCTGATATGCGCATTGCCCAAGAAGAAGTGTTTGGTCCCGTACTAAGTATCCTGAAGTGGACGGAGTATGACGCTCTTATCGATGCCGTGAACGGCGTTGATTACGGGTTAACAGCCTCAGTCTGGACGCGTGACCTTTCCCAGGCAATGCGGGCCGTGGATGACATTTGTGCCGGATATGTCTGGGTCAACAATTCCAGCGACCATTTTCTTGGCACCCCATACGGCGGGATGAAGCAATCAGGTATCGGGCGTGAAGAATGCCTCGGTGAGATGCTGTCCTATACCGAACAGAAAAACGTGAATATCACTTTCGAGGCCTGACGCTGCTTTGCGGAAACCTGAAAAGGTTCGGCGTCCAATAACAATAAAACAAAACCATAATCAGAGATCGTACCCATTAGGGAGGAAAGAATGAGGCTTTTGACTCTTGCCGCGGCTATTGGACTGGCCTTCGGCGTTAACACTGCACAAGCTGAACCGGTAAACCTGACATTGTCGGGTGGAAACCCGGGTGGTTTGTGGTCCCTTCTTGGCGCAGGCATTGACCGAGCAGTCAAGCAGTCTGATGCAGACTCTGTCGTTACCTATCAGGCGACTGGTGGCGGCTTTGCCAATATCGGTTTGCTTGCGGCAAACCGGACGGATATGGGGCTGGTTCACAACGCCGAAGTGAAGATTGCTTTGGCTGGCGAAGCGCCTTTCAAGGCCCCTGTGACCAACATGCGTGCAATCGGCTACATGTATAATTGGGCGCCGATGCACTTCTTCCTCGCGAAGTCGATTGCCGATGAATACAACATCGACAGCCTTGATGATCTTGCAACGACAAAAGCACCGGTGCGTATTGGTGTGAACCGTTCCGGTAACATCACCTCGAACGTTGCACTCTTCATGCTCGAGCAAGCCGGCCTCGCCAAAGATGCTGTTGAAGCGAATGGCGGCAGTATTGTGCAGGCCGGTGCAAATGATCAGGCGGACCTGCTTCAGGATGGCCGGATCGATATGGTCACCAACGGTGTCTTCGTTCTGCACTCTTCGTTCCGTGCAATTGACGAGAACAATGAAGTGATTGTTCTCGATATTCCGAAAGACGTGATTGATGCAACCAACGAACGGTTTGGTACGCAGACTTTCACCATCCCGGGCGGCAGCTATTCCAACCAGCCTGCTGATGTTGAAACGCCAGCACTTGGTGCACTTCTGGTGACGACTGATCAGATGCCTGAATCTACCGGATATGAATTGACCAAGGCGTTGATTGATCACATCGAAGAGGTCAAGGCTGTTCACGGGTCCATGAAGGCGCTGAGCCCGGAGCTGATGGTTGACCAGAATGTCATGCCGTTCCACGCAGGTGCGGAAAAAGCATATCGTGAGGCAGGACTTCTCAAATGATGAAGTCACTTGTTAGCACAGGCCGCAAACGTAAGTTTGCGGCCTTACCCCACAAAACCCTGATCGTCATTGCAGCGCTGTTTGCTCTGGGTGTGATCTATGGCAACCTGTTTGTGATCTCCGATCCGCTGATCATCGGGATTTTGTTTCTGAGCGGTCTCTTCTCGATGCTGTTTCTGGTTATCGGTTCGCGTGCAAACGCGGCTGAACGGCCAACGATCATCGACTGGGGGCTCAGCGCACTTAGCTTGGCGACAGGTGCATTCTTCCTTTGGAATGCCGATGTCATTTCCAGCAGGATTACCCTGCTCGAAGAACTTACCCCCCTGCAGTTCTTCTTTGGCTCTTCATTGTTATTTCTCTCCTTAGAGGCTACTCGTCGCACAACTGGCGCTGGTCTGACGGTCGTGGTTTTGGGCTTTATGGCTTACAACCTGTTTGGACACTTGCTGCCGCCGCCCTTCGGGCATGGCTTGATCGAGTATAGCTATCTTCTTGATGCTCTGATTTTCACAACAGACGGCGTGTTCGGCGTACCAATCCAGGTTGTTGCGAGTTACGTTTTCCTGTTTGTCCTGTTCGGGACCTTGCTGTCATTTGCTGGCGGTGGTGACTTCTTTTTCAATCTTGCGGCGGCGCTCACCGGTAAAAGCCCCGGCGGCCCGGCAAAAGTTGCGGTTATCTCGTCGGGCATGTATGGCACGATCTCGGGAAGTCCGGTTTCTGATGTTGTCGCAACCGGATCCATCACGATCCCGATCATGAAACGGCTTGGCTATTCTGCACGGTTTGCTGGTGCAGTTGAGGTCGCAGCTTCCACCGGGGGCAGTGCAATGCCGCCTATCATGGGCTCGGCCGCGTTCATCCTTGCGGAATATACCGGGTTTGCGTATCGCGAAGTGGTGTATGCAGCGATCATTCCAGCCATCCTTTATTACCTTGGCGTTTTTTCGCAGGTCCATCTTCGTGCTGTAAAACGTGATCTGCGTGCTTATCCGGATGATGTTCCCACTCTCAAACAAACGGTCATCAATGGCTGGATGTTTGTCGTCCCGGTGGCGGTGATTGTTTTGGTGCTATCACTTGGCTACTCACCAACCATGACGGCTGGTTTGGGTGCGGCATCGGTGGTGGTTGCGGCAGCATGTTCACCAAGAACCCGCATGAGCCTGTGGCGTGTTGTTGAAGGTCTTGGTGAAACAACTCTGCGTATTCTGCCCGTTGCGGGTGCCTGTGCGGCAGCAGGTCTTGTGATCGGTGGTCTGTCTATGACCGGACTTGGCATGAAAGCTGCCAATGTGATCATGGCCATCAGTGGTGCAGATCCGGTCATCACGCTCATGATTGCGGCTGTCGTGACCATTATCCTTGGTTTGGGCATGCCGACACCAAGTGCATATATCCTGGCCGCGGTTCTGGTCGGACCTGCTCTTGCCAAGTTGGGGTATCCGCTTCTTCAATCGCATATGTTCCTTCTTTACTACGCGATCTTGTCGGCACTCACTCCACCAATTGCTGTTGCGGCTTTGGCTGCCGCTGCCATCGCAGAAGAGGACCCCTTCAAGATAGCCTTTGATGCTGTCAAGCTGGCTGCGGTTGGTTTCCTGTTGCCATTCGTCTTTATATGGAACCCGGCCATCATCGGTGAGGGTTCGGGGCTACAGGTGGCCTTGGCGTTGATGGGCGGTGTTGTTGCTGCAATTTCGCTGGCAGTTGCCATCGAAGGATACCTCAATGGCAAGCAGAACAGGATTGCGCGTTGCATGTTTGTGGGTATTGCGGTGGCCTGTGTCGCGCCATTTATCTATGTCGCAATCCCTGGCATCTTCTTTGGTGGTGTGTTGCTTGTTCGTAATTACAACACCGCTTCAAATACATCCGACAAAATAACAGAGAGTCGAAAAGTTCCTGGAGCGTGATGTCGCTCTAGTGTGCGAAGAAGGTATGTGCCTTTGTGCCATACCTTCTTTTTTTTGTTTGTCGAAAATTGCCATCTTTTCTGTCAATTCTGCAGGTGTTGTCATCTTTTAGAGCATCTGACATCTGTAATCAGGCTCAATTCTCAGGCGAGTTTCAAAGTCGCACTCTTTACCAAGCGCATTGGTACGTGGTCATGGCTTTTAATTTGACTCTGCAATGTTGCATCCCTAAATAAGAACAAATAGTGAACATTTGTTGTTTGGTGTGATGTTGACTGAGCGTCTTAATGAAGCCCGTGCTGCATTGGTACGGGCGGAGAAAATATGCAGAGGCCCAAATTCCGGTTTTCCTGCTCAGGCCGGTCAGGTGGCTTCACATGCATTTGGCGCCATGCCATTAACGTCAAATATCAACCTTGGCGGTATTGCCCTGTTCGGCTTGCATGAAGTGATCTGTGATCATGACGCTGGTGCATCATCGATCTTGGCCTGGTATCTGGCACAGATAGACCAGAGAAAACCGGATACAGAAGCAGCAAGAAGGTCTGTTTTCTGGATCAGGCAGAGGCGGGCGATTGATCAGGGTGGATTTTATCATCTGTCTTTGCCGATGCTTGCTGATGCCGGTTTCCAATCCCTGATGATGGTGGTTGATCAACAGGCAACAGCACTTTGGGCATGTGAGGAGGTCGCCAAATCGGGACAGGTTGCATCCATCATACTCGAAACCACTGATTATGAGCTGACGGCATCGCGCCGTTTGCAACTGGCTTGTGAGGCCGCCGGAACACGGATGATTGTCATGCGCCGGGCTTCTCGGGGCAACCGCATGATGCCATCAAGCGCACTGACACGTTGGAAGATTGAACCAGCATCAACTGCAGCACAGAACAGGACAGGGAATATCCATCATCTCAGCCTGATCGGGGGACGCGGGGTCCGACCGGGAAGCTGGAAAGTCAAAGTCGATGCAACAACGTTTTCTTTATCTGTGGTTGCCCCACTGGAAAACCGACTGCCAGACCACAAGCCAAGAGATCGGTACGTCTAGGCCTGATCACCCCCGCCAACCGGGCGACGTAACGCGATCAGAAACCGGGTCGAAACAGGCGCCGCATGTGATTACGCGCACAGATCACAAAGGTGTTTTTGTCTGTGGTTTGAACCATGAAGCCCGGAATGCTGGGTTGCATGGTGGCATGCGGCTGTCTGATGCGCGCAGTATTCTGCCTGATCTGCAAGACACGCCCGAGGATACTGAACTCGTTGATCGCCATCTGACACAACTGATCCGCCATATGGACCGATACAGCCCGTGGGTGGCTCCGGATCGAGACCTGCATACAAACAGTCTGATGGGGGATGGCGGGCTGTGGCTGGAAATCACCGGGGGCAGTCACCTGTTTGGGGGCGAGCCATCCATGATCGAACAAATCTTGCGGGATATAAAAAATCATGGCCATGAGGCCCGGATTGCCATTGCTGATACTGCAGCCGCCGCTTGGGCGGCGGCACGTTACCATCAAGGTGCTGTATCTGAACGTATTTTGTCTTTGCCTGCTAATCATGAGGTGGCTGCAAGGTTTCCGGTGTCAGCCCTGCGATTGTCTGATGACATCATCGTCCTGTTATCGCGGCTTGGCCTGAAACAGCTTGGGGATATCAATTCGTTACCGCGTGCCAACATCACTACCCGCCTTGGTCCGGATGTGCTGCACCGTCTGGATCAGTTTTATGGCCGTCTGCCCGAATATCTGAATTTCGAGCTGCCCGATGCCCCTTGGCTGATCAGGCAAAGTTTTGGCGAACCATTGGGGAGTGCCGACAATCTGGCGCATGCGATTGAAGGCATGGTCGCCGATCTCTGTGCACAGCTGCGCGATGAAAACCTTGGTCTGCGGCGCCTGATCGTCCGGTCCATCCGGGTCGATGGCCATGCCCATACCATCATGACGACCACAGGCACGCCCTGCCAGTCCGAAAGCCATATCTTGCGATTGCTCGCGGAAAAGATGCCCGGGGTTGATACCGGCTTTGGCATCGAACAGGTGATTGTCTATGCGCCCTGGGTCGAACATGTCGCCTTTCGCCAGGTCCGTCTGGATCGCAAGCAGGATGACAGCAGCGATGCCATTGCATTGGGCGAGTTGCTGGATCGCATTGCCCATCATCTGGGCCCCAAGGACATTTTATATCGCCCGGCCCATCATGCCAGTCACCTGCCCGAACGGGCCGCCATCCGGCAATCGCCCACCGGGCCGACCAAACCGGCACGTATCCCGGATGCCCCGCTGCCCAAACGCCCGATCCGTCTGATTGATCCGCCCGAACCGGTCGATGTTATGGAACGCAGTGCGACCGGCGCACCCACAAAACTACGCTGGCGCAAGATGCTGATTGATGTGTTGCGTGCCGACGGGCCCGAGCGCATCTGCCCGGAATGGTGGACCCATCTGGAGCGGGACAATTACGCCCTGTCGCACATGACACGCGATTATTTCCGCATCTGCGATCAGAAGGGCCGCTTGATCTGGCTCTTTCGCAGCGGCCATGCCGGGCAGGATATCTGGTCGGTGCATGGTTTGTTTGCCGGATAACGCCATGACAAAACAAGTCACCCCCACCTGTGATACGGCCTATGCCGAACTGCATGTCACCAGCAATTTTTCCTTCCTGCGCGGCGCATCGCATGCAGAGGAACTTGTCCTGACCGCCGCCACCAAGGGCCTGCATGCGATTGCAATCACCGACCACAACACATTGGCCGGGGTGGTGCGCGGCCATACAGCACACCGTAATTATGCTGATCGCCTCAATTACATTGTCGGCTGTCGGCTTGATCCGATGGATGGCCCATCCTTGCTGTGTTATCCGACGGACCGGGCATCCTATGCCCGACTGTGCCGGTTGCTTACCCTTGGCAAACGCCGGGCCCCCAAGGGATCGTGCGAGATTTATCTTGCCGATATCGTCACGCACAGCGAAGGCTTGCTGTTTATCGCCGTGCCGCCCCAGGTCCCCGATGATGCCTTTCGCACTGAGCTGATCAGTTTGAAAACGCATTTCGACGGGCGGCTGTGGCTGGCCATCGGGCGGTTCATGGACGGGTTTGACAGCGAACGTCTTGAGTTTACCGAGGCGGTCGAGGCCGAGCTTGGTATTCCCGCCGTGGTCACCAATGACGTGCATATGCACCTTCGGTCGCGCAAACCGTTGCAGGATGTCCTGACTTGCATTCGTCATCACTGCACGATTGAGGATGCCGGGTATCGCCTGTTTCCCAATGGCGAACGCCACATCAAATCGCCGCGTGAAATGGCCCGCTTGTTTCCAGATCACCCGCACTGGATTGCCCGCACGATTGAGATCGCCGATCAATGCAGCTTCAGCCTTGATGAGCTGCGCTATGAATACCCCGACGAAAATGACGGATCAGGCGAAGGCACCCAGGAACGCCTGATCCGCCTGACCTGGGAAGGAGCACAGAAACGCTACCCCGACGGGGTGCCCGACAAGGTCAAAAACCTGATCGAGACAGAGCTCAAGCTGATCGATGAGCTGGGCTACGCCCCCTATTTCCTGACCGTGCATGACATTGTCGCCTTTGCCCGGTCCAAGGGCATCCTCTGTCAGGGGCGCGGATCGGCAGCCAATTCATCGGTCTGTTTTTGTTTGCATGTCACCTCGGTCGATCCCAACAAGGTGGAGTTGCTGTTTTCGCGTTTCATCAGTAATGCGCGCAATGAGCCGCCCGATATCGATGTCGATTTTGAACATGAACGCCGCGAAGAGGTTATTCAGTTCATCTATGAGCGCTATGGCCGCGACCGGGCCGGACTGACCGCAACCGTGATTTCATATCGGTCGCGCAGTGCCATGCGTGATGTTGGCAAGGTCTTTGGCCTGTCGGAAGACACCATCGTCAAACTGACCAAAACCATCTGGGGATCAAGCAGCAAACCCGCCCATGACACCATGATGCGCCAGTCGGGCATTCATCCCGATGAACCGCGCCTGAAGGCTGTGCTGGACCTTGCCGGGGAACTGACCGGTTTCCCCCGCCATCTGTCGCAACATGTCGGCGGCTTTGTCATTACCAGCGGACCGCTTTGCGAACTATCCCCGATTGCCAATGCCGCCATGGCGGACCGCACCACCATTGAATGGGACAAGGATGACATTGATGCGCTGGGTATCCTTAAGGTTGATATCCTGGCCCTTGGCATGCTGACCTGCATCCGCAAGGCATTGGATGAGCTGCGCACGCATAAGAACATTGATTACGATCTCGCCACCCTTCCCAAGGAAGACGTTGCTACCTATCGCATGCTGACCAAGGCCGACAGTATCGGCACTTTTCAGGTGGAATCGCGCGCACAAATGAGCATGCTGCCCCGCCTGAAACCGCAAAGCATTTATGATCTGACCATTCAGGTCGCCATTGTCCGTCCAGGCCCCATTCAGGGCGGCATGGTCCATCCGTTTTTGCAGCGGCGCATGGGACGCGAAAAGGTCGAATATCCATCTCCGGAACTTGAAGCCGTGCTTAAACGCACCTGCGGCGTGCCGCTGTTTCAGGAGCAGGCGATGCAGATCGCCATTGTTGCAGCCGGTTATTCCGGTGGGGAGGCCGACAACCTGCGGCGCGCCATGGCAACATTCAAACGCACCGGCACCATTGGTGAACACCGCACCAAATTCATCAATGGCATGCTGAAAAATGGCTATGACATGGAGTTTGCCGAACGCTGCTTCAAACAGATCGAAGGCTTTGCCGATTATGGTTTTCCCGAAAGCCACGCGGCGAGTTTCGCCATTCTGGCCTATGCGTTGTCCTGGCTGAAATGCCATCACCCGGATGTGTTTTTATGCGCGCTTTTGAATTCCCAACCGATGGGCTTCTATGCCCCGGCACAACTGGTCAATGATGCGCGCAATCACGGGGTGCGCGTGCTTGAAATCGATATCAATTACAGCTTCTGGGACAACAATCTGGAACGCGAACCGGGCCGCACAGCAGGATATCATGCGGTGCGTCTTGGGTTCCGCCAGATCAAGGGATTTGGGGAGCTTGATGCCCTTGCCCTGATTTCCAATCGTCCGTCGGGCGGGTTTCAGGATGTCTACCTGATGGCGCGCCAGACGGGCTTATCACCCGCCGCCCTTGAAAAGCTGGCCGAGGCCGATGCGTTCGGATCACTTGGGCTGTCCCGGCGCGAAGCGCTGTGGTCCGTGCGGCGATTTGGCAAGGGGCGCAAGGCGCCAGCTGCCCTGCCGCTGTTTGAAGCGGCCCAGAACTTTAACCACAATATGGGTATCTCGGCCGAGTTCGGTGCCGAGGCGCCGGTGGATCTGCCGATAATGGGCCCGGGTGAGGAAATCATCGAAGATTACGCCAGCCTGCGCTTGTCTCTAAAGGGACACCCGATGAACATGCTCCGTGACGCGCTTGGAGAAGCCGGTATCTGCAAGGCAAGTGACCTGTCTGCAATACGCGATGGAGAAAAGTTAACACATGCAGGTCTTGCCATTGTCCGTCAGCGCCCGGGTACGGCATCGGGGGTGGTGTTCATCACGCTGGAAGATGAAACGGGCATCACCAATCTGGTGGTCTGGAGCAAGGTGATGGAAAAATATCGCCGTGAAATTATGACAGCAACTGTCCTTGGTGTTTCCGGAAAACTTCAACGTGAAGATGGTGTAACCCATATCATTGCGGACAAATTGGTTGACCTGACCGGAATGCTACAAGGTCTAACTGACAACACCAAAATTGCCCGTAGCAACCACAATCACCCGAGAAATCTGCGCTGGGCAAACGGGTTGGACAATTTGAGCCATTCACACTCATCAGAAGCCCCGGAAGGATCCAAACTGAAAATAGACAGTCACGATTTTCACTGATCAGAAAGCTGTGCCTTGTTGGTAGGTGTGATCATAACTCGGGTTACATCTCGGAAAGCGAAACTCGTACGCCGCTTGTCGCAGATTTGGCAATTGCGTGGATGACTTTTTCGAATTCGTAGGCGTGTTCGAAATCGGGGTATGGCGTGCTGTTATCACCGATTGCGCGAAGGAGTGCGTTGGCTTCGATGACTTTGAGGTCGTTAAAGCCAAGTTGGTGTCCCGGTGCCGGGCAGAATTCGCCGTAGGGCGGGTGGGCTGGGCCGGTCAGGATTGTGGTGAAGCCTTGCTGTGCTTTGTCGCCTGAATTGCGGAAGAGCTGCAGTTCGTTCATGCGTTCCTGATCAAAGCAGATCATCCCCTTGGTGCCGTGAACTTCCCATGCCAGCCGGTTTTTACGCCCCCAGGCCGACCGTGATGTCGAAAGGCTGCCTTGTGCGCCATTGGCGAACCGGACCAGGGCCGATGCCGTATCCTCGTTTTCAACCTTCGCCCGCCCGGTGCCATCCGAGAGCGGGCGCGTGGCGTGCACGGTTTGCATGTCGGCAATCAGGCTTTCGATCGGGCCGGCGATGCCATATGCCATGGAAACAAGGTGGCAGCCCATATCCCCCAGCGCCCCAAGCCCAGCATCGGCAAGTTTCGCCCGCCAAGTCCAGGGAAGGTCCGGATCGGCCTGGTAATCCTCATCGACCCAGCCGCGGAAATGGACGATGTCACCAATCTCGCCTGCTTGGACAAGCCGGCAGGCATGGGTGAAGGCCGGGTTTTTGATGTAGTTATAGCCGACCATGGTTTTTACGCCCGCCTTACGGGCGGCATCGCGCATTTCGCGGGCCTGATCGAGCGTAAGTGCCAGCGGTTTTTCGCAATAGACATGCTTGCCAGCCTTGATCGCGGCAATTGCCATGTCGAAATGAAGGGCATTGGGTGTGGTGATCGAAACGATATCGACATCCGGATCCGAGATCAGCGAGGTCCAGTCAGACGTGCTTTTGGCAAAGCCAAACTGATCGGCCATCTGTTTGGCCTTTTCTGCCGGCGTATCGCATAAAACCGCAAGGTGAGACTCCGGAACATCGCCCATAATTGCCCGTGCCGCGCCAAATGCCAGTGCATGTGCCTTGCCCATGAACCCCGTGCCAATAAGGCCAACACCCAGAGATTTCATTTGTTGGAACTCCTCACCTAGTCAAAATAGAATTTTTGTTCTATTTAATGGATGATCATGGAACGAACATTGCGTCAAGCAGAATCAAAAAAGGAAGAACAAACGCCATGAGTGATCAGACCGCACCTGTTTCGCTTGAGGAATTCAATCATCGCTTGGCCGAGATATCGGAAACCATGCCCAAAAGGCTCCGCCAATGTGCGGAGTATGTTGCGCAGAATACCGATCGTATCGCCGTTTCAACCGTCGCAGAGTTGTCCGCGGGTGCTGGCGTTCAGCCATCAGCTTTTATGCGATTCTGTCAGTTGATGGGGTTCACCGGGTTTTCGGAAATGCAGAAGATGTTCCGCGAGACCTATGCGCAGAAATGGCCGGATTACACCACCCGGCTGGAGAATTTGCGGGCAACCGGGGATGATAGTCCCAGCGCCTTGCTGGCCGAGTTTGTTGAAGCCGGACGGTTGTCGCTGGAAAATCTGGCATCGACGGTTGACCTCGAAACACTGGAAAAGGCGGTGGATGTCCTGGCATCTGCCCCGATGATCCATGTAGTGGGATTCAGGCGCGCTTTCCCGGTCGCGAGTTACCTGTCTTATGCGTTCGAGAAGATGAACATTGCCGCGGTTCTGCATGACGGTGTGGGGAACCTCAATCCTCGACACGCGATCCGCGAGGGCGATGTGGTGATCGCCATCACCTTTGCGCCCTATTCACAGGAAACGATCGATCTTGCCGCCTATGCGCATGACCTTGGAAACAAGGTCGTAGCGATCAGTGATGCGCCGAGCGGACCGATGCGCAAGACGGAGGCCTTGATGTTGTCAGTGTCCGAAGTCGATGTCGGCGCGTTTCGCGCGCTGTCTGCGACGATCTCGTTGGCGATTGCCTTGGCGGTGTCGGTCGGTGCCAAGCGCGACAAGCTGAGCGATGGAAAATAAGTATTGAAAAACGATAAAAATGGAATAAAAATTCCATAGTGTGTTCGGTTATGGAACATGCATGTCAGTAAAACGGGTGCGAGAGACATCCGCAAGATCATCCCGAAATCGCCGTTCCACCGACCGGTCTGCCAGTAAATACCTGCTGGCAGTGGGTGAAGCGGGGTGATTGCCACCAGTCAAGGCGACGACGCCGAAGGGAAGGAACATCGGAATGCTTAAAATAGGTTTGCTGGGCGCAGGGCGTATCGGCCAGGTTCATGCGATCAATATCGTTGCCCATCCGCAAAGTGAACTGGTTGCGGTTTCAGACAAGTTTGATGAACCTGCCCAAAAGCTTGCGCAGATGTATGGCTCCACCGTTCGCACAAATAAGGAAATCATTGCGGATCCGGCAATTGACGCCGTTCTGATCGCAACCTCGACCGATACCCATGCGGACCTGCTTGAAGCAGCAACGGCTGCGGGCAAGGCGGTACTGTGTGAGAAGCCGGTGGATCTTGATCTCAAGCGTGCGCAGGATTGCCTCACGCGCTGCGAACCGCATGGCCGGCCGATCATGGTGGGCTTTAACCGCCGCTTTGATCCGAACTTCGCCAGTCTGAAGGCATCTTTTGATAAGGGCGAAATCGGCAAGGGTGAGTTGCTTTCAATCACGTCCTTTGATCCGGCACCGCCGCCGGTGAGTTATGTGAAGGTATCGGGCGGTATCTTCCGCGATATGGCCATCCATGATTTCGATATGGCTTGCTGGATGTATGGCGCCTTGCCCGACAAGGTGACGGCTATCGGGTCAAGCATTGTCGATCCGGAAATTGGCAAGGCGGGTGATTTTGATACGGCTGTAACGACGCTTGAATTCTCTGGCGGGCGGATGGCTGTCATCAAAAACAGCCGTCGCGCGGCATATGGTTACGATCAGCGCATCGAGTTTCTCGGTTCCGAAGGTTTGCTTGCGGCGCATAACGTTCTGGAAAACACGATTGAGAAAATTACCGCCAACGGTGCGACCAAGGCAAAGCCTGAGCATTTCTTCCTTGAGCGTTATGCTAAGGCCTACCAGATCGAATGGAACAGCTTCATTGAGGGTGTGAAAGGGGCGACACCGCTTCCGGTCACTCTGAAGGACGGGGTCAACGCCCTGGTGGCCGCAGAGGCAGCCGCACTTTCAGCGCGCGAAGGTCGCACAGTTGATGTTGCGGCAGAAATTCTCGCCTGATCATAGCCTATCCTGATTAGCAAGTTCGATAAACCGGCACAGCCCGTAAGCAGTGCCGGTTTTTCTTTGATGCCAGAAGAAGTGGCTGCGAGTCGTTTGCAAAACCGAAAAACAATACCCGTGATCGTCTTCAAGAAGGGATGGCAACGTACCGTACCATATTTTGTCGTTGGGTCGGGTAAGGGGCAGTTTCAGGTGGTTTTGCGAACTTTTTCCTTGCCAGATCGGATGGCGTTTCGCAGCGCAATAGAAAAAAAATGTTGATTTAGTAAAAAAATAGAACAAAAATTCTATTCAACGGTTTCAGGGGCTCAGCTCACCAACGCCGATACAAGCAGTAAGGCCGCGTAAAGACGACTGGCTGCAGGAAGAACACATAAGCTCAATGGGAAAATCCCAACATTTAGCCGACTAGGGAGGCAACAGATGAAAAAGGCGCTTACTGCCATTGCGGCAGCAGCATTTGCATTTGCCGGTTTGTCCGCAACTGCATCCGCAGAAAATGAAAAATTTGTTCTGATCAGCCATGCTCCGGACTCAGATAGCTGGTGGAACGTGATCAAGAACGCAATCCAGGTCGCAGGCGGCCAGATGGGTGCGGAAGTCGAATACCGTAACCCGCCGACCGGTGACCTTGCCGACATGGCGCGTATTGTCGAACAGGCTGCTGCGACCAATCCTGACGGCATCATCGTGACCATCGCAGACTTCAACGTTCTTAAAGGCCCGATCACCGATGCGGTTGACAAGGGCATTCCGGTCATCACCATCAACTCCGGCACGCAGGAGCAGTCCGAAGAACTCGGCGCGCTGATGCATGTTGGTCAGCCGGAATATGATGCCGGTTTTGGTGCCGGTAAACGTGCCGCAGCAGCCGGTGCAAAAAGCTTTGTCTGTGTGAACCACTACATCACCAATCCGGCGTCTGTTGAGCGTTGCCGTGGTTTCGCCGACGCGCTTGGTGTCGAGCTTGGTAGCCAGATGATCGATAGCGGTCAGGACCCGTCGGAAGTCAAAAACAAGGTCAGCGCGTACCTGAATGCCAATCAGGATGTTGATGCTGTCCTGACGCTGGGTCCGAACTCTGCCCATCCGACCCTTGCAGCCCTTCGTGACGCGGGTCTTGCTGGCGAGATCATGTTTGGCACGTTCGATCTGTCTTCCGAGATCGCAGAAGCTATCAAAGCTGGCGAAATCAACTTTGCCATTGATCAGCAGCCGTATCTTCAGGGCTACCTTCCGGTCGTTATCCTGACCAACTATGCCCGTTATAGCGTCCTGCCGTCTGGTCATATCAACTCGGGTCCCGGGTTCATTACCAAGGACAACATCGCGCAGGTCGAAAAATACGCCGGCGAATATCGTTAAGACTTCCTCCCTCCAAGGGCGTGCCTTTGGCCGCCCTTGGCACCCACCCGTTTAGTTAAAAGAGTAATGCCATGTCGGACGAGCGGCTCAAGCAAGTCTCAGCCATTCGCCGTGCCATGATCAGGCCCGAACTCGGTGCGATCTGCGGTACGATCCTGGTCTTTGTTTTCTTCTTCATGATTGCCGGTGATAGCGGGATGTTTTCCCCGGAAGGCATCCAGAACTGGGGTGTCGTTTCGGCCCAGTTTGCGATTATCGCCGTTGGTGCCTGCCTGTTGATGATTGCGGGCGAATTCGATCTTTCGGTTGGCTCAATGATCGGCTTTGCCGGGGTGGTGATTGCCATCCTGTCTGTTCAGTGGGGCCTGCCGGTTTGGCTTTCGATCATTGCAGCCTTTATCGTCTGCACGGCACTGGGTGCCTTGAACGGTTTTCTGGTGATCAAAACCGGTCTGCCGAGCTTCATCGTGACGCTGGCGTTTTTATATATTCTTCGTGGCCTGACCATCTGGCTTTCCATCCTGACCACACGACAGACCATTATCGGTGGCGTGAAGGAAGCCGCCGAGGGCGATCCGCTTGCCTGGTTGTTTGGCGGCGTGATCTTCAAGGGCTTCTTCCAGTGGCTTGGCGATATTGGTGTCATTGATACCTTTACCCGTGGTTCGCGCATGGGTCAGCCGGTTGTCGAAGGCCTGCCGATGCTGGTCATCTGGGCACTTGCACTTATTATTTTCGGTCATTGGCTTTTGACCAAAACGCGTTTCGGGAACTGGATTTTTGCCGCCGGTGGTGATGCACAAGCCGCCCGTTATGTCGGCGTTCCGGTCAATCGGGTTAAAATCCTGATGTTCATGTTTACCGCATTTTGCGCCACCGTATTTGCGACCTGTCAGGTCATGGAGTTCGGGTCGGCTGCGGCAGACCGTGGTTTGCTCAAGGAATTTGAAGCCATCATTTGTGTGGTGATTGGTGGCGCGCTTCTGACGGGCGGTTATGGTTCGGTCATTGGGGCGGCGTTGGGCGCGCTGATCTTTGGTGTTGTTCAGCAAGGCTTGTTCTTTGCCGGTGCGGAAAGCTCGTTATTCCGTGTGTTCCTTGGCGGCATTCTGATCTTTGCTGTCATCATGAATACCTATATCCGCCGCATGATTACGGGAGAACGGTGATGAGCACCCCTTTGATTGAAATGGACAATATCGAAAAGCATTTCGGTCCGGTGATCGCGCTGGGCGGTGTTTCCTTCAACGTTATGGAAGGCGAATGTCACTGTCTTCTCGGGGATAACGGTGCTGGCAAGTCGACCTTCATCAAGACGATGTCCGGGGTTCACAAGCCGACCAAGGGTGTCATGCGGGTCAGCGGTCAGGAGACGATGTTTGACAGTCCGCGTGATGCGATGGAAGCCGGAATTGCGACCGTATACCAGGACTTGGCGATGATCCCGCTGATGTCAGTGACCCGGAACTTCTGGATGGGACGTGAGCCGCGCAAAAGCTTGGGCCCGTTCAAGTGGATCGATTTCAAACATGCCAATAAAGTCACCATGGATGAAATGTCATCGATGGGGATTAATCTGCGCGAACCGGAACAGGCGGTAGGTACGCTTTCAGGCGGCGAGCGCCAAACAGTGGCGATCGCACGTGCGGTCTATTTCGGTGCAAAGGTATTGATCCTTGATGAGCCGACATCGGCCCTTGGTGTGCGCCAGACGTCAAATGTTCTGGCAACCATTGATCGGGTGCGCAAGGCAGGCATTGGCGTGATCTTCATTACCCATAACGTACGCCATGCCATGGCGGTGGGCGACAGGTTTACGGTTTTGAACCGTGGTCAAACCCATGGCACGGCGAAACGTGGCGAAATCAAACCGGAAGAGCTGCAAGACCTTATGGCGGGTGGTCAGGAACTGGCCGAGCTTGAAGGGTCGCTCGGAGGGACGATTTGATGAAGCAGCTTGATGTCATCACGATCGGACGGTCTTCTGTCGACCTGTATGGCGCCCAGATTGGCGGGCGTCTGGAAGACATGGCGTCGTTCAATAAATATATCGGCGGGTCGCCCACCAATATGGCCTGCGGAACTGCACGGCTGGGCCTTAAATCTGCGCTTATCACCCGTGTCGGGGATGAGCATATGGGCCGCTTCATCCGCGAAAAGCTGGTTGCCGAGGGGGTTGATGTACAAGGGGTGATTACTGACCCCGAACGTCTGACAGCCCTTGTCATTCTTGGCGTGCGCGATCAGGAACAATTCCCGCTGATTTTCTATCGCGAGAATTGCGCGGATATGGCGTTGTGCGAGGATGATATCGATCCCGATTTCATCGCCAGCGCCCGCTGCGTCACGGTCACGGGAACGCATCTTTCCCATCCCAAAACACGTGCGGCAGTTCTAAAGGCCGTCCGGCTTGCGCGCGAAGCCGGGGCCAAAACGGCACTCGATATTGATTATCGGCCGAACCTTTGGGGACTGTCGGGGCATGGGGATGGTGAGAACCGCTTTATTGCCTCGGACGCGGTCACCAAAGAATTGCAGGCGACCCTGCATCTGTTTGATCTGATCGTCGGGACCGAGGAAGAATTCCATATTGCGGGTGGCGTGACCGATACGCTTGAAGCACTTGAAAATGTTCGGGTGATTTCAAACGCGACGCTGGTTTGCAAGCGCGGGCCGATGGGGGCTGTGGCGTTTTCGGACAAGATTGGCAAAAGCCTTGATGACGGTGTTTCCGGCCCGGGGTTTGCCGTCGACGTGTTTAATGTTCTGGGGGCAGGCGACGGCTTTATGTCCGGCCTTTTGAAGGGCTGGCTGAGTGATGAAGACTGGCAAACATCGCTGAAATACGCCAATGCCTGTGGGGCATTTGCGGTGTCACGTCATGGCTGTACGCCTGCTTATCCGAGTTGGGATGAACTGCAGTTCTTCTTTGATCGCGGTATCAAAACCCCCGAACTACGCTATGATGCCGAGCTGGAGCAAATCCACTGGTCGACCAACCGGACGGGCAATTGGCCGGATATGCGGGTTTTTGCTTTTGATCACCGGATGCAGCTTGAAGACCTTGCCGATGAGGTGGGTGTTTCAAAAGATCGCATCGGACCGTTCAAGGAGCTGTGTCTGAATGCGGTTCGCACGGTTTCGGGCGGCAAGGAAGGCTATGGCATTCTTTGTGACCGGCGGCTGGGGCGTGACGCGCTTTATGCGGCGGCGGGAACCGGGCTTTGGATCGGACGACCGGTTGAGTTGCCGGGCTCGCGCCCGCTGGAACTCGAAATCGGGCCTGATCTTGGCACGGACCTTAGTGAATGGCCGGTCGAGCATGTGGTCAAGGTTCTGTGTTTCTATCATCCCGATGATGACGACGGGACAAAGGCCGATCAGGAAGCAACCATTCTGCGCCTTGCCGCTGCGGCCCGTGGAAACGGCTTGGAATTCCTGCTTGAAGTTATTCCGTCGAAAGTCGGCGACTGTGATGATGCAACGACAGCCAAGGTGATCGAGCGTTTCTATGAAATCGGTGTTTATCCCGACTGGTGGAAGCTTGAGCCGATGAAATCGGATGCGGCATGGCGCAACGCCTGTGACGCCATCGCAAAAAATGATGCGTATTGCCGTGGGATCGTGGTGCTTGGTCTGGATGCACCAGAGGCAGAGCTGGTCGAGAGCTTCGAAGTCGCAGCCCGCTTTAACATGGTCAAAGGCTTTGCCGTTGGACGCACCATCTTTATCGATGTTGCACGCGACTGGATGCAAGGTACGATCACCGATGATCAGGCTGTTGCATCAATGGCCCAAAAATATCGCGTCCTGTGTGATACTTGGGACGCGGCACGCAAGAAATCGGGAGGAACGGCATGAAAACCGTTCGGTTAACCGCCGCCCAAGCCATGGTGCGGTATCTGAGTGTTCAGCTCAATCATGACGGCGAAGACTTTTTCGGCGGCTGCTGGGCGATCTTTGGTCATGGCAATGTCGCCGGAATTGGCGAGGCCCTGCATGGTGCGGGGGATAGCTTCCCGACATGGCGCGGGCACAATGAACAGGGCATGGCGCATGCGGCAATTGCCTATGCCAAGGCATCTAATCGCAAACGTGCCATGGCGGTCACAACATCCATCGGCCCGGGTGCGACCAACATGGTGACGGCCGCGGCACTGGCGCATGTCAACCGTTTGCCGGTTCTGTTTATCCCCGGCGATATCTTTGCTAATCGTGCTCCAGATCCGGTTTTGCAGCAGGTCGAAGATTTTGGGGATGGTACGATTTCGGCCAATGACTGCTTCAAACCGGTCAGTCGGTATTTTGATCGTATTACCCGCCCCGAGCAGCTTTTGACGGCATTGCCACGGGCGATGGCGGTTTTGACAGATCCGGCTGATTGTGGGCCGGTGACCTTGGCATTTTGTCAGGATGTTCAGGCAGAGGCCTATGATTGGCCGGAAAGCTTCTTTGCGCCCAAGACATGGAAGCAACTGCGTCCACGTGCAGACCTTGAACAGATTGAAGACGCGATTACGGTGATCCGGTCGGCTGAAAAGCCGCTGATCATTGCGGGCGGTGGGGTGCATTACGCCGGGGCATGTGACGATCTGCGCGATTTTGCCCATCGTCACAATATCCCGGTGGCCGAAACGCAGGCCGGGAAATCGGCCTTGCCGTGGGACGATAACCTCAATCTGGGATCGATCGGTGTGACCGGGGCAAGCAGTGCCAACGCCATTGCCGAGGAAGCCGATCTGATCATTGCGGTGGGCACACGCCTGCAGGATTTTACGACCGGCAGCTGGGCTCTGTTCAAGAACCCGGGTCGTCGGATTCTGTCGATCAATGTTGCGGCGTATGATGCGTGCAAACATGACGCAATTTCCGTCGTCGGTGATGCCAAGGTCACATTGGCGGAATTGACCAATGGCCTGAGCGGCTATTGCGCAGGGGCCGTGGACGCGGACCTGAAGAAAAGCTGGATTGATGCGGTCGATGGTGTCACCGCGGCACCGACAGGCAACGCGCTGCCAACCGACGCGCAAGTGATTGGGGCGGTTCAGCGCAGCACCGATGAAAATGCCATCGTTGTTTGTGCCGCAGGCGGTCTTCCGGGTGAGCTTCACAAGCTTTGGAAGGCATCGCAGCCTAATGGCTATCACGTTGAATATGGCTTTTCGTGCATGGGGTACGAGATTGCCGGCGGCCTTGGCGTGAAGATGGCCTGTCCCGATCGCGACGTCGTCGTCATGGTCGGCGATGGGTCCTACATGATGATGAATTCCGAGCTCGCAACCAGTGTGATGCTTGGCCACAAGATCATCACCGTCATTCTTGATAACCGTGGATTTGGCTGCATCAACCGATTGCAGATGGCAACCGGTGGGGAAAGCTTCAACAACCTTCTTGATACCGCGCGTCATACTGTGCCGTCGGCCATTGACTTTACCGCGCATGCTGGCGCGATGGGGGCGATTGCCGAAAAGGTCTCCTCTATCGCCGAACTTGAAGCGGCCATGACCCGCGCCAAAGAAGCCGACCGATCCTACGCCATTGTGATTGATACCGATCCTTTGCCAAGCACCGAGGCAGGTGGCCATTGGTGGGACGTTGCCGTGCCGGAAGTCTCGGTTCGCCCAACAGTCAATGAAGCCCGAAAAAATTACGAAGCCGCGCTGAAAAAACAGCGCCCCGGAGATTAAGATTATGATCCTTTACGGTACCAATCCGATTGCCTGGTCCAATGATGATGACCAGACCCTTGGTGCAGAAAACAGCCTTGAAACCTGCTTATCCGAAGCCGGTAAGATCGGATTTGATGGCATCGAAAAAGGCCACAAGATGCCGACCGAGCCAGCAGCGCTTAAGGCGGCCCTTGATCCGCATGGCCTGAAATTTATCTCGGGCTGGCATTCGCTTAATCTTCTGACGCATTCGGTCGAGGACGAGAAAAAAGCCATCCAGCCGCATCTCGATTTGCTGAAATCGATGGGGTGCAAGGTTTGCATTGTCTGTGAAACATCGAACGCCATTCACGGCAATGATGATGCTGCGCTAAATGACAGCCCTGTTCTGGCTGATGACCAGTGGGCGAAATTTGGTGCCGATGTCGAAGAAATCGCGGCTTATTGTGCCGATCAGGGGATAGATCTGGTCTATCACCACCACATGGGAACGATTGTTGAAACGGTCGATGAAATTCATGCTTTTATGGATAATACCGGTCTGAGAACCAAGCTTCTGCTTGATACCGGTCATGCGTGGTTCGGCGGAGCGGATCCGGAAGAGCTTGCCGCGCGTTACATGGATCGTGTGGGCCATATCCATTGCAAAAATGTCCGCCCAGCCATCAGCAAGCAGGTCCGTGAACAAGGGCTTAGTTTCCTTGAGGGCGTGCGTCGGGGTGTGTTTACAGTTCCCGGTGATGCCGAGGGCGGCGTTGCGTTCGAACCGGTTCTCAAAATTGCGGGCGAACACGGATATAGCGGTTGGTTGGTGATTGAAGCCGAACAGGATCCGAATGTTCGCAACCCTTTTGAGTATCAGTCTTTGGGGCTGAAATCGCTTCGTGACATGGCACGGAAAGCCGGACTTGATAAAGGAGATGCCTGATGGCGGATCTGCTGCGAAAACCAAATGGAACGACCGGCAAGGTCCACGATATTACGGCCGAAAGTGCCAATTGGGGCTATGTCGGGTTCGGGCTTTATCACCTCAAGGCCGGTGAAACTGCCGCCGAGGTGACCGGGGACCGCGAAGTCATTCTGGTGCTGGTCGAAGGCAAGGCCAAGGTTTCGGTTGGAGATCAGGATTTTGGTGAGCTTGGCAAACGGATGAATGTGTTTGAACGCATTCCCCCCGCCTGCGTTTATGCCCCGAATGACAGTGAATGGAAGGTTGTGGCGACCACGGATTGCACGATCGGGGTTTGTACCGCACCGGGCAAGGGAAACCATCCGGCGCGTGTGATCGAAAATATTGAGCTGGTCGAACGTGGAAAGGGGGGCAATACCCGCTATATCCACCCGATTGCCATGGAAGAAAAAGACATTGCCGATAGCCTTCTGGTGACAGAGGTGTTTACCCCTCAAGGCAACTGGTCAAGCTATCCGCCGCACCGTCATGACGAGGATAATTATCCCGATATGACCTATCTGGAAGAGACTTATTACCATCGCCTCAATCCGAAACAGGGCTTTGGTTTCCAGCGGGTCTTTACCGAAGATGGCGAACTTGATGAAACCATGGCGGTATCAGACGGTGATGTCGTTCTGGTGCCCAAAGGACACCATCCGTGTGGCAGCCCGTATGGCTATGAGATGTATTACCTCAATGTCATGGCCGGCCCGATGCGTAAATGGCGTTTCCAGAACCACCCGGATCACGACTGGATTTTCCAACGCGACAGTAAATGAAGGCGTTGTTTAATCTAGGGTCAAGGAAAGCGGCTGCTCAAGGTTCCAGCAGGGTTGTCGCCATGGCGGCTGTCCATGTTGCTGTGGCAGGATAGCCGTGTTTTGGCTCAACACTCGCCTCTTATCGTCGGCAGTGTTTAGCAATGAGGTCCAGAGTACGGAACGGGAAGATGCCCCCTCAACGGAGCTGGCCTTGCCAGCCCGTTATGCTATCCGCCGATGGTTGGCGATTCTCGCCACGTACGCTTATGCAGAAGCTCGTAGCCATCCATCAGTGATGGCGAGATTTTCTTCCTGGACCATCATTTTTCCCGGTGCGAAACGCGTGCCGGGTCGGGCTCAGCCTTCAAAATTGTGCCGGGCATAAAACCTGTTGAGCTCGTTTTGCGTTGGAGGCTGTCCGCAGAATGTTTCGACATAACCCGGAATGCGGGCCATGCGGACAGACAGATCTTCGTTGGCTTTCATTGAGATATAGCCGATCTGCACCAGATAAATGGCGCGCGCACGAACATCAGCCATGCGTTCGTCCTGACCAAATCGGGTGAACAGTTTGGCGAGCGCATCAAGGCGTTGCTGGTCTGCCTTTTCAATTTCGGCCCTGACATCATCGGACTGCATGGACCAGCTGCGCACGGCAAATTCCAGGCGCGAATCAAACAGATCAGGCATCAGCCAGAGATCGATGATGTTAAGCATCGCCTCTGAAATGGACTCGGCATAGGCCTCTGTCTGTTTGATCAGATTGCCGGTGTTTTTTTCACGCCAAAGATCCAGCAGGGCGCCCAGCAGTTCCTTTCGGTCCTTGAAAAACCAATAGAAGCTGGTGCGTGACAGGTTCAGGCGCTTTGCCAGTGGCTGAATTTTTACGCCATCGACACCGGTTTCAAGCAGCGCCTCATAGGCCGCGTTCAGCCAGATCTCGGCCGATCCGCGCCAGCCGCTGTTTTGTCCGGCGCCATTTTGCCCGGCGGTATTTTCAATCTGTTCTTCCATGGACCTGTCCTTAGCAAACTGCCCGGATCGGGACAAGCAGAGTGTACACCAATGTATCTGAAATATACATCAGTGAACTTAAAATTGACATAACTGTACATTTCTGAATATCGTCATTGGCAGAGAGATCAAACCGGAGCCCCGCACATGTCCAACGACCCGCTTCTTCAGCCCTATCAGCTTAAACATCTGACGCTGCGCAACCGCATCATGATGACGTCGCACGAACCGGCCTATCCCGAGGATGGCATGCCGAAAGACCGTTATCGCGCCTACCATGTGGAGCGCGCCAAGGGTGGTGTTGCCATGACCATGACGGCAGGGTCGGCTGCGGTGTCAAAGGACAGCCCGCCGGTCTTTAACAACCTGCTGGTCTGGAAGGATGAAGTTGTTCCGTGGATGAAGGACCTGACCGATGCGGTGCACGAACAGGGTGCCGCGGTCATGATCCAGCTGACCCATCTGGGCCGCCGCACGCGCTGGGACAAGGCAAACTGGTTGCCAGTGGTATCCCCATCACACAGGCGCGAAGCCGCACACCGGGCCTTCCCGAAAAAGATGGAAGACTGGGATATCGAGCGCATTATCAAGGATTATGCCGACGCGGCCGAGCGTATGAAGGCCGGCGGCATGGACGGGATCGAGCTTCAGGCCTATGGCCATCTGATGGATCAGTTCTGGTCGCCGCTGACCAACGATCTTGATGGTCCTTATGGGGGCAGTATCGATAACCGCCTGCGCTTTACCTTTGATGTGCTGACCGAAATCCGCAAACGCGTCGGCCCGGATTTCATTGTCGGTGTGCGCTATACCGGGGATGAGGACCTTGATGGTGGCTTGACTCAGGAAGATGGCCTGGCGATTTCCATGCGCCTTAAAGACAGTGGCATGGTTGATTTCCTCAATGTCATTCGCGGGCATATCGATACCGATGCCGGTCTGACTGATGTGATCCCGATTCAGGGCATGGCGAACTCGCCGCATTTGGACTTTGCTGGTGAAATTCGTGCCGCCACCGATTTCCCGACTTTCCATGGCGCCAAAATTCCAGATGTCGCAACCGCACGCCATGCGATTGCATCGGGTAAGATCGATATGGTTGGCATGACGCGTGCGCATATGACCGATCCGCATGTCGTGCGCAAGATCATCGAGAAACGCGAGGAAGAAATCCGTCCCTGTGTCGGGGCGAACTATTGCCTTGATCGCATTTATCAGGGCGGCTCAGCTTATTGCATCCACAATGCGGCCACTGGGCGTGAGCTTTCGATGCCGCAAATCGTGGAAAAGGCCGAAACCCGCAAAAAGGTCGTGATCGTCGGATCCGGTCCGGCGGGTATGGAAGCCGCCCGTGTTGCTGGTGAACGCGGTCATGAAGTTGTAGTGTTTGAAGCTGGCCCCAATCCGGGCGGACAAATTCGCCTGACCGCGCAGAACGAGCGTCGCCGCGAAATGATCAGCATCATCGACTGGCGGATGGCCGAATGCACCCGCCTGGGCGTGAGCTTCCATTTCAATACCTGGGCCGAGGCCGATACAATCACGGCTGAAAACCCGGATGTCGTGATCATCGCCACCGGCGGGATGCCCGATACCGAAGTCCTGTCGAAGGGCAATGATCTTGTGGTTTCAAGCTGGGATATCATTTCAGGTGACGTCAAACCGGGCACCAATGTTCTGGTTTATGACGATGCCGGGGACCATGCGGGTTTGCAGGCTGCAGAACTGATTGCCCAAAGCGGTGCCAAGGTCGAAATCATGACGCCGGATCGCGCCTTTGCACCCGAAGTCATGGCGATGAACCTTGTGCCCTATATGCGCAGCATGCAGAAGCTTGATACCACCTTTACCGTGACCTATCGCCTTGAGGCGGTCGAAAAGCAGGGCAACCAGCTGATCGCGCATGTCGGTAGCGACTATGGTGGGGTGGCCAAGCAACGGGTCGTTGATCAGATCGTGATTAACCACGGCACCATTCCGCTTGATGATATCTATTTCGATCTCAAGCCCGGTTCAACAAACCATGGTGAAATGTCCCATGATCTGCTTCTGGCGGGGCAGCCGCAATCGGTTGTGCGCAATCCGGACGGGGCCTATCAGCTGTTCCGGATCGGCGATGCGGTGTCCGCGCGTAATACCCATGCGGCAATCTATGATGCGTTGCGTCTGTTAAAAGACGTCTGATGTGCAGGGCAAGCGTGGCCATGTGTCACGCTTGCCCTTGCCTTTCTGTCAGGCGGCATCAATCAGCCAGTCGACAAAGATACGCGCCTTTTCCGAGGCACGCGGATGGACGCGTAAGTAAAATCCCATGGGCGAGGGGATTTCATCGGGCACCAGTTTGATCAGGCGGCCGTCTTCAAGGAGCGGCCCCACCAGTTCGTCCCAGCCAAGCACCGCGCCGACGTCATCCTGGGCGGCCTGTAAGGCAATCGTGTAGTTGTTAAGCTTGAAGCTGCGTCCCTTGGGGGCTGGCCGTCCTAGTGCGCGGAACCAGTCGGTCCATGTTGTCCAGTCGGTTTCCTCGTTATGCAGATGGATCAGGGGGCTTCGCAGCAAGTCGTCAATCGTTTCGATGTTTTGCTCGGCCTTAAACGCCGGTGTGCCGATCGCGGCCACACGGTCCTGAAACAGTTTGTAGTATCCTTCGGTCCCGTCATCGGGGTTGCTGTAATGGATGCTCAGATCGCATTGCCCGGTCATGCCCGGCACGTCAGAGACAATTTGTGACACCGTGATGTCGGGGTGAATTTTCCAGAAAGCTGCAATTTTTGGCGTAAGCCAAAGTGAACTGACCGCCGTTGTTGTGCGGATTGTGACATCTACTGTTTCGGGCTGGTCACGTAGCTGCAGGACCGTGTCGGAAATGGTTTCAAAGCCCCGTTGCAGGGCGACGAGCAGAAATGCGCCCTTTTCAGTCAGCTCCACGCCGCGGTTGCGACGAATGAAAAGGGCACTGCCAATATCGGCCTCAAGTGCCTTGATCTGGTGGCTTACAGCTGCCGGCGTGACATTGAGTTCTGCCGCCGCATGCTTGAAGCTCATATTGCGACCGGCTGCTTCAAAGCAGATCAGGGCATTTATCGAAGACAGATCATAGGGGCGGGCCAATAGGCTCTCCTGAAAACAACGCAGGGCATAATAGGTGAGTTTTTCAGATTAGTTGAACTAAACCAAGGTGAAAATTAATGCCGTTGTAAATCGTGGCATGACGTTCACACTTTTGGTTGCTTCAAAACATCAAAAGACGGAATTTCGCCATGCCCGCTACCCCGCCTTCCGTTCAGGAACTTCTGGCCCGTCGTGTGTCCGGATATTCACTGGAACAACCTTTCTATACCGATCCATCGATCTATCAGCTTGATCTGGAAAACATCCACTACAAGGAATGGCTGTTTGCGATCCCGTCGTGCGAGATCCCGAAGGCGGGTGACTACGTCATTTATGAAGTCGGTGCCTATTCCGTTGTGATCGTGCGCGGCAATGATCAGGTCGTGCGGGCATTCCACAATTCATGCCGTCATCGCGGATCAGTTCTGTGCAAAACCAAAAAGGGCCGCAATCCGCGGCTTGTATGCCCCTATCATCAATGGACCTATGATCTTGATGGTAAGTTGCTTTGGGCGCGTGACATGGGGCCGGACTTTGACAATTCGAAATTCGGGTTAAGTCCGGTTCATTGCCGGGTGATCCATGGATTGGTTTATATTTGTCTTGCCGAAAACGCCCCGGATATCGAACCGTTTGCCAAGGCCGCCGAGCGATATCTGGCGCCGCATGATCTTGAAAATTCCAAGGTTGCGTTTGAAAGCACGATTATCGAAAACGCCAACTGGAAGCTGGTCTGGGAAAACAACCGGGAATGCTATCACTGTGGTGGGAACCACCCATCGCTTTGCCGAACCTTCCCGGAAGATGCGCGTGCGATTGGCAGTACGTCCGATGGTGTTGTGGCCGGTGTGCTTGATGATCATGTCGCCCGTTGCGAGGCGGTTGGGGCGCCATCGGCCTATCAGATATCTGATGCCGGTGAATGGCGTCTGGTGCGGGTACCGCTTCTGGGGGAAGCGGAAAGTTATACGCTTGATACCAAGGCGGCTGTCAGCCTGCCTAATTCCAGCATCCCTTTCAAAAATGGCGGGTCGCTTTTGAAGTTCCATTATCCGTCGACATGGAACCATTTCCTGTCAGATCATGCGCTTGTTTTCCGTGTGACCCCGATCAGTCCGACGGAAACCGAAGTCTCGACCAAGTGGCTTGTGCACAAGGATGCGGTCGAAGGCCGTGATTATGACCTCAAGCGTCTGACCGAGGTCTGGCTTGCGACCAATGCCGAGGACAAGGAAGTGGTCGAAAACAATCAGCGTGGCATCGCGACACCGGCCTATAAGGTCGGCCCCTATTCCGATATCCACGAAGCCGGCGTTGCCCAGTTTGGCGACTGGTATGCGAAAACCCTGTCGGACAATCTGGCCCAAACCACACCGCTTGCGGCGGAGTAGGGCGATGTCTGTGATTGAAAAGCCGAAGCTTGCCTTTTGGTCGGATGCTGAAGAACTCGAATGTGTTTCGTTCCTGCCCGAAGCACCAGATGTTATGACCTTTTGCTTCCAGTCGGTGTCCGGTGCGTTGTTCAGCTATGACCCGGGGCAGTTTTTAACGCTGGAATTGCCGGTGCCGGGCGGGCCGCTTTATCGGACATACACCATCTCGTCCTCGCCTTCGCGTCCGACGTCCTTGACTGTGACGGTCAAGGCGCAGGCGGGATCGATCGGGACGCGCTGGATGCTTGATCATTTGCGCCCGGGCATGCGCATTCGTGCCAAGGGACCGTCTGGCAGCTTTTCGCTGATCAATCATCCGGCGGAGAAATACCTGTTTATTTCGGCGGGGTCGGGCATCACGCCGATGATGTCGATGACGACCTATCTCTATGATGCCGGGCGTGATCCCGACATTGTGTTCGTGAACTGCGCAAAACGTCCGTCCGAGATCATCTTTCGTGAACGTCTGGAGCACAGCGCATCGCGGATCAATGGCATCGCGCTTAAATGGGTGGTCGAGGAAGAAGACCCTTACAAACCCTGGACCGGATATCTGGGCACATTCAATCAGCTGATGCTGGGTCTGATGGCTCAGGATTATCTGGAACGTGAAGTGTTCTGTTGCGGGCCGGAGCCCTTCATGCAGGCCGTGCGCGAGGTTCTTGTCGGGCTTGGCTATGACATGGATCGTTACCATCAGGAAAGCTTCCACGCGCCGACACCGGATGTCGAAGACGTGCCCGATGATGTCGTCCCGGATGAGGAAAGCAAGGCGGTTATCGCCTTTACCGCATCGGGCATCACCGCCAGTTGCACCCAAACCGATACCATCCTTGCCGCAGCACGGACTGCCGGGCTTGTCATCCCGTCAGGCTGTTCGATGGGGATTTGCGGAACATGCAAGGTGCGCAAGACAGAAGGTCAGGTGCATATGGTCCATAACGGTGGCATCACCGATGACGATATCGAGGAGGGCTATATCCTTGCCTGCTGCTCAAACCCGATCGGACAGGTCACCATCGATGCATGATGCTGTCAGGGCAGGGTGGCCGGGACAGGAACGGTGTTGCGATATTCCGACGGGTTCATGCCGATCTCGGCCTTGAAGGCGTGAATGAAATGCGATGCGTCGCAAAAGCCGGTGCTGATCGCGATCTGGGTGGTGGTCTTGTTCGACTCGCCCAGCAGCTTCTTGGCGGCATCAAGCCGGATGCGAAGGGCCGCGCGTGATGGCGAAATGCCAAGATCGGCATTGAACGCGCGTTCAAGCTTGCGGCGGGTGACACCCAGTTTCTCGGCCATCTTGGCGATGGTTTCGGGCGACTCGATATTCTGGCGCATCCGCAAAAGCGCCTTTTTCACCAGCGGTTCGCGGGCGACCAGATCAGTCTGGAAGCCCGGTTGCGGGTTTTCGCCTGTCATCGCCTCGTTGATGATCATGATGCTCAGGCTTTTGGTCGCAGCTGTGCGGCCAATGTGTTTTTCCACGACCCAGGCCGCAAGATGGGCCGCACCATGCCCGCCTGAGCAGGTCAGGCGATCGCGGTCGACGACAAAAATCTGATCGGAAACCGGCTGGGCGGCTTCGAACCGCGCGACAAATTCGTCATGATGAAACCAGCTGACACAGCAACGATACCCTTCAAGCAGGCCTGCCTCATAAAGTTCGAAAACCCCGGTACACAAGCCGATCAGGTTCTTGCCCTTGGCTGCAGCCGCCTTGAGGTAGGCGATGCAATCAGATGAAAGTCCGCCTTCTTCTTGAATAAGCCCCCCGACAACCACGATATAGTCGTAGTCTCCGGCATTGCGCAGGCGCGTGTCGGGCTGCACCTTGACCCCGCAACTCGACCGTACCGGGTTCATGGTGTCAGACAGCACTGTCCAGTCGCAGTGGATCGGCCGCGAACGGTCCGCTTCATCGGCTGCCAGACGCAAAACATCGACGAAACTTGCGAACGCTGTCAGTGTGAAATTGTCTGCCAGCAGAAAGGCGACGCGAAGGCGCTTTTTTGCAAGGGGTTTGCCGGAGTTCGGCCCCGGGCTCGAAAAAGAGTTCATGGCAAAAATATACAATGAAATTGTCGCAATTATCCAGTCCGCAAACCAAGGACATTGATAGAGTTCCGGCAATGGTAAATCGGGGGATCGTATAATCATGACCCATTTTTCTGCGCTATCGCTTATCAAGAATGCCCTTAGTGGCCAAAAGAACTGGGAGCCGCAGTGGCCCGACAGTGAGCCGAAAGCCGAGTACGATGTCATCATCGTCGGCGCGGGTGGTCATGGTCTTGGTGCGGCTTATTATCTGGCCAAGGAACACGGCATCACCAATGTCGCCGTGATCGACAAGGGCTGGCTTGGCGGTGGTAACACCGGCCGTAACACGACGATCATTCGTTCAAACTATCTCTATGATGAAAGTGCGAAGCTTTATGACCACGCACTTGATCTGTGGGATGGGCTGAGCCAGGAACTGAACTACAACGTCATGTATTCGCAGCGCGGCGTTCTGATGCTCGCGCATAACGTTCATGATGTTCAAAGCTTCCAGCGTCACGTGCATGCCAACCGTCTGAACGGTGTGGATAACGTCTGGCTGTCCAAGGAAGAAGCCAAGGAATTCTGCCCGCCGCTCGATATTTCGCCAAATGCGCGTTATCCCGTCGTCGGTGCAGCGCTGCAGCGTCGCGCAGGAACTGCCCGCCATGATGCGGTGGCATGGGGTTATGCCCGTGGGGCCGCGGCACGTGGTGTCGACATCATTCAGAACTGCCCGGTAACCGCTATTCGTCGTGGCCCGGATGGCCGCGTCACGGGTGTTGAAACCGCCAAGGGCTTCATCGGTGCGAAAAAGGTTGCTGTTTCGGCTGCTGGTCATACCTCGGTCGTGATGGATACGGCCGGTGTGCGCATGCCGCTTGAAAGCTATCCGCTGCAGGCACTGGTGTCCGAGCCGATCAAACCAATCTTCCCGTGTGTTGTCATGTCCAACAGTGTGCACGCCTATATCAGCCAGTCTGACAAGGGCGAGCTCGTCATTGGGTCGGGGACCGATCAGTATACCAGTTACTCCCAGCGTGGCGGCCTGCCGCTGATCGAGCACACGGTTGCTGCGATTTGCGAGATTTTCCCGATCTTCAACCGCATGCGCATGCTGCGTAAATGGGGCGGTATCGTTGATGTGACCCCGGACCGTTCGGCCATCCTTGGCAAGACGCCGGTGCCGGGTCTTTACGTCAACTGTGGTTGGGGTACTGGCGGGTTCAAGGCGACCCCGGGTGCAGCCCACACACTGGCATGGACCGTGGCAAAGGATGATCCGCATCCGGCCAACGCGCCCTTCACCCTTGAACGTTTCAGCACCGGTCGTCTGATTGACGAAGCCGCTGCTGCAGCTGTTGCGCACTAAGGAGACCGGACATGCTTCTGATCCATTGCCCCTATTGCAATCAGACCCTGCCGGAGGCGGAATTTACCTATGCCGGTGAAGCCCATATCGCACGCCCAAGCGATCCGTCGTCGGTCAGTGACGAGGAATGGCGCGACTTCCTGTTCATCCGCACCAACGTCAAGGGCCCGCATTATGAACGCTGGCGCCACTTCCATGGCTGCGGTCGATATTTCAACGCTGTACGTGACACTGTCAGTGACCGGTTCCTGATCACCTATAAAACCGATGATCCCCGTCCTGAACTGTCCAAATTGTTGGAGAAATCGAAATGAGCAGCTTCCGCGTTTCCGGGCGTGGTCGCGTCGATCACACCCAACCGATCCAGTTCACCTTTGATGGCAAGAAAATCAAAGGCTTCAAAGGCGATACCGTTGCATCAGCACTGCTGGCCAATGGCATTCACCTGATGGGTCGTTCGTTTAAATATCACCGCCCGCGTGGTGCTGTGACCGCCGGTTCGGAAGAGCCGAACGCGCTGGTCGGTACCCGTCGTGGTCCGGGCCGGTTCGAGCCGAACACCCGTGCAACCGTCCAGGAAATCTGGGACGGCCTGCAGGTCAACAGCCAAAACCGTTATCCCAGCCTGTCCTTTGACATTGGCGCGATCAATGACAAGGCCTACATGCTGTTTTCCGCCGGGTTCTACTACAAGACCTTCATGTGGCCGAAATCCTTCTGGGACAAGGTCTATGAGCCGTTCATTCGCGCGGCCGCCGGCCTTGGTGTTTCGCCGACCGAACCTGATCCGGATCACTATGCATCGCGTTACCTGCATACCGATGTTCTGATCATTGGGGCTGGCCCTGCCGGTCTTGCTGCCGCCGTTTCGGCGGCACGTGCCGGTTCGCGTGTGACCCTTGTTGATGAAAACCCGGAAGCAGGTGGTTCGCTTCTGTCCGAACCGTCGGCCATGATCGAAGACATGCCGGCATGGGACTGGGTTGCCAAAACCCTGGCCGAGCTCAAGGAGCTTGGCGTCAAGGTGATGACCCGCACGACCGCGATTGGCTATTACCATCAGAACATGGTTGGTCTCTGTGAAAAGCTGACCGACCATCTTGCAAGCCCGGATGGGGAAACCCCGCGCGAACGCATGTGGCGTGTCCGCGCCAAGCAGGTTGTTCTCGCACAGGGTGCGCTTGAAAAGCCGCTGGTCTTTGATGGCAACGATCGCCCGGGCGTGATGCTGGCCGGTTCGGCTCAGACGTACCTTAACCGTTATGGCGTGCGCGTTGGCAACAAGGCCGTCATCGTCACCAGCCATGACAGCGCATGGTATGCCGCCTTTGATCTGGCCGATGCCGGCACCACCATTGCCGCCATCATGGATACCCGTGCCGAGCCGAATGGCGATCTCGTTGCCGAGGCGACCAAACGTGGCATCCGTATCATGGCCGGTCATACCGTTACCGGGACCGAAGGCCGCCTGCGTATCAAATCGGTTCGCGTCAACCCGATCACCGGATCGTCGGTCGGTGCTGCCGAGGTTATCGGTTGCGATTGCCTTCTGATGTCGGGTGGCTGGACGCCGTCACTTCACTTGTTCTCGCACACCAAGGGTACTCTCAAGTGGGACGAAGAACGCCAGACCTTCCTGCCGGATCACAAGGCAGAAGAATGCGAAATCGCCGGTGCAGGCCGTGGCCTGTGGGGCATTGAAGCGGTCCTGAATGATGGCGCGGAAATGGGCGCGGCAGCGGTCAAAAGCCTTGGCAAGACGTCCAAGGCTGCAAGCTATGCAGTCGCTAATGACCGTCCGGGAACCGGTGTCAGCCACAAGGAACTGCCGACCGATCTGGATGCTGGCAAGGCACGCGCCTTTGTCGATTACCAGAACGATGTTACGGCCAAGGACCTCCGTCTGGCGGTACGTGAAGGCATGCGTTCGATCGAGCATGTCAAACGCTACACCACCAACGGCATGGCGACCGATCAGGGCAAGATGTCCAACATCAACGGCCTGAACATTGCGTCTGACGCGTTGGGTGTGCCGCAGCCGAAAGTTGGTCTGACGACTTTCCGTCCGCCGTATACCCCGACCACCTTTGGTGCGTTCTGCGGCTATCATAAGGGCAGTCACTTTGAAGTGACGCGTAAAACCCCGATTGATAGCTGGGCCGAAGAAAACGGTGCAGCCTACGAGCCGGTCAGCCTGTGGCGCCGTGCATGGTACTTCCCGAAAGACGGCGAAGACATGCATGCCGCCGTATCGCGTGAATGCCGTGCGACGCGTGCCAGTGTCGGCATCTTTGATGCATCGACCCTTGGCAAGATCGAGGTGGTTGGCCCCGATGCGGTTGAATTCATGAACCGCATGTACACCAACCCCTGGACCAAGCTGGCACCGGGGCGGGCACGTTATGGCCTGCTTCTGGGTGATGACGGGTTTATCCGTGATGACGGTGTCATTGGCCGTCTGGCCGATGACCGCTTCCATGTCACCACCACGACCGGTGGTGCGGCACGTGTGCTGAATATGATGGAAGACTACCTTCAGACCGAATGGCCGGACCTTGATGTCTGGCTGACCTCGACGACCGAGCAGTGGGCGACCATTGCGCTGAACGGCCCGAATGCGCGCAAGGTGCTTGAGCCGTTTGTCGAAGGTCTTGATATGTCTGATGAAGCCTTCCCGCACATGTCGGTTGCGGAATGCCGCGTTGGTGGTTTCCCGGCACGCCTGTTCCGCATCAGCTTTACCGGTGAAGTCGGCTTTGAGGTCAACGTTCCGGCCCATGCTGGTCGCGCCCTTTGGGAAATGCTGTTCGAGGCTGGCAAGAAATACGATATCTGCCCCTATGGTACCGAAACCATGCACGTGCTGCGTGCCGAGAAGGGCTATATCATTGTCGGTCAGGACACCGATGGCACGGTCACCCCGCATGATGCAGGGCTAAGCTGGGCAATCGGTAAAATGAAACCCGACTTTGTTGGTAAACGCGGTCTGGCACGTCCGGATCTGGTTGCCGAAGGTCGCAAGCAGCTGATCGGTCTTCTGACCGAAGATGGCAAAACCAAGCTTGAGGAAGGTGCACAGATCGTTCTTGATCCGAACCAGCCCAAGCCGATGAAAATGGTTGGCCATGTGACATCCAGCTATCACAGCGATGCCGCAGGCCGCCCGATTGCCATGGCGCTGCTTGAAGACGGTTTCAATCGCATGGGGGAAACCATTTACATTCCGATGCCTGATCGTGTGATCAAGGCAACTGTCACCGGGACGGTCTTCTTCGATCCCGAAGGCGCACGGTTGAAACTCTAGGCGGGGAACAGAAAAATGACGGTACTTACACACGCATTTACGCCGGGTCCGATCGTTGCATCAGGACCGGTCAAGCTGACCCTGATGGCACCGGTTGCCCGTTTCTCGCTGCGTCTGCGTGCGGCCAATATTCCGGCCGTATCCAAGGCGATCGGTGTTGATCTGGCAACCACCGTTGGCGCACGTGCTGCCAACGGCACCACCGAGACGATCTGTCTTGGCCCGGATGAATGGCTGATCATTGCCAAGCCGGACGATACCGAGACCTTGGTTAAGGCCTGTGCGGATGTTTATGCATCCGCAACCCACAGCCTGACTGAGGTATCCGCCCGTGAAGTTACGGTCCGGATCGAAGGCGAACGTGCTGCCGAGTTGCTTACCATCGGCTGCCCGCGCGACATCGACACCATCCCGGTCGGCGGTGGTTGCCGCACAGTGATTGACGGTGTCACGGTCGTTCTCTGGCGTGACGCGGAACAAAGCTTCCGCATGGACATCTGGCGATCGTTTGCCCTGCACGTCATCGATCTGCTGTGCACCGGCTGCAAGGAATTTGCTGCAGAATAAATCAAGTCGGGGCGGGGTTCTGGCAATTGCCAACCCCGCCCTTACTGTATCTGGATATTGGTGACCTGCTGGGTGCCTGATCCCTCGCTTGTGTTTCTCAACGTGATCAAAGCGCCACCCGATTGCAATTTCGGGATTAATCCGCATGCCTCTGGGTTGAATTTCTCGCGGCCCGCCCCATTAGTATAATTAACCCCACTTTATTGCTGTTCTCGCCCATACCCTTGCTTAGGCGGTGAGGGAGCGGGAATGAGTTTTTCAAATTAAAAACAGGTGGGGTCGCGGTGTCAGTAACCAGGGGTAGATAATGAGCGACAGGCGCGACGCCAGGCTTTCTGGCAATGAGATTTATCTTGAGCCGGACGAGATCATCGTCACCAAAACCGATACCACCGGCAAGATGACCTATGGCAACCGGACATTTTACAAGCTCGCCGGTTACACCGAACAGGAATGCATTGGCAAGCAGCACAACATTGTCCGTCACCCGGAAATGCCGCGTGTTGTGTTCAAGCTTGCATGGGACACCATCAAGGATGGTCGTGAAATCTTTGCCTATGTGAATAACCGTTCGAAGAACGGTGATAATTACTGGGTGCTGGCGCACATGACGCCGAGCCGGAACACAGCCGGCGAAATTACCGGTTTTCACAGTAACCGCCGGGCGCCCGACAAGAAGGTCATCGAAGAGTCTATCGTCCCGCTTTATGACCACCTTCTGAAGCTTGAAAAATCCGCGGCGTCACCAAAGGACGGTTTGGATGCGTCCTATGCCTATCTCACCGAATTGCTCGCCTCAAAAAAACAAACATTCAACGAATTCACTTTGTCTCTTGGAGGGTAGTAGGGGTCATGTTTGGGTCGAGTAATGCCGAAATCAAGAAAGCGACCGAAATTGTAAAGCGCGCAGCAGCAGGGGACTTCGAAGCACGCATTACCAATATTCAAAGTAGCGGGGAAATTGGCGAACTTCTGAACGCGATCAATGATCTGATCGACCGCAATGACACCTATGTCCGGGAATCTGTCGCCTGCATGGAAAAGGTGCGTGATAACCGCTATTTCCGCCGGATCATGGAAACCAGCATGCAAGGCACCTTCCTGACCGCCAGCCGGTCGGTCAATAGTGCGCTGGGCATGATGCAGAAACGCACCGACGAATTTCGCGGCCTTGCCACGACATTTGAAGACACTGTCGTAAGCATCGTCAACTCCGTGTCGAGTTCGGCAACCCAGCTTACCGGATCGTCCGAGAGCCTCACTGCCATTGCTGCAAACGCATCGGAGAAATCGCTTCTGGTGTCTTCTGCTGCCGAGCAGGCATCAGCCAATGTGCAGGCAGTGTCATCGGCATCCGAAGAACTCTCGGCTTCTATTCGTGAAATCAGTGGGCAGGTCTCGAACGCAGCGGTGGTCGCGAATGAGGCCGGTGAAACATCCAAACGTGTTACCGCGCAAGTCACGGAACTGACCGAGGCAGCCGATCAGATCGCGACCGTGGTTGCATTGATCAATGACATTGCTTCCCAAACCAACCTTCTGGCGCTGAATGCGACGATCGAGGCCGCGCGGGCAGGCGAGGCTGGCAAGGGCTTTGCCGTTGTCGCCAACGAGGTCAAGAACCTCGCCAGTCAGACGGCGCGGGCAACCAGCGAGATCAGCCAGTATGTCGACAACATTCAGGGTGCGACGACATCGACCGTTGAGGGTATTGATCGGATTTCGGCGATTATTTCCGAAGTGAATGACGCCAATACCTCGGTCGCGGCCGCGGTCGAGCAGCAATCTGCAGCAACCAACGAGATATCGCGCAACGTTCAGGAAGCTTCAACCGGAACGGACGAGGTATCGCGCAACATCGTCACCGTGACCACCGGGGCACAGGAAACTGGCAACGCAGCCGAAGAACTGACCGAGGCAGCGCGTGATCTTTCGGACAAGGCGGCAACCCTGAAAGCGGAGATCGGGAACTTCCTGACCGAAGTGCGCCGGGTGGTGTGATTGCCGGGGGTACCCTGTTGTAATGTTATCTATCTCGTAAACTTGTTTTACATCTGTGGGATGGCTAGTCTCTGGTGCACCTTGCCCCATTGAAAGCCATCCCGATGATCCGATCTGTTCTTGCCCTTCTTGATATCCGTCCGGCCCACACGCGCCTGATCGCGGAACGTCATGACCTGCATCGCTATGACCTGATCGAGGACAAGCAAAAGTTCCTTGTTGAGATGGGTGATCAGATCCGCGCGATTGTCACATCCGCACGCTTTGGCGTGCCGGCAGACCTGATGGCGCAACTGCCCAATCTTGAGGTCATCACGAGTTTCGGTGTGGGCCATGATCTGATTGATCTTGAAGCCTGCCGGGCGCGGGGTATCCGCGTTTCAACCACCCCGGACATCCTGACCGATGATGTTGCCGATACGGCGATCATGTTGATGCACGCCACCTTGCGACAGCTGCGCGCAGGTGACGACTGGGTGCGCAGCGGAAAATGGGCGGCCAAGGGGCCGATGGCGCTTGCGCGCACTGTACGCGGCAGGAAACTTGGTATTGTCGGACTGGGGCGGATCGGGCAGGCGATTGCATCGCGCTCCATTCCAAGTGGCGTCGAAGTCGGCTATTTCGGTCGCAGCAAGAAGGCCGTCGATTACAAGTTTTTCGAGGACCTTGTGGCGCTTGCCGAGTGGGCGGATATTTTGGTGCTGGCATGCCCCGGTGGGGCGGCGACCAAGGGGATTGTTAATCAAGCGGTGCTGGATGCGCTCGGCCGTGCTGGGATCGTGATCAACATCGCGCGTGGATCGGTGATTGATGAACCGGCCCTGATCCGGGCTTTGCAAGACCGGTCGATTGCCGGTGCCGGTCTTGATGTTTTTGATAACGAACCAAATATCGATCCGGCCTTTGCCCAACTTGATAACGTTGTTCTGTATCCGCATCTGGCCAGTGGGACGGTCGAAACCCGTGATACCATGGCGCAGTTGGTTGTTGATAATCTGGATGCTTGGGACGAGCGCGGCGCGTTGATCACGCCGATTGTGTGATCGGCATTTCACATTAAACCGATGCCTGGTCGCGCAGCCATTGCCGCAGTAATTCCGCGTCAGAAGACAGGGCATGTGCCCCAATCAGCCAGTAGTATTTATCGGTATCAGCGGCATCTTCGGACAGCACGACAAGATTACCCGATGCGATGTCACTTTCGATGAGCGCCGTCGGGCAAAGGCCAATCCCATGGCCAGCCTGTATGGAGCTGATCAGCAGGTTGAAATCACCAAACACCGGCGCATTACCGCCGGGCAGTTCAAGGCCGTACTGCCGGAACCACAGACGCCAGGCGTCTTCGGTCTCGTCATGCAGCAATCGCGCATCCCGGATCGCAACGGGCCCATCAAGCGGTCCTGCCTTTTCGAGATAGGATTTGGCACAGGTCGGGCGTGTTGCGGCACTTAGGAGTTTTTCAGCTGTCCGGTCCGGTGTCGTGCCATGACGGATCAGAAGGTCCGCGCCAACTTCCTCGGGCGTGGTGGCGCCGAACGGATAGACGATGGAGACCTGAATTTCAGGATGTCGTTCCATGAAGTCCGGCAGGCGGCTGGTCAGCCAAAGCGACACGACAGAAGGTTGGCAAGCAAGGCCAACTTTGCGTTTGGTATTTTGCGGGGAAACCCGTTCGGCGCCATCGCGAATTTCGCGTAACGCATTCTGACAGGAGTCGGCAAACTCTCGCCCCTCTCGGGTCAGTTGAACCCCGCGTGCCTTACGGACAAAAAGCGGTGTGCCAAGCCAGTTCTCAAGGGCCCGCACATGCTGACTGACTGCCGTTGACGTAATGCCAAGTGCCTTTGCAGCCCGGATAAAACTTTCGAAGCGCGCCGCGGCTTCAAAGGCCGGAATATGCGATAGGGGCGGGATATCCTTCATGAATTATGGGTAAGTATTTCTTGGTCTAATGGCAAGAAGAAACATGCTTGTCAGATGGCATGACTATGCGATCCTGTTGTCTATTCATTTTCCCCTGATCAAGGTCATGTCATGACGATGAAGCCCCAGCACCCCGCCCCTGCAGACGCCGATGCCCGCCGCGCGGTAAAGCCCGTGGTGGTTTATCCCAACGGAACGTTACCCGAACCGGATTTCGCGACCTTGGCCGAAATCAAGGCATCGATGAAAAAGACCGACGAGGTCATCGTGCCGCCGCGCGACGCCCGCACATTTCATGTGCCCAAAGGATGCTTTTTCCGCATTGTCAGTGTCGAGGGACCGCAGGTCGGGGACCTTAACCTGTGGAATGCCAATGACCTTAAGGAACGTTTTTTCAGTGGCAAGACGCGCGCCCTGCATCGGACCCATGTAACGACCGGTGATAGGCTGTGGTCAAACATGCCCTATTTGCGGTCGATGGCGTTGATCAGTGAAGATACGCTCGACTGGTATGGCTTTGATGAAGATGGCGGCAGTGTCCATGACGTGATCGGCACCCGCTGCGATCCGTTTACCAACCGGCTGTTGTCCGGGCAGGATTATCATCATTGCTGCCATTCGAACCTGTGCCGGGCGCTGAGCGGTGAAACCGGCATGTCGATGCAGGAAGCCGATCATTATGTGCATGATGTGCTTAATGTTTTCATGTGCACCGGTTTCACCAAGGACACCCATCAGTATTTCATGAAGGCAAGCCCGGTGCGCCCGGGGGATTATATTGAAATGTTTGCCGAGATTGATTTGCTGGGCAATTTGTCGACCTGTCCGGGCGGTGATTGCAGCACCGGACATTCAAGCGATGAGGCGGCCTGTTATCCGCTTAAGGTCGAGATCTATGAAACCGATCCGACCTTGCGCGGCAAATGGGATTTCCCGGCGCCGAACGCCTATCAGCATCCCTGATCATATTGCAAAAGCCCCGTCGGTTTGTACGACGGGGCTTTTTCGTGGGGGGCTCAAAGCCCCTAGCGATCGCGTAACTGGCCATTGACCGTGACCGATTTGATCACGGCAAAGACCTTTTGATGGGGTTGCAGTTTCAGGCGTGACCCAGACCATTTCGTTATGCGGGCATGAATTTTCGGGCGGCCACTGGTTTCAGCCAGAAGGGTGGCGTCCGCATCCTGACCAAAGCACATGGTGACATCGATGGTATCGCCGGGCGTATCGGTAATTTTGGTGATGGTCACGGGAATGATGTTATTCGCACTGATGTCGCGCGGCGGGGTGCGGGCAATCATCACGTCACGCGCCCTTACATGCAATCGAACCCGGTCTGTGTTTGGTCGACCAAGATAGGGGACAACAAGACGCTGTTCGCCGCATTCAAGGAAGCTGACCTCGGCCTTGGGATCGCGGCTGACGATCCGGGCGGGCAGGACAGTACCGGCGTCAAAGCGCCCGGCCAGTGTTGCCAGATCCGTGCGGCCCAGCATGTCAAACACCGAACCGGTCGCAAGCGTTTTGCCCTGATCAATCACCACCATGTGGTCGGCAAGACGGGCGACCTCGTCAATCGCGTGGGTGACATACAGGATGGGTATCTTGCGATGATCGCGCAGCCATTCAAGATACGGCAGGATTTCCTGTTTGCGGGCGTGATCAAGGGCCGAAAGCGGCTCATCAAGCAGCAACACATCCGGATTGGACAGAAGCGCGCGGCCAAGCGCCACCCTTTGCTTTTCCCCGCCAGACAGAAGGTTGGGGCGACGATCCATCAGATACGCGATATTAAGCATATCAAGGATCGACTGTTGTTCGTCCTGCGGCAGTTTGTGGGGGTTGCGGCGTGCGCCGTAAAACAGGTTGTCGCGCACCGATTTATGCGGAAACAGGCGGTTGTCCTGAAACACGCAGCCAACGCGACGTTCGCGCACGGGTAAATTGATGCCACGCGAATGTTCAAACAACACATGATCGTTGATCTGGATGTGGCCCCGGTTCGGGCGGACCAGACCAGCAATCATGTTCACCAGTGTGGTCTTGCCGCTGCCGGACGGGCCAAACAGGGCGGTGATGCCGGGTTCGGGAATGTTGAATTCCGCCGAAAGCCCGAAGTTCTTGAGGTGATATTCTACATTAACCCCGATGCTCATGACGCGGCCCTCTTGCGGATGCGGCGCAAGGCCAGTTCGGAAAGAAGCAGGCCGGTAAAGGCGAGGCCAATGGAAAGGGCAGCAAGGCGGGCTGCGGCCAGTTCACCGCCCGGCGTCTGGATCGCGGTATAGATCGCAAGGGGCAGGGTGCGGGTTTCACCCGGCACATTCGAGACAAAGGTAATGATGGCACCAAATTCCCCGAGACTTGCGGCAAAGGCCGTAATGGCACCGGCAATAATGCCGGGCAGGGCGAGGGGCAATGTCAGTGAAAAGAACCGGTCAATCGCCCCGGCACCAAGCGTTTCGGCCGCCTGATACAAACCATGATCGATGTTCTCAAGGCTGAGCCGAATGGCGCGCACCTGAAACGGGAAGCTTACGATGGCTGATGCCAATGCAGCACCCGTCCAGCTAAAGACAAAGCGCAGATCAAAGGTTTCGTAAAGCCAGGCGCCTAAAGGCGCGCGTGTGCCAAAACCGATCAGTAGCAAATAGCCCATGACAACCGGCGGCAGGATAAGCGGCAAATGCACAATGGCATCAAGAATGAAACGTCCGGGAAACCGGCCAAGTGCAAGTGCGGTGGCAACGGCGACCGCAAATGGCAGGGCACAGGCAACCGCAACCCCCGAAATGCGCAGGCTAAGCAGCAGCGCTTCGATTTCTGCGGGCGTCAGGCTAATCATGAGGGATATGTATCTCTGCGTGTTGTGTAGATCGCGATAAGCTCATAGTCGGCAAATTTGATGCGTTCGTCACGTAAAATAACGCCGCGATGCGTTGCACTGGCATTTGGACTAAGGCGAGGATAGTGTGTGGCCATGACAAGTGACGATTTGAAAATTCGTTTGAAGATTGATCTGCCCGGCAACATTCGCCTTGGTTACGGGAAGGTCGATTTGCTGCGTGCTGTTTTGGAACATCAGTCAATTTCGGCTGCTGCGCGGTCGATGGGGATGTCCTATCGCCGTGCGTGGCTTCTGATTGATGAACTTAACAAGTGCTTCACATCACCGGTGATTGAAACCCATGTCGGCGGACGCGCACATGGTGGCGCGCAATTAACCGACATGGGCAAACAAGTGATCGCCTTGTATGACCGGGCCTGTGAAAGGGCCGAAAGCGCATTGCAAGATGACCTTGATCAGCTTGCCGCCGTTCTGAAAGATCCTTTGCAAGACGCGTGATCATTTTCCGTGATCAGTTTGGTTCCGCCTTCGGTGATGCGAAGCCGAATTCAGCAAAAATGACGCCTGCTTCGTTTCCCAGAAGCCATGCCTGCAGGTCGCCCGCGCCTGCTGCTTTGGCATCCTTGATCATTGCGATGGGATAGGTGATTGCTGGGTGGGAGCCTTCCGGGAAGGTGGCGATGATTTTGACGTCCTGGGCAATTGCGGCATCGGTCCGATAAACAATACCCAGCGGTGCTTCGCCACGTTCGACCAGTGCCAGCGCAGCCCGGACGTTATCGGCGCGCGCCAGACGGTCTTCAACCGCATCCCATTGCCCCAGATGTGAGAGTGCCTGTTTGGCATAAATGCCGGCCGGAACGTGCTCAGGATCGCCAACAGCGATGCGATCTTCCGGGCTGATCAGATCAAGGAATCTCGTCTGATCATTGATCGTTATCTGCCCCAGCGAACTGTCGGTCGGTGCAATCAGAACCAGACTGTTTGCCAGAATATCCTGACGGCTTTCGGCCGCGATCAGGTCCTGATCTACCAGCCAGTCCATCCATTTCTGATTGGCCGATATGTACAGATCGGCGGGCGCACCTGCCGCGATTTGCCGGGCAAGGGTTGATGAGCTGGCAAAGGACAAACGCACATGGTTGCCGGTTTCGGCCTCATAGGTTTCTGCGGCCTTGGTCATGGCATTGGTCAGACTGGCAGCGGCGAAAACAGTGATGTCTTCGGCATTTGCGGCGGTGCTGGCTGTAAGGACGAGTGTGGCGGCAAACAGATTGCGGAGTAAGCGGTTCACGGTGGGGCTCCCGGTGAGTGATTCAGTATCGCTATATTTTTATGAATATAGCGATGTGTCAAGCAACGGATTGATAAAACCGCATCGATCTGGAAACGGGTAGAAATGAAAACAGCCCGCTCGTGGCGGGCTGTCTGGTTTAAATGCCAGAGCGTCGGTTACTGGCAAACCGCGGCACGCAGCGGATCATCAGCGCCCATATCGAACCATTCATCCATCCCGGTCGGGAAGCCGTTGCTATCAAGTGCGGTGTCCGGGGTGATATAGCCGCGCCGACCTTGTGCACAATCGACAAGGTGGGTCAGGGCAAGGGTTTCACCACCCTTACGCAGTAGCAAGGTCATGACACGCTTTTCGTCCGGGTTTTGCGGGTTGGCAACCAGCTTGTCGTGGTCAATCGCAGTAAAGCGATTGGTTGGCGCGGAAACCAGTGTCCAGGGCGCGAAGATGTTTTCGTCGGTGAATGTTTGAATGACGCTGATGGTTTGCGGCAGGCGTGCCTCATAGCGATCAAACCAGGTGTATTCATCCCAGATCATGTAGCCGAACATCGCAATTGCGGCGACAAAGGGAACGACATATTTCGGTGCTTTGCGGCCCCACAGGCGGAACAGCAGCATGACCACACCAGCCGATGCAAACCCGACAACAACTGTCGTGAAGATGAAGACGTACATACGGGGGTGGCTCCCAATTCGCTGTTATTGTTGGTGGGGCATTTGTTTAACCCTGATAACCGATTAGCGCAGTATCCGGTCGAGCTCAAGTTCGCCTTTTGGATCACGTTTGGCGATCTGCGCGAGAAACAGGCCAGAGGCGGCAATCGCATCGGATAGCGCATTATGTGCCCTAAAGGGTGGCAGGTTGTGATTTCGACGTAGGGTATCAAGGCGAAGGGCACCGGCCTTCATCGGCTCCCCACTGCGCCGGATGTCACGCAGTGCGAGCACAAGGGTATCGACTGTCGGGATTTGCAGTGGTGCGCCAAAGCAGCGTTTGCATGCCTGACCAAGAAAGCCCAGTTCAATCGGTGCATGATGGGAAATCAAAACGCGCCCGGCCATTTGCGGCAACAGATGTTCAAGGGCGGCTTCAATATTCGGGGCATCGGCGACGTCGCTATCAAAAATCCGGTGTACCACGACCGAGCTTTCACTGAGCTCCTTGGACGGCCTGACCAGAATATGCTCGCAACTTGAAAAATCGACCGCAAGCTGGCGAATGATCACCCAGCCAAGGCTGACGATTTCAGCCTTTTTGGGGTCGAGGCCCGTGGTTTCGAGATCAAGGGCGATAAATTCGGTTTCCATCACCGATCTGTCGGGGTCGGCTGGTGGGACATCGTAATAGGTCCGCAAAGCCCCGGTGGCCTTGCGCTGGATGAAATCACGGTACAGGCGGCTATCAAGGATCTTTTCGCGCAATCCCATATCGATCAGGTCCCGCTTTTGCCAAAGGCGTGCTCAAGCGCGCTCTGAAGGTTCTTGATCACCGAGAAGGCATCTTTCAGGTGGCTGCGCTCAAACGCTGACAGGCTTTCGGGTTGCAGGAAGTTATCGGGCTTTTCACCGCGCCGGATTTGCCGGACCTGATGTTTGAGACGTGTAATGCTGACAAATTCAAAGGCATCCAGAAGGTCGGACGCCCCCTGATTGCTAATCGATGGGAAGGCCTTGACGGCATTAAGGCGTTCATAGGTGTTTACCGCCTCAACCCCATTGGCAAGGGCATGGATGCGCGCCAGATCAACAATCGGCACGACACCATTGTGTTTCAGATCAAGGGTCTTGTCATGCTCGCCGCCACGGATCATGACGAAGTTCTTGAAGAAGCCAAGCGGTACATGATGGGTCAGGGCGTTGCCGACCATATAGGCCTGGAAAATGCGGTTGTCCTTGGCCTTGGAAACGATCATGCGGTGCAGGTCATCAAACAGGCTTTTGGTGCCATGGACTGGCCGCAGGTCAAACCAGACGGAACATAGCATCAGGGATTTTGGTTCGGGCTGTTCGATCCATTTATTGAAATATTGCTGCCAGGTGCGGGCCGGTTGGCGCCATTCATCGATCTTGGCCATCATGTCGCCCGGGCAATAGACATAGCCAACCTTGTGCAAGCCATCACAGACGTAATCAGCCAGCTTCTTGAAATACGCGCCGTGCTGTTCAGCATCATAGGCGTCATCAATGATCAGGCAGTTATCCTGATCCGACAGGGCGGTTTGTTCCTGTCGTCCTTGCGATCCGCCAGCCATCCAGACGTACGGAACAGGTGGCGGGCCAAATTCTTCTTCTGCCAGTTGCAGAAGGCGGGCAGTTGCCGCGTCCGACAGGGTTGTCACGATATGCCCGGCATTATGCGATGTCGCGCCCGCCTCGATCAGGTGGCTCAGGAGTTCGGGGACCTGGGCAATGACCTTTGCCATTTCTTCGGGTTCGGTCAGCTTGCCGATGCGGCCCGCCATATAAACAGCCGACAGCGATTGGCGGGCGAGCAGGTTATTGGTGGTGATCATGCCAACCGCCTTGCCATCCTTCATGACCGGCAGGTGGCGGATATTGTTGCGCGTCATGGTCAGAAGCGCATCGAAGGCGTATTGATCCGGCGAAATCGAGATCGGCTTTTCGGTCATGATGGCTGTGACCGGCTCGTCATAGCTGCGGCCCTTGGCAATCACGCGGTTTCGCAGGTCGCGGTCGGTCATGATGCCGGCAACGCCATCATCGCCCTCGGTGATCAGCAGGCAGGAAACACGTTCCTTGCTCATCAGCTGACCGGCTTCAAGGATCGATGCGGATTTGTCGATGCTGACCAGATCACGTGCGATCAGGTCGCTGACCTTCACACTCATCAGTTTGAGCTGATCGTCATCGCGGCTTTCAAGCAGTTGCATGCCGCTGCGCAGGCGATCCCCGCCCATCTGCGAGAAGAAATAGCTGAATTGCGGATACTTGCCCGTCAGGTCATGGAAGTCCTTTTCGGGCAGCAAGTAACACAGGCTGTCTTCAAGGGTGGTGATGTTGTTGGCAGCCCGTCCGTTCTGATACATCGCGCGTACGCCAAAACATTCACCCTCCGACAGGCGGGCAAGCAGTTGCCCGTTCGGATCACGAGTTTCGGTGCCGCCGGTGCGAATAATGTAAAGATGCAGGCATTGCTGTTCGGGCGACAGGACCTTGGTCCCAGCACGGAAATAGCGGGCCTGAAGACGCTTGGGCAGGGCGTTGATTTCTGCGTCGGGTAGCAGATCGAACGGGTGATGTTGTTTCAGAAATTCGGCAATTTCTTCGAGTTCGATGCTCATGACCTTTTTTCCTCCGCGAGGGCACGCCCTGATTGCATTGTTGCCTGAGTGAGGCCGAAAAGAAAAGCCCCCGGATCAAGGATCCGGGGGCCTGCAACAGTTTTTGGCAAACTGGTTGACCGATTAGTGGTCAACCGCGCCACCGGCCCCTTTCGGAACGCGGATATCTTCAATCATGTGCTGGATATGCTCTGGCGGCTCGGCGGTGACTTTCGACACAGCGAAAGCAACGATGAAGTTCAGAACCATACCAACCGCACCAATGCCTTCCGGCGAGATGCCAAACAGCCAGTTTTCAGGCGTGTTTGCAATGATCGGGTCGAAGAACACACCTTTATAGGCAAGGATATAGCCCATGGTGAAGACCAGACCGGTCAGCATGCCGGCAATCGCGCCTTCGCGGTTAACCTTCTTGGAGAAGATCCCCATGATGATAACCGGGAACAGCGAGGATGCGGCAAGACCGAAGGCGAAGGCCACCACCTGTGCCACAAAGCCCGGAGGATTGTAGCCCAGATAACCGGCAATCAGGATCGCGACCGCAGCGGCAATACGCCCTGCCATCAGTTCCTGTCCTTCTGTCATGTTTGGTGTGAATGTACCTTTGAGAAGGTCATGCGATACGCCAGACGAAATCACAAGCAACAGACCAGCAGCCGTCGACAGGGCAGCGGCGATACCACCTGCTGCAACCAGTGCGATGACCCAGTTCGGAAGCTGTGCGATTTCCGGGTTGGCCAGAACCATGATGTCACGGTCAACCTTCAGCTCGTTACCCTGCCAGCCGAACTCGGCTGCCTTGGCGGCGAACTCTGCGTTTGCGTCGTTGTAGTACTGGATACGGCCATCGCCGTTTTTGTCTTCAAACGACAGGAGGCCGGTAGCTTCCCAACGTTTCATCCAGTCCGGACGCTCTTCAAAGACAAGGTTACCTTCCGGATCGCCGACTTCGCCTGTCTGGATGGTTTCGGTCAGGTTCAGGCGAGCCATTGCACCAACTGCCGGAGCGGTGGTGTAAAGCAGCGCGATGAAGACCAGTGCCCAACCAGCCGAGGAACGTGCGTCACGAACTTTCGGAACGGTGAAGAAGCGAACGATAACGTGCGGCAGACCTGCGGTACCAACCATCAGGGCAACGGTGATTGCAAAGATATCAATCGTTGACTTGCTGGTGGTGGTGTATTCGAGGAAGCCGAGTTCCGTCACAACCTGGTTCAGGCGATCAAGCATGAATTCGCCGGTGCCATTCACGGTCGAGCCGAATGCCAGCTGCGGCAGCGGATTGCCGGTCAGCTGGAAGGCAATGAAGATTGCCGGAATGGTGTAGGCAACAATAAGAACGCAATACTGTGCAACCTGGGTATAGGTAATGCCCTTCATGCCGCCAAGAACGGCGTAGATGAAGACGATGCCCATGCCGACGATCAGGCCGGTCAGGATTTCAACTTCAAGGAAGCGCGAGAACACGATACCAACGCCGCGCATCTGACCTGCCACATAGGTGAACGAAATAAAGATCAGGCAGATAACAGCAACGATACGGGCTGCTTTGGAATAATAACGATCCCCGATGAATTCCGGCACGGTGAATTTGCCGTACTTGCGGAGATACGGTGCCAGAAGCATTGCCAGTAGGCAGTAGCCGCCGGTCCAACCCATCAGGTAAACCGAGCCGCCATAGCCAAGGAAGGCAATGAGGCCAGCCATAGAGATAAAGGAAGCAGCTGACATCCAGTCTGCTGCAGTCGCCATGCCGTTGACGACCGGGTTAACACCTTTGCCAGCGACATAGAATTCGCCGGTGGTGCTTGCCTTGGCCCAGATCGCGATGCCGATATACAGCGCGAAGCTCAAACCGACGGCAATATATGTAAGGGTAGTAAGATCCATCTTGTCTGTCTCCCAGATCCTGCGTCAGTCGTCGTCTTCGTGAACGCCGAATTCGCGGTCCAGTTTGTTCATCTTGGCCACATAGACGAAAATCAATGCGACAAAGACGTAAATGGACCCCTGTTGAGCAAACCAGAAACCAAGCTGGAAGCCCGCTATTTCGATCGAATTAAGGGCATCGACAAACAAGATGCCGAAACCGTAGGAAACGATGAACCAGATCACCACAAGTACCGAGACCAGTTTCACGTTTCTCTTCCAGTAGGCTGCGCTTTGTTCATCCATCGCGCGTCTCCTTCCTAGAAATGATAACTTTCCCTGCCGACATCGTTTTTGGATTGTTTTTGCCGGCCGCTTAAACGCGTGGCGTTGAGTGCATTGGGACACACTCATTGCCTGTAAAGGTCGATATCAGCTTTCTAGATGGGCCATAAGCTAATCATTAGTCGTATAGAACAGGGTGTTAGAGGCCTTTGCTCGGCAGCTGCGAACGAAAATAATGACAGAATTCGGTCAGTTTTCATTGTGTGCGATGCAGCATTTCAGGGTTGAAAAACTTGGCGCATTCATGCCTAAAAAGTGACGTTTTCGTACCGTAAAGGGCGCGTTGTCAGTCTTTTGATGGCATTTCTGACCGGAATCGGCCCCGCGTCGTTCTGGTTGGTATGCGTGCGGCTGAGGGCCAGCTCTTCACGCCATGACCGCATGCCAACCGTCTTGTTGTGACTTCGCGCTGGGTCTCTGCGGTTTGAAGTTGTTAAGAGACTGCCTGTCGGTTACAAACGGGCACAGTATTTCAGGTGCGCCTTGGGCGTGCCGGAGTGTTCCGACCCGACGGGGCGGACCCAACGACTTTTGGATGGGGAATTTAATGGCATCCTACCAGTATATTTACGTCATGAAGGACCTGACCAAGATCCTTCCGGGCGGTCGCGAACTTTTCAAGGGCATCACGCTGTCCTTCCTGCCGGGCGTAAAAATCGGTGTTCTCGGGAACAACGGCGCAGGTAAATCGACCCTGCTGAAAATCATGGCCGGCATCGAGAAGGATTATGCCGGTGAAGCCTGGCCTGCTGATGGCGTCAATGTCGGCTATCTTGAGCAGGAGCCGAAGCTTAATCCGGAAAAAGACGTTCTTGGTAACGTCATGGAAGGCTGTGGTTCTATCGTCGACGATCTTGCACGTTTCAACGAAATCAGCGGCAAATTCGCCGAGCCGATGACCGATGACGAAATGAATGATCTCCTTGCCGAGCAGGGCGAACTTCAGGAACGCATCGATGCGGCCAATGGCTGGGATCTGGAACGTACCCTTGAGATCGCGATGGACGCACTGCGTTGCCCGCCCAAGGATGCCGACGTTTCCAAGCTTTCCGGTGGTGAACGTCGTCGTGTGGCTCTTTGCCGTCTTCTGCTGGCAAAGCCTGACATCCTGCTGCTTGACGAACCGACCAACCACCTTGACGCTGAATCGGTTGCCTGGCTTGAACGTCACCTTGAAGATTATCAGGGTACTGTCATTCTGGTTACCCACGATCGTTACTTCCTTGATAACGTCACCGGCTGGATCCTTGAACTTGACCGTGGTCAGGGCATCCCGTTCGAAGGCAACTACTCCTCGTGGCTGGAACAGAAGCAGAAGCGTCTGGAACAGGAAGCCCGTCAGGAAGGCAGCCGTCAGAAACAGCTTGCGACCGAGCTTGAGTGGATCCGTCAGAACCCGAAAGGCCGTCAGGCAAAATCCAAGGCCCGTGTTCGTGCCTATGACGATCTTGTCGCCGAGGCCGCAAAAGCCGTTCCGGATTCAACCAAGATCGTTATTCCGATTGCCGAGCGTCTTGGCAATGAAGTCATCACCGCCGAAGGCCTGACCAAGGCTTACGGTGACAAGCTTCTGTTCGAGAACCTTGATTTCCGCCTGCCGCCGGGCGGCATTGTTGGTGTCATTGGTCCGAACGGTGCTGGTAAAACAACGCTGTTCAAGATGCTGACGGGTGCGGAAACGCCGGATTCAGGTGATCTGAAGATCGGTGAAACCGTCAAGATGGGCTATGTCGATCAGTCGCGTGACTCGCTTGATCCGAACAAGACCGTCTGGCAGGAAGTCTCCGATGGTCTTGACGAGATCCTTCTGGGCAAGCGCCCGATGAGCTCGCGTGCTTATGTTTCGCAGTTCGCCTTCAAGGGTGCGGATCAGCAGAAGAAAGTCGGCCAGCTGTCTGGTGGTGAGCGTAACCGCGTTCATCTTGCCAAGATGCTGAAGTCCGGCTCGAACGTCCTGCTGCTTGACGAACCGACCAACGATCTTGATGTCGATACCCTGCGTGCGCTTGAGGAAGGCCTCCTCGAGTTTGCCGGTTGTGCTGTGGTTATCTCGCACGATCGCTTCTTCCTTGACCGTATCGCGACCCATATTCTTGCCTATGAGGGCAACTCGCATGTCGAGTGGTTCGAAGGGAACTATCAGGAATATGAAGCCGACTACAAACGTCGCTATGGTGAAGAGGCCAGTCGCCCACACCGCATCAAATACAAGCCGCTGACCCGCTAAGGCGGACAACCGGTTTCAGATCAAAGGCCACCTTCCTCGGACGGTGGCCTTTTTTCATGCGTAAGCAGTGCCAGAGTGACGCAACAAAAAAAGCCACCGTCCGAGGAAGGTGGCTTTCGTATTCGATATTTGAGACGGGCTTTGTCTTAGAGGCCGGTCTTTGCCTTCAGTGCTGCGGTCAGTGCGCCGACATCATCGTTATTCTGCTGAATAACTGATGTGAACTCGTCACGCTGGGTGATGCCCATGCTCAGACCTTCGATGGAAACATCAATGATCTTGTAGCTGTCATCAAACATCCGCATCCGCCACACGATATTGATCGGCGGGCCGTCCGGACGGACAAACTGCGAATCGACGAAGGGGTCCTTGTTCTTCTGGGTCTCGTCACCAACGACAAACTGTTCGCCGTTGAATTCCTTGAACTGGTTGGCGTAATTCAGCGCCAGATAGTTCTGCAGAAGGACAGAGAACTCTTCGATTTCCTGGCTGGAAATCGTACGCCAGTAACGACCAAGAACGAAGCGCGAGACAACATCCATCTCGAAATAACGGTCCATAAGGGACACGAACTTTTCGCGGCGGACTTCGTCAGCAAGGGTATGGTCGGTGAGTTCGGCCATGGCCTGATCAGCCATGGTTTGAATAACATCGGCAGCGCTGGTTTCAACAGCGACTTCGGCAACGACGTCAGAAGACAGGCTCGTTGCCGACGCGTGGCCAGACCATGCTGCTACGATGGCGATCATCGCGGCAGCTGGTATGGCGATCTTGTTGTTTGCCATGATGGGCTCTTACTGGCTTGCTGCTTCGACGGCATCATCAAAGTCGAAAGATGCACTTTCATCTTCGACGGCGGATGCCGGTGCCGGGGCGCCGTTGCGAATCAGCGTATTACGCTGCTGACGATACAGGCTGCGCAGAGCTGCATAATAGTCGATCGACGATTTCTGCAGTTCGTTCAGCTGATTGATCGTGGCGTAACGCGTATGCAGCGCAGTCAGACCAAGAGAACCCCAGTAAAGCGCTTCTGCGGTGTCGCTGTTTTCGGCACCCCAAGTCAGCGGGTTGGCAACATAATCAACAGCAATACCCGTCGTGTCACGCAGGTTGGACGGACCAATCAGCGGAAGCACGATGTAAGGGCCGCCGCCGATGCCATAATGGGCAAGGGTCTGGCCGAAATCTTCGCGACGATACGGAATGCCGAAATCAGTCGCGACATCGTTAAAGCCAAGAAGACCAATCGTCGAGTTCATGATGAAACGCTGGAACGAGGCAGCAGCCTGATCCGGATCACCTTGCAGCAACGCGTTGAACGAGTTCAACGGTTCGTTGATGTTGCGCACAAAACTCGCGACGGAGGTTTTGACAGGTTGCGGGGCAATGTCGCGGTACCACATTGCAGCGGGATACAGGACCATGAAATCAACAGCGCCGTTAACGCCGTGAACCACGCGGTTCACCGGCTCAAGCGGGTCGTAATCACTCGTGTCCTGCGCTGGTTCTGTCGATGCGCACGCGGTCAGCAAAGACAGCGATCCTGCGGCACAAAGCGAAAGCAAAGTTCGGAACTTCATTATTTTTAGCCAACCGATGTTCGATACACAGACTTCCCCTGACCCAAAACGTTTTCAGTGAGGGACACCAAAAAACGTTACCGATCAACCTTCTGCTCGAAAGGGCGACCATGTAACGCACACGCCTTAGATATCCATCTGGTTAGCATAGGGGGAATTTAAACACCAGCATACAAAAAGTTGATCGCAATCAAGCAGTTTTCTGGTGTTGCATTTGAGCAACATGTTTTGCTGTGAAAATAGTCCTTGAACAAATATAAACATATCTTTATATCTTTCTCACCGACATGGAGGGTACTGGTATGGAACAGGTTCTGGCAAGATTGCGCGCAGCTGCAGAAGCAACGCGGCTTCGTCTGCTGGCGATCTGTGCCGAGTGCGAACTGACCGTAAGCGAGATCACCCAGATCATTGGTCAAAGCCAGCCCCGCGTATCCCGACATCTTAAACTATTGTGCGAAGCGGGCCTGCTTGTCCGGTTCCGTGAAGGCACGTGGGTATTCTATCGCACCCCCCATTCTGGTCCGGGTGCAGACCTTGTTCAGCCGGTGCTGGATCTGTTGCCCAAGGACGACGAAACCCTTTCGCTTGATCGTGCCCGTCTTGAGCAGGTGAAGGCGGAGCGTGAGAAGATCGCGACCGAGTATTTCCGTGCCAATGCCGAGGATTGGGATCGGATTCGATCCCTGCATGTCGATGAGGCCGTGGTCGAAAAGGCCTTGCTTGAGACGGTTGGTGATCTGACCGGCGGGCGTATTCTTGATGTCGGAACTGGCACCGGTCGGATCCTTGAGCTTCTGGGGCGCAATGCCGAGGAAGGCGTTGGCGTTGATATGTCGCGCGAAATGTTGGCGGTCGCACGTGCCCGTCTGCAGCGCGCGGATCTGTCGAACTGCCTTGTCCGGCAAGCCGATATGTATCAGCTGCCTTATCCGGGCGGCATGTTTGATGTCGTGACCCTTCATCAGGTGCTGCATTTTGCCGAAAAACCTGACGCTGCCCTTGCCGAGGCGGCGCGCGTTTTGGCGCCCGGTGGCAAGCTTGTGATCGTTGATTTTGCCCAGCATGAACATGAAGAACTGCGCGAAGAACATGCGCACCGACGTCTTGGTTTTGACGATGCGTCGATCAATGCGTGGTTCCGCGCCAACGGGCTTGAGCCAGACAATGTCGTAAGCCTGCCAGGCAAGCCGCTGACCGTTCGGATTTGGGTGGCGCATCCGATGTCCGATCAGGCGCAAAAGAATAGTGAGAAGGCTGCCGAATAACGCGCAGCCGTTACCAAAATACCTAAATAAAAAGACCCGACCGACGGGAACGTGAAGACAGGATTGAGATATTGATATGATGACGGTTCCAGAAATCAAGGCAGTACGCAAGAACCTGCGGGTTTCGTTCGAATTCTTTCCTCCGAAAACGGAAAAGATGGAAGAAACCATGTGGCGATCGATCCACCGGCTTGCGCCGCTCAATCCGTCTTTTGTCTCGGTGACTTATGGGGCAGGCGGCACCACGCGTGGCCGCACCCACGGCAGCGTGACCCGCATTCAAAAGGAAACCGGCATTCCGGCGGCGGCCCACCTGACCTGTGTTGGGCACACCAAGGAAGAGATCGATGAGATCGCACGCAGCTATTGGGACGAAGGCATTCGTTCCATCGTTGCCCTGCGTGGGGATATGCCCGAAGCGACTGGCAAGTACGAGCCGACCCCGGGTGGGTATGCCTATGCGGTTGATCTGGTTGCCGGGCTTAAGGAAATTGCCGATTTCGATATTTCCGTTTCCGCCTATCCGGAAACCCACCCGGATGCGCCAAGTGCTGATTTCGAGATCGAGTATCTCAAACGCAAGATCGATGCGGGTGCGAACCGCGCGATCACGCAGTTCTTCTTTGATAACGAAACCTATCTGCGGTTCCGTGACAAATGCGTTGCGGCCGGGATTGATGCGCCGATCGTTCCGGGAATTCTGCCGGTAACCAATTTTGCCTCGCTCTTGAATTTTGCGGGCATGTGTGGTGCTTCTGTTCCGCAGCGTTTGCATTGGCGTTTCGAGGGGCTTGATGAAGACCCGGATACGCGCCGCATGGTTGCTTTCCACGAAGCCATTTCACAAGTGGAAGGTTTGATCAGCGAAGGCGTGACCGACTTCCACTTCTATACGCTTAACCGTGCCGAACTGACCTATGCCATCTGCCATGCGCTGGGCATTCGCGGGACCGAACAGGCAGCTGCCTGAGGGACCCGTTGTTCTGTAACCGGACGCATGAAGATTTGATTGGATGAAAAAGATGAATGATCGCAAGGAACGCATTGCCCTGCTGCGCAAACGGGCCGAGGAAAAGATCCTGATCCTTGATGGCGCAATGGGCACGATGATCCAGAAGCACAAGCTGACCGAGGAAGACTATCGCGGTGAACGCTTCGCCGACTGGAAGCAGGATGTGAAGGGTAATAACGATCTTTTGTCGCTAACCCAGCCGGACATCATCAAGGACATCCACCTGCAATATATTGCAGCCGGCGCGGACCTGAACGGCACGAATACCTTTAGCGCGACGACGATTGCCCAGGCCGATTACGGCATGGAAGATCTGGCTTACGAGATCAATTTCGAAAGTGCTAGGATCGCGCGTGCCGCCTGCGACGAATGGGAAGCCGCCCATCCCGGTGATGTGCGATTTGTCAACGGCGCGATCGGCCCGACCAACCGTACTGCTTCGATTTCGCCGGATGTGAATAATCCGGGCTTCCGCGCGATCACCTTTGATCAGCTCAAAGAAGCCTACAAGGAAGCAGCAAACGGTTTGCTTGATGGCGGGGCGGATACGCTTCTGGTCGAAACCATATTTGATACGCTCAATGCCAAGGCCGCACTGTTTGCCATTGATGAGGTTCTTGAAGAACGCGGTGAAGATGTGCCGGTAATGATTTCTGGCACGATCACGGATGCATCGGGCCGGACCCTGTCGGGGCAGACGACCGAGGCGTTTTATAACTCCGTGCGTCATACCAAGCCGTTCTCGATTGGCCTTAACTGCGCATTGGGGGCTGCTCAGCTGCGTCCGTACGTGCAGGAACTTTCGCGTATTGCCGAATGCCGCGTTTCGGTTTACCCCAATGCTGGCCTGCCGAACGAGTTCGGCGAATATGATCAGTCGGACGCCGAAATGGCAGCTTTGGTCAAGGAATGGGCTGAAACCGGCATGGTCAACCTTCTGGGGGGCTGCTGTGGAACGACGCCGCCGCATATCAAGGCGATTGCCGATGCGGTTGCGAATGCCAAACCGCGCACTGTGCCGAAGTTCGAACCGCGTATGCGTTTGTCAGGCCTTGAGCCGTTTGACGCCGCATAATCCCGATATTGATTGCTGAAAAGAGATCGAAAAGACCCATGACCGACATTTCCAGATTTATCAATATTGGTGAACGGACCAACGTTGCCGGATCGCTGAAATTCAAGAAGCTGATCGTTGAAGAAGATTACGATGCAGCCCTTGAGATTGCCCGTCAGCAGGTCGAAAACGGCGCACAGATCATCGACATCAACATGGATGATGCGATGCTGGATGCTGAAACCGCGATGGTCAAGTTCATCAACCTGATCGCGGCCGAACCCGACATTGCCCGTGTGCCAATCATGGTCGACAGTTCCAAATGGAACGTGATTGAGTCCGGTCTGAAATGCCTGCAGGGCAAGGGGATCGTCAACTCGATCAGTCTGAAGGAAGGCGAAGAACCCTTCATCGCACAGGCCAAGATGCTGCGCCGTTATGGGGCGGCTGTTGTTGTCATGGCCTTTGATGAAAAAGGTCAGGCCGATACGGTTGATCGCAAGTTTGAAATCTGTAAACGCAGCTATGACGTGCTGGTCGAAAAAGTCGGCTTCCCGCCCGAAGACATCATTTTCGATCCGAACATCTTTGCTGTCGCGACCGGGATTGAGGAACACGACAATTACGCCGTCGATTTCATCGAGGCCTGCCGCCTGATCAAGACGCATCTGCCCTATGCCAAGATTTCCGGCGGTGTTTCAAACGTGTCCTTCTCGTTCCGTGGTAACAACCCGGTGCGTGAAGCCATGCATTCGGTGTTCCTCTATCACGCCATCAAGGCGGGACTGGATATGGGCATCGTCAATGCCGGTCAGCTGGTTGTTTACGAAGAAATCCCTGCGGAACTGCGTGAACGCGTTGAGGACGTCATCCTCAACCGTCGTTCGGACGCAACCGACCGCCTGCTTGAAGTGGCCGAGAAATACAAAGGTACCGGCGGGCCCGAGAAAAAGGCTGATCTTGAATGGCGTAAAAAGCCGGTCAATGAACGTCTGGCCCATGCGCTGGTCAATGGTATTGCCGAGTTTGTCGAAGAAGACACCGAAGAAGCCCGTCAGCAGGCAGACAAGCCGCTTCATGTGATTGAAGGGCCGCTGATGGATGGTATGAACATTGTTGGTGACCTGTTTGGCGCTGGCAAGATGTTCCTGCCGCAGGTTGTGAAATCTGCCCGTGTGATGAAAAAGGCTGTCGCCTATCTGATCCCGTTCATTGAGGAAGAAAAAGACGGCAAGCACGAAACCAATGGCAAGATCCTGCTGGCAACGGTGAAGGGCGATGTCCATGACATCGGCAAGAACATCGTCGGTGTGGTTCTGCAATGTAACAACTTCGAGGTCATTGACCTTGGTGTGATGGTGCCGACCCAGAAAATCATCGAGACCGCCAAGGCTGAGAAGGTCGACATGATCGGGCTTTCGGGCCTGATTACGCCGTCGCTTGAGGAAATGACCTATGTCGCGGCCGAAATGGAACGCGAAGGTCTTGATATCCCGCTTCTGATCGGCGGTGCGACGACATCGAAGGTCCATACCGCGGTCAAGATCGCGCCGAACTACCTGAAATCATCGGTGGTTTACGTGATCGATGCATCGCGTGCGGTTGGTGTTGCAAGCCAGTTGCTTTCCGAAACCCATCGCGAACGTTTTGCTACGGAAATTCGCAATGAATATGTCGCGATGGCGGAAAAGCACGCAGCACAACAGCTGCAGAAAAAGCGTTTCTCGCTTGCCGATGCACGCGCCAACAAGGCGCAGCTTGATTGGGAAAACTTCGAGGCACCGGTGCCGCTCAAACCGGGTATCACCCTGTTTGAAGAGTTCGATCTTGAAGAGCTGGTATCGCGCTTTGACTGGAAACCGTTCTTCGAGACCTGGGAACTGCATGGTCGCTTCCCCGATATCCTTCAGGATGAAAAGGTCGGTGAGACCGCACGCAGTCTTTATGAAGATGCGCAGGCGATGCTCAAGAAAATCATTGCCGAGAAATGGTTTAAACCCAAGGCGGTTGTCGGTCTGTGGCCGGCCAACTCGGTCGGTGATGATATCGAAGTCACCCCGGCACCGGATCACAATGAACCGGTAATGCTTCATACCCTGCGTCAGCAGATGTTCCGTGAAAATAACAAGCGCCCGAACCGTGCGTTGGCCGACTACATTGCGCCAAAAGACAGCGGCAAAACCGACTATATCGGTGCCTTCGTTGTTACGGCCGGACCGGAAGTCGAAGAAATTGCCGGCAAGCTTGAAGCAGAGCATGACGATTACAATGCCATTCTGGTCAAGGCCCTTGGTGACCGATTTGCCGAGGCCTTTTCCGAGCGCATGCATGAAGAGGTCCGTAAGGAGCTTTGGGGCTATGCCCCGGATGAGACGCTTGGCAATGATGACCTGATTGCTGAAAACTATCGCGGTATCCGTCCGGCACCGGGTTATCCGGCCTGCCCGGAACACACCGAAAAGGGCATTCTTTGGGATCTTCTGGATGCTGAAAAGAATGTCGGTGTGTCGCTTACCGAAAGCTATGCCATGACGCCGACCGCATCGGTCAGCGGGCTTTATTTCGCCAACCCGGATGCGAAGTATTTCGGTCTTGGCAAGATTGAGCGCGATCAGGTGGAAAGCTATGCCGAGCGCAAGGGCATGACCCTGGCAGAGGCAGAGCGCTGGTTGGCGCCGAACCTGAATTACGATCCGCGTCAGGCAAAATAATCGCCTTACCGGTCGCAATGAAAAGCCCCGCAGACTGCACTCTGCGGGGCTTTTTTATTGGGTGCGTTTAACGCGGTCTAGTGTGTAGGGCGACAGAACTTGCCACGCTCGGTAATGCCGACAATCACAATGCCAATCAGACCGAGCGAGAAGTAACCTGCCAGAAGCGGGATCACCGTGCCATTGAACTGCTGTCCGATAATGCCGCCCGCGATCACGCCGATCAGGGTGCTGTAGACACCAATCATCGAAGATGCGGTACCGGCAATCGCGCCGACCGGTTCCATTGCGAGTGAATTGAAATTCGGCATGGTCAGCGAGAAGCAGAACAGGATCGTCGTCAGGCCGATGCCAAACAGCAGCAAGGGCGGCTGCCCGTCAAACCAAATCGCAATAAGAACATTGATCAGGCTGCTGCCCGTCATGATGAACAGAGCAACATGCGAAATCTTGTGCATGCCGATCTTGCGCACGAGCCGCGCATTGACGAACGAAGAAACGCTCATGCAGGCAGCAATCATCCCGAAGACCAGCGGGAACCATACCCCAAGACCGTATACTTCGGTTTCAAAGATTTGCTGGGCCGATCCGATATAGGCCATCAGGCAGGCAAACATCATGCCCATGGCGGTGGCATAGCCGAGCGTCTGACGGTTGGTCACGGTGGTTCTGATGTCACGCACGATCCGGCGCATCGAAAGCCTGTGTCGGTATTCCGGGTGCAGGGTTTCCGGCATGCGCAGCAGATACCAGCAGACAATCGCAATCGCCAGGACAAGCGTGCTGACAAAAATCATGTGCCAGTTGGCCAGTGCCAGAATAAGGCTGCCTGATGCGGGGGCAAACACCGGCAGGATAATGAATACCATCATGACAAACGACATAACGCGTGCCATTTCGCGACCTTCGAAACAGTCACGCGTTATCGCCATGGTCAAAACGCGCGGCGCAGCAGCCCCAAGGCCCTGCACAAAACGTGCGACCAGAAGATGTTCAAAGCTGTCGGCAAAGATCGCCATGATCGTGCCGATGCAATAGATGCCAAGGCCGGCAATCAGGGTGGGGCGACGGCCGAAGCTGTCAGCAAGCGGTCCATAAACAATCTGCATCAGGCCAAATGCGATCATGAAAACATAGATCAGCATCTGCATACGGTTGCCGTCTTCGATCCCATAATCCTGTGCAATCGGCCCAAAGGCCGGCAACAGGTTATCAATCGACAGTGCAACCAGCCCGATGGTGATCGCCATCAGGCAGATAAATTCAACAAGTCCTGGCAACGGCCGAGCCGCCTGCGTACCCGTTGGTCGAGGGTCATTCATTATTTTTGGTTCCGTTGAGAACAATTGGTGGCGTCTCTGGCCCCGCTTTCACGCAGCGCGGGCAGAATGATGCATTTCGTGTGTTTTTGGCAATGACGGTTTTCTTAAACGGGATCGCGGCACTGGGGCTGCCCTGAACCCGGGTCACTTGTTGTTACACATCCACCCGGATCAATCAATGGGTGTCAGAAATGCGAAAATAACCGTGGTATTGCTTGTCTTTACCCTTTATTCGCAGGAAAAGCTGATCCTATGATCATTCCAAATCCCGCGTTGCCAACCCCGGTATAGTTGAAATGGCTGAAAAGCTTCTGAAATCGAACATCTTTTTGAACCGTCTACGCCGCATCGTCAAAAGCGAGCAACTGGTTCTGTCGATTTTGGCTTTGATTGTCGGCGCACTGGCCGGGGGTGGAACGATCCTGTTTCGTGACGGTTTGTTGTTCATCCAGTCGCTGTTTTTTGGAACCGGCGAAGAGGCCCTTCACCGTCATCTAAGCGAAATTCCGGTCTGGCAGCTTATTCTTGCGCCGACGGTCGGCGGTCTGATTGTCGGTGTTTTCATCTACAAGTTCCTGCCCGAAAAGCGCCCGCATGGGGTTGCCGACGTTATTGATGCTGCATCCTTCCATGATGCCCGCATGTCGACGCGCTGCGGGATCAAAAGTGCGATTGCCAGTGCGGTCTCGCTTGGCAGTGGGGCGTCCCTTGGCCGTGAAGGGCCGGTAGTCCATATGGGGGCGTCCTTTGGGGCGTGGCTTGCGCGTATTCTTCATTTGCGCCGTTCGGCCTCAAGAACCCTGTTGGGGTGTGGCGTCGCATCTGCGGTGGCGGCATCGTTCAACGCGCCCCTGGCTGGCGCGCTGTTTGCCCATGAAGTTGCCCTTGGCCATTACGCCCTGACAGCCTTTGCCCCGATTGTTTTGGCGTCTGTTACCGGGACGGTGATTACGCGGATTTATTTTGGCGATGAAGTCGCCTTCCTGATCCCCGGTCACGATATCCAGTCGTTCTGGGAATTTCCGGCCTTCGCCCTTTTGGGGATCATTGCCGGTATCGCGGCCGTTCTGGTCGTGCGCGCCATTCCGATCGTGCAAAAGACTGCTAACCGCACCAACGCACCGCTTTGGATCCGTCCGGCGGTGGCGGGGCTTGTGGTCGGATTGTTGGCCCTGATCTTTCCGCAGGTTGTTGGCGTCGGTTACGGTGCAATGAACGATGCGCTTAATGAAAGCTATAACCTGACCTTCCTGATCGGTTTGCTGCTTGCCAAGGGTTTTGCTGTTTCGATCTGTATGGGGCTTGGTTTTGCCGGTGGCATCTTCAGCCCGGCGCTTTTCCTTGGTGCGATGCTGGGCGGGGCGTTCGGGATTATCGCCACCAACGTCTTCCCGGATTTGTCATCGGGCTATTCGGCCTACACGCTTGTCGGCATGGGGGCCTTGGCCGCAGCCGTTCTTGGCGCGCCGATTTCAACCACACTGATCATCTTTGAATTGACCGGTGACTATGCCCTGACGGCGGCGGTGATGGTGGCATCTGTTCTGGCAACAGTGATTATGGATCAGTTCCAGGGCGGCTCGTTCTTCCAGTGGCAGCTGAAATGCCGTGGCGTTTCGACCCGTTGGGGCCGGGAAGTCAATTTGCTTCGAACGATCAAGGTTGCCGAGATCATGAAGCGTGAATACGAAACCGTCCCGCTTGACGAGGGGCTGCCGATGGTGCGCGAAAAGCTGATCAATGCGCCCTATTCGGAACTGTTTGTCATTGATGATCAGGGCAAGCTGCATGGCACCATCACGCTAACCGATTTGCGCCACGCGGCCTTTGATCCGAAGCTGGGCGATGAAGTAACGGCAGGCCAGGTCGCCCGATCAAAGCCGCCGGTGCTGTATCGCACCGACAGTATCGAAAAGGCCATCAAACTGATGGAGCAAACCGGTGAAGAACATCTGCCGGTCCTAAATAGTGCAGAAGAGCGCCATATCATCGGCTTCGTCCATGAAAAGGACGCGATGATGGCCTATAACAACGCATTGCTTGAACTTCAAAGTGAAGAGCGCGGCGACGCGCCGCCCAAACTGTTCTAGTCCGTAGCGCAAAAGAAAGAGCAGCGCCGTTAAGCGCTGCTCCGTTCAAGGTTTTATAGCCGATGTGATCAGGCGGCCAATGCGGGTTGCTGTCCTGCTGGCTGACCAGACATGACCTGGGCTGCGACCCGGCTATCAAGACCGGCAACGTTTTCGGGAAGATCGGTTGCGGCCTGCTCGGCTGCGTTATCGATCTCCTGACGTTCCCTGCGTTTTTCAATCTCGGCCTTTTCGTTCTGTTTTTCGTCCTTTGGTGGCGGACTCAAACTGTCACGAAGGGCTGATTTGAATTCCTCCTCGGCATCCTGCTCTGCAAGTGCAGGATCGTCATTTTCCGGATCGGAATTCGAAGAAACGACGCCGTCATTGGTCTTGATACCGTTTGCGCTGTCATTGGCTTTGACTGCGTCCATGGCCGCAGCAAAGCTTGATGACCCGCTTCCGATATCCTGAAATTCAAGCATGACGGACTGAACCGCATCGGAAAGCTGACTTTTCGACGAGCCACCTTCCGGTCCGATTGCCGCAACACTTGAAACAGGTGCAGCGCTACCTGCGCTAAAACCTTCGATACCTTCGTGTGCACCTGGCCGTTCCGCAGAACTGGCCCGGGTTGATATCGGCAACCCGTTGCCCAATCCAAAAATAGTACTCATTGCGAGATACCTTTCTCTGGGATGCACAAAGCACGACCAGCACCCCCGGAACGTCGCCGAGGGTGTCAGACATGCTTACCATCAGAAATCAAAGCAATTTTCAGACCATGGATGCGGGACGTAAGGGTTCGCAAATTACATGCGAAGACCATTGAGAAGGTTGATGCCTGTACTTGGCATTCCTGACACCCTACCTGTGATGGTTGGCGGCAGAAAATACCGATACCAAAGAAGGTTACGGGGAGCCGGACTTATCTATTAGGCTATGGGAGGACGGTCGAATTTTCCCAGAAGCAGGATGCGTGTCGATAAGATATGAAACTCCACCTCATTGCCGGCGCCAGACCCAACTTCATGAAGATTGCACCGCTTTGGCGCGGGTTGGTGGGCCATCCATTCCTGCGCCCGTCTTTTGTTCATACGGCACAGCATTGCGATGATGTGATGTCTTTGGCGATTTGGCGGGAACTCGGACTGCCGGATCCCGATCATGTCCTGAATTGGGAGCCGGCAGAAAACAGCGACCCAGTTGAGGACATGATGCGGGCGTATGAGGCGCTTTGTCATACCGATCGTCCCGACATGGTTCTGGTCGTGGGGGATGTGAACTCATCGCGGGCGGCCGCGCTGGTCGCCGCAGAAATGGAAATTCTCCTTGTTCATCTCGAAGCGGGCTTGCGCTGCTTTGATCTCGACATGCCCGAGGAACAAAACCGTATCGCGATTGATCACAAGGCGGATCTTTTGCTGACCCCGTCAGCGGATGCAGATCAGAACCTGTTGGCCGAGGGCATCGAGCCAGGCCGTATCAAGCTGGTTGGCAATATCATGGCCGACACACTGGCAATGATGCGGACGCAGATCAATCAGGAAGATGCTGCCAGTAAGGTTGGTGTGAATAAGGGGCGCTATGTGCTTGTGACGCTGCATCGGCCAAGCAATGTCGATGACCCTGAAAGGCTTCGCCAGATATGTCAGGCGTTCAAGGAACTGGCCGCAGAGGCAGAGGTTTGCTTTGTCCTTCACCCCCGGACTCAGACACGTCTCGCAGTACAGGGCTTGATTAAGGAGCTGAGTGCAGCAGGTGTCCGGTTGTTGCCGCCGATGGGGTATGTCCGGTTTGCCAGTTTGATGCGTGATGCCGGTGTCGTTGTTACCGACTCTGGCGGCGTTCAGGAAGAAACGAGCTGTTTAGGTGTGCCTTGTTTGACGCTGCGCACATCAACAGAGCGACCGATTACGATGACGCAAGGGACCAATCGACTTGTTGAAGTCGATCAGCTGACCCATGCGGTGACCTCAGTACTTCATGCTTCCTGCGATCGCGCACGTATCCCGGCCAATATCCCGGTATGGGATGGCAAGACAGCGTCTCGCGTCGTTCGGGAGCTTGAAGCCTTTTGGCGGGGCTAAGCCGGGTGGGGTAAACGATCTGGCGAAAGACTTGGTTGATGCGGGTGATGTGGTGCAGAATGTAAAAATCGTCGGGTCGATATGGAACGAGACTGGCCCCCTTTGCACAGCGTGATATATATGCTGTCATGATGGATGATCCCTTCGAAATTGATGAATTCGCCGCCAGCCCCGAAATGCGTCTGGCCGACACACCGACCCCGGCATATCTCGATAATCTGAATGCCGAGCAGCGCGATGCTGTCGAAACCCTTGATGGACCTTTGCTGGTTCTGGCGGGTGCCGGCACCGGGAAAACGCGCGTGCTGACCACTCGGCTCGCGCACCTGCTTGAAACCAAGGCGCAGACCGAACGCCTGCACCCGCAGCAGATTCTTGCTGTGACCTTTACCAATCGTGCGGCAAAGGAAATGCAGGAACGTGTCGCACAGGCTCTGGGGCGCCCGGTGGAAGGCTGGTGGCTGGGAACTTTCCACTCGCTTTCGGCGCGCTTGTTGCGCCGCCACGCCGATCTGATCGGGCTGCAGTCAAACTTCACCATTCTTGATAGCGATGATCAGGTCCGCCTGCTTAAGCAGATCATGGATGCCGAGCAGATCGATCCGAAAAAATGGCCAGCCAAGCAGCTGATGGGCATCATTCAGCGTTGGAAGGACAAGGGCCTGACGCCTGATCGGGTCAATGAGAGTGTCGAGTTCGCCAATGGCGGGGCAAAGCACCTTTACAAGATCTATCAGGAACGTCTCAAAGTCCTGAATGCCTGCGATTTTGGTGATCTTTTGCTGCATTGCCTGACCCTTTTCCAGCAGCATCCGGAAGTCCTGAAGCAGTATCAGAACACCTTCCGCTATATTCTGGTCGATGAGTATCAAGATACCAACGTTGCCCAGTATCTGTGGCTGCGCGCGATGGCGATGGTTCATCGCAATATCTGCTGCGTTGGTGATGATGATCAGGCGATCTATAGCTGGCGCGGGGCTGAGGTCGGTAACATCCTGCGCTTTGAGTCTGATTTCCCAGGCGCGAAAGTCGTTCGCCTTGAACAGAACTATCGTTCCACCCCGCATATTCTGGCCGCGGCATCCAAACTGATCACGTTCAATGACGGACGTTTGGGCAAAGAGCTTTGGACTGAAATCGATACCGGCGAGAAAGTCTTTGTCAAAGGTGTCTGGGATGGCGAGGCGGAGGCACGCCTGATCGGTGAAGATATCGAAGCCCTGCAAAGCAAGGGTGTCGGCGCATCCCAAATCGCCATTCTGGTCCGTGCCGGTTTCCAGACCCGTGAGTTTGAAGAACGGCTGATCACACTTGGCATTCCCTATCGGGTTGTTGGTGGCCCACGTTTCTATGAGCGTCAGGAAATTCGTGATGCGCTGGCTTATATCCGGCTTGTTGCGCAGCCAGAGGACAGTCTGGCGTTCGAGCGCATCGTCAATGTGCCCAAGCGTGGGGTTGGCAAGGCAACGCTTCAGACGCTGCATCAATATTCCCGCGATCAGGCGATCTCGCTTCCGGCGGCGGCGCGTGATCTGATCGATACCGAAGAACTCAAACCCAAGATGCGCCAAAGCATCGGTGGTCTTCTGGGCGATTTCAAACGTTGGCGCGAAATGTTGTCGGGCAGCAGCCATGTCGAGGTCGTCGAAACCGTCCTTGATGAGAGCGGCTACACCGACATGTGGCGCACATCCAAGGAGATTGATGCGCCGGGCCGTTTGGAGAACTTGAAGGAACTCGTTTCCGCGATTGGCGAGTTTGAAAACCTCACCAGCTTCCTTGAACATGTGTCGCTGGTGATGGAAAACGCGCAGAACGATCATGAGGAAAAAGTCACGATCATGACCCTGCACGCCGCCAAGGGGCTTGAGTTCGACTATGTCTTCCTGCCGGGATGGGAAGAAGGCGTATTCCCCCATCAGCGTGCCATGGATGAAAGCGGGGTCAAGGGCCTCGAGGAAGAGCGTCGTCTGGCCTATGTCGGGATTACGCGTGCGCGCAAACGTGCAACCATCTGTTATGCCGCCAATCGTCGTATCTATAACCAGTGGCAATCAGCCCTTCCTTCGCGCTTTGTCGATGAGTTGCCAGACGAGCATATCGAACGGATCAGTGATACCGGCCTTGGCGGGCATGGTGGTAACCACTCGCCGGGTGCCTGGGGTGCCGATGACTGGATGAAAATGCCAAGCTGGGCCAGTGACAGTGCGTCGGATCGCAACAAGACATTGGGTGCCGGGGATCGCAAATTTGCCTCAAGCGGTTGGCAGGATCGCGTGCGCAAGAATGTGATTGATGTGAAGCCCGATGGTGAAACCAGCTATTCCACCAGTTCGAAATCATCGAAATACAAGGTCGGCGACACTGTGCGTCATCGCAAGTTCGGATCGGGCACGGTGCGGGCCGTTGATGGCAACAAGCTGGAAATCCATTTCGAGAGTGTTGGCACAAAGAAAGTGGTCGACAGCTTCATCCTGCCGGGGTAAGCCCCAGCCAACTTTTTCGGATGACCGATTAACCGGGCAGAGCACCTTCGCCGCCCACACAAACGAGAAGTGATATGACCGAACCCGTTCTTTGCTACAACTTCCAGTTCGAAGTTGATGGCGCCTACGCGCAAGCCTTTGCCGACGCGCTGTTTGATTACTGTGATGCGCTGTCGCATTTCGAACGCGAAGGTGATCCGAGTGCCCCCTGGCGGATTGAAGGTTTTGCTGGTGAGCTGTTTGACAAGGGTGCGGTGGAAACAGCGGTTTCTATCATGGCGTCGGCTGTTGGTATTGAAACACCGACTGTGACCTTTGGAACCTATGAGCCAAAGGACTGGGTCAGCGAGAACCTGCGCAGCTTCAAGCCGATCTCGGTCGGGCGCTTCTTTGTGCATGGTTCGCACTGGGATGAAGAAATCCCGGTTGCAAAGACAGCACTTCAGGTCGACGCCGGTCTGGCATTCGGTTCCGGTGAACATCAGACGACCAAGGGTTGCCTGGCTGCTATTGACTGGTTGGCCAAGCGTGGAGCACGTCACAACGCGCTTGATATGGGTTGCGGGTCGGGCATTCTCGGCATGGCTTGCGCCAAAACCTGGCGCTGCCCGGTGATGATGGCCGATATTGATCCGGCATCGGTTCGGGTTGCCCGGGAAAATGCCAAAACCAACAAGGTTGCGGATCTCGTCACCGCCATTCATTCAAACGGTTTTCAGGATTCCCGTATCCGTGACGCCGGATATTACGACATTGTTTGCGCCAATATCCTTGCCCGCCCGCTGCGTGGTATGGCACATGACCTGACCAATACGCTTTCGGAAAACGGTGTGGTAATCCTTTCGGGTCTTCTGGCGCACCAGGAACAGTTTGTTCTTTCGGCTTATCGCGAAGTCGGTCTTTCGCTGGTCAATCGCTTCAAGGTGGAAAACTGGACCACACTGGTTGTCGGGTAAGCCACAGACGCACTGATAAACGCTATTACGGCTGTCCATCGTGTATGATGGGCAGCCTTTTTTTTGTGCCGTCTCGGTTCCGCATTTGAAGAGGTGGATCGTGTCGTTTGTGTGCAATCCACCATCCGCACACCTCCGATTCGCGTGCTGGCCTGGCGGCATCGACGGAAATCTTGTCGTCGGCAGAACTTCCCGGTCAGGTTTCAATTGCAGGTTTATCCGCTATTTTCCGCGAAATATCTGGGAATTGGGGGAAACAGTGCGTGAAATCCAAACATTCATCTCCTGCGTATGTTGCAATATACAATACTAACGGATAGGGTGTTGCTATTCTGTTGTACGATTTTTATTCGGCATGGAGCAGACTGTTTGAGCGAGCTTGATCACCGCATTCTCGTTGTTGATGACGAACCACCCATTCGGAAATTACTGGCGCGCATATTGGAGCGCGCCGGTTTTGATGTTGTGGTTGCATCCGATGGACTTGAGGCGCTTGAGAAAATAAAAGCAGACGCATCATTGCGTCTGGTTGTTTCTGATTTGCGTATGCCCAATTGCAGCGGCCTTGAATTCGTCAAGCGCGCGATCAATGAATACAAGCGAGACTTTGAATTCATTCTGCTGACCGGTGATGGCGACAAGTCCGACGCGGTGACGGCGCTGCGTCTTGGTGTGCGCGAGTTCCTTGATAAACCGATCGAGCGTGCCGAGCTCGAGCGTGCGGCTCTTGATGCACAAGCACGTCTTCTTGAGCGAGATCGTGAAGGCGAACGGGTTCGCAAACTCGAACTTGACAATATCACTCAGTCCAGGACCCTTGACGACATCAGCCGCAAGCTTGGCGGTGCCGAGCAGGAAATGATCGACCGGCTTAGCCTGATTTCACAGTATCGCGATATCGAGACGGCTGAACATTGTGTGCGGGTCGGTCTTTATTCCCAATTACTTGCCGATATGGCCGGGCTTGATCAGGATGTTCAACGGACAATCCGCCTTGCCGGCATTCTTCATGACATAGGCAAAGTCGGCGTGCCCGATGAGGTGCTTCTGAAAAACGGAAAGTTGACTGACGAAGAGTTCAAGGTCATGCAGCGTCATACGGAGATCGGCTTTGCTATGTTGAATTCTTCTGGCAATCCGGTTCTGGAACAGGCCGCCATTATTGCCCGATATCACCATGAACATTGGCAAGGGTCGGGCTATTGCGCAGGACTTTCGGGAACAGATATTCCTATGGTGGCGCGGATTGTATCGTTGGCGGATGTCTATGATGCTCTGCGAAGTGCACGCCGCTATAAGCCAGCCTATGGTCATCTTGATGCAGTTAACATCATCACCAAAGGTGACGACAGGACATCGCCGGAAATGTTTGATCCGAAGCTTCTGGGACTGTTCGCCGAAAATCACCAGCGCTTTGAAACGATCTATAACAGCATGCCCGACCAGTTGGTCTGAGAACGGAACCTGACAGCTCATGCCAAAGAGATTAAGCGCCACTCTTGACCGGACGCGGAACCGTATCGCCGACTTCATGTTGTTTGTGATGTCGATCGGTGGTCTGCCCGCATTGGTGTCATCAATGTTGCGCGAAGCAAGCCAACGTTCGATGACGGTCGAGGTTGTCCATCTTCTGGTTTTTCTGGCGGTCCTGACATGCCTTGTCCTGCGCAAGCGACTGTCGACCTATATCAAGTCGGTTGTGATCGTCGCAGCGATGACTTCAATGTCGCTGCTTTATATCGTCTGGTTCTCGCCCGCCAGCGGGATGGCGATGATGATTGTTTCAACCGTGATCGTCGGGTTGTTCTGGCGACTTTTGGTCACGATCCGATACGCGGTGTTCTGTTTCCTGACGATTGTCAGCGTCGCCGTGATGCGTATCTATGATCTAGACGGCGGCTTGATAACTGACAGTGGGACTGTGCCTCATACGATACCGGTCTGGGGTTCTGCATTGTTTGGCTACATCTGGATGACGGCGTCGCTGGTTGTTGGTGTCGTCTGGATGCGTCAGGCGCTTTTGCAGACCAGTATGGATCAGGTGCGTTCGCAGAACGAACTGATGTCTGGCAAGAAGTTCCTTGAGCAAATCCGCGAAAGCGCGTCTGAAGTTGCCAACCATTTCTCGTCCCTTGATCGCATTGAGAACGCATCCTTCAGGCCAACTCTGAAGCGTTTTGCTGATCTTATGAATTGCGAACGCGCAAGCCTGTGGCTGCAAAGGGATGATGGTGATGTAGAGTGTGTTGGTTTGTTTGATGCCAACAATCCGTCTGCGAAACATGATGGCATGCTTCTGAAAAAGTCGGATCTGCCACGGTATTTTGCCGCCCTTGAAACCGGGCAGGTCATTGATGCGGATAATGCGGTTACCGACCCACGTACCTCGGAACTGGCAGATGCCTATCTGATCCCGATGGATATCCGGGCGATCCTTGATGTGTCGCTGATTTCTGCGGCCGGTCGCATGGGTATCCTGTGCTTTGAGTCTGTTGGACGGGCAAGAATATGGCGCCCCGAGGAAATCGTCTTTGCCCATATGGCGGGCGGGCTTCTGGCGGCTGCGGCTGGCATGAAAAACGTTATGGAAGCCAATGACGAACTCAGCTTCTCGCGCCGGCGGTTTGAGGCGGTGGCCAATTACACCGTTGGCTGGGAAAGCTGGATTTCACCGGAAGGAAAATTGGTCTGGGTAAATCCCGGTATCGAGCGTGTTCTGGGCTACACGGTCGAAGAATGCATGGCGCTTGATGACTATCCGCTGTCATTTGTCGCAGTCGAGGATCGCGACCGCGTCCGTCACTACATTGACGAGGGGCTTGATGGCCTTTCGGGCAGTGACCGCGAATTTACAGGCCTTCACAAAGACGGCCGCAAGGTCGGGATCGATATGTCCTGGCAGCCGATTGCTGATAGTGACGGTGGAAACTTGGGCATCAGGGTCAGTTGCCGCGATATTACCGAGCGTATCCGCTATCGCCGCGATCTTGAAGTTGCCAAGACTGATCTTGAAGCCAACCAGCGCCGCCTCCGTGCACATTTCAACAATGCCAAGATCGGTGTGTTCTACTGGACGCCTGATCGGACAATCATCGAGGTCAACGAAACCGCCTGCCAACTGTTTGGCTATAGCGCGGAAGAGATGGTCGGCAAGAAGCTTGAACTTCTGGTTCCGGAAGAAGACCGCGCGCGTCTTGGAAGCCTGATCCAGCGGATCATGGAAACGCAAAACAGCGTCAATAACCGGTTTGAAAACCTCAAGAGTGATGGCTCGCGGATTATCTGTGAATGGTACGAAAGCCCGATATTTGATGCTAATGGCGATCTTGATTGTATTGCCAGCTTCGCATTGGACGTGACCGAGCGCGAACGCCATCAGGAAACGCTGGAATCAATTTATCGTGGCATTCGCTATCAGGTTGGAACCGGCTTCTTTGACAACCTGACACAGGTTCTGTGTGAAACCCTTGATATGACCTATTGCCATATCGCCGAGATTGTTGGCGATCGGGTTAAGTCAGTCGCCTTCCATTCGCCAGACAGCACGCGAGAGGGGCTTGATTTTCCCTTGGCCGGGTCGGCAGCCGAACGCGTTATCAAGGAAGGCGTTTTTGTCTGCAAGGACGATTTCAAAAGCGTGATGCCTGATGTGCTCATGGTGACCGACATCGATGTGGTCGGTTATGTTGGTGCTGCCCTTTATGACAGCGACGGAAACGTAAACGGCATTCTGGTGACCGTATCAGACAAGCCGCTGGCGGATCCCGAACTGGCGAGGTCAATTGTCGAAGTCTTTGCGTCGCGCGCGTCTGCCGAACTGCAACGCCTACAGTCCGAACGCAAACGTGAAAAGCTTGAACAGCAACTGCGGCATTCCCAGCGAATGGAAACCATGGGTGTGCTGGCAGGCGGCATCGCGCATGATTTCAACAATATCCTCCAGCCCATCAGTGGCTATGCCGAGTTGCTGTATTCCGATCTGCCAGAAGATTCGCCGCTGCGTGACGATGTCATGGAAATCCGGCAGGGCGCCGATCGCGCGCGTGATCTGGTTCGCCAAATTCTGGCATTCAGCCGCAATTCCGAAACCGAACGTTCGCCCATTGATGTCGGGTCGATGATCACTGGTACTGCGCGTTTTGCGCGTGGTTCGCTGCCATCCAGTGTCTCGCTCAAGGTCGAGTTGGGGGCAAAGGGCATGACGGTCATGGGCAATGCGACCCAGCTTGATCAATGTTTGATGAACCTGATCACCAACGCCTATCACGCGGTTGGTGATCAGGGCGAAATTCGCGTCAAGGCCAGCCCGTTTGAAGTCACCGAAGACAGTCTCGAAGTGCACCCCTTGCTGACATCGGGGCGCTATATCCAGATCTGTGTGGTCGATAACGGTGTCGGTATGGAGCCGGAAATCGCCAAGAAAATCTTCGATCCGTTCTTTACGACCAAGGAACCGGGCAAGGGGACGGGGCTTGGCCTGTCGACCGTGCACGGGATTATCGCCGGTCATAAGGGCGAGATTTCTGTTTATAGCCGTCTGGGGCAGGGTACCCGGTTCTCGATCCTGTTGCCCGAACATGACCGCGAAGCCTGTGATGAAAAACGCGATACGCGTGGTTTGTCGGTTGGTGCGGGCGGCCACCTTGCCGTCGTCGATGACGAGGAAAAGAACCTTAAACTCTGCGCACGCATGCTTGAGCGGATCGGATATTCGGTGGAAACCTTTAACGAGGCCGCCAAGGCGCTTGAGGCACTGAGCGCACCGGATGCCGATTTTGACGGGATTCTGACCGATCAGACCATGCCGGGCATGACCGGTCACAAGATGATCGAAAAGTTGCGTGAAGCCGGCAACAACATCCCCGTTGTCGTGATGACGGGGTATGCCTCAGACGAGGTGACAGCATCCTTCAAGGCCCTTGGGGTGGCCCGTATTCTTGCCAAGCCGCTTGATATCATCGAGCTGCATGACGGATTGGCTGCCGTGTTTGGGGAAACCAAGGACGCGGAGCCGGCACCAGCCATTGCGGCAGATGCGCCGGACTCTGATACGGACCTGAAACCGGTTGAGTAGGGCGGTGGAAAGACTTCTACCGCCCGCCCGATACCGCGCAAGGCGGGAACCGGTCAAAAAGAAACGGCCCTGCTGTGGAGAAGCAGGGCCGTTTCAGAGGGAAAAGACAAAAATGCCGCAAGGATCATGAACCGTGATCCTGCGCGTCGTCATTTGATATCAGACCAACCCGGGCGGGACTGATCCGTTATTCCGTGTCCTGGGCGTCGTGCTGATCATATGGAATACGATCTGCAATGTCGTCTGCCGGATGGGCAGGGCCAGTATCAAGACCGAGCGCAGCTTTTTGACCCAGGGTCAGGCGCTCAAGGCCATCATAGGCCGTCTGGCGACGACGGGATTGTATGACGCTCAAGGCAGTAATAGGAAAACGGATCACCGTTCATGGTCTCCAGCAAATTGACGTCCCGACGGGCCATCTTTTTGTCATGGGACTGTCATACGTTAACCTTTGGCTAATGTGCATTGCGAAGCTTGCAACGCATTCATTCGCGAGATGCATGCACAGCTGTTTTGCGGGTGAAAAATGGCCTAGCATGCGGGCATGGTCTTTGGTGCTTGCGCGACATCGGTACTAACCCTTACATAGGTGTAGGTCCTGCGCCTAACCCGCCTACCGCCCCACATGTTTTAAAGAGGATCTTCATGGCCATTTCCGGTGATGCTCAACTTGCCAAACTGCTTGAAGCCGCCAATGTCGACAAGGATGTTAGCGCTGTCATCGATCTGATTGACGGTGTTCTGGCCGCCGCCGAAGGCAGCACGCGAGAAGACTGGATCGATCTGATCTGCCAATCCCCGGGTGATGAATTGCGGGCTGAATTGCTTGCACTGCGTGATGAACGCAAAAGCCGCTTTAAAATGGCCAAGGATGATTTTGACGCAGCCCACAGACTGGATGCCTTGCGCACCTATCTTTCGGCCAAGGGCGTTGATGGTTTTGTCGTGCCGCGTGCCGATGAGCATCAGGGCGAAAACGTGCCGGCCCGGGCCGAGCGCCTGGCATGGTTGACAGGCTTTACCGGCTCTGCCGGGGCGGCTGTCGTTCTGCGCGACAAGGCAGCTGTCTTTGTCGATGGTCGCTACACCATTCAGGTTCGTCAGCAAGTTAGCCGGGATCTTTTTGAATATCGCCATTTGGTCGAAGAACCGGTGGTCGGCTGGTTGCACGACAATCTGAAATCCGGGCAGAAGCTTGCCTATGATCCGTGGCTGCATACCGTGCAGCAGGCAACACATCTTCGTTCTGCCTGCGACGCGGTCGGGGCGGAACTGATTGCGATTGACACCAACCCGATTGATGCCATCTGGCATGCCCAACCACATCTGCCACTTGGTCCGGTGCGTCCGCATCCGATGGAATATGCCGGGAAGTCCAGTTTTGAAAAGCGCACCCAGATTGCCGAAATCCTGTCACGCATTTCATGCGATAGCGCCATTTTATCTGCACCTGACAGCATTGCCTGGCTTTTGAATATCCGTGGTGCCGATGTGCCGCAAACGCCGCTGGCACTTGGCTATGCGATCATTAACGGGGATGCTTCGGTTGATCTGTTCATGGATGAACGCAAGGTTGCAGCGGAAACCTTCGCATGGTTGTCGGGCGAGGCCAATCTGCGTGCGCCGGGCGAACTTGCAGACGCCCTGCAGGCAATGGGCAATCAATCCGTGCGTCTGGATGAAGCAACGGCGGCCGACTGGCTTCGCATGCAGCTTTCCGATGCAGGTGCGACTGTTCGTGTCGGGCGCGATCCGGTGGCCATTCCCAAGGCGTGCAAGAATGATGTCGAACTCGAAGGATCGCGCAAGGCCCACAAGCGCGATGGCGAGAAGATCATTCGGTATTTCAAATGGCTTGATGAAGCCGCCGCCGGTGGTGACATCGATGAGCGTGCGGCAGCCGACATGTTGCTGTCGATGCGGGCCGAAGACCCGCTGTTCCGCGACTCAAGCTTTGAAACCATTCCGGGCAGCGGTCCGAACGGGGCGCTTTGCCATTACCGCAATACCCCGGAAACCAACCGCAAACTCACACCGGGCGAGATTTTCCTGATTGATTCCGGTGCGCAGTATCTTGATGGCACCACCGATATCACCCGAACAACCGTGATTGGCGAGCCGTCTCAGGAACATCGCGATCGCTTTACCCGCGTGCTCAAGGGCCATATCGCGCTTGCCCGTGCTGTGTTCCCGGTGGGAACCACCGGCCAGCAGCTTGATACACTGGCCCGCATGCCGCTGTGGGAAGCCGGGCTTGATTTTGACCATGGGACGGGGCATGGCGTTGGCAGTTACCTTGGCGTGCATGAAGGCCCGCAACGTATTTCCAAAGCTCCGAACAAGGTGGCATTGAAACCCGGCATGATCGTCTCAAACGAACCGGGCTTCTATAAGGAAGGCGAATACGGCATCCGGATTGAAAACCTGATTGCGGTAACCGAAATTGATGCGCCGATTGGCGCAGATCGCAAGATGCTTGGCTTTGAGACGCTGACCTTCTCGCCGATTGAGCGCAAGCTGATTGATCCGGAATTGATGACCAGGGACGAGCTGCAGTGGCTTAATGACTACCACGCGCAAGTCTATGCAATGTATGCCGATGATCTTGATGATGATCATCGGGAATGGCTGCAAAACGCGACGGCGCCGATCAAAAAGAAGCAGGACTGACCCGGGTAATGGGTGAGATGTAGTAAAAGGCCGCGTCGGTTTATGGCGCGGCTTTTTGCATCCTCGACACTGACAAACAGGATCGAATGCCGTTATAAGACGGTATTGGATCGATTCAAGGAAAGCGGCAAACCGCTTCTGAAAGCAGGAGGAACATATGGCTGAAGTCGAAGCCCAGTGGATGGCAAATCCCGATCGCTATGATGACGAGAATTGGAACCGTTGCGGGCGCAGTGGATTGCTTCTGCCGAAAATCACGCTTGGTCTGTGGCAGAATTTCGGTGGCGTGGATGTTTATGAAACTCAGCGCGCGATGATCCGCCGCGCCTTTGACCGTGGTGTGTTTCATTTCGATCTTGCCAATAACTATGGCCCGCCGCCGGGTTCGGCCGAGGAAAACTTTGGCAAGGTTTTATCGCAGGATCTGAAACGCCACCGGGACGAGTTGGTGATTTCGACCAAGGCAGGTTACCGCATGTGGCCGGGACCGTTCGGAGAATGGGGTTCGCGCAAATATCTGATCTCCAGCCTTGATCAAAGCTTGAAGCGGATGGGGCTGGATTATGTCGATATCTTCTATTCCCACCGGGTTGATCCCAATACGCCGCTTGCCGAAACCATGGGCGCACTTGATCAGATCGTACGGTCCGGCAAGGCGCTTTATGTCGGGATTTCGTCCTATTCACCGGAAATGACCCGCGAAGCACATGCGATCCTCAAAGACATGGGAACGCCATGTGTCATTCATCAGCCGTCCTATTCGATGGTCAATCGTTGGGTCGAGGATGGGCTGCTTGATACCCTGTCCGAGCTCGGCATGGGATGTATTGCCTTCTCGCCGCTGGCACAGGGGCTTCTGACCAACAAGTATCTCAATGGTGTGCCCGAAGATTCCCGTGCCGCACTCGAAGGATCCTTCCAGCCGGGCATGTTGTCAGACGAGAACCTTGATCGGGTTCGCGCCCTGAATGAAATCGCCAAACGCCGTGGTCAGACCCTGGCGCAAATGGCGATTGCCTGGGTGCTGCGCCGCCCAGAGGTTACATCGGCCCTGATTGGTGCACGTCACGTCCAGCAGCTCGATAACAGCCTTGATGCGCTTAATAACCTTGAATTCAGTGCAGAAGAACTGGCCGAGATCGACAAATATGCCGGGGATGCGGGTATCAACCTCTGGCAAAAGTCCTCGGACAGTCAGGCTCCTGTCTGATCCTGACGTCTGCATAATCATGATGAAAACCCCGACCGGAGCGTGCTCTGATCGGGGTTTTCTAATTGTGGCTAATCCAGCTTATTGGTTGGCCATCGGAACGGTCCCGGCCAGATCGCGCAAGGTATCGACAACGGCCTTGCCCCCGGCACTGAGCGGGCGGTCTTGTAACCAGGACAGCATCACCTTGCGTGACAGCTCCGGATTGGTGATCCGCCGTGCCTTGAGACGCCCGGTAGAAAGTTCCTGAACCAGCGAACTGCGCGGAAGAACCGTGTGCCCGACATTGCGGCTAACCAGATCGACCAACACACGAAGGGCGTCGGCCTCTACCACCGGGGTCAACGGACGACCGGCGCGAAAGGCCGCTTCTTGCATCATGGCGCGTAGTCCGTGCTTGTTGGTTGGCATGATCAGGGGCAGGGACAGGACATCCTCATAGGCGATTTCGGTTTCCTGCTCGCCGACCTGCGACGGATGGGAAATCAGAAACAGGTCTTCACGCCAAAGCGGTTCGGCATGCAGGCTGCGCGAAATCATGCCGTCATGAAGAATGCCGATATCAAGGCGCCCCGAAAGCAACCCTTCCTGCACATCACCGGTCAGGTCTTCGGCAACCGTGATGTTGAGATCGGGATAGCGATCGCGCAGGGTTTCGATCAAGGCCCCGGTAATCACGATCCCGGCACTGGGCGGGACACCGACATGAACGTGACCGGTAATCTGGCTGCTGCGCGCGGACAGGTCGGCCTCAAGCCGGGCAAGGTCGGTCAGGATGACACGGGCGCGTTCGGCCAGCATCTGGCCGGCCTCGGTCAGTTTGACGCCACGCCCGGTGCGTTCGAGCAGTTTGGTATCAAGGGTTTCTTCAAGCAGGTTCAACTGCCGACTGAGTGCCGGCTGCGACAGGTTAAGCCGCTCTGCCGCGCGCGACAGGCTTCCGAGTTCGGCAATATGAACAAAGCTTCTGAGTTGTTTGATATCCATGCGTCACGATCCTGCACGGGTTCCTGCGGTGGTTTTGCTATCTGATATAGCCAAAGCTGATATCTGATAGCAATTAATTCGAATTGAATAATGGCAGCTTGCAGGTGACTATGGCAACCAAGAGAGGATCGGAGAAACTCATGACGCCACCATCGTCACCCTCAGAGCCTGGGCAACAGAGCATCCCGGCATCAGACGCCAATGTGGCTGCGCCGTCAACTGCACCTGTCGTGTCGCCAGCGGGTTCGGCCCTGACCATTGTTTTGCTGGCGACTGTCGCCTTGGCCATGAAAGGCCTTCTGGCCAAGTTTGTCTATGCCACCGGCATGACCGTTGATGGCTTGTTACTGCTACGGTTTCTGATTGCGATGCCGTTCTTCTGGCTTGGCGTGGTTATGTTTGGCAAGAACCGGCCTGGCGAACGCAAGATGAAACCGGTCGATCTGGCTTGGGGCGGGCTTTATGGCGGCATGTTTTTTCTGGCCGCCCTGTTTGATTTCACGGCCGTTTCGCTGATTGATGTCACGGTGTCGCGGATTGTCTTGTTTACCTTCCCCGCGATCGTGATGATCCTTGAAGCCCTTCACAAGGGACGCTTCCCGCCATTTCGCCAGATCGTCTGCTTTGTCATTACCTATGTCGGGTTGGTTCTGGTTCTGGCACCGGGCGGGTTTGGTGAGGTATCTCAGACATTGTGGTACGGGGCGGCCTGGGCTTTTTGCTCCGCACTGACCTATGCGATTTATCTTTATTTCGGGCAGCGGATGATTACGACCGTTGGCTCCATGCATTTTGCCGCCCTGATCAATACGGCGGCGGGTATCTGCATGGTGGTTTACGAGCTGATCGTGCAGAACCCGCTGAACCTGAATATGGCGGGGATCATGTGGACGGTGGGGATTTCGATCTTTTGCACCGTTATCCCGTTCTTCCTGCTCTATGAAGGCATCCGCCGGGTCGGCGAAACACAGGCATCGCTGATCTCATTGTCCGGTCCTGCCATGACATTCTTTGCTGCATGGCTGTTCCTGGGCGAGGTCCTGACAATCCCACAATTGATCGGATTTGCGGTGGTTACGATCGGCGTGGCGTCATTGAAAAACAGCTTTACACTGGCGGGGTTGGGGCGGTTGCTTGCACGGCCTTTTGCCTCTGGCGGGCCAACGCAGCGCTAAGCGATCTTGGTGATCCGTCGGTTTACCAGCGGCGGATATCAATTTCGTGTTCAGGCAGGCGTTCACCTCGGCGCCATTTTAGCGGATCGATAAATTCCCCGGCCCAGACACCACTGCGGGCTTGGCGGGCCTGATTTTCATAGGCCTCGTATTCTGGCACCTGATCGGGGCGGGCAACCGCCATGCCACGCAGGATCAGGCTTTGCCCAATGTCGACCCCATTGGCATTGCGACAGACGGCCATATTGCGATTATAGCGGTTCTTGCCGCGCATTTCGCAAGTGATCGGGGTGGCGACCAGAAGGTTGGTGGTAAGCTGCCATGCCTCGGCCCCGCAGGCTGTGCTTTGACCATTGACCAGACATTTCTGGAAACGGTTCATCGCATCCGCCCCCCACAGATCAACACGCTTGAAGCCAAACTCCAGCGTATCGGCATCAATGGCGCGTGCTGGACCGGACAAAGTGTCAAAGTCCGGATCGGCAAATCCGTATGATGGGCGCAGGGTAAAAAACGCAATAAGGACAAGTGCAAAAACGCCTGTGAAACGGTGGTTTTTCATTTCGATACTTATCCTTAAGGGCGGGTCATTCGCGGTCTAGGGTATTGGCAAATAATACAATTTTGACCCAGCGCAACATTTCTATCAGCTCAGATTGATATAAGTTCCCTTCATTGAAGGTCAATGATCGCAGTTTGTGCTTTCCGGGTAAATCCTTTGCCGATTTTCCCCGTCATCACACTGTTTGCGGCTTTCAATATGCTGCCACGGAGGTGTTCCTTGAACAGATCTCTTTCCAAGGAAATGCTGGAAAGTATTCGAAAATCGGGTTTGCATAAGCCCGGTCACAGTGCATTCGTTCTTGATTTTGCGGGTATACCTGCTGCTCGGAACCTGACGGTCTTTTGTGCGATTGTGCGCTATGTCGAAGACAGTTGCTTGTCAGGTGTGCGGGCGAAACTGCTTTCACGCTACGCGATATCGGTTCTGGTTCCCCATGAAAACCGGGGCAGGATGGTTGAGTTCGTTGAAGGACTGAACGGTTTTCTGTTGTCGCGGCGTTATGGCGGCATTGATATCCGGTTGTTTGATCTTGACCATGAAACACCGCATTTTGCGATGCTTTGTATCGAGTATTTGCGCTCTGCCTCTATCGGGACTGCGCAAGAGTTCCTCGATTTCCATACGGAAAGCCCGGACTGCGTTTCCAAACTAGGCGAGTTGATAGAACTCGAACGTGTCGTCGGGCAGGCGGACATGTCCATGCATTTACGGTTTCAATCCCTATGGCATCTCGAGCCTGGAATGGCGCCCAGCCAGTATGGCGAGGAAATGTGGGTATCCATGGCCGCGATGGAAGAGATCACCGGTAAAAGCATCCTTCATGATCCGTGGATGTTTTCCCGGTTTACCGAGTTTCTGGATAACAGGGTTTTATCCCATATCACCAAGGAACGAAGTACGCCGCGCGGCCGGCAATTCCTGAACCTTAATCCGGTGGCAGCGGTAAGTGCCAATTTTGATCGCATGATCAAAACGCTTCCGATGACACAGATACGCCAATTGATTGTCGAATTTGCTTTGCCGGTTTGGCGCGATAACGCCAAGGTCGCGGCCTCGATCCTCAAGCGTTTTGAGCGTTTCGGTATCGGGCTTGCCCTTGATGCAATACCGATCCAGAACCTTGCCGATATGTCTGATGAGGAGCTCAGCGTCGCGCGGTTTCTGAAGCTTTATGTCGCAACAGTTCAGCCTGACGTGATCACGAGCTGTATGGCCAAAGTGCCTAAGGACGTTCTGGATCGCGTTGTGCTCTGCCGATGTGAAACCGTTGAACAGATCAAGGCCGGCGTGCAGGCGGGGGCGAAGTATTTTCAGGGATACGGTTTGCCGGAGTTCCTGAATAAACCTGATGAGGTCGAAAGCGTCCTTGGAACCGGTCGGGTGCGAAAACTTCACCTTGTCGGGAGACGCTAGATCTCCGCTGGGTGCATCCGGTGGCAGGTGGTGGCAGGTATAAGCGACCTAATACAGGTCGCTATATCTGATTTCATCAAGCTGCGCGAAGATGACTTTCCATTGGTCATCCTGCTTAAGCAGGGCAAAGGCGTAGTCACAATCAAAGATCAGGTTGTTTTCCGAATTGCCAAAGCGGAAGGAGACAATCGCACGTGCGCCGCCGGGAAGAGCGGAATGCTGTTCAACCACCATGGATTTTGCCATGGCCAGATCGGCGTTTTTCAGTTCTTCGAAAAAGGACTGGTGATATTTGTGCAGGTCTGACGAGTTCGCAATTGCCTGAACACCGGACAGATCGTTGATCAGGCACGGGAAGTGAAAGAAATCATCAAGCGCGTTTTCTTCGAGCTTGAGATGGGCGTCGACATAACGGCGAAAAAAATTTCCAAGGTCTTCCATCAGCACACTTCCCCAGTGAGAACGTTTTTATTCAGCTGCAATCAGATCAAGCCATCCTTGTTCATCAAGCACTGTAACACCTAATTCTTCTGCTTTCTTTAATTTGGAACCCGCACCCGGTCCCGCAACCAGATAATCGGTTTTTGCTGAAACCGATCCCGCGACTTTTGCACCCAAGCTCTCGGCTTTGACCTTGGCCTCGTTGCGCGAAAACAGTTCCAGCTTCCCGGTAAAGACCACGGTCTTGCCATTGACCGGATTGTCGCTGACTTGCGGGGCTTCGACATCGGTGATGGTCAGAAGGCCTTGCAGGTCATCAAGGACCTCGCGATTGTGATCCTCGGCCATGAATTCGATCAGGTCCTTGGCGACACCCGGGCCGATCTGATCAATATTGATCAGTTCACGCAGGGCTTCGCTGTCGGCCTCGTTGGCGGCGACCATTGCGCTGCGCCATTCGGAAAGTGACCCGTAATGACGGGCGAGAAGCTTTGCAGTGGCTTGCCCGATCTGACGAATGCCAAGCGCGTAGATGAAGCGGTCCAGCCCAATGGTGCGGCGTTCATTAATGCCGTCAAACAGCTTGGTGGCGGACTTGTCGCCCCAACCGTCAAGCTTGCGGATGGCATCGCCATGATCACTTTCAAGGCGGAAGATATCGCCAGGCGACTTAAGCCAGCCCAGTTCAAAGAACGCCTCGACATTCTTGGCCCCCATGCCATCGATATCAAAGGCATTGCGTGACACGAAATGCTTCAGACGCTCAACCGCCTGTGCCGGGCAGATCAGGCCGCCTGTGCAGCGCGTGACAGCTTCGCCTTCTTCGCGCATGGCGTGGCTGCCGCATTTCGGACATTCGCTCGGGAATTCATAGGGGGTGGCGTCCGCCGGATGTTTGCCATCGTCTTCGAGAATGACTTCAACGACCTGCGGGATGACGTCGCCAGCACGCTGGACGACCACCAGGTCGCCAACCCAAACGCCCAGACGATCGATCTCGTCACGGTTATGCAAGGTAGCGTTCGATACCACGACACCGCCCACCGTGACCGGTTCCAGTCGCGCGACCGGGGTCAGGGCACCAGTGCGCCCGACCTGAATGTCGATGGCCTTGATCCGGGTGCGGGCCTTTTCGGCCGGGAATTTATGGGCGATTGCCCAGCGTGGTGAACGGCTAACAAAACCAAGGCGCAGCTGCAGTTCGAAGTCATTGACCTTATAGACGATGCCATCAATGTCATAATCAAGGTCCGGGCGCTGTGTGCCCAGTTCATCATAGAACGCCATGATGTCATCGGCATCATTAAGCAACCGGGTCAGCGGGTTGGTGACAAAGCCCCATCCTTCGACCTTGTGCAGGAAATCCCACTGGGTCTGGGCAAGGCTTTCAGACAGTTCACCAAAGCTATAGGCAAAGAAGCGCAGGGGGCGCTTGGCGCTGATCGACGGGTCAAGCTGGCGCAGTGAGCCTGCCGCTGCATTGCGCGGATTGGCAAAGGTCTTGCCGCCGGTTTCGGCCTGTGTCGCGTTCAGCTTCTGGAAGGCAGAGCGCGCCATATAGACCTCGCCACGGATTTCAACCACGTCGGGTGCATCATCGGGCAGGGTCTTGGGGATGTCGTCGATATGGGCGACATTGGCCGTCACATCTTCGCCTTCGGACCCGTCACCACGGGTGGCAGCCGTTACCAGTTTACGGTTCTCATAACGCAGCGACAGGGAAAGGCCGTCGATCTTGGGTTCCCCGACCACTTCTACCGGGCTGTGCGCCGTCAGGTTCAGGAAACGGCGAATACGGGCCAGAAAATCAACGATGTCTTCGCGCGAAAACGCATTGCCCAGCGACAGCATCGGGCGGGCATGCTTGACCTTGGCAAAACCTTCTGCCGGGGCTGCGCCGACTTCCTGTGTCGGGCTGTTCTTCTTAAGCGTTGGATAGTGTGACTCAAGTTCGATCAAACGATTGAACAGCGCGTCATAGGTCGCATCGGAGACCAGCGGATCATCATTAACGTGATAGGCCTCGTTATAAGACCGGATACGTTCGGAAATTTCCGCATGCTGCTTGCGCGCTTCAGTGCTCGAAGACGGCATTTCAGGAAGGTCGGAGATGTTTGACGCTTGTTCGGCGCTCATATTCTTTTTGTTCCGTATTCAAGGTTTGGCCGACATTGTGGCGTCGGGATCAATTGGGTTGTTCAAGCAGGCTGTCGGCGGCCGCGCGGGCCTCGGCGGTCACGGAATGACCGGCCAGCATGCGGGCAATTTCCTCGCGCCGGGCGCCATCGACCAAGGCATCGACACGGGTGACCATGGTGCCCTCTGCCTCGCGCTTGGCGATATAGAAGTGGGTTCGGCCGCGGGCTGCGACCTGTGGGCTGTGGGTAATGACAAGGATCTGGCGTTCCTGTGCCAGAAGATGCAGGCGCTGACCAATGGCCGCTGCCGTAGCCCCGCCTACACCACTATCGACTTCGTCAAACACCAGGCTGGGCACTGCAGATACGCGCGCCAGAACGACCTTAAGCGCAAGCAGGAAACGCGAAAGTTCCCCGCCCGATGCGATCTTGTTGAGTGCGCCCGGTGGACTTCCGGGGTTGGTGGCGACGGTGAATTGCACCCGGTCAATACCGTCCATTCCCCAGTCGGCTTCTTCGAGTTCGGCAATGTCGGTGACGAAGCGCGCCTTTTCCATGCGAAGCGGAGGTAGCTCGGCATTAATCGCGCCATCAAGCTTGGCCGCAGCATCTTTGCGGGCGGCATGAAGCTTCTCGCCGGCTTCGATATAGGCCTTGCGATACTCGCCAACGGATGTGGTCAGGCGGTGCAGTTCCTTCTCGCCGAATTCCAGCTGATCGATCTGGGATCGGAAATCCTTCATCAGCGGATTAAGGCCGTCGACCGGGACATTGTATTTGCGGGCGGCAGCACGCAGTGCAAACAGGCGTTCCTCGACATTTTCCTGATGGCCGGTATCGAGATTAAGATCGGCCAGGGTGGCCGAGATTGCCCGGTTGGCTTCTTCAAGTTCGATGGCTGCGCGGTCAAGGGCCTCAATGATCGGTTCAAACCGGCCATCGGCCTTTTCAAGTTCGCGTTCAAGGCAGCGCTGCGCACTACGAAGCGCACTTTCTGCCCCCTTGCCACGTGAAAGTTCCGATCCGGCATCATTCAGGGCGGCAACCAGCTTTTCGCCATGCATCAGGAACTGGCGTTCCTCGGCCAGGCGTTCTTCCTCGCCTTCTTCGGGGGCGAGCTTTTCAAGTTCGTCCACGGCGTGGCGCAGCCATTCTTCCTCTTCACGGGCCTTATCAATCCGGGCACGTGCAGCGTTCAGTTCCTTTTGCGTTTCACGCCAGGCGCGCCAGTGATCGCGCACGGTCATCGCAAGTGTGCCAAGATTGCCATGGGCATCAAGGGTCGCGCGGTGCGTGGTCGGATCAAGAAGCCCGTGCTGGTCAAACTGCCCCTGAATTTCAACGCAGTAATTGCCAACGTCGCGCAAAAGACCGACCGACACGGACTGATCATTCACATAGGCGCGCGATCGCCCATCGGACGTCACCACACGGCGCACGACAAGGTCTTCGCCTTCAAGGTCGATATCCTGATCGGAAAGCAGGGTGAAAACCGGATGGCCCTGCGGCAGATTGAAGGTTGCCGTCACACTGCATTTGTCGCAGCCATGGCGGACAAGGCCGCTATCGGCGCGCGCACCCAAGGCAAGTCCAAGCGAATCAAGCAGGATCGATTTACCAGCACCGGTTTCACCTGTGAGCACGCTAAGCCCGTCGTGAAAATCGAGATCCAGTTTGTCGATAAGGACTACATTCCGAATGCTGAGGCGTCGAAGCATTGCTGGGTACTGATGTTGTTAACGGAGCAGCAGACAGGTACTTGTTGGTGAATGTGCAGAGTGCCCAATCCCGCCCGGCCTTGCAAGCCTTGCGAAGGCGAAACGGTCTGCAATTCAGTCACGGCAACGGCGTTTGGTTAAACTGCAGTAATTTCAGATGCTAACCGCAAGTTGTTCTTTTTTTGTTCTATATTGTCGCAAGGCGGATTGTCAAGCAAACCCTTGGCCTTGCGACGGTTTGGTTAGCTTGATTCAGAAAAGGCTTGAGATGGAGTTTGTGGTGGCGTCCCACCAGCTTTCCTCTTCGCGCTCCGGGGCTTCTTCGCCCAGCATGAGGCTATAGGATTCGCTGTAATATTCACTGCCCGGGAAGTTGTGGCCAAGAACCGCTGCCGTGCGTTTGGCTTCACCCTCAAGACCAAGCGAAAGATAGCATTCGGTCAGACGTGCAAGGGCCTCGGGAACGTGGGTGGTGGTCTGATAGTTTTCGATCACCGCCTTGAACCGGTTGATCGCTGCCAGATACTCGTTGCGGTCCTGATAGTAGCGCCCGACATCCATTTCCTTGCCAGCAAGGTGATCGACCGTCAGGTCCTTTTTCAGCTTGGCATCGCGGGCATATTTGCTATCGGGGAAGCGGCGGATGACATCATCAAGCGCATCCATCGCATGCTGGGTCATCTGCTGATCACGGCCGACATCGGAAATCTGTTCGTAATAGGACAGCGCCTTGAGGTAATAGGCGTACGGCACATCCGGGTTCGCCGGATGGAGCGAGATAAAGCGATCCAGTGCATTGATCGCATCATCGTATTTGTTGTCCTGATAGTACGAATAGGCCGACATCAGGGTCGCCTTGGTCGCCCAGACGGAATAGGGGTGCTGGCGTTCGACTTCGTCAAAGGCCTCGGCAGCCTGCTGGTATTCCTTGGCATCCAGCAGGTCCTGCGCGCCGTTATACAGTTCGGAAACCGGACGTTCGACATATTCCGGTGCCTCATTGCTTGAACATGCCGCAAGCATCAGCGACACGCCGCAAATGGCAATGAGTTGTTTGGCGCGAACGGTACTTAGCACTGTGACCTATCCTCGAAATTTGTGATGCACTCACCGTAAAATCCGCCGGACTATATCATGTGAAGGGCGTGCTTGGGCAAGTAGTTGTGTCGCCAAAAGGTGACTTTTATTCGACATCATTTGTTCCGGCCATGATCGGATCACCGAAAACCGGGATGTAAAACAAAAATGGCGACCACACAGGCCGCCATTTTTATATTTCTTATGCCAGCCCGTCCTGAACTCAGGCGGTGGCAAGAACCGGTTCGGAAACGCCGCGCAGGGCCGACTTGGTCAGTGGCACAACCCGATAAGCATCTTCATCAGCGAGCAATGCCTGCAGCAGCAGGTTGTTGACGTGATGGCCTGATTTATAGGCGGTAACCTTGCCCTGCAGCTGTTTGCCGGCAGTGTAAAGATCGCCCAGCGCATCAAGGATTTTGTGGCGGACGAATTCGTCCTCGTAACGCAGGCCTTCTTCGTTCATGACCTCGTCACCCGAAAGGACGACCGCGTTATCAAGCGAGCCACCACGTGCCAGACCGGCAGAGCGCATGGCTTCGACTTCGTGCAGGAAACCAAAGGTGCGGGCACGGGCGATATCGGCAACAAACACGCCGTCATCAAATTTGACGGACATGCGCTGGTTGGCAATCGCCTTGCTGGCGAAATCGATTTCGAAATCAATTTCGAAACCATTGGCCGGTTCGACGCGCGCGGTGCAGCCGTTATATTCGACTTCAACGGATTTAAGGACTTCGATGACCTGACGCGGCGCATCGAGTTCTTCGATGCCAACGCAATCAATCAGGAAGTTAAACGGTGCAGAGCTGCCATCCATGACCGGAACTTCATCGGCATCGATATCAATGAGCACGTTATCAATGCGCGAACCGGCAAGGGCAGCCATCAGATGTTCGATGGTCCCGATTTTGATGCCCTTGGATGCATCGCCAAGGCACGTGCAAAGACGGGTGTCGATCACACCATCGTAACGTGCCGGGAACAACGGCTGGTCATCCAGATCCGTGCGGCGAAATACGATGCCATGATCAGCAGGGGCAGGGTGCAGGGTAATGCGAATCTTCTGGCCGGAATGCAAACCGACACCGGCACAACCGATGGAGGCCTTCAACGTGCGCTGGGCCACATAGCCGTCACCGGAATGGCCTGTCTGCGCGATGGCAGCACCAAGATCGGCAATATTGTTCACAGGAACCCCCAAATCAGGTCAGTCAGTTTGTCATCAATCACGGTCAAAGCATGTTCAAAGCCGTCTTCAAATTCATCGGCCCCTGCTTTGTTAGTTTGAAACACTACTGAGGATCGAACAATCACTCAAATCACTCTTTGTTACGCTTTGTAAACTTCATAGTGCTTTGAATTTAAATAAGAAATCATGGTTTTGTTCGGCAGGTTACGCCATTTGTAATCGCACGTGCCGGAGGCCCTTGTCACAATCGCGCTTTGGCAGCGTCATATGATCTGGTGCATCCAAAAAAAAGGGGAAGGCTTGGTGCCTTCCCCATCTTCGCGCGGAGACCGTCGTCAGTTGGCCTGACGACGAAGGAAGGCCGGGATTTCAAGAAGGTCATCAGACGCACCCTGCGTCTTGCCCCGGGAAGCGGGCTCCTTCTTCATGACAGGTTCGCTGTCTTCGCCAAGCGGCATCTCGGTTTGACGCGGGGCAGGTGCCTGCGGCTGCGAGACTTTCGGTTCCGCATGCTGATGCGGTTCCTTGGCGGTTTTGTTCTTGCCAAACAGGCTGCTCAGAACCGAACGCGGCGAGGTTGCATTCTGGGCATCGGCTGCTTCGAATACATCCGGGCTATGTGCAGTATGCTCAGCCTGGCTCGGCGTTACAGCGCGCGGCGGAATGAAGGCCATGTCGCCGTTGCTGGTGGTTTTTTCAGTCGGCTTGTCAGCGCGCAGAACCGGTTTCGGTTTGAGGACCGTCTGGCCGATTTCAATCGAACCGGTTTCCTGTGCTTCGGCCTGATGGCTGATTTCCGGTTGCTGTGCGCTGCCGGTGGCAGCAAAGCGATCGGCCGGAATGTGATCAACCGATCCACCACCGACATAGTCACCAGCACCGGTGCTTTCAGCTGCTGCGTTGCCCGCACCATGCTGTGCAAAGGACGGGGCTGCTGCCGACTGTTCTGCCGGTTTCGGTGCCACAGGCTGTGCGACGGAAACGGTGGTCGGCTGCGGACGGCGAACTTCTTCGGCGTCGATGCCGGTTGCCACAACAGAAACGCGCAGCGCGCCTTCGATGGTCGGATCAAAGGTCGAACCGAAGATGATGTTGGCTTCGGATGCAACTTCCTCGCGGATACGGTTGGCGGCTTCGTCAACTTCGTAAAGCGCCATGTCCATGCCGCCGGTGATGTTGATGAGGACCGCACGGGCACCCTTCATCGAAGCATCTTCAAGAAGCGGATTGGCTATTGCAGCTTCGGCAGCCTCAAGTGCACGTTTTTCACCCGATGCTTCGCCGGTGCCCATCATGGCTTTGCCCATCTCGCTCATTACAGTGCGGATATCGGCAAAGTCGAGGTTCACAAGACCCGGAACCATCATGAGGTCGGTAATCGAACGCACACCGTTACGCAGAACGTCATCAGCCATCTGGAAGGCATCTGCGAAAGTGGTTTTTTCATTCGCAACCCGGAACAGGTTCTGGTTCGGAATGATGATCAGGGTGTCAACATACTGCTGAAGCTGCTCGATACCCTGCTCGGCGGTACGCATACGGCGCGTGCCTTCGAAATGGAACGGCTTGGTAACAACACCGACGGTCAGAATGCCGGCCTCTTTGGCGGCACGTGCGATGACCGGGGCGGCACCGGTACCCGTACCACCGCCCATGCCGGCGGTGATGAATACCATGTGGCTGCCTTCAAGCTGTGCCTGAATTTCTTCAATGGATTCTTCTGCGGCGGCACTGCCTGCATCAGGACGTGCGCCTGCACCCAGCCCCTGGGTGATCTTGCGGCCAAGCTGCATCTTACGCGTTGCTTTTGCCTGGGTCAGGGCTTGAGAATCGGTGTTGGCAACAACGAAGTCACATCCTTCGAGTTCGGATGCGATCATGTTGTTAACGGCGTTGCCACCGGCACCGCCGACACCGATAACGGTAATCTTCGGTTTTAGGTTTTCTTCCGTTTCAGGAACGGAAAAACTGATTGTACTCATTGTTTGCTCTTCCTCTCCGCGCTTTAGAGCTTAAAGATCACACAAGCCTTCCCTTTGCTTGTGCGTGCCAGAAATACTTCGGGCACAAAGACCTCCGAGTCCGTTTTAGCGGGCAAAGAGTTATTGCCTTCTTAATGCGGGCAAAAGTTTTCAGAAAAATGGATAAAAAAGTACGCGCGGTTTGCGTATCAGAAGTTCTCTTTGAACCAGGCGCCCAGGCGACCCCAACGCCCACCCGATTGACGGATTTGCGCCATGGCTTCACTCAGCGGGTCATTCTGTTGGGCAACAGCGCGCAAAAGCAGGCCCGAACAGGCCGAAAAGGCCGGGCCAGCGGTGGCTTCGGCAAGGCCGGAAACGCCATGCGGCAGGGCGATTGTTGCCGGTCGTTCAAACATCTGGCTGGCCAGATCGGCAATTGCGTTAAGCTGGCTGGCACCACCGGTCAGAACGATGCTGCGGCCGCCAATCTGCGACAGGCCGTGTTCTTCCAGCTGATCACGAATCAACTCGAAGGTTTCTTCAAGCCTTGGCTTGATGATGTTGATCAGCATCGAGCGCGGCACATGATTGAAGTTGTTTTCGTCTTCATCACCAATGGTCGGAACCGCAAGGATTTCCTGATCATCAGACGGTGATGTTAGCGCACTGCCATGCAGGGTTTTCATGCGTTCGGCATGGTTAAGCGACGTATTCAGCCCATAGGCAATATCGCGCGTCACATGTGCGCCGCCAACCGGGATAGACGTGGTGTAGACTACCTGACCGGCGTTGAACACTGCGACACTGGTCGTGCCGGCCCCCATGTCGATCACCGTGGCGCCCAGATCGCGCTGATCGGGTGTCAGGGCGGCAAGGCCTGATGCCAGTGGCGTCACCACGGTTTCCTCGATCGCCAGATGGCAGCGTGCCAGCAGGGTATCGAGATTGCGCAGTGGCGCCGTCTGGGTGCGAACAAAGTGCAGATCAAGACCAAGGGTCGATCCATACATGCCGCGCGGATCATTCATGGTGTTGGCACCATCAAGGCGGAAGCCAAGTGGCACCGTGTGGATCAACTCATCACCTGCCTGACGCAGAAGAGCTTCTTTCTGGTCATTGAGTTTTCGGATCTCGAGATTGCCGATCGGACGGGAGCCAAGCGGCAGCTCAACCGTGTGGGTCTCCGATTCCGGGCGACCGCCAGACAGATTGACAATGACCGATTCGATGGTTTGACCTGCCATCTTTTCAGCAGCATTGACCGCGGCAAGGACGACTTCCTGCGCTGCATCAAGATTGGAAATGGATCCGCTTTGCAGACCCTTGGACATGTTGTGACCAATGCCGATGATCTTGGGCGGCTGGTCCTTTTCACGCCGCGCAATAAAACAGCAGACCTTGGACGTTCCAATGTCCAAAGCCGCAATCAATCCTGATCTGGTTTTGCCGCGTGCCAATTGAATGCTCTGAATTTTTATCGGTTATGTGGCGGGAGTTTTATAACTCTACCTTATTAAGCCTGTTTTCGACCAAAAGCGGTTGCAATTTGGTTAAGGCAGACCATCGCATAACGCATCTTTCATGCGAATGTTCGCAAGAACTGTGTAAAAACAATATCGGCAGTCTCAAAAGAACCGTCGAAGGCGCTTTTTTGGCGATCCGTCGGTAAGCAGGCAGAAGGGCGGTCAATTCAGACCGCGCCTTCCTTCTTTGGCGGGTTGCGCCTTTGTTCGGCAGCCCCGGGTGTCAGGCGGACAAACGTCCGATCCGGCAGGCGTAAATCAACGATCAGAACATCGCGATCAAGAATGCCATGTTCACGATCGAGCAATTCTAGGCGCTGCCAGGCCTTTCCCATGTTTTCTTCGGGCAGGCGAATGAACATGCCGTTGACAAGCTGGATGTTCCAGCGGCGATGACCGATGCGCTGGGCACCGGTGATTTGTTCATAAAGATGCGGGATGCTCTGCAAGGTGGTCAGCATTTCTGCAGCGGCCTTGGGTGCGTCATCCCCGACCAGAACCGGCAGATCAAGATAATCACCTAGTTCATAGTTCTGAAGCTGCTCACCATCGCCATCGATCAGGACATGATCGCGGCCTTCGGTTTGCCAAAGGGCAAGCGGTTTACGTTCTACGACCGAGACAATCAGGGTATCGGGCAATTGGCGTTCGACCGTTGCGCTGCGTACCCATGAAAGTTCTTCGACCCGCTCACGCGCGGCATCGACATCAAAGGTAATGATCGGCGTGCCCGGTTTCTGACCAATGGCGGCAAGAAGGGCGTTGGTATCGGTCTTTTCGCGGCCCGAGACTTCGATATTCTTGACCGTCATGCCAAATTCGGCGGACAGGCGAACACTTTCCTGTTCAGCCATATCAAGCCATTTGTCAGCCTTGCCGGTATATAGAAGGGCGGCTGGAATGATGGTAATGGCGCCAATAAAGCCGCTCCACCACATGACGCGGGCGATCTTTTTAACGTTGGATGCGACGCCATGCTGTTTATCAAGCTTCTCGCGCCGTTCGCGGGCCTGTTCCTCTAGCGTTCGCATGAGGCGTCCTCCACCATCCACGCAACGATATCGGCAAAGCTAAGCCCGTCATGACGTGCTGCATCCGGGACAAGTGATGTCGGCGTCATGCCCGGCTGCGTATTGATTTCAAGGATTGCCAGACGGTCCTGTTCCGGGTCATAGCGGAAATCGGCACGCGCCACACCACGGCAGCCAAGCGCCTTATAGGCTTCTTCGGCATGGCGCTGCAGGCGGTCGCGCAAATCGCCTTCGATGTCGGCCGGAACGATATGTTCCGATCCGCCCTGAGCGTATTTGGATTCAAAATCATAGAAGGCATGATTGCCGGTCAGGATTTCGATGACTTCCATCGCCTTGCCATCCTTGACCGCCACGGTCATTTCGCGGCCGGGAATGAATTCTTCCTGCATGACGCCTTCGCCGTGATCCCAGCTGCGGGCCAGCATGTTTTGTTCTTCCTCGACCGTCAGGATGATTTCAACCCCGACAGAGGATCCCTCGTTATTGGGTTTAAGAACATAGGGCGGAGGCAATGCCTTGCCCGATGCAATGTCTTCGCGCGTCACCCAGACATGGCGTGCGCAGGGAATTTCATATTCGGCAAACATCGCCTTGGCTGACATCTTGTCCATGGCAATGGCCGATGCCCGAACACCCGAATGGGTATAGGGGATGTTCATGATTTCAAGCAGCCCCTGAACCGCGCCATCTTCGCCCCAGCGTCCATGCAGGGCGTTAAAGATCACATCGGGCTTGGGATCAATTGCGCCAAGCTGGCTTGCGATATCGCGCGTCGCATCGACCTCTGTGACCTCATAGCCCTTTTCGCGCAGTGCCTTGGCGCATTCGCGCCCGGATGACAGGGAAACTTCCCGTTCTGCTGACCAACCGCCCAGAATGACAGCGACATGTTTGCTCATGCGTCTTTTCCTATGATCGAGTGGCCAAGGCGTTCGCCAATGCGCCGGATTTCCCAGCGCAGCTCAACGCCGCTATGTTCTTTGACCCGTTTTCGGACTTCATCGCCAAGCTGCTCAAGATCAAGGGCGGTGGCATCGCCGGTATTGATCATGAAGTTGCAATGTTGCTCCGACATCTGTGCGCCGCCGATTTTGAGGCCACGACACCCGGCGGCATCAATGACTTCCCAGGCACGGTCCGGCACCGGATTGGCAAATGTCGACCCGCCAGTGCGTGACTTGATCGGTTGCGATTCCGCGCGTGCCTTTTGGATTTCATCCATGCGTTTGGCGATATCTTCGGGGTCACCCGACGATGCGCGCAAGATTGCGGATGTGAATATCCAGTCTTCGGGAAGCCCGCAGTGGCGATAGGTCATATTCATTTCGTCTGGCGTGACGGTATGGATGTTACCGCTGCCATCAATTGCGGTGGCAGAAACCAGGACATCCTTGATCTCGGTGCCATAAGCGCCGGCATTCATGCGCAATGCGCCGCCAATGGTGCCGGGGATCCCTGACAGAAATTCGAGGCCGGCAATACCGTTCATCTGTGCAGTTTGCGCAACATTTAGGTCGAGCGCCCCTGCACCGGCATGAAGGGCACCATCTTTGACCACCACATCGGTAAACGGGCGGCCAAGGCGGATCACAACGCCGCGAATGCCGCCATCACGCACCAGAAGGTTTGAGCCGACCCCGATGACGGTGACGGGCATGTCTTCCGGCTTGCTTTTCAGGAAGTCGGCAAGATCGGCTTCATCAGCCGGGCGAAACATCACGTCTGCCGGGCCGCCGACCTGAAACCAGGTGACCTTGGCAAGTTGCGCGCCTTCACGCAGCTTGCCACGCACCTTGGGCAGGCGGTCAATCAGGGGCGTATGGTGTTCCGGCGTGCTCATATCTGTTTCAGTTCTTGATCGCTTCAAGTTGGGCGGGCAGGGCATTGGCCCAGGCACTGATCGAACCAGCCCCCAGGCAAACGACGAGATCGCCCGGTTTGGCTTCAGCCTTGATGACTTCGGCCAGTTTTTCCGGACCTTCAAGTGCGCTGACATGGCGATGGCCACGGTTGCGCAGACCCTCGACAAGGGCATCACGCGAGGCACCCTCAATCGGGCTTTCGCCAGCTTCATAAACATCGGCAACAATCACGCTGTCGGCATCGTTAAAGCAGGTGCAGAAATCTTCAAACAGGTCATGCAGGCGCGAATAGCGATGCGGCTGCACCACAGCAATAACGTTGTTCTGGGTTGCCTGACGGGCAGCTTTCAGCACCGCCTTGATTTCAACCGGGTGATGGCCGTAATCGTCAATGATGGTCACGCCATCGACTTCGCCGGTTTTGGTGAAGCGGCGTTTGACACCGGTAAAGCCATCAAAGGCAGAAACGATTTTCTCGTCCGGGATACCAAGTTCCAGCGCGACGGTAATCGCCGCCAGCGAGTTCGAAACGTTGTGATCGCCGACCATCGGCAGACGAACATCCTTGATCACGCGTTCTTCGCTATCAACCCGTTCGCGGATGACGACGTCAAAGACACTGTCGCCGATATTGGTGCGCACATTAACGGCGCGCACATCAGCCTGCGGCGAGAAGCCGAATGTGAAAATACGACGATCCGTCACACGACCAATCAGGGCCTGAACTTCGGGATGGTCGATGCACAGAACGGCAAAACCATAAAACGGGATGTTCTGAACGAAGTTTTTGAAGGCTTCGCGCAGCTGATCAAAGTCTTTCCAGTGATCAAGATGTTCGGGATCAATGTTGGTTACGACCGAGATCGTCGAGGGCACTTTGACAAAGGTGCCATCAGACTCGTCGGCCTCAACCACCATCCAGTCACCTTCGCCAAGGCGCGCATTGGTACCGTATGAATTAATGATCCCGCCATTGATCACGGTCGGATCCAGTCCGGCAGCATCAAGCATGGTCGCAACCAGCGAGGTGGTTGTGGTTTTGCCATGCGTGCCGCCAATCGCGATTGCAGCCTTAAGGCGCATCAGCTCAGCCAGCATTTCAGCACGGCGCACGACCGGGATCATGGATGCGCGCGCGGCAATGACTTCGGGGTTGTTGGGCTTAACGGCGGTGGAGATGACAACGACCTTGGCGTCTTCGACATTTTCCGCCTTGTGGCCGACAAAGACCTTGATACCAAGGGCGCGCAGGCGCTGCACATTGGCATTGTCGGAAATGTCCGATCCCTGCACTGAATAACCGAGGTTATTGAGGATTTCGGCAATACCGGACATGCCGATGCCACCAATACCGACAAAGTGGATGGTGCCGATGTTGAGCGGCAGGGGGTTCATTGAGTGTCTCCTCGGTCTTTGCTTATGTTCTTTGTATCCGGGCTTCCCGCCGGGTTCAGGCCCAGCATATCAAGCACCATGTCAGCCAAACGCTCTGCGGCGTTGGCGCGGCCACTGCTTTTGGCGGCCTTGGCCGCACGCGTCAGTGCAGCCGGGTTGGTCAAAAGTTTTGCCAAACGATCTGTCACGGCCTCACTACTAAAGCGATCCTGTGGCATCAACCATGCACCGCCTGAATCTTCGATCTGCTGGGCGTTATAGCGCTGATGATCATCAATGGCATGGGGCAATGGCACCAGAAAGCCCGGACGTCCGGCAGCGGTCAACTCGGCAACGGTCGATGCACCCGAACGGGCAATCACCAGATGGCAATCGCGCAAGCGTTCCGGGATGTCGTCAATGAAGGATGCCAGCGTCACGTCGATCTGCGATCCGGCATAGGTCTTACGCACGGCATCGATGTCTTCTTCACGCGCCTGCTGAGTCACGACCAGACGTTTGCGGAGGTCTTCGGGCAGGTTGACCAGGGCTGTTGGCAAAACTTCGGACAGGATACGTGCCCCTTGCGACCCACCGGTAATCAGAAGGCGAACCGGTCCATCACTTGTCGGTGCGTCATATTCGCTTGATGCAAGGGCGGCGACTTCTGCGCGCACCGGGTTGCCTGTCCAGATCACTTTGGCTTCGTCACCTGGTGCTATCATCGTGACCTTGGCAAAGGATGTCGCAATGCGCTGTGCGTCACTGGCAACCAGACGGTTGGCGCGACCAAGAACTGCATTTTGTTCATGAATGGCATAGCGAATGCCAAGCCACTTGGCAGACATCGTCGCGGGAATGGAGGCATAACCCCCAAAGCCGATAACTGCTGCCGGTTTGACCTTTTTTATGCGGCTTCTGGCCTTGAGCGTGCCAAGGCCAAGGCGGGCAGCCCCAATCAGGCGCCCCTTGATACCTTTGCCGGCAATGCCGCCTGCCGGAAGGATGACGGTTTCAACGCCTTCAACGCCTTCGGTATAGCGTGCAGCTCGGGCATCGGTGAAAAACAGAACCTGCGCGCCGCGGCGGACCAATGATTTGGATAAGGCAACAGCCGGGAACATATGCCCGCCGGTGCCGCCGGATGTTACGGCGATCACCTGACCTGCCAGCGGTGTCTTGGCGGCAGAAAGTTCTGGATTTGCGAAGTCAGTCATCTTGTCCACATGTAAAACGACGGCGGTGCAGGGAAGGTCCCCGACAGTTACCCCCATCAGAACCCGACAAAGGTTAATATCCCTTCAAACCGGACCCTGAATAAGGCTCGATTTTGTCGTTTTGATGCAGAAAGTTTTTAAGGTGCGATGTTGGCTATTCGCCGGGGCGTTTACGCGTCAGCGCCAGGACAAATCCCATCCCGATCGCAATACCAATCGTGGCCGAACCACCGTAGGATACGAACGGCAATGTCATGCCCTTTGGCGGGACCAGTTGCAGGGTGGATGCCATGTTGATCACGGCTTGCAATCCGAACTGAACCAGAATGCCGGTGACAGCCAGAACAACAAACAGATTGCGTTCCCCCATCAGGCGCGACAGACCGCGCATGATGATGAAGGTAAAGACACCAACCACCAGTACGCAGAACAGAAGGCCGAATTCCTCGCCCGCAACGGCAAAGATAAAGTCCGAATGGGCATCCGGGATGGAGTTCTTCACCCAGCCTTCACCCGGACCACGGCCCATGATGCCGCCACTCATGAAGGCTTCCATGGATCGTTCGATCTGATAGCTGTCACCCGATGCCGGATCGAGGAAGCGGTCCACACGCGACTGAACGTGCGGCAGGATCAGATAGGCGGTCACTGCCAGTCCAACTGCGCCAAGCCCAAGGCAAAAAACCAGAATGATCGGAAGACCTGCAAGAAAGATCTGCACCGACCAGATCGAGGTGATCACAACGGTCTGGCCAAAGTCCGGCTGGATCATCAAAAGGAAGATACAAACCGCCAAAATCAGGCTTGAAACGATATAGCCCGGGAAGTTCGGGTTCAGCCGCCCTTCGGCAAACATCCAGGCGATCACAACCGCGAATGCGGGTTTCAGGAATTCCGAAGGCTGCAGGTTAATCCCGGCAATGTTGATCCAGCGGACAGCGCCCTTGATGTCTGATCCGATGAATGGGGTAATGATCAGCAAGAAGATCACGCCCAGAAACATGAAGGACGCCAGCCGCCTGATCCATTTCACCGGCAGCAGTGAAATGCCAAACATGCAAATCGTCGCCATGCCCAGGAAGACAAACTGGCGTGTAACAAAGTGGAAGCTGTCGACATTGATGCGATCGGCAACCGGCGGGCTTGCCGACATCACCAGAAGTGCACCAATCCCCATCAGAAGAATGATGGCAGCCAGCAACCAGCGATCAACCGTCCACCACCAAATCCCCAGAACCGAGGTATCGGCACGCGAAAAGGCGATATGGGTGTTATGACCAAAAAGGGACTTCATGCACTTTCCTTCCCGGTCAGATCACCTTTTGCCAAGGCGGTATAAAGATCGCGGAATGCATCGCCGCGCGTTTCAAAGCTTTTGAACTGATCAAACGACGCGCAGGCCGGGGTGAGCATCACCACCGGTTTGTCATCACCACTTGCCTTGGCATCCGCAAAGGCGGCCTTGGTCGCGACATCAAGCGTTTCGCATTTCGCCCACGGCAGGTCATTGCCAAGGGTCTCGGAAAATTCGTTGGTCGCAGCGCCAATCAGATAGGCTTTCTTGATGTGGGGATAGAATTCCTGCAATCCCTCGATCCCGCCTTCCTTTGGTTTGCCGCCAGCAATCCAGTAGATGTTTCGATAGGCTGACAGCGCCTTTGCCGATGCCTCGGCATTGGTGGCCTTGCTGTCATTGACGAACACAACACCGTCAATGGTGCCGAGTAATTCCTGACGGTGGGCCAGTCCCGGGAAGGACATGATGCCATCAATGATCCGGGTGGCGTCGACACCCCGCGCACGACATAGCCCATAGGCGAAGGCAATGTTTTGCCAGTTATGACGGCCGGGCATGTGGGTGACGGTCGCAAGATCGAGGATTCGGGTTTGCGCCCCACTCATATCGTCAATCAACCAGCCATCGGCATCGACATAGATGCCATGATCGACCGGCTGCTTGACTGAAACCTCGATGATATGGCGACCACCTTCACGGGCGAGTTCAACCGCCATTTTGGCGCAGGGTTCGTCATCAACAGAAATAATCGCCCATTTCGGCCCCTTGGAGCGGGCAAAGATCAGGTGCTTAGCGCCGATATAGCCATCCAGCCCGCCATGGCGATCAAGATGATCCGGGGTGATGTTCAAAAGCGCACAGGCGTCAAAGGCCGCATGTTCAAGCAGCTCAAGCTGGTAGGAGGACAACTCAAGAACAAGGCAATCATCCGTGGTGGAAGGCTCAAGCCCGAGGGCGGCATTGCCAAGGTTGCCCCCCGCCTGTGTTTTGATCCCGGCCTGGTCGATAATATGAGCTGTCAGCGCGGTGGTGGTTGATTTGCCATTGGTGCCGGTGATGGCAAGGGTTGGCACATCTGGCTGTGCCGTGCACAGCAGCTCAACATCGCAAATGATCGGTTTGCCCGCACGGCGTGCCTTTTCAGCCGCCGGATGCGGGGTCGGGAAGGTGGACGGGATGCCCGGGCTGATGACCAGCATGTCGGGCTCGGACCAGTCGCATTCCGCCAGATTGATCGGGGCAAGGCCCAGCGGTTCAAGCTGTTCGCGTGATGCCGCGCTGTCATCCCATGCCCAGACAATGGCACCTGCATTGATCAATGCTTTCACACTGGCAAGTCCGGATTTTCCCAGACCCAGAACCGCGATGGTTTTGCCGCGCAGATGCGAAAGATCAATCACGATGGGGTGTCCTTAACGAAGTTTCAGGGTCGCAAGACCAACCAGTGCGAGGATGACGGCAATGATCCAGAACCGGATAACGATGGTCGGTTCTTGCCAGCCTTTTTTCTCGAAATGATGATGCAGCGGAGCCATGCGGAACACGCGTTTGCCGGTCAGTTTGAAGGATCCGACCTGAATGATCACAGACAGGGTTTCGAGAACAAACAAACCGCCAATGATCGCCAGAACCAGTTCGTGTTTGGTAACAACGGATACCGCACCAAGCGCACCGCCAAGGGCAAGCGACCCGGTATCACCCATGAACACCATGGCCGGCGGGGCGTTGTACCAAAGGAAGCCAAGGCCGGCACCGACCAGTGCGCCAAGGAAAATGGTCAACTCGCCAGAACCGGCAACGTAGTGAACCTGCAGATATTCGGCGAACTGCACGTTACCGATCAGATAGGTAATCAGTGCAAAGCTTGCGGCTGCAATCATCACCGGAACAATCGCCAGACCATCAAGCCCATCGGTCAGGTTGACCGAGTTCGAAGCCCCGACCATGACGAACATGGCAAACGGCACAAAGAACCAGCCGAGATCAAGCAGGAAATTCTTGAAGAACGGGAAGGCCAGCGCAGTCGAAAGCGGATCGGCGGTGTTGTACGAAATCCACCAGGCGGCAAGGGCTGCGATCGAAAACTGCCCAAGCAGCTTGAGTTTACCCGGAAGGCCTTTGGTGTTGCGCTTGGAAACTTTCAGGAAGTCATCAAGGAAACCAAGGAAGCCATAGCCGATGGTGACCAGCAAAACCGCCCAGACGTAAGGGTTGGTCAGATCAGCCCAAAGCAAGGTGGCAATTGATGTTGACAGCAACAGCAAAAGCCCGCCCATGGTTGGCGTGCCTTTTTTGGTCAAAAGGTGGCTTTCCGGACCGTCTTCACGGATCGGTTGGCCTTCGCTTTGTTTGGAACGCAACCAGTTGATCAGGTGTGGGCCTATCACAAAGGCAAGGACAAGCGACGTGATGATCGCACCGCCCGTGCGGAAGGTGATATACCGAAACAGGTTCAGTACCGGCATCTGATCAGCAAATTGATAAAGCAGATTATAGAGCATTGCTCTGGTCGTTCCTTTTGAGGCTGAGAGTCAGCACTGACCCTCTTCTGATGCGGTTGTGGATTATTCCACCACGCCACAGGATTTTAAGGCCGATACAATTTTCGAAACGTAAATGCCAAGCGATCCTTTGATCAAAACAACGTCGCCATCGCGCAAATCGGCCTTGATCGGCTCAATCGCGTCTTCGGCAACCTCGAAGTGGCCGGCATTGCGTTCGGAAGGCAGGGTTTTGTCGAGTTCGGCCATCAGTGGCCCAACCGAATATACCCGATCAATTTCAAGCGAGGTCAGTGGATGATGCAGATCGGCATGCATCTTGGCTGCAATATCGCCGAGTTCGCGCATCTCACCCAGAACCGCAATCTTGCGTCCGCCGTCGCCCGGTTTGGTCTGTGACAAAACCTTGATCCCGGCCATCATCGAGGTCGGGTTGGCGTTATAGGCGTCATCAATCAGGGTAAAGGTGCCATCACCGGACGGCAGCTTGACAGTAAGTGTCTGACCGCGACCGGCAGGCGGGGGGACATCGGCCAGATCCTTGGACGCCTTAAGAAGGTCAGCACCAATCGCATCGACACAACCCAGAACGGCAAGCGAGTTCAGAACCCAGTGTTCGCCCGGGCAACCAATGAAATATTCCAGATCCTGACCACCAACACGGGCACGGACCGCACTGCCATCGGTGACAATGTTGGCCTCAAACAGGCGATAGTTGGATACCGCGTCCGTGCCAAAGCATTTGATGTTACTCAGGCCCAGTTCCTTGGCACGCCGTGCAAGGGCAAAGTAATGCAGGTTGTCACGGTTCAGGATGACGGTACCGTCGCTCTCAAGGCCTTCGAAAATCTCGGCCTTGGCCATGGCGATTTCGGCTTCGTCCTTGAAGAATTCGGTGTGGGCGCCGACCACAGTGGTAATCAGCGCCACAGACGGCTTGACCATTTTGACAAGCGTGCTGATTTCACCCGGATGGTTCATGCCGATTTCAAAGACGCCGTATTCGGCATCAGCCGGCAGGGTCGCCAGGGTGATCGGCACACCCCAATGGTTATTGAAGCTGGCCGGGCTGGCGTGGGTTTTGCCCTGCTCGGACAGTACGTATTTCAGCGCTTCCTTGGTGCCGGTCTTGCCGACACTGCCGGTAATGGCAACGATTTTGGCTTTGCTGCGCGCACGACCGGCGATGCCAAGGCGCTCAAGGGCAGCCATGGTGTCATCGACCAGAAGAACCTTGTCGGTATCGGTAATGCCGTTGGCATCGGAAACCATGACGGCATGGGCACCGGCATCAAGGGCGGCCTGGGCAAATTTGTGGCCGTCGAAATTCGGGCCTTTAAGTGCGATGAAAAGATCGCCTTCGCTGACTTTGCGGCTGTCAATCGAGATGCCGGTTACCGTCCAGTCCCCTGTGGTTTTGCCACCGGTTGCGGTCGCGGCATCCTGTGCGGTCCATAAAACAGCCTTCGTCATAACGTCACTTTCTTTTCGCTCAGACCATCACGGCCAAAGCGCCGTAACGGGAATTAAGGTCAGTTGCCACCTGCAAGAATGCTGCGGGCAACGGATGCATCATCGAATGGAAGGACCTTATCACCGACAATCTGGCCTCTTTCATGGCCTTTTCCGGCGATAATAAGGACGTCGTTGCGCTGAAGAATGCCAATGCCCCGTTTGATCGCTTCGGCGCGATCACCGATCTCGACGGCACCTTCGCACTTTTCCTTGATCGCGGCACGAATGGTGGCGGGATCTTCGCTACGCGGATTGTCATCGGTGATGATGGCAATATCGGCAAAGTCGTGGGCAACCTGTCCCATCAAGGGGCGTTTGCCGACGTCACGGTCTCCACCGGCCCCGAATACACAAACAAGGCGGCCTTTGCAATGCGGACGGACGGCCTTGATCACGGTTTCAAGCGCATCTGGCGTATGGGCATAATCAACAAAGACCGGTGCGCCAAAGCTGGTTTTGCCAACCAGCTCAAGACGACCGCGCACCCCTTCAAGCTTTTCAAGCGCAAGGACTGCCTGATCTAGGTTCGCACCCGATGCGACCACGATGGAAAGGGCGGCCAGTGCATTCATCACCTGGAAGCTGCCCATCAGCGGCAGGTGGATGTTGTATTCGCCCTTGTTCACGGCAAGGCGGATCTGGGTGCCGGTGCTGTCAGGGGTTGCCTTGATCAGTTTGATGTCATCGGCATTCTGGCCATAGGACATCACATTGATACCGCGCTTGGCGCAAAGTTCTTTCAGAAGGCCGAACTGTTCGACATCGGCATTAAGCACCGCCGTACCGTCTGCGACCAGAAGGTCCGAGAACAGGCGGGCCTTGGCAGCAAAGTATTTTTCGAACGTGCCGTGATAATCAAGATGATCACGCGACAGGTTGGTAAAGGCGGCTACCGTGACCTTCACGCCATCAAGGCGGTATTGGTCAAGCCCGTGCGAGCTTGCTTCCATCGCGACATGGGTGACACCGATGCCACACATCTCATCAAGGCTTTGATGAAGCGCGACCGGGTCCGGCGTGGTGAGCGAGCCTGGGATTTTCGCCCCCGCTGCGCGAATGCCAAGGGTTCCGATCGATCCCGACATATTGCCCAAGATCGTCCAGAGCTGTTCGGTAAAGATTGCGGTTGATGTTTTGCCGTTCGTGCCGGTAATCGCCGCAATATTTGCCGGTTGCTGACCGTAAAAACGGGCTGCCAGCTGGGCATAACGTTTGCGCGGGTTTTCCACCGGGATTAGCGGAACCGTGGGGGCTGCCGGTCTTGGCGTGCCGTCCTTTGCCAGGATGGCGGCGGCACCAAGCTTGATCGCATCGGCGATATACTTGGACCCGTCATCTCGTGCACCGGACAGGGCGGCAAACATATAGCCATCCTTCACAGTGCGTGAGTCTGCTGTCAGGCCCGTGATATCCGGGTCCTGTCCTTCGGCATGTTTCAATGCCGCCTGATCACCTGCCATGAGCTCAGAAAGACGCAAGTTTGCGCTCCCCCTTGCGAAGTTCAATCTGCAACGCTTGCTCTATTTCCGGCGCCTTCGCATTCGCCGGTTCAATGCCCAAAAGGGGAGCAATACGTGTCACAACCTTGCCAACGGCAGGGGCGGACACCCAACCTGCTGTGGCAAATCCATAAGTTTCTTTGGTGCCTTTGGGCTCGTCCAACGTCACCAGAACCACGTATTTCGGGTCCTGCATCGGGAAGGCGGCGACAAAGGTCGACATGCGGGCGTTCTTGACGTAGCGCCCGTTCACGAGTTTTTCCGAGGTGCCGGTCTTCCCGCCAAGGAAGTAACCCGC